>CAXIRU010000052.1:0-85371 GCA_964031875.1 Acidovorax facilis
TCCATCGCAGGGCTCTTGGACTTGATCTTTTCGACCTCGCGCCCCTGACGGACTAGTTGATTGATGGTTGGCATGAATACGTCCCTAAACGTAAAAAACAAAAACGTGAAACCCTTCGGAATTTCCGAAAAGCCTTCTAATGTAGCAGCAAGGCCCGAAAGCGGCAAGTTCGACGCGATGTCCCGCGGGGAATACGGCCACAAGATGGAGACCGCCGGCCGTTGAGAGCGCTCAGCCAGACGTGGACCATCGCACAAGAACCGCTGCACCGACGGCGCGCTCGCCCTTCCCCAAACAGCACAGCCATTTGAGAGAAGGGCCGAGGGCGCGGCACGCCCCGGGGGAGGTTGCTACTTTATCCAGAGCCGGATGGCATCCCAGGCGCGGCCCAGGAGACCCGCCTGCTCCACACCTTCCAGGGCTACCAGCGGCACCTCCGCCAGCGCCTGTTCACCCAGGAGCACCTTCAGGCTGCCCACCGACTGCCCTTTGGTGAATGGCGCCACCAGTGGATCAGGGCGGACGACCTGGGTGGTGATCTTGCCGGCGCTGCCTGCAGGCACGGTCACCACAATGGCCTCGTCGCGGCCGATCTTGAGGGTGTTTTCCGCACCCTTCCAGACAGCAGGCGTGGCAACCGGCTTGCTGGCTTCGAACAGTTTGACGGCTTCAAATGCGGTGTAGCCCCAGTTCAGCAGCTTCTGGCTTTCGTTGGCGCGTGCGTTTTCGCTGGCGGCGCCGAGCACGATGGAGAGCAGGCGGCGCTGACCCACGCCGGAGAACTCACGCTTGGACGTGGCAACGAGGCAGTAGCCTGCGGCGGCGGTGTGGCCGGTCTTGAGGCCGTCCACGGTCGGATCACGGAACAGAAGGGCATTGCGGTTGCTGCCGTTCGATGCGGGCGTGCCGGGGTAGCTGTACTGCTTGGTGGAGTAGTAGTGCATGTACTCCGGGAAGTCCTTCATCAGGCGCATGGCCAGCACGGACAGATCGCGCGCCGTGGTAGTGTGGCCTGGCTCGGTCAGGCCCTCAGGGTTCTTATAACTCGTGCCCTTCATGCCCAGCGCTTGCGCTTGGTCGTTCATGAGCTTGACGAAGTTTTCGGCCGTGCCGCCCACACCTTCGGCCAGGGCCATGGTCGCGTCATTGCCGGATTGCACGATCATGCCCTTGATGAGGTCTTCCACCGGCACTTGCATCTTGGGGTCGATGAACATGCGCGAGCCGGGCATCTTCCAGGCGCGCACGCTGACCGGCAGCTTTTGGTCCAGCGCGATTTTTTTGGAGCGCAGCGCATCAAACACCAGGTAGCCGGTCATGAGCTTGGTCAGCGACGCCTGCTCCACGGGCGCGTCGATGTCTTTGGCGGCCAGCACCTGATTGGCCGTGACGTCCACCAGCATATAAGTACGCGCGGCGATTTCAGGGGGCTGGGGCGCCTGGGCAAAGGCGCCGAAAGCGGCGGGCGCCACGGCAGCAAAGACGGCCAGGGATCGCAGCGCGGACAGGATTCGTTTCATGGGCAAGAAGGGGCTGGAAAGGCTCGAAAAGAGGAAAAAGAAACCGCAGGCAGACCACAGAGCGGGGCAGACTGAAGCCAGCCCAAAACCAGGCGCAGCCTGGGGCGGGCTCAGCCTTGCGATTGGAGGTGGCGCACCACCAAGTTTTTCAGAAGCGGCAATTGTCCGTGAAAGAAATGCCCCCCCGCAGGAATGACTGTGACAGGCAGTATCTGGGGCCGCGCCCAGTCCATCACGGCAGCCAGCGGCACGGTGTCGTCATGTTCGCCATGCACGACCAGGGTGCGCAGGTGGGCGTCGGGCGGCACGGGAGCAACGGCGAAACGGCTGGCGGCAGTGCCCACCAGCACCGCCTGGTCCACGCGGCCCTGCGGCCAGAGGGCGGCCAGCGCGTGGCTGGTGACAAATGCGCCGAATGAGAATCCCGCCAACGCAATACGCTGGCCAGCGGCGGCGGGCGCCACCTGCTCCACCACGGCCAGCAAATCCTGCAGCTCGCCCTGGCCTTCGTCGTACGCGCCTTCGGTGGCGCCCACGCCGCGAAAATTGAAGCGCACGGCCGTCCAGCCACACTGCACGAAGGCGCGCGCCAGTGTCTGCACCACCTTGTTGTCCATGGTGCCGCCAAACAGCGGATGGGGGTGGGCAATGATGGCGACTCCACGGGGCGCAGCAGCACCGTCGGCCAGCGCGGTGGCGTCACGCACAGCCTCGATGGCGCCTGCTGGGCCGGACAGGGTCAGGCGTTCGGTCTGGGCATTCACAAGATTGCTACCAAATTTATAGCTACTTGCGCTTGATGGATAAGCGCTAGCAGCCAAATTGACTCATAAACAGGAAGAACGAGACAGAGGGAGCCGCATTCAGCGGCCAAGTTCCGCCGGCGTGACCAGGCGCTCCACCACCTGGCCGTTCTTGAGGTGGGATTCGACGATTTCGTCAATATCGGCCACGTCCACAAAGGTGTACCAGGTGCCCTCGGGGTAGACCACCGCAACGGGGCCGCCCGCGCAGCGGTCCAGGCAGCCGGCCTTGTTCACGCGCACCTTGCCAGCCCCCGCCAGGCCTGCAGCCTTCACCTGGGCCTTGCAGCGGTCAAAACCCGCCTGGGCGTTGTGGTGGGCACAGCTATCTTCGCCATTGGTACGTTCGTTCAGGCAGAAAAAGATGTGGCGTTGGTAGTAGCCGGGCGCTGCGGCCGGTGCGGAGGTGGTGTCGCTCATGCCTGCATTTTACGAACCCGCGCTGCATGCTGCCGGGGCGGCGCTGACGCGCTGCAGAATGCAACGCAGAAGGCCGTCAGGCGCCGCCTTCCTTGCGCGACACCCGAAACACCACATAGATCAGCGTGGCGTAGGGCCATAGCCACCCCAGCCACTGGCCCAGGCCATAAAAGCGGATGAACCGGCCCTGCTCCCAGGTCTGCAGCGTCTGCGCAAAATAGGCGCTGGTAGGCACCTGGTTGAGCAGCGCCAGGTGCCAGACCAGCGTCACCAGCAACACGGCAGCGCTGGCACGCCGGGGCAGGGCCAGCAGCAGCAGCGCCAGCGCCAGCGCCCCCCAGACGCCCGCGCGGGTGGGCAAGCCCATCCATTCCCAGGCATGCACGGGCCCCCAGCTCAGGGCGGCCGACAGCGCAGTGAGGGTGACGCCCACGGCCACCACCCCCAGGACAAACACAGCCCGCCGCCCCACATGGCGGATCACGCAGTAGCCCAGCAGGCATGGGGCGAGCAGGCCCAGCGTCACGCACAGCAACTCGCCACTGGGCGAGAGCGGGTGGAGTGCAGCCTCGCGCAGCGGCAGCCAGTCCAGAAACGGGGTGTCGGCCAACATCTCGATGAGCGAAGCCTCCAGCCGCTCCAGCACCTGGCCCAGCCCGAACGGCACGGCCGCCGGGAACAGCAGCGCCAGCGGCCACAGCGCCAGCAGCACCAGGGCGCCGCTGGCGTCCTGCACAAACCAGCGCCCCTTGAAGTCGCTCCAGCGGTCGATGGCGCCCAGGCGCTCCAGCAGCGCAGCGCTCAGCGCCCCCGCCATGGTGCCCGCCGCGTTGAGCAGCAAATCCAGATTGGAAGGTACACGCCGGGGCAGGTAGATCTGCAAAAACTCCATGGCCAGCGACAGCAGCATGCCCGCCAGCGTGGCCAGCAGCACCGCGCCCCGCCCCCAACCCGAGCGCAGCATGGCCAGCACCAGCAGAAAGCCCAGCGGCGCATAGCCCACCACATTGGTGGCCACATCAAAGCCCGTCCAATACGGCGGGGGCAGCGACGCCAGCAGGAAAACCAGGGGGTCGATGCCCTGGGCACGCCAGCCGTCAAACGGGAACAGGCTGGCAAAGACGATGAGCGCCGTGTAGATCAGCGCCAGGGGCCAGGCGGAGGTCTTGGGCACCGACACTGCGTTCAGGCCATGGGTTGTTCAGTGCGCACTGTGACGTGCAGCGCACGCGACGGGAGCAACACCCGCGCAGGACGCCCAGCAAGGGGCGCCCCGCAGCGAGGGCGTCGTCCCCCTGCCCGCTGTGCGCAGCGCTGCGAGAGCGGGGGGAAGGCGCACAGCGCCTCAGGCGGGTGTTCCATGTCAAAACGGCTTGACCACCACCAGCACCACCGCCACCAGCAGCAACACCACGGGCACTTCATTGAACCAGCGGAACCACACGTGGCTGCGGCGGCTGGTGCCATCGGCCAGCTTGCGCAGCAGCACGCTGCAGGCGTGGTGGTAGCCGATGACCAGCAGCACCACCGCCAGCTTGGCGTGCATCCAGCCATTGCCGGGGCCCCGGCCAATGCCGTAGCCCATCCACAGCCACAGGCCCAGTGCCAGCGCGGGCACGGCCAGCAGCGTGGTAAAGCGCAAAAGCTTGCGCGCCATGAGCAGCAGGCGGTCGCGCTCGGCGGCCGAGCCCGGCGCCACCATCGCCAGATTGACGAAGATGCGCGGCAAATAGAAAAGGCCCGCAAACCAACTGGCCACGAAGACGATGTGAAAGGCTTTGACCCAGAGCATGGGGGCAGTTTAAGGGCCTGTGCGGGCCGCCCGGGGCCACACCAAAAAAAAGCCCGGCAAATCCGCCGGGCCGGGAAAGCCTGTTTTGCATCGCTGCAACCCGAGGCCCCGCTCAGGGAGGGAAAGCGGGGGGCAGCAAGCCGCCCGGCGCCAATTTAGCACCGGGCAAGGGGGGTTACAAGCGGCATTTCCACCGGGTGCAGTACGGGCGACCTCCGCTGAGGAAACTGGCGCTCGCCAAGCCAGCACACCCGTGGACCCGGCTTCGCAGGTCCAGGGGGTGCGCCCCCCCGAGGCAGCCGCGCAGCGGCTCAAGGGGATAATCTCGCGATGCACCTCCAAAGCCCCGCCCCCTTCCCCCAGAACCGCCCGCGCCGCCTGCGCCGCGATGCGTTTACCCGCAACCTGGTGCGTGAAAACGCTGTGACGCCGCACGACCTGATCTACCCCGTGTTCGTGCACGAAGGCAGCCAGCGCCGCGAAGCCGTCACATCGATGCCCGGCGTGGACCGCCTGAGCCTGGATATGCTGCTGCCCGTGGCCGAGGATTGCGTAAAGCTGGGCATCCCGGTGCTGGCGCTGTTCCCGGCTATTGACCCGTCGCTCAAGACGCCCGACGGCAAGGAGGCCCTGAACCCCGACGGCCTGATCCCGCGCGTGGTGCGGGCCCTCAAGAAGGAATTCCCCGACCTGGGCGTGATGACCGATGTGGCCCTGGACCCGTACACCAGCCACGGCCAGGACGGCGTGCTCGATGCCACCGGCTACATCATCAACGACGAAACGGTGGAGATCCTCACCGGCCAGGCGATCACGCACGCCGAGGCGGGCGTGGACATCGTCGCCCCCAGCGACATGATGGACGGGCGCATCGGCGCCATCCGCGAGGCGCTGGAGGTGCAGGGCCACATCCACACCCGCATCATGGCCTACAGCGCCAAATACGCCAGCGCCTTCTACGGCCCCTTCCGCGACGCCGTGGGCACCCGTGGCGCCCTGGGCAAGGCCGACAAGAATGTGTACCAGATGGACCCCGGCAACAGCGACGAAGCCCTGCGCGAGGTGGCCATCGACATCGCCGAAGGCGCCGACATGGTGATGGTCAAGCCCGGCATGCCGTACCTGGACATCGTGCGCCGCGTGAAGGACGAGTTCAAGGTGCCCACCTTCGCCTACCAGGTGAGCGGCGAGTACGCCATGATCAAGGCCGCCGCCGCCAACGGCTGGCTGGACCACGACGCCGTGATGATGGAGAGCCTCTTGGCCTTCAAGCGCGCGGGCGCCGATGGCGTGCTGACCTACTTTGCGCGCGACGCGGCTCGTTTGCTCACAAAATAATAGCTACTAGCGCTTGATAGATAAGCGCTAGATGCCATTTTTACTGCAAAACTGGAGCTGCATGCGCATCTTCCACATCCACAGCGGCGGCGTGCAGGAGCTGACCGTGCTGCCCACGCAGATGCCCGCCCAGGGTTTTGTCTGGATCGCCTGCGCGCGCCCCGCCTTCCAGGCACAGCTGGCCGAGATCCAGGCGCGCCTGCAGACCCTGGTGGGCCTGCAGCTGGTGGACCTGCATGTGTCCGACCTGCTCAACGTGCAGTTGCCCTCGCACTACGACTACACCTCGCAATATGACCTGCTGGTGTTTCGCCGCCTGGCCACCGCACAGGGCGACACCATCGACTCGCCCGTGGGCGGCGACAGCCCCGCCAGCCCGCTCAAACGCAGCGGCCCGCCGGTGCTGCGCCGCATCGACACCAGCCCTGTGGGGTTTGCCGTATTCGACCAGCTGCTGCTGACCGTGCACCCCGCCGACTGCGCGGTGCACGACGCCTACGCCGCCCGCCTGCTGGCCTCGCTACCCGCTGGCAACGGCAACGGCAACGGCACCGAAAGCCGCAGCAGCCCCGCGCCCGGCGCCCGCGTGCCGACCAGCCCAGCCGACCTGATGCTGCGCGTGGTCAACCAGATGGTGGATGGCTACCTGGACCTGCGCCGTGAGCTCACGCGCCAGCTCGACCACTGGCAAAACGAGCTGCTCAAGCCCCGCGCGCGGTATGTGAACTGGAGCTCCCTGCTCGAAGCCCGGCTGGCCCTGCACAAGCTCGACGAGATCTGCGAAGACCAGCGCACCGCTGTGCAGGACTGGATCGACGCCCTGGAAACCTGGGCCTTGCCCGAGACGCCCACCGGCCTGCGCGAGCTGGACCTGCTCAAGGTGCGCAGCCGCGACGTGCTGGAGCACATCGAGCGCGTGGTGCACCACGTGCGGCGCCTGGAGCAAAGCACCGAAACCGCCGTGCAGATGCACTTTTCGGTGCAGAGCAACCGCACCAACGACATCATGCGCACGCTCACGGCGCTCACGGCCGTGTTCCTGCCGCTGAACCTGATCGCAGGCATCTTCGGCATGAACTTCGAGTTCTTGCCGCTGATCCACAAGACCGATGGGTTCTGGTGGGCGCTGGGGTCGATGGTGTTCATCGCGCTGTCGCTGGTGCTGCTGTTCTGGCGCAAGCGCTATCTGGCGAGGACAAGATAGGAACATCCCCCTGAGGCCCTTCGGGCCTTCCCCCTTCTCTCGGCTTCGCCGGGAAGGGGGACGATGCCCTCGCTGCGGGGCGGCCCTTGCTTGGCATCCCTGGCTTGGGTCAGCGCCCGTATCAGCGTGCGTCACCCAAAAACAGGAAGGGTCATGCGTTCCAGTGCCTTATGGCCTGGCCACCCCCAACAGCCCCGCCGCGTTGTCCCACGCCACCTTGCGAGCCACATCGGCAGGCAGGCCTCCCAGCCACTGGCGGTAGCCTTGCATCAGACTTTCGTAGTGCTGCCAGCGCTGGTTCACCCAGGTGTCCGAGCCAATCACAAAGCGCGTGGGGTACTTGAGCAGCAGCGCTCGCCAATCGGGGCACAGCTGGCCGCCGTCGCACACCAGGCCAGGGCGGTACGAGAGTTCGCCCACCAGACCGGGGTAGCGCGCCATCAGGGCGTCCACCCGCTCCACGGGCGCTCCGCCAATGCCGGTGTGGGCCCAGATCAGCCGCGCCTTCTGGCCTTTGGATGGGGTATTGGCCATGAGCAGGTCGATGGCGGTGTCGTCCACATGGGCCAGTACCACCAGGTCCCGCTGTTCGGCCAGGGTCATCAGTTTTTGGGCCACGGGGCCGTTGGCATTGGCGCTGTCGTACAGGTGGAATTCGCCCAGGCCCCGGTACGGGCCGGCCGGAGTGCCCCGGGCCAGCTCGGTCTGCACCATGGTGTAGATGCTCTCGTCGGCAAACCAACCGGTGTAGTCGGCGCGGTTGCGGTACAGGCGCACAAAGGGCACCACGGTCACGCCCGCCTCGCGGGTCTGCGGCAGGCCCGCCAGCGTGAGCGAACCCGCATTGGGCCGCGAATTGGCCACGATGGCGCGCACACCGCTGGCCTTCATGCGCGCCAGCACGTCGGGGGGCGGATGGGGGCCGTTTTGGCCGTCCCAGGCTTCCTCGTTGTAGTGCAGGTGGGCGTCGAACAGCGGGCCGGTGTAGTCGGCGGCGTGGACTGCAGCGGCGCCAATTGCTATCAAAAATATAGCTTGCAGCGCTTGCCGGACAAGCGCTAGGGGCCTAAAAGGCTTGAAATATTCCATGGCAGCCCCCGTTGGCAGGTGGGTAGGTCGTGGGTTTTCTCAGGCCAGGTGCTTGTCGAAGAACGCCAGGGTGCGGTCGCGCGCCGTCATGGCCGCGGGCTCGTCATAGCTGCCGCGCTGGTCGCAGTTGAAGCCGTGGTCGGCGGCATAGATGTGCACCTCGGCACCCGGCTGGGCGCGGGCAAAGGCCTGCACGCTGTCTACGGGGATCCAGTGGTCGCGCTCGCCAAAGTGGGCCAGCACGGGCACGCGGGGCTGGCGGGCCGCCTCGTCGGGGCTGGTCATGCCACCGCCGTAGTAAGGCACGGCAGCCGACAGGCCGGTGAGCTGGCTGGCCGCGCGCCAGGTCAGCAGGCCGCCCCAGCAAAAGCCCACGATGCCCACCTTGCGGCCACTCTGTTCGGCCGCGTAGTCGATGGCGGCCTGGATGTCGGGCAGCACGCCGGGGGCGGGCAGCGCCTCCACTGCAGCCTTCAGGCCCATGCCGGCCTGCATGTCGTCGCCGGTGTAGCCCAGCTCCACGCCGGGTTTCACGCGGTGGAAGGTCGAAGGCGCCACCGCCAGGTAGCCACGCGCTGCAAAGCGGTCGGCCACGGCGCGGATGTGGGAGTTCACACCAAAAATTTCCTGCAGCACCACGACGGCGCCACGCGGCGGCGTATCGGGGCGGGCGACCCAGGCAGGAAAGGTGAAACCATCGCGAGATTGCAGATCGACAAATTGACCCATGGTGCGGCTCCTTGCTGTGAAATCAGTTTCCGGGTCCGGGGCAGCACTGCCACCAAAGCCCTGAAACGGGGTGCGGGGTGATAGGGGAAACGGAAGGGTCGGGCGGCTGCCAGAACCTGTTCCAATGCGGCATTCTTGCAGGAGACTCCGATTCCATGGACAAGGTCGTGCTAATTACCGGTGCCAGCCGAGGCATCGGCGCCGCCACCGCCCGGCTGGCCGCGCGCCAGGGCTGGGCGGTGGCGGTGAACTACCAGGGCAACCAGGCCGCCGCCGATGCGGTGGTGCAGCAGATCCGCGCCGCAGGCGGCACCGCCCTGGCCGTACAGGCCGATGTGGCCGACGAGGCCCAGGTGCTGGCCCTGTTTGCCACCGTGGACGCGCAACTGGGCCGCATCACTGCGCTGGTGAACAACGCAGGCGTGGTGGACACCACCCAGCGGGTAGACGCCATGAGCGTGGCGCGCCTACGCCGCATGTTCGACGTCAACGTGATCGGCAGCTTTGTCTGCGCCCGCGAGGCCGTGCGCCGCATGAGCACGCGCCACGGCGGCGCCGGGGGCAGCATCGTCAACGTCTCCAGCGCCGCAGCGCGGCTGGGCTCGGCCCACCAGTATGTGGACTACGCAGCGGCCAAGGGCGCCATCGACACCTTCACCATCGGCCTGGCGCGCGAGGTGGCGGCCGAAGGCATCCGCGTGAACGCCGTGCGCCCCGGCCTGATCGAAACCGACATCCACGCCAGCGGCGGCCTGCCCGACCGCGTGCGCGACCTGGCCCACCAGGTGCCCATGCAGCGCGGCGGCACCGCCGACGAAGTGGCCGAGGCCATCGTGTGGCTGATGTCGGATGCCTCGCCGTACACCACCATGTCCCTACTAGACGTATCCGGAGGCAGGTAGTGAAGCACCCCCTGAGTCGCTTCGCGCCTTCCCCCTCTCTCGCTTCGCTGCGCGAAGCGGGAGGGGGACGCCCCCAGCGCGGCGGGGCGGCCCTTGCGCGGGGGCACTGGCTTCGACAGCGCCAAGTCGAAACTCTATGGGCAACAAGCTGCACAACGGAAAACTAATATGGATCTCAAACCGCTCATTACCCTGCTGGCCATCGTGAACCCGCTGGCCATCGTGCCGTTCTTCATCCACTACACCCAGGGCTTTTCGTACGCGCAGCGGCGGCGCACCATCCAGGTGGCCAGCTTCAGCGTGTTCTGCGTGATTGCTGCTTGCGCGCTGCTGGGCCTGCAGATTCTCGATTTTTTCAACATCTCGCTGCAGAGCTTTCAGGTGGGCGGCGGCATGCTGCTGCTCATCAGCGCGATGAACATGCTCAACGCCCAGCCCGCCGAGGCCAAGCCCAGCACCAACGAGTATGAAGAAGGCGCAGAGAAAGCCGCCGCAGGCAGCAGCATTGCCGTGGTGCCGCTCACCATCCCGCTGCTCACCGGCCCGGCCAGCATGTCCACCGTGGTGATTTATGCCGACCGCGCCCAGGGCGTGTGGCAAACGCTGGCACTGGTGGGCTACGGCGTGGTCATCGCCCTGGCCACCGCCGTGTGTTTTGCCCTGGCCGACCCGATTGCGCGCGTACTGGGCAAGACCGGCATCAACGTGATGACTCGCCTGATGGGCCTGATCCTGGCCGCATTGGCCGTGGAGGTGATGGCCGACGGGCTGGGCAAACTTTTCCCCATCCTTGTCGCACGTTGAACTGACATGTCCGCCCGCCTGCTGCTGCTCGAAGACGACCCCGCCATCGCCCGCACCGTGGCCTATGCGCTGGAGCGCGACGGCCTGGCCGTGACGCACAGCCTGCTGGTGCATGACGCGCGCCAGCAGCTGCAGCGCACACGTTTTGACCTGCTGGTGCTGGATGTGGGTCTGCCCGACGGCAGCGGGCTGGACCTGCTGCGCGATGTGCGCAACGCTGCGCCCACCGCCGCCCTGCCCGTGCTGATGCTCAGTGCCCACGGCGAGGAGATCGACCGCGTGCTGGGCCTGGAACTGGGCGCGGACGACTACCTGACCAAACCCTTCAGCCCCCGCGAACTGGCCGCGCGCGTGAAGGCACTGCTGCGCCGCGCGGGCCACGGCAACGGAAATGGCAACGGCCACCCGGCAGCACCCGCCGCCTCGGCCACCGCGCTGTTCCACGACGACGAGGCCGGCCAGCGCATCAGCCTGCGCGGCCACGCCCTGCCACTGACCCGGCGCGAATACCGCCTGCTGTCGCACCTGCTGCGCGGCGCTGGCCGCATTCATTCGCGCGACGCCCTGCTGGCCGCCGCCTGGGGCGACGACAGCGAAAGCACCGACCGCACGGTGGACACCCACATCAAGACCCTGCGCGCCAAGCTGCGCGAGCTGGACCCGGCGCGCGAGTACATCAGCACGCACCGGGGCATGGGGTATTGCCTGGATGTGCAATAAAAAACGCCCCTACCGCGCGTTGGTATTGGGTTTATAGCTATCTCTTTTTATGAAGTACCTGCGCCGTTGCTTGAAAGCACTGGGCTGGCTGATGCTGGCCCTGGGGGGTTTGGGAGCCATGTGGCTGGCCGCACTGATCGCCGCCAACTGGAACGACGACGCCTTGACCGAGGCGGCCCAGCGCGCACTGCAGTACACACCGCCCACCGAGCAGGCCCTGGAGGGCAATGGCTACCTGATCCTCATGGGGCTGGACGCGCCCACCGGGGGCGACGCCATCGGTGATGCGATGGCACTGGGACGCCAGCGCCTGGCGCGCGAGATCGAGCGCAGGCGCTGGGTGGAGGCCCATGGCGACCGGCAGGAAGGGATGCCGCTGTCCATTCCCGCCGAGAATGCGGGCAATGAGGTGCTGCCCGACCGACTGCGCTGCCCGGTCGGCGAGGCGGATTGTTTTGCCTGGTTTGTGAAGCATGGCGATGAAGTTCAGACCTTGGCGAAAACCCACCAGACCCTGCTGCAACGGCTGGCGGGAGCAGCCAGTGCCCCGCAGTTTGACAACCCCTCCCCCTTTTACCTGCAGGCCGAGTTGCCACCCTATGGGCGCCTCGTGCGCGCTCATGAGCTTTGGCTGGCCCAGGCTGCGCTGGCGTGGGTGCATGGGCAGCCACAGCAGGCCATGGACATCGCCCGTCAGGCCACTCAACTGCGCAGCCGCCTGGCGAGCCATTCCAACAGCCTGATCGCGTCGATGATCGCGCTGGCGATGCAGCACCGGGAGCTGAGATGGCTTAGCAATGCGAGCGCACGCGGGGAGCTACAGACATTGCCAGAGATATCCAAGGAGATCGAAGAACTGCTTTCCATGCCGACGAAGTCCTTGGGGTCAGCCATGTACGGGGAAATACAGTTCGTCGCCAGCGGTTTTTATCTGTACAAAACCATTGACTTGTTCGCCAGTCCATGGGGTGATCCCAGCGTGTGGTGGCAACGCGCCTTTAACAAAGCGACCAACTGGGCATACCTACCCCAACAAACGCTCAATCTCATGCTGAGTCAACTGCAGAAGGTGCAAGCCATCAGCGGCATACCAGCCCAACAACAAAGCGCTGCTTTCTCCAAGCTCACGCAGCAACTGGTCGACAACGAAGCATGTCTACCCTGGAAAAGCTTGCGCAATATTGCAGGGACTTGTCTTGCGGTGTCCACTGCACCCAGTTACCAAAGCTACTTCCAGCGCGTGGCCGACATCGACGGCTACCGCCGCCTTGTTCTCCTGCAGCACCGCGCCGCAGTAGAGAACGTCGCCCCGGCCGATACGCCCGCCTGGCTGGCCCAGTCACCCCAAGCGCTGCGCAACCCCTACACCCTGGAGCCGATGCAATGGGACGCAGCCACCCGCAGCCTGGTGTTTGAAGGCCGGGAAAAGCAGAACCAGAACCCGGACCAATCCCCCACCTACCGCATTCGCCTGCGCAGCTGATGGCACAGCCCAATGGTCAAATTGGCCTCTGGCGCTTATCCAACAAGCGCTAGCAGCTATCATTTTTGAAGTAACGCACCATGCGCCTCGGCATCCGCCTGCTGTTCGCCTTCTTCCTCATCAACGGCATCGCCGCGTTCTTTGTGCTGCGCGTGTTCATGGCCGAGATCAAGCCCAGCGTGCGCGAGGTGATGGAGGACATGATGGTGGACACGGCCAACATCCTGGCCGAGCTGGCCAGTGACGATCTGGCGGCGGGGCGGCTGGCACAAGGGGCTGACAACAGCAGCGCCAGCCCGTTTGCGCAGCATGTGCGCCGCTACGCCACGCGGCCCATCGATGCGGCGATCTGGGGCTTTTCCAAGCAGTCGCTCGACTACCGCATCTACGTGACCGACACCACGGGCCGTGTGCTGTTCGATTCGGAAAACCGCGCCATCGGCGCCGACTACTCGCAATGGCGCGATGTGGCCCGCACGCTGCGGGGCGAATACGGCGCGCGCTCCACCCGCGATGTGGAGGACGACGACACCAGCGGCGTGATGCATGTGGCCGCGCCCATCTATGTGCAGGTGCCCGAGGGCCGCAAGATTGCTGGCGTGCTGACAGTGGCCAAGCCCACACGCACCGTGCAGCGTTTTATCGACCGCGCCGAGCGCAAGGTGTTCATGGGCGGCCTGCTGCTGCTGGCGCTCTCGGCCGCCGTGGGCGTGGCCGTGACGCTGTGGATGGTGTGGAACGTGCGCCGCCTGCGCGACTACGCCCTGAGCGTGCAGGGCCCCGCCGATGGGGAGCGGCATGACCCCGGCGCACCGCCCACCACCGCCCTGGCCGTGCCCGAGGTGCCGGGCGAGCTGGGCGACCTGGCCCGCGCCATGGACCGCATGCGCGCCCGGCTGGAGGGGCGCGACTACATCGAGGGCTATGTGCGCGCGCTCACGCACGAACTCAAAAGCCCCGTGGCCGCCATCCGGGGCGCGGGCGAGCTGCTGCAGGACGAGCTGCCCGCCGCCGACCGCGCCGAGTTTGCAACCCAGGTGGTGCAGCAAAGCGAGCGCCTGCAGCGCATCATCGACCGGCTGCTGGAGCTGTCCAAACTGGAGCAGCGCCAGCACGCCGAAGGCCGCGCGCCCGTGGCGCTGCACGACTGCGCAGAGGCCGCCATTGCCCAGACCCGCGCCCGTGCCGGGCAGCGCGGCATTACCCTGGCGCTGCAAGGGCACGGCACCAGCGGCCCGTGGGAGGCCGAGCTGGTCACCCTGGCGCTGACCAACCTGCTGGACAACGCGATTGACTTTGCTCCCGCAGGCAGCACGGTGCGGGTAGAGCTGGACGGCGCCACGGTGGCCGTGCAAGACAGCGGCCCCGGCGTGCCCGACTACGCGCTGCCGCGCCTGGGCGAGCGCTTTTTCACCACCGCAAGGCCGGGCGGCGAGCGCAGCGGATCGGGCCTGGGGCTGGCGATTGTGCAGCGCGTGATGGCGCTGCATGGGGGGCAGATGGTGGCACGCAACACAGCGCCGGGGCTGCGGGTGGAACTGGAGTTCCGCAGGGCCTAGGAGTCTGCGCGGCAGAAGGAGCATCGGCGGCAACGTGCGATAAACCGGTCTCGCGCGGCACTACCTCCTGCGTCCGGGGGGCCACCCTGGGCTTGTCGGTAGAACCACTCGATCCTCGGTTTTCGCGCGTTTCGCTTCGATGCCTTCTGCCGCGCAGACTCCTAAACGACGCTGGTCGGGAGGCGTGGCTGGGCCTGGAGGAATTCGACCAGATCGCCCACCGTGGTCACTTTGCCGAACAGGGGGTTGCCGGACGTGTGGGCTAGGCAGCGTTGGGCGCGCTGGGCCATGTCTGCGATCAGGTCATCCAGGTCATCGGCATCGAGCTGCAGGTCACGCTGCAGGTGGTCGCTCACCCGCAAGGGCACAGCCACTGCTTCAGACAAGCTGCGCTGCAATTCCTCGTACACCGCGCGCACCACCCAGGTGTCCACACGGCGGCAGTCGATGGAGCGAGCAAACTGGCAGATCGACTCCCCCGCACGGCCTTGCGCCATGTGGGCCAGGCGCAGAGCATCGCGCCGGCTCAGGACGGCCACCAGACTGCCGAGCGCCAGGAGCGAGCCGCCCATGGCCCCCGGATGGGCCCAGAACACGGTCATCCAGGCGACCGCCATAACAGCCAGAAAGCAGCGCGCCGACCAGGGCAACGGCGGGTGGACAGCCACCGGGGGCATGAAGCGGGACGCTGTTTTTCGCATGGCACTCCTCAGGCGGATGACGCAGGCGGTCGATTCTGCCAGCGCCCCACTTCACACTGGCCTCACAAACTTCATAGCGCCCTCACAGCGCGCCACAACACTGCCCCCACAACATTCACTTGTGGAGGATCTTTTGTTCAGACACCCCTTGTTCACCAAACTGGCTGCATTGGCGGCCATCACCGTGCTTTTGCTTTTTGGCCTGGGCATGATCGAAGACGTCGTGCGCGACCGGCTGCGCTACCGCAGCCTGACGGCCCAGAGCGTGGCCGAAAGCCTGGCCGGGCCACAGACCCTGATGGGCCCGATGATCCACAGTGCCTGTGTGGAGAGCTGGGACGAGGAGACCGGCAAGGGCGATGACCGCCGCATGGTGGAGCGGCGCCGCGAGTTCATCCTGACCGCCATGCCCGAGCAGCTCAAGCTCAACACCGGCGCCGCGATGGAAGAACGCGCTCGCGGCCTGCACAAGGTGAACACCTTCAACCTCAAGGCCCATGTGACGGCGCAATGGGGTTCGCTGGCCAGCCTGCTGCCGCAAAGCAGCATGAAGAATTCGCGCATGCACTGCGGCGCACCCATTGTGATGATGGCCGTGGGCGATGCGCGCGGCATCCGCACCGCGCAGTTCACCCTGGGCAGCCAGGCGCTGGCCCTCAAGCCCGGCACCTTCCACCCCACCTACAGCCGCGGCCTGCACGCCGTGCTGCCCGAGGCGGTGCGCGGCAAGGCCGACGGGCTGACTGCCACGCTGGACCTGGAGCTGGTGGGCACCGAGCGCCTGGCCTTTGTGCCCCTGGGCGGCAACACCGAGGTGCAGATGACCAGCAGCTGGCCGCACCCCTCGTTCGGAGGCCGCTTTCTGCCCTCCGAGCGCGAGGTCAAGAAGACCGGGTTCGCAGCCCAATGGCGCCTGTCATCGCTGGCGACCACCGCGCAGGCCGACATTGCCAACGGCAAGCGGATCTGCATGGGGGGCGCAGACGAGGGCAGCCACGGCGAGTACGCGCCCGGGAGCGCCACCCCCGGCGACTGTGCCGACAGCTTCAGCGTGGCTTTCATCGACCCCGTCAATCCCTATTCGCTGTCTGACCGTGCCACCAAGTACGGCGTGCTGTTCATTGCCCTCACCTTCGTGGCCGTGGGCCTGTTCGAGCTGATGAAGAAGCTGCGCGTGCACCCGGTGCAGTACCTGCTGGTGGGCAGCGCGCTGTGCAGCTTCTTCCTGCTGCTGGTGAGCCTGTCAGAACACCTGCCGTTCGGCATCTCGTACGCCGTGGCCGCCAGCGCCTGCGTGCTGCTGCTCGCCTACTACGCCAGCCACATGCTGGGCGGCCTGGCGCGGGGCCTGCCGCTGGGCGGGGGCATTGCGGTGTTGTATGGGCTGCTGTACGTGCTGCTGCAGCTGGAGCAGACCGCCCTGGTGGTGGGCGCGATTGCACTCTTCCTGGTACTGGCGGCCGTGATGGTGGCGACCCGCAAGGTCAACTGGTACGGGCTGTCGCAGGGCAACACGCCACCACGCCGCCCCACAACGCCCCCGGAAGTGCGCCCTCCCGCTCCACCGGCTGCGCGTCAGGCCACGCCCCCTACCCCACCGGTGAGTGCCGCATGACAACGCGCACCTCACCCCTGTCCTGGGCGCAGCACCTGGCCAGCCCGGCCGCAGGCACTGCAGCGCACCCGCCCACGCTGACACAGGCCGAAGCGGAGCGCGTGCAGCGCCACCGCGACCAGCTCATGGCGGCCCTGCGGGCACAAGACCGGGTGGCGCTGGTCTGCGCCAAGCAGCAGGTCCTGGAGGCGGCGTTCTGCCCGCGCAGCGGTACGAGCCCCGCAAGCGTGGAGGATTCACCGGCCGTGCGCCGGGCCCTGCGGGACCTGTCGTGGCGCATGGCGGCGCTGCTGCTGCCCCGCAGCGCAGGGCACTGAGGCAGGCTCCCCACCGTGCGGGCGAACTGGCAGGCGCCGACGCGGTGCCCCAGACCCTGTTCAAGCCACCACTGCAGGCTCTGGGACAGCAACGCCTGCTGAAGCGTCAGAGCAGGTCGATCCGCCGCAGCCCTGGATCAGTTCATCCGGCAGCGCGTGCGGCGCATGCACCATGCCCGAGACAGGATCAAACCCTACACGGCGCAGATGCAGGGCCAGTGCGGCGTCCATGCTTTGTGCATGCTGCGGAAACCACAATGCCAGTTCTCTGGCCATCACGCGCAGCACCTGCAGATCGCCTTGCTGGGCCCGCACACCCCCCTCGCGCATGACCTGCAGCACCACCCGGTGCTGCATGCTGTGGCAGTTGCCCGAGGCAAAGCGGGTAGACGCCATCCAGGCATCCTCCTGCGCAAAGTGGTGGTGCGTGTGGTCCACCAGGGCGAGCCAGCTGGAGAGGAGCTGCGCATCGTCGGCCCGGTCCACGGCGGCCAGCAGGTCGACGAATTCACGGTGGGTGTCGTCCATCAGGGGCAGGTCCAGGGCCAGAGCGTCCGACCATTCAAGTTGTGCCATGGGAATCCCTTTGCAGCAAGACAAAACAGGGCACGAGCTTAGGTTGCCTGCCGTCAGGCGGTGTTGATGCAGGTCAGCCCGGCACCAACCATGCTGTGCCTTCCAACCTCCACAACACAAACGCCCCGCACGGGGGCGGGGCATTGTGAAAAGACCAGCAGCCGGGGGGCTGGTCAATGGGGGTTCTACAGAGGTCAGCTCTTGCCGTACATGCGCTTCATGTCGTCCACGCATTGGGACTTGGGGTCCCCCGACAGCGCATCGCAGCTCTCTTTGGCTGCCTTGTAGTTGGCATCGTTCTTCTCAGCGCTGGCGTCCTTGCGGGCCTCTGCCACGGCAGCGCCCTTCTCGGCTGCGTTGTCAGCGGGCTTGGCCTGCACTGCGGCAACCTTGGCGTCTTGCTTGGCCTTCACCTGGGCCGCCTTGGCGTCCTTTACGCAGATGTCCTTTTCGTTGCCCTTCAGGTCATCGCACTTTTCCTTGGCGACGGAATAGGCGGCGTCAGCGCGGGCGTCTGCCACTTTCTGGGTGGCCTTGGCGCTGGGCTTGTACTGGGCCTCCAGCTCGGCCTTGGCCACATCTTCCTTGCCCTTGGCTTCCTTCACACAGATGTCCTTGGCGTTAGCCGTCAGGGCATCGCACTTTTGCTTGTCGGCCTTGTATTCGGCCGAGATCCGGTCCTTGGCCGCTTTGTGCTCGGGCTCGGTCATGGCCAAGGCAGAGGTTGTCAACAGGCCAGCGGCCACGGATGCGATCAGAGTACGTGCAAATGTCATGGATTTCTCCTCGGAATGGGGGATGGACGGATCTGAGGGTCCGCACCAGATGCGGCAGCCGTCGCTGAACGTTGCGGCAGCGCAAAGGGCATTCCCTGCGCCAGGCAACTGGCGTATCAGTCGTTGAAGCGGAAGCTGGGGTGGCGGTCTTGCCATTCCTTGAGCTGCTTTTCAGCGGCGTCGCGGGCAATGCCCTGGCGCTCCTGCAGCTTGCCCAGGAACTGTTCGCGCTTGCCATCGATGACGTCAAAGTCGTCGTTCGTGAGCTTGCCCCACTGTTCAACCATCTTGCCTTTGAACTGCTTCCAGTTGCCCTTGAGGGTGTCTTCATTCATGGTGTTCTTCCTTGCGGTGGTTTCGCTGCGGCCATCCCGCCGGTATGGCGGTCAACGGTGCCGATCAGCGATGAATCCACTGTAGAAACACTGCCGTGCGCCCAGCGTAGGCAGTCGGTGGCAGCATGCGTCGGCCTCTGGACTACACCGGTGCCAGACAAAACACCCAAGATCCCGCCGCATCAGAACATGGGTGAATGCGCCTAGTCGAATTCAGCCTCATTGGGTAAAAAGTTTCATTTAGTGACTTTTGTAGTCATTCATAACGAATTAGCCCAACAGGCTCCCAGTTGCAAATCCATACACTTGATTCACCGGCCCTGGCTTCCATGACAGCGCCACCAGCGCGCAGCACCTCTGGGCGCAATGCGTCCGAGGGCTCTACGCAGGGTGTGGTGCACGTTACAAACAACTGGCAGAACCACGATGACACAGACAAAAGAGGAGCCTTGCGCAGCAGTGCCTGCCGAGGTTGCAGAGGGAATCGACACGGCAAGGCCTGCAGCGCGTCAGGCCCCCCGTCCGGCCCCGATACCGAGAGACGCAACGCTGGCCGCGCTGATGGCCAGCGTGGCACTGGCGGCCTGCGGTGGTGGTGACGCTGCCGACGACGCCGCGAGCCCGCCCGTCACGCCAGCGCCGGGCTCTGCCCCCCCACCAGGTCCCGCGCCCACCCCTGGCCCGGCACCCACACCGGGCCCGGCCCCTGGTCCCGCCCCCACCACGCCGCCCGCCCCAACGCCTGGACCCACACCCGCTCCAGGCCCTGCAACGCCACCACCACCCGCCCCAGTAGGTACCTACGCTTACACGCGGGCCAACACCGATCCGGAAGCTGCGCGCTTCCTCTTGCACGCGCAGTTCTCGGCATCCCCCGGCGAAATCGCCACCCTGCGCACGAGCACCTACGACAGCTGGATCAACAACCAGTTCAACCTGCCCATCGGCACCAAAGGGTGGGACTGGCTGAACCAGCGCGGGTACAACACGGTGGACAACGCCACGGCGTACTACGACAACAGCTACCCCGGCGACTACATGATCTGGCAACAGCTCATGACCTCCACCGACGGCTTGCGCAAGCGCGTGGCGCTCGCGCTGTCCGAGATCTGCGTGGTGTCGCTTTCGGGCCTGGACTTCAGCTGGCGCAGCCACGCCATCGCGCACTATTGGGACCAGCTGGTTGCGAATGCCTTCGGCAACTTCCGCAAGCTGCTGGAAGACATCACCCTGAACCCCGCGATGGGCTACTACCTCAACACCCGCGGCAACCAGAAGGAAAACCCCGCCACCGGTCGCCAGCCGGACGAGAACTACGCCCGCGAGATCCTGCAGCTGATGTCCATCGGGCTGGTGGAGCTCAACCAGGACGGCACAGCCAAGCGCAATGGCTCGGGCCAGGTGGTGGAGAGCTACACCCAGAGCGACATCACCAACCTGGCGCGCGTTTTCACAGGCTACGACTACGACCAGTCGCAGAACGCACCGACCACCGTGCCGGGGACCACGCGCACGGTGCCCAGCACCCACTTCACGCGCCTGCCCATGGCACTCACGGAGTCGCGGCACTCGACCCTGGAGGCCAAGTTTCTGGGCGTAACGATTGGCGAGGGCACACCCGGTGCGGATGCACTCAAGAAAGCGCTGGACACC
The DNA here is from genome assembly GCA_964031875.1 of Acidovorax facilis. GTDB lineage: Bacteria > Pseudomonadota > Gammaproteobacteria > Burkholderiales > Burkholderiaceae_C > Acidovorax > Acidovorax facilis_A. The sequence goes on from CAXIRU010000052.1 coordinate 20,337, forward strand.
ATCTTCAACCACCCCAACGTGGGGCCGTTCATCGGCAAGCAGTTGATCCAGCGCCTGGTCACCAGCAACCCGTCGCCCGGCTATGTCAGCCGCGTGGCGGCCGCCTTCAACAACAATGGTGCAGGCGTGCGAGGCGACCTGCGCGCTGTGGTCAAGGCCGTGCTGCTGGACGACGAGGCCCGTGGCCCCGCAGGCCTGGCCAACGCCATGTTCGGCCGCCTGCGCGAGCCCATGCTGCGCTTTGTGCAATGGGGACGCACCTTCGGCATCGCGTCGCAGTACAACAGCTGGAAGATCGGCGACCTCAGCTCGGCGGGCACCCGCCTGGCCCAGAGCCCGCTTCGCTCACCGTCGGTGTTCAACTTCTTCCGCCCAGGCTATGTGCCGCCATCAACGGCTCTGGCCACGGCCGGTGCGGTGGCGCCAGAGTTCCAGCTGGTCAACGAAAGCAGCGTGGGCGGCTACCTCAACTACATGCAGGGCGTGATCCGCAACGGCATCTTCGTGAATGCGCCCGACCTGCCCAACAACGGCAGCAACGCCAACAACGGCTTCGACATCAAGGCGGCCTACACCAACGAGATGGCCATCGTGGCCGACGCGGATGCGCTGGTCGACCGGGTCAACCTGCTCATGACCGGTGGCCAGCTGTCCGGCGCCACGATCAAGCTCATCGCCGATGCCCTGAAGACGACCACTGTCACGGCGGCAAGCACCGATAACGCCAAACGCGACCGCATTGCGGCGGCGATCTTCCTCGTCATGGCCTCGGCCGAATACCTGATCCAGAAATAAGGCGCGCGGCCATGCATCTCCTCCAACCCGACCTCCACTCCCGCCGCGCTTTCCTGCGCCGTTCCGCCCAGCTGGGCATCGCAGGCACCGCGCTGCCCTTTGCGCTCAATCTGGCCGCCGTGGGCGAAGCCGCCGCCTTCACCGCCACCGACTACAAGGCGCTGGTCTGCGTCTTCCTGTACGGCGGCAACGACTACGCCAACACCGTCGTCACCTACGACGACGACAGCTACAACAAATACAGTGCCATCCGCGGCGGTGGCTCCGGCCAGACAGCAGGCGGTATTGCGCTGGCCAAATCCGACCTGGCGGCCACCCTGCTCACACCCACCACGGCGCTGTCCGGGGGGCGCCAGTACGCGCTGCATCCCGCCATGACGGGACTGGCCAACCTTTTCAACACCGGCAAAGCTGCGGTGCAGCTGAACGTAGGCCCGCTGGTGGTGCCGCTCACACGCGCGCAGTACAACAGCAACAACCGCACGCTGTACCCGCTGCCCCCCAAGCTGTTCTCGCACAACGACCAGCAGTCCATCTGGCAGTCGTCCTCGCCCGAAGGCTCCACCGTGGGCTGGGGCGGCAACATCGGCGACCTGGCGCTGTCCTCCAACGGCACTTCGCTGTTCACCTGCATCTCTGTCACGGGCAATGCGGTTTTCCTCTCGGGCGACTCCGCGCTGCAGTACCAGGTCAGCACCAACGGGGCGATCCCGATCAACGGCGTCAAAAACAATGTCTACGGGTCCAGCGCCGTGCGCGGAGCACTGACGTCGCTGATCCAGCAAAGCAGCGGCCAGACGCTGGAGAACGAATACAACCGCGTCACCGCGCGCGCCGTGGGCGCCGAAGCCGCCATCACCTCGGGCCTGGCTGGTGTCACGCTGAACACGGTGTTCCCCACCGGCAATCCGCTGGCAGACCAGCTCAAGATGGTCGCCCGCCTCATCGCCGCGCGCGATACGCTGGGCAGCAAGCGCCAGGTGTTCCTGGTGTCGCTGGGCGGGTTTGACCTGCACGACAACCTGATCTCGCAGCAACCCACGCTCATGCAGCGCGTGAGCGAGGCCATGACCGCCTTCTACAACGCCACCGACGAGCTGAAAATTGCCGACAAGGTCACCGCCTTCACCGCATCCGACTTTGGCCGCACCCTGAGCTCCAACGGCGACGGCTCGGACCACGGCTGGGGCAGCCACCACTTTATGGTGGGTGGCGCGGTCAAGGGCAAAGCGTTCTATGGCAAGGCACCACCGGTCAGCAACACCAACACCACCGATGCCAACGACCAGTGGCATGTGGGCCAGGGCCGCCTGCTGCCCAGCACCTCGGTGGACCAGTACGCGGCCACCCTCGCCAGTTGGTTCGGCGTGAGCAACAGCGAACTGCCGGGCGTGCTGCCCAACCTCAGCCACTTCGGCGGGGCCGACTACCCGACCAACCTGGGCTTCATGGCGTGATGTGAGCAGCCCCTGAGCGGCTGCGCCACTTCCCACCGCTCTCGTAGCGCTGCGCGCTGCGGGCGGGAGGACGCAGCCCTCGCTGCGGGGCGGCCCTTGCTTGGCTGCCCTTGTCCGGGGGGGCGCCCGTTTCACAGGCTGCCCGGAAGCTGCGAGCCCCAATAATGGGGGCATGACCACTTCTTCCGCTCCCTCGCCCCGCCCCCGTGTTGTCATCATCGGCTGCGGCTTTGGCGGCCTGGAAGCCGCCCGTGCGCTGCGCGGCGCTGCGCTGGATGTAACGCTGATCGACAAGACCAACCACCACCTTTTCCAGCCCCTGCTTTACCAGGTGGCCACGGCCGGGCTGTCGGCTCCGGCCATCGCAGCGCCCATCCGGCATCTTTTTCGCCAGCAACCCAACGTCACGACCCTGCTGGGCGAGGTCACGCACATCGATGTAGCGGCACGCACCGTGCACCTGAAGGGCGGGGCCGCCCCCCTGCCCTACGACCACCTGATCGTTGCTGCAGGCGCCACCCACAGCTACTTCGGCCGCGACGACTGGGCACCCCATGCTCCAGGCCTCAAGACATTGGACGATGCGCTGGAGATCCGCCGCCGCATCCTGCTGGCCTTCGAGGCGGCAGAAAAGGAAGCCGACCCCACCCGCCGCGCCGACTGGCTCAATTTTGTGGTCGTGGGTGCGGGGCCCACGGGCGTGGAGATGGCGGGCACGCTGGCCGAGATCGCACGCCACACCCTGCCCGGCGAGTTCCGCCACATCGACCCGGCCAGCGCCAAAATCATCCTGCTCGAAGGCGGCCCCCGCGTGCTGCAGTCCATGCCCGAGGCACTGAGCCAGCGCGCCAGGGAGCAGCTCGAAAAGCTGGGCGTCCAAGTGCATCTGAACGCCCGTGTCACCGCCATCGACAGCGACGGATTGACGGTCGAATCGCCCGCCAGCGCTCAACCAACAAGCGCAACCAGCTATCAAATAAAGAGCAAATGTATTGTCTGGGCGGCGGGTGTGGCGGCCTCCGCGTTGGGCCGCCAGCTCGCCCAGGCCACGGCGTGCAGCACCGACCGGGCGGGCCGCGTGGTGGTGGCGCCAGATCTCAGCCTGCCCGGCCACCCCGAAATCAGCGTCATTGGCGATCTGGCCGCCGCCAAGAGCCACGTGCCCGGCCGGGAGCCCACCCCTGTTCCCGGCGTATCGCCCGGCGCCAAGCAGATGGGGCGCGCCACGGCCGCCAACATCCTGCGCCGCCTGGCTGGCCAACCCACGCAGCCGTTTCGCTACCGCGACTACGGCAACCTGGCCACCATCGGCCGCAACGCTGCCGTGGTGGACCTTACCTCGCCCGCCGGGCCGGTGCGGTTTTCAGGCTACTTTGCGTGGCTGTTCTGGCTGTTTGCGCACGTCTACTTCCTCATCGGCTTTCGCAACCGCCTGGTGGTGCTGCTGGACTGGGCCTGGGCCTACTGGAGCTTTGCGCGCTATGCGCGGGTGGTGACGGGGATTGAGGCGGGCCCGCCAAAACCCTCGGTTGCGCCCACCCCGCCGGATGGGGGTGGTCCAGCCCGTTAGCGCGGCACCTGCTCAGTCTGCTCCACCCATGCCGCCAGCTCCTGCGCCACCTGGGTCGATGCATCGGCCAATGCAGCCACGCCGCCTGCGGCATCGGCGCTGCGCGCCGGGGTGCGCACGGTGAACACGCGCTGGCCACGCAGCGCTTCACCGCCCGGTGTCAGGTCCACCAAGGTGGCACGCAGGCGCAACACGCCTGCACTGTCCGAGGCGCTGGCAAACAGGTGGCTGAACTCTTCCAGCTCCACACGCAGCACGGCGGGCAAGCGGCCGCCCTGCGCAGCATCACGTGCCTGGGCCGCGCCATCGTCGGCCTTGAGGATGGCACGGCGCTGGCCCAGCTGCTCGCGCAGCCGCTGCTGCAGCAACTGAGCGGGCGGCTGGCTCCAGCGGGCCTGGCTGTAGGGGCGCAGCTGCTGGGCGTCGGCATAGGCCAGGCGGTAGAGCACGGCGCTGCTGCCTTCGGGCAGGCCCGGGGCCTCCACATCGGCCAGCGCCAGCGGGGGCAACGGCGCACGGCGGTCGGCGGGGGCCGGGGCGAGCGGGCCGGGCCCGAAGTCGTAGAGCACAGGGCGCGGGGGCGGGCTGGGCAGCGCCGAGCAGCCAGCCACGGCCAGCAGCCCCACGGCAAACACCGTGGCGAAAAAAGAGGAAAAATTGCCTCTAGCGCTTAATGGGCAAGCGCTAGCAGCTATGTTTTTAGTAGTGTTTTTCATCAACGCTTCTCCTCAGGGCGCAAAACCCGCTTCACCCGGGCCGGGCGGTATGCGGCCCGGCCCATAGATGAACACCTGGGGGTTGTCCGCCACGCCACCCGCCGTGCGGCCCAGCTGGCGCGCGGCGCGCGAGGTGTCGTCTGCAGCGCGGTTCAGGCGCGGCAGCGTGGTGGTGCTGAACTGGTCGGCCGCGCGAGCCAGGGACTGGGTGCCGATGGTGAGCTGGTCGATGGCGCCGCCTTCAGCATTGAGGCGCTGCGTGGTCTTGCTGACGTCGCCCGCCAGCACCGACACGCTGGCGCTGGCCTGCTGCAGCGACTGCAGGGTTTTGCGCGCGTCGCTGGCCAGCGGGGGCAGCGCGGCCAGGGCAGGGTCCAGGCGCTGGGCCACGGTGGCATCGAGCCGCTGCGTCAGCGTGTTCACGCTGCCTGCGGCCTGGGCCAGGTTGCCCAGGGCCTCGGAGAGCTTTTGCTGGTTGGTGTCACCCAGCAACTGGTTGATGCGGCGCGTGGCCTCGTCCACCTGGGCCAGGATGGCGGGCGCCTGCTCGGCGAGCTTGCCAAACGGCGACGGCTTGATGGGCAGGCGCGGCAGGCCGCTGGGGCCTGGGGGCAGTTCGGGGTAGGGCTGGTTGGCGTCGTCCAGCAGGATGTGGGCCAGGCCCGTCACGCCCTGGTAGCCCAGCACGGCAAAGGTGGTGGGGCTGACGGGCGCCTGCTCGTTGACGGCAATGCGGATCAGCACGTTGCCTGTCACCTGCGGATCAAAACCGATGCGCGTGACCTTGCCCACGGCCACGCCCTTGTAGCGCACGGCAGCCTGGGGTTGCAGGCCGCTCACACCTTCCTTGGTGGACAGCTCGTACTGGTCATAGTTGGCGCTGTCGCGCGTGAGCCAGATGGCCAGGCCCGCCAGCATGGCGGCCACCACCAGCACAAAGATGCCTGCGGCGAGGGCATGGGATTTGTTTTCCATCAGCGGGGTTCCTTATCGGGCGTGGGCGCGGCGGCGGTCGTCGGTGCCGCCGCTGCGTGCTCCAGGGATTGCACCGGGGCCATGGCGCGCTGGCCACGTTCACCCAGGAAGAAGTGTTCGATGAACGGGTGCTTGAAGTGCGCCACCTCATGGGGCGGGCCGGTGACGATGACCTTTTTATCGGCCAGCACGGCCACGCGGGTGCTCAGCGCAAACAGCGTATCGAGGTCGTGCGTGACCATGACCACCGTGAGCCCGAGCGCGGCCCGCAGCTCGCGCAGCAGCGCGCAGAAGTCGTCGGAGCTGCTCGGGTCCAGCCCCGCCGTAGGTTCGTCCAGCAGCAGCAGCGGCGGGTCCATGATCAGCGCCCGCGCCAGCGCCACGCGCTTGACCATGCCGCCCGACAGGTCCGCCGGCATGCGCGTGGCGTGCTCGGGCTGCAGGCCCACCATCTGCAGCTTGACCAGCGCGGCATCGCGCACCAGGTCGGGCGGTAGCGTGCCCTGCTCGCGCAGTGCAAAGGCCACGTTGTCGAGCACATTGAAGGCCGAGAACAGCGCCCCGTGCTGGAACAGCATGCCCACACGGCTGGCCGCGCCCTCGCGCCCCATCTCGGACGCCGGGCGGCCCAGCACCGTGACCTGCCCCCGCGCCGGCCGGGCCAGACCCAGGATCTGGCGCAGCAGCACCGTCTTGCCCGTGCCCGAGCCCCCCACCAGCGACAGCATCTCGCCACGCTGCACGGCGAAGTTCAGGTCCTGGTGCACGGTGAAGGTTTCATCGCCCTTGCCAAACTGCGTCCATAGCCCGCGCACATCCACGATGGGCGGCTCGCCGGGAGCCACGGCGATGTGTTCGGGCTTGGCGATGCGCTCAACCATGGCCGTCCCCCCTCCAATCGCGTGCAACGCCACCCATCGCCAAAACTGGCGCGGTCCAGGCCAGCGGCCGCCGCGCAAGGGCCGCCCCGCCGCGCTGGCGGCGTCCCCCTTCCCGAACTGCGCAGCAGTTCGAGAGAAGGGGGAAGCGGCGAAGCCGCTCAGGGGGAAGCCGCTTCGTCTTCATATGCCAATGTTTTTGAACGCCACCGCGAACAACGCATCCACGATGATCACCATGGTGATCGAGGTGACCACCGAGGCCGTGGTGCCCTCGCCCAGGCTTTGCGTGTTGGGCTTGACGCGCAAGCCCCAGTGGCAGCCAATGAGCGCGATGAAGGCGCCAAACACCACCGACTTGGCCATGGCCAGCCCAAGGTTGCCGATCTTGACGGCGGCGGGCAGGGCCTGCACGAAGTAGCCGGGCGAGATATCCATGGCCACGTCGGCCGCCAGCATGCCGCCCGCCAGTGCCGCCAGGGTGGTCCACACGCTGATGAGCGGCATGGCCAGTGCCAGCGCAATGGTGCGCGGCATCACCAGCCGAAAGCCGTGGGGTATGCCCATGACGCGCATGGCGTCCAGTTCTTCGGTCACGCGCATCACGCCGATCTGCGCGGTGATGGACGAGCCCGAGCGCCCCGCCACCAGAATGGCCGCCAGCATGGGCCCCAGTTCGCGGATCAGCGAGATGCCCAGGATGTTCACGATGAACGATTCGGCGCCAAACTGCCGCAGCTGCAGGCTCATCAGGTAGGCCAGCACCACGCCGATCAGAAAACCCACCAGCGCCGTGATGGGCAGGGCCGTGGCGCCCATGCGGTACAGGTGGCCGGACACATCGCGCCACGGCCCACGGCGCGGGGCGCGCGCCAGGCGGCCCAGGTCCAGCACCAGTTGGCCGACCATCTGCAGCATGTGGCGGGCATGGTCCACGCCATGCAGCACCAGCACGCCCAGGTGGTCCACCTGATCGCCCAGCCGCCAGGGCTCGGGCGGCGGCGCGGTGCAGGTGAACTGGGCCACGCGCGCCAGCATGTCGCGCTGGGCATCGGTGCAGGCCAGGCGCGCGGGCCAGGCATGCTGCCAGTGGTTCCACAGCAACTGGGCGCCCACGTGGTCCAGCCACAGCAGGGTGGTCAGGTCCCAGCCCAGCGTGGACGCAGCGGGGTGGCTGCGCAGCTGGCCCGACACGGCCTCCCACTGCGCCGCTGTTCCCAGCTCGGCCGCTCCCCAGCGCCCATGCAGCTGCGCACTGGGCCCTTGGGGCGTGTCGGCGCGAACAATGCGGGGTGCGGGGTCGGTCATGAACTGGGCAGCGCGGGCCGCCAAGAATGAAAGGGAGCGTGCATGGTAGCGGAGCACGGCACCGGCGGTGCGCAGGATGGATACCCGTACGGCCCCGGCGCCAAGCACACGCGCGCCCGGGCAACGTGAAATTAATATCAAACAGACCGCCAGCGCTTTATTATCAAGCGCAAGCAGCTATATATTTTATAGCAATAGGCACTGACCCTCTCGACACACGGTACGCGGTCCGCACAATGGCTCTCCGTCTTCTTTCACACATTGCCTCTGCCCCCTGCCCATGAGCGACAACACCACGTTTGACACCATCATCATCGGCGGGGGCACGGCTGGCGCCCTGCTGTGCAACCGCCTGAGCGCCGACGGCCGCCGCCGCGTGCTGCTGATCGAAGCCGGCCGCAAGGACGACTACCACTGGATCCACATCCCTGTGGGCTACCTCTACTGCATTGGCAACCCACGCACCGACTGGCTCTACAACACCGAACCCGACGCGGGCCTGAACGGCCGCACCTTGCGCTACCCGCGCGGCAAGACGCTGGGCGGCTGCAGCAGCATCAACGGCATGATCTACATGCGCGGCCAGGCACGCGACTACGACCAGTGGGCCGAACTCACCGGCGACACCAGCTGGCGCTGGGACAGCGCCCTGCCCTACTTTCGACGCCACGAGGACCACTGGCGCCTGGACCAGCCCGGCGGCGTGAATGAAAACTTCAAACGCCTGCACGGCAACAAGGCCACCGGCAGCACCGGCGAGTGGCGGGTGGAAAAACAGCGCCTGCGCTGGGATGTGCTCGATGCCTTTGCCCAGGCCGCGCAGCAAGCGGGCATTCCGGCCACCGACGATTTCAACGGCGGCAGCAACGAAGGCGTGGGTTACTTCGAGGTCAACCAGAAAAGCGGCTGGCGCTGGAACACCGCCAAGGCCTTTTTGCGGCCCACCTGCTATGGCCGCCCCAACTTCGAGATGTGGACCAGCGCGCACGCAGCCAAGCTCATCCTCGAAACCCAGGCCGATGGCAGCCAGCGCTGCACCGGCGTGCAGGTGTGGGACGGCCACGAGATGGTCACCGCCCATGCCACAGGCGAGGTCATCCTGAGCGCGGGTGCGGTCAACTCGCCGCAGTTGCTGCAGCTGTCGGGTATCGGCCCTGCCGCGCTGCTGCGCCAGCATGGCATTGACGTGGCGGTGGACCTGCCCGGCGTGGGTGCCAACCTGCAAGACCACCTGCAGATCCGCGCTGTGTTCAAGGTGCAGGGCGTGCAGACGCTCAACACCATGGCCAGCTCACTGCTCGGCAAGGCCAGGATCGGGCTCGAATACGCGCTCAAGCGCAGCGGCCCCATGAGCATGGCGCCCTCGCAGCTCGGTGCGTTCACCCGCAGCAGCCCCGACCAGCCCTGGCCCAACATCGAGTACCACGTGCAGCCCCTGTCGCTCGACGCGTTTGGCGAGCCGTTGCACAGCTTTCCGGCGTTCACGGCCAGCGTGTGCAACCTCAACCCCACGAGCCGGGGCACGGTGCAGATCAAGAACGCCGACTTCAAGACCGCACCGGCCATCGCCCCCAACTACCTGAGCACGCCCGAAGACCGCCAGGTGGCCGCCGACAGCCTGCGCGTCACGCGCCGCATCGTGGCCCAGCCCGCGTTGGCCCAATACCAGCCGCAGGAGTGGAAGCCCGGCGTGCAATTTGACAGCGACGAGGACCTGGCGCGCCTGGCCGGGGACATTGCCACCACGATCTTCCACCCCGTGGGCACGACGAAGATGGGGCGCGATGATGATCCGATGGCCGTGCTGGATGCGCAACTGCGCGTGCGCGACGGTCGTGGCGGCGTGGTGGCCGGCCTGCGCGTGGTGGATGCGGGTGCCATGCCCACCATCACCAGCGGCAACACGAACTCGCCCACGCTGATGATGGCCGAGAAGGCGGCGGAGTGGATCCTGCGCCCGTAGCGGAAAAAACTACGGAGCCCGGCCTGTCAACTGAGCGATCGCCAAATCAGACTCACCAGCTGGGGCTGGTTGCGTGTCTGGGTTTTGGAGAACACCGATTTCAGATGCTGTCGCACGGAGTCCTGTGCGATGTGCAGGTCGGCGGCGATCTCCCCCAGCACCTGGCCCATGCACAGGCGCTGCGCCACCTCGGACTCCCTCTGGGTCAGGCCGAACATGGAACGCAATGCCTGCGCGCTGGGATGTACGCGCCGAACGTCTTTTAACGAGACCCACAGCGCAGCGCCCTCCGGGCACAGGGCGTCCACAGCGCGCGCGTCAAAGCCCCGGTAGATGGGCTGGACTTCGAGCAATAGCTGAGCGGCCCCTGGCTGCGCCTGCGCACTGCCCAGCCGCATCGCCAGTCGCTCTGCCGCCGCGTTGCCCTGCAGGGCCGCATCCAGCAAAGCGCGCACCTGCGCATCGTCTGCAGAACGTGTGGCCACCAACCGTCCCTGCTTCACCTGCAGCTCGGGGCACTCCAAAAGCAAGCTCTGGGCGCTGCGGTTCACATGCAGCACCTGGCCCCGCGCATCCAGGGCGATCAGCGCTGAAGCCACGCCATCCAGCGCGAGAAAGCCCTGTGTGGATTTGGCGGATTCCGAGGCCAGCGCCCGCCGCAGCAAATGGGCGCGCTTGATGTGCGGCCACATGGCGGCCGTCACTTGCACGTCAGAGGTACTGAAGTCTGCGGACTCCAGCAAGGGGCGGCACAGCGCCAGCGCAATCTGATCGCCCTCCACACGGCCGTGCACCATCAAGGAAAGGCCTCCGTTCAGGGGCTTGAGGTGCTCCTGGTACAGGTCGGAACGGGCCAGCGCCCGCAAGTCCATCACATCACTGGTGCGAACCAGGCCGTCGGCCCGCTGCCCCTGGTCGATGCTGGAAAAAAACTCCTGGCAGATCTGATCCATGCTGCAACGGGCTGAGCCCGTCATTGCGCCACTGGACTCCCACTGCCAGCCCTGGCCATCCCGCGTGGCCAACACGGCATGTTCGCAATGCAGCAGGCCTGCCAGGGTGCCCAGCACCGCCGAGGCATCGCCTGCACTCATCGCCGACTGGTAGAGCGCCCCGACAGCCTCCAGGGCGTCGCGACCGCGCAGTGAGAGTTCCATATTCCCCCCCCATTTGGGTATAGGCATGTTCTACACGCCTTTGAACAATGCCAAAGCGGATACATCGACTGCGCGCCCTACCGGCCCGCGCCCACCCGCATGGAAATAAATTCTATGAAAAACACCTCTCGGCGCATAGCCGTTCAACACCTCCACACCATGCCCTCTCGCGCGTGGCTAACGCGCTTGGGCCTGGTGCTTTGCGCAGCCCTGGTCGGCACAACAACCTGGGCCGCGACACTCACCGTGAACGATGCGGCGGACACCGTCTCGGCGTCAAGTTGCACCTTGCGCTCGGCCGTGCAGGCCATGAACACCGGCACCCTTGCGGGCACGGGCTGCACCAACACCGGCGCGGCGTTTGGCAGTGCGGACCGGATCGAGATGGGGCCAGCGATCGACGTCATCAACCTGTCGGACACACCCGACAACGACATCCTCATCACCGTGCCCAGCCTCACCATTGCGGGCAGGGTGGGCAGCAGCACCACCATCGCAGGCCCCGTGCCCAGCGGACGCGTGAATTTCTTTCGTGTGCTGACCCATACGGCCTCAGGCGGCAGCAGCGGCGGTGCCCTCACCCTGCAACGCCTCACCATCGGCCTCGGGGCCGTCAACAGCAGCAGCTTGCGCAGCGGCGGAGGCGGCGGTGTTTCCTCCCTCGGTCATGTCACTCTGGAAGACTCACTCATCTCCAACAACACCACCAACTGCACGGGTTGTCATGGCGGCGGTGTGCTTGCCTTGGGCAATCTGAACATCTCCAACTCGACGTTCGACAGCAACGGAACCCAAGGCACCAGCAGCGCCGGGGGTGCGGCGGCAGCGTTTGGAAGCCTGACCAGCATCAACAATGCCTCCTTCGCCGTCAACACCACCCAGGGCGCCAACAGCACCGGGGGCGCGCTGCATCTGCAGACGACCACATCCAGCATTCAGTCTTCGCTCTTCGCAGCCAACCAGACATCTGGCGCAGACGCTTTTGGCGGCGCTTTTCACGCCACGGGTGCGCTGGAACTCACCAACGCGTATGTGTTCAACAATCACGCGAAGGGCCAGGGCGGCGGGGGCATGACGAGAGGTATGGCCATCATCCGCGACTCGTCGTTTATCGGCAACTCCGTCACCAACTACGTGCCCGCCACGAACACCGCACGCGGCGGCGCACTGTCGCTCTTTGGGAGCCCGAACTCCGTCACCAACAGCACGTTCAACAGCAATTCGGCCACCTCCTCGGCCCCCAATGCCGGACTTGGCGGCGCCCTGTGGGTGCGCACCTACCTGGACATCGCCAACAGCACCCTGTTCGCCAACGGCACCACAGGCCGGGGCGGGGGCATATTCTTCAACGACCTCGGCATCACCGCCATCTTCAACAGCACCATCGTGGCAGGCTCCACGTCACAGAGTGTCTCCACACCGCCCGACATGGACATCGACAACAACGTCGATTCTTCCGCCACCGTGACCGGGGGCAGCAACCTGATCCAGAAGGTCAACAACATTGCACTGCCCATGGGCACGATCACGGCCGCGCCCCTGTTGGCACTCTGGGCCGACAACGGCTGCGCGACCCCGGCGGGCGCTCCTTTGACAGGCCCTACCTTCATGGCATGCCCTGCCACGCAGCTACCGCAGGCAGGCAGCCCCGCCATCAACGCGGGCAACAACTTGAGAGGGCTCGCCACAGACCAGCGCGGAGCGGGGTTTGTCCGCGTCTCAGGCGGTACCGCAGACATCGGCGCCGTGGAAACCAGCCTCACCGTCGTGGGCACACCTACGGCGGTTCCAACACTCAGCACCTGGGCCTTCTTCCTGCTGGCAGGGTTGCTCACACTGCCGGTGGTGTTGCAGCGTGCCCGCAGGCCTCCACGGGGATAGTGCTCAGACCGGCGCGTCTCGGTTTCGGTGGGAGCAAAGACCCGGTGATCGCTCGCAGGCCGACTACCGCATCACAGGCGCCTACCAGGCACTTCAGCGAATCCCCCCCACGTACCGCACACCCGTCGACGCGGGCTCTGGTGCGGGTGTGGACTGCGGGTGCGCCATGCGCTGGCGCACCGCCTGCGCGGCCACATCCAGCAACGGGCGGCGCGGAGCTTCCGGTGAGGTAGCCTGCAGCGCATGGTCCAGCCGGTCGGCCCATTCGGCCAGTTCGGGCACACCGTCTTCTTTGGCACGCTGGCGAGCAAACCGTACGATTTCCAGGGCGTATTCCACATTGACCGCCATCCATTCGGTATCGGTCACGCGCCCTGTCTTGCGGCGCAGCAGCACATGCAGATGGGCGGCAATAGCAAGCTTGTCGGAATCGGGCATGGTCGGCTCCTTAAGGCGTTTCAGTCATCCATTGCACTACGCGCCACCCACGGGCTATGACCGGGGCACCGCCCAGGCCCATGCCAAGGTGGAACTGGCGCTGCCAGACCACGGATAGCGTCCCCCTCGGGGGCTGAGATGCCGCAGCTCCAAGCCTGTCCGCGCAGGCTTGGACGGCATCGAAAAGCTGTCGCCTCTGGCGACAGCTCCGAGCGGGTTTTGGTTCATGGCGGCATCCATCTAGCCACCCAGACGTTCACGGTGCTGGGCAATGTCGAGCCCGGTCTGCTCGCTCTGCTCGTCCACGCGCAAGCGCACCACCAGGTTGGTGATCCACAGCAGCACGGCGGTCACGACGAGGCTATAGGCCATGACAGCGCCCACGCCCACCGCCTGGGTGAGCAGGCTACCGGGCACGCCCCCTACCGAACGGCTGGCCAGCACGCCCGTGAGAAGAGAGCCCACGATGCCGCCGATACCATGCACCCCAAACACGTCGAGTGAATCGTCGGCGCGCAGCAGGCGCTTGAGCCCCGTGGCACCCCAGTAGCAGGCAAGACCGGCGACCGCCCCAATGACGACCGCCGAGCGCAGCGTGACAAAACCCGCAGCAGGGGTGATGGCTACGAGCCCCGCCACCAGACCAGAGCACAGCCCCAGCAGGGACGGGCGACCGCGCACCACCCACTCACCCAGCATCCACGACAAGGCCCCGGCGGCTGCGGCCAGGTGCGTCACCGCCATTGCCAGCCCGGCGCGGCCGTCGGCGGCCACAGCAGAGCCTGCGTTGAAGCCAAACCAGCCCACCCATAGCAGGCCCGCACCCACCATGGTGAGCCCCAGGTTGTAGGGCTCGAACGGCTCGCGCCCGTAGCCTGTGCGCCGCCCCAGGAACCACGCACACACCAGCCCGGCCACGCCTGCGTTCACATGCACCACCGAGCCCCCGGCAAAGTCCAGCGCGCCCATCTGCGCCAGCCAGCCACCCGGCTCCCACACCCAATGCGCTACCGGGGCGTAGACCAGCAGCGTCCACAGGCTGATGAAAATCAGCATGGCGGAAAACCGCATGCGCTCGACAAATGCCCCCACCAGCAAAGCGGCAGTGATGATGGCGAAGGTGAGCTGGAACATGGCGTACACCGATTCGGGGATGTGCGGTGCCACATGGCTCACGGCCAGCTTGCCGCCAGCGAGTTGAAAATCCAGTCCCGCAAAGCCGATGCGGTCCCATCCCCCCAGCCAAGCGCTGCCCGGGGTGAAGGCCAGCGAGTAACCCACCCCAAACCACAGCAGGCTGACCAGCGCGGCAATGGCCACCACGCTGGCCATGGTGTTGAGCACATTCTTCTTGCGCACCATGCCCGCGTAAAACAGGGCAATACCTGGCAGCGTCATCAGCAGCACCAGTGCGGTGGACGTCATCATCCACGCGGTATCTGCTGCGTTGATCGCGCTCTGCGCCACCAGCCCAGGTCGCGTGAGGGGCACCGCAGGCGCGGCACCCGCCGCCACCTCGGGCGCAGTCTGGGCCAGCGCACTGGCGCACAGCCCCAGACACAGCACCCCTGCCCCTACGAACCGGTGGTTGACTCCCCGCATGGCGGCTCCCTTTCGCAATTTGTTACAAGCGCGATTGCACGAGCCGTGCCAACCCCAACAGCCCGAATCCGCCCCAGAAAGCCTGCGCACTGCCCCACAAAGGGGGCGGGAAACCCCCAATGCACCAGTGGGGTGCAGTCGTTACAGTTGCGGCACTCGAAAGCGCGCTTCGGTGTGCCAAGCGAGGGGCCCGAGGAGACACTCTTTCTACCAATAAACACATTTCAAGCATCCAACGAGGTGCAGACTTTTTTCCAGGCGCTGGCGATCCCAGCGCCTTTTTATTGGCCGAAGCACAGCAGTCCTCCTGCCTCCGCATCCCCAGGAGTCCTGAATTCATAGCAGACAAGCTGCGAGAATCCTGCGATGGAATGGATTTTGATGACCCTGGCCTCGCTGCTCGCAGGCTTTGTCGATGCGATCGTGGGCGGCGGAGGGCTGGTGATGGTGCCGGCACTGTTTGCAGCTTTTCCCGGAGCGCCCCCGGCCACGCTGCTGGGCACCAACAAGGCGGCCTCGGTGTGGGGCACCGCCATGGCCACCTGGCAGTACAGCCGCAAGGTGCAGGTTCGCTGGTCGGCCCTGCTGCCCGCAGCAGGGGCTGGTTTTGCGGGATCGTTTGCGGGCGCCTGGGCTGTCACGGTGATGTCGCCCGACTTCCTGCGCAAGCTGCTGCCCCTGGTACTGCTGGGCGTGCTCGTTTACACGCTGGCCAAGAAGGAGTTGGGGCGGCACCACACCCCCCGCTTTGCGGGCAGGGCCGAAGTACTGGCGGCCTGCCTGATCGGCCTGCTCATTGGCTTTTATGACGGTTTCTTCGGCCCAGGCACAGGCAGCTTCTTCGTCTTCTTGTTCGTGCGACTGCTGGGCTATGACTTCCTGAACGCCTCGGCGTCGGCCAAGCTGCTCAACTGCGCCACCAACATGGCCGCCATCGCTCTGTTTGCCGCCAAGGGCCATGTGTGGTGGCACTTTGCGGTGACGTTGGCCGTGGCCAATGTGGTGGGCAGCCTGCTGGGCACGCACATGGCACTCAAGCATGGCACCGGCTTTGTGCGGGGCATCTTCATCGTGGTGGTCGGTGCGCTGATCCTCAAGACAGGGTACGACGCGTTCCTGCGCTAATGTCGTGCTGCATGTGTGATGGCACATGGACAACCGATGGTTTTTTGGTGAGGGCAAGGCACAAACCCCAGCGATACCGGCAGGTATCACGCGGATTTGCCACGCAGCACTGGCTAAAAAGACGCGGTATTCAGTGCCGATAGCGTGCAACACCACACCAGCTAGGTTTTCTGGTGGCACCAAGCTTGCTTTGACAGGCTGGGCCTACCACCAGGGCACCCGGAGGTCATCGGGGTTGCCCTGCATGGCCCCAAAGCGAACGCCCGTCCTATAATTTCTGCGCATTTCCGTTTGATGACGAGACCCATCGCTACTGGAGATGACTGCACCCGCCCGCTCCGGCTTGCCTACCCGCATGCCGGATTTTTTTGTACCTGAACCACCCCCCACAGGAACCTGCCATGCAATTTTTCAAGTCTGCCGTTGTCACCGCCGTGGCGCTGTGCGCTGCCCTCGCCGTCCAGGCCCGCACGCTGGACGACATCAAGAAGGACGGCAAGATCATTGTTGCCACCGAAGGCCAGTTTGCCCCGTTCAATTTCTTCGAAGGCACCAAGCTGACGGGTTTCGAGGTGGAAGTGGCAGAGCTCGTGGTCAAGAAGATGGGCCTGAAGCTCGAATGGAAAACCCTGGGCTTTGACGCCCTGCTGACCGGCCTGGGTCAGAACCGCTGGGACGCCGTGATCGCGTCGCACGGCGTGACCGACGAGCGTTCCAAGGCCGTGACCTTTGCCAACCCCCACTACTGCTCGGGCGGCATCATCGTGGCCATGGACGACAAGATCCGCAACGCCAAGGACCTGACCGGCAAGATTGTGGCCGTGCAGACTGGCACCAGCTACCTGGAGCAGGTCAAGAAGGTCAGCGGCGTGAAAGAGGTGAAGAACTTCCCACAGGACACCGACGCCCAGCGCGCCCTGATCTCCAAGCGCGTGGACGCCTGGGTGAGCGACAAGTTCGTGGCCAAGGAAGCCGCTGCCAAGAACACCAAGGCTGGCTTCAAGCTCGGCGACATGCTGTTCATTGAGCGCATCGCCCCCGCCATGGCCAAGGGCAATACCGGCTTGGCCGATGCCTGGAACAAGGCGTTTGCCGAAGTGCTGGCGGATGGCAGCTACGCCGCCGTTTCCAAAAAATATTTCAACGAAGACGTGCGTTGCAACTGATATAAAAACATGCCGCAGGGTGCGCGAGGCCTGGCCCGTTGCGCACCCTGTGTTGTTTTTGGCGGCGCCCCATCGTACTGCCGCCGACCCGATTTCCAACCAAGACCTTCCGGTCGTCTGATCCATGCTTCTCGCTCTTTGGCCACAAAGCTGGTCCCGACAGCAGCGCAGCAATGCCACGCTGGTCGCGGCACTGGTGCTGATGGTGCTGGCCCTCTCGCTGCTGGGCCATGTGCTGTCATTTTTTCCGGACCCGATCGGCCCCAACGCCCAGGCGTTCTCTGAGGGCGCACGCACCACGCTGTGGCTCACGTTGGTCAGCGGGGCCGTGGGCCTGGTGCTGGGCACGGCTGCGGCACTGGCCCGCACAGCCCGCTGGACGCCCGTGCGCTGGATAGCAGGCGTGTACATCTGGGCCATTCGCGGCACGCCGCTCTTGGTGCAGATCCTGTTTGTGTACTTTGCGCTGCCCGTGCTGGTGCCGGGGCTGAACCTGCCCGACTTTGCCGCAGCCGTCGTGGCCCTGGGGCTGAACGTGGGCGCCTACAACGCCGAAGCCTTGCGCGCGGGCCTGCTGGCCGTGCCGCGCGGGCAGACCGAGGCGGCCAAGGCCCTGGGCCTGGGCCGCATGCATGTATTCCTGGATGTGGTGTTTCCGCAGGCGTTCAAGATCTCGCTGCCGCCACTGGTGAGCAACTTTGTGGCGCTGCTCAAGGACTCGTCGCTGGCCTACGCCATCGGCGTGGTGGAGCTGACCAATGTGGGCAACCGCATCCAGTCGGCCACCTTCCAGCCCATTGCCACACTGACTACGGTGGCCATCACCTACCTGCTTCTGACCACGCTGGTCACGCAAGTCTCCAACGCCGTCGAATACCGCTTTGACGTGGAAGGGCGCAACCGATGACCGCGACGACCAACCAGCCCAAGCCCTACATCGTGGCCGAGCGGGTGTGCAAGTCGTTTGGCGCACACCAGGTGCTCAAGGACGTGTCTACGGTGTTCCACACCGGCGAGGTGACGGTGATCATCGGCGCGTCCGGCTCGGGCAAGAGCACGCTGCTGCGCGCCATCAACCGGCTCGAACCCCACGACAGCGGTCGCATCACGATCGACGGCGTCGAGGTGTGCGACGACCTCACCACCCTGCAACGCCAGCGCTGCGAGGTGGGCATGGTGTTCCAGCAGTTCAACCTGTTCGGCCACATGAGCGTGCTGGACAACGTGACGCTGGCGCCCCGCCGCATTCGCCGCACCCCGCGCACCCAGGCCAACGACGAAGCCCTGCAGCTGCTGCGCCGCGTGGGCATGCAAGACCACGCGCACAAGTACCCCTGGCAGCTGTCTGGCGGGCAGCAACAGCGGGTGGCCATTGCACGGGCACTGGCCATGCAACCCAAGGTAATGCTGTTTGACGAGCCCACGTCGGCCCTGGACCCGGAGATGGTCAAGGAAGTGCTGGACGTGATGCGCGGCCTGGCGCGCGGCGGCATGACCATGATTGTGGTCACCCACGAAATGGGCTTTGCGCGTGAGGTGGCCGACCGGGTGATGTTCTTCGACCAAGGCCGCATTGCGCACGATGCGCCGCCGCAGGAGTTCTTCAGCAACCCGGCCAACGACCGCATCCGGGCGTTTCTGGGCCAGGTCAGCCACTGACCCGCACTGCAACGCAACGCAGAGGCCGCCGGGCAACCGGCGGCCCTTTGTACTTTTGGTTTGAGGGATTTCTTCAATGCGTACTGAACGCTGGGGCCTGATGGCCCTGTTGGCGGTGACCGTGGTGTGGGGCACGACCTTTCCGGCCATGAAGCTGCTGTCTGCGCACCTCGATGCGCTGCAGATCATCTGGCTGCGGTTTGTGATCGCGCTGCTGGTGCTGGCACCGCTGTGGCGCGGCATGCTGCGCCACGAGCGGCGTTGGGGCTGCGCCCTGGGCCTGCTGCTGTTCCTGGCGTTCTGGCTGCAGATCGAGGGCCTCGCGCGCACCAGCAGCAACCGCAACGCGTTTGTGACCGGGCTCAACGTGCTGGTGGTGCCGCTGATTGCCATGGCGTTCCTGGGGCGACGCTATGGCTGGCGGCTCTGGGGTGCCTGCGTGATGGCGCTGGCGGGCATGGCGCTGATGTTCCATGAGAACGAACCCTGGAACCTGGGCGATACGCTGACGCTGGCCAGCACCGTGTTCTACGCGCTGTACATTCTGGCGCTGGAGGAATGCGCACGCCGCACGTCAGCGCAGCCGCTGCGCGCTACCCGCATGGCCGCCGCGCAGGCCACGGTGATGGCCCTGGCCTCCACCGCGCTGCTGCTGGCGCAAAGCGGCAACATGGACTGGGTGCGCTCTGCCGCCGCCCTGCCAGCAGATGCCTTGCTGGCACTGCTGTACCTGGGCCTGCTGGCCAGCGTGGTGGTGGTGACGCTGCAGGCCTGGGGCCAGCAACGCGTGGACGCCATGCGCAGCGCCATCGTGTTCGGACTGGAGCCGGTGTTCGCCGCCCTCACGGCCTGGGTGCTGCTGGGTGAACGTCTCGGCTGGGCCGGGCTCAGCGGCGCGGCGATGATCGTGGCGGCCCTGGTGTTCAGCCAGATCCAGCCTGCTGCGCGCACAATCCCGGAGCAAAGGGACTGACCAACGCAAGCACGCTATTGTTGGTTGGGTCGGCATTGGTGAACTTGAACCCCCGCTACGGCAGCGCTTGTCAAAGCGCTCAGCATGAACGGCTTCTTCTGCAATAAGGTGGTGCCATGGTGTCTGGCTTGCGCATAGCCGTCCACGCAGCCCTGGCTCTTTTGGGCCTGCTTTTTTCGGCACATGCGCTGGCGGCCCCGTTGGAAATCGGGGCTGGCGACGGGACCGTGAGCCTTGCTGGCCACCTGGAAATACTCAAGAGCGACACCACGCCGGCCTCCATCGAAGATGTGGTGGGCGGGCGTTTTGAAACCTTGCCGGGACCTTATATCGGAGGGATTGGAGGGCCCAAAGAAGTCTGGTTGCGGCTCAATCTGGTGGCGGCTCCCGGGGCGGCCGGCACCCGACTGCTCAGGGTACTGCCCCCCTACCTGGATTTTGTCGATTTGTATGCGCCCACTGCCGAGGGCTGGCAGATCGTGCGGGGAGGGGACGAGCTTCCGGCAGACCAAGCCCGCCGGGAGGATCGAACCCCGGCGCTCCCCCTGGTACTTGAAGCCGGGGTACCGCGCACCTACTACATCCATCTGCGGCATCAGGGCATCTTCAATGCCTATTTCACCCTCTATTCCCAAGAGCACTGGCGTCAAACTGTCCACACCGAAACCGCGGTCTTCGGCCTCTACTTTGGCATCGTGCTGGCACTGCTGGTCACCAACCTCCTCTACTGGATGGCGCTCGGTGAATTGATTTATGGGGAGTTCAGCCTGTACCTGGCATTGCGGGGAGCGGGGTTCATCGTGTACGACGGATACCTTCTGCAGTGGTTTCCGGAGCAGACCCGGTTGGCCCACGATCTGTTGCAGTTGTTGATCACCTTGGTGGTGGCCTCCGTGGCCCTGTTGCTGGTGCGCGTGTTCGACATGCGCCGCCTCTATCCCCAGCGCGCCCGCCTGTGCCTGGCCCTGGGAGGCGTTGCCGCACTGAGTACCCTGACCATCTGGATCGATCAGTTCAGTGTTGCGGCCGTGACCATTGCCTGCATCATGATGGTCCTCACCGGTATCGGCGTTCTGACGGCGGTGGACCACATCCGGCGCAGTGGTCGGCTGGGCTGGCTCCTGCTGGCGACCATGCTCTTCATCGCCGTCAGCACGGGCCTCATGGCCCTGAGTGTGATGGGGGTCCATAGCGGCGAGTACGCGGATCTGTATGGGGGCCAGGTTGCATCCATCGCTGTGTTTCTGGCACTGCACGTCACGATTGCCGTTCGTGTTGCCGACACGGTGCAAGCCCGCGCGGTCAGTGACCGGGCTGCCCGCCTGGCGCAGGAAATGGCAGAGCGGGAGCAGGCGGCGCGGCTGGAGCAGGCGGATTTCGTGGCCATGCTGTTCCACGAGATCAAGACCCCACTGGCCGAAATCGAATCCGCCGCTACCGTGCTGGAGTGCCTGGATGACGGGTCCCATCCCGAGACCGGAGGCCGCTACGACACCATCCACGGTGCCGTAGAACGCCTGGACCTTTTGGTCGAACGCAGCCTTGCCAGGGAAAGACAGGGGCTCGAAGCCGTACACCTGGCCCTGTCTTCGATGGAACCCGTCGCCTTTGTCCGGCAAGTGCTGGATGCCTACCGGAGCGTCCAGCACGGGCGCCTTGTTCTGGATGCGCCAGCTTCGTTGCAGCCCTTGCAGGTAGATCCGGAATACCTGCGGGTCGCCCTCATCAACCTGATCGACAATGCCTTGAAGTACAGCCCTGAAGACGGGAAGGTTCGTGTGGAGGTATGCGACGAGGGGGAGACCCTGCAGATTTCGGTGAGCGACGGAGGGCCCGGCATGGACAAGGCCACTGTTGCCAGGGCCTTTGACCGCTACTGGCGCGGCAATGCAGCCGCAGGAACGACGGGCGCCGGACTCGGCCTGTACCTCGTGCGCCGGATCATGGCGGCCCATGGCGGTCGGGTGGAGGTGCGCAGCGAACCGGGTCGCGGAAGCTGCTTTGTCCTGCATCTGCCCAGGGGGCGGCAGTCATGACGGCGAACGCCCCCCTGCGCTGCTGGGTCGTGGAAGACAATCCACGCCTGCGGGAAGATCTTCTTTTTTACCTCGGTCTTCAGGGAATGCAGGTGGCTGGTGCGGAGAATGGACGCGATCTGGACCGGCTGCTGGAAGAACATGGCGGGGATGTGGTGGTGCTGGACCTCGGCTTGCCAGGTGAGGACGGACTGCAGATCGCCCGCCGCCTCGCCAGCCGTCCGCAGCTGGGATTGGTGATTCTCACTGCGCGGGATCGGCTGGAAGACCGCCTGGCAGGCTGGGAAAGCGGAGCCCATGTCTATCTGGTGAAACCTGTGCCCCTGGAGGAGGTAGCCGCCGTGGTGAATGCGGTTTTCCGTCGCCTGAATCCACTTCCTGCCGCCCCCACCCCTTCGACACCCTGGCGCTTTTATCCCGCGCGCAGGGAACTGGTGTCCCCCACGGGCGTGTCCATCCCCCTGACGCACCGGGAACGCCTGCTGCTGCAAGCCCTGCATGATGCTCCGCAGCACCGCATCGGCCGGGATATGGCCTTGGAACAGGATGCGGGGGGCGCCCTGGATGCCCTGGTCCATCGGCTGCGCCGCAAGCTGCGCGTCCATGGTGACCCCATTCGCACCGTGTATGGAGAGGGTTTCGTCTTCGAAGGCACGTTGGAGCAGCACCTGCCTGCTTATTGAGTCGGCATCTTTGAACTTGAAAAACCCGTTCGGGCTGAGCCTGTCGAAGCCCTGCGCGGCGCTTCGACAGGCTCAGCGTGAACGGTTCAAGTTGATTCAAGCCGACTCAATAGAACAGGTTCTTAGCCGGATGGCCCTCGTCCCCCCATGCAGCGCTGTTGATGGGGAAGAGATTGAAAGAATTTCGTGGGAATTGCTGCAGCCCACCTCCATAGACTCGTCCCCAGAGATTCACTCAGAGATCGATTGGGGGTTGTGTGGGACAAACAATGCATGCGCTGCGTCGCGTGACACGGCAGGCGGTATGCCTGGCAGGCATCTGGTTCGCTTGTGGTGCTGTTCAGGCGCAAGCCAGCTACTACGTTTTGGTCGATGCGGACAACGCCTCTCCCACGGGTTGCAGCATGACCCTGCCCACGGCGGGCAGTGTGAGCGGTATCGAGTACCGCCTGAGCGCCGCGGTGTCCAATGCGACCCCTCCCCAAGTCACCCAGGTGCGCCTGGAAACCTGTTCCGGCGGCGTTTTCGGCGCTCCCGTGGATGTGCCAGGAACCCCCTATGCTGTGGGTATCAACAACGGTACCGCTGCGGGTGACGTGGTCGAGCTCGCGGCGGCGGCACCCCAGATGCCCCTTCTGAGAGGCCGGGCGCGTCTGTACTTTGCCTCCCAGGGTGCTGCGGGGGATGACCTGACCATCGGGGCCCTCATCAATGCGCTGGGTGCAACCCCAGTTCCAGGCCTTGGGCCCTTTGGCATCGCGCTGCTGGCCACCCTGGTGGTATTCCTGTCATTCCGGATGGGTTCACGCCTGCAAGGCCGCCCAACACAAATACTGCTCGCCCTGTCGCTGGTGTGGGTCGGTACGGGGAGCCTGGTTTTTGCGGCGGGGTATGTGGCCGACGGGCAGGTGGTTGACTGGAGCAGCGCGTCCCCCGTGGTGACCGACCCCGCTGGAGACAGCGGACCGGCCACCGACATCGTCGCCGGATTTGCGGCCCAGGAAGGGGGCCACTGGTACTTCCGCATCGACCTCGCCAACGCCGAAGCGGGCGGCCAGAATGCGAACGCAGCCCCAAGTTTCATCAAGGGGCCTGACCAGTTCGTGAGCGATGGCGCAGGGCCTCAAACCGTGGCCACCTGGGCTACTGCAATCTCACCAGGGCCTGCCGCAGAAGCGGGTCAGCAAGTCACCTTCCACATTGTCGGCAACACGCAGCCCAGCCTTTTCACCGCAGGACCGGTTATCAGCGCGAACGGAACCCTGAGCTACACACCGGCAGTCAACACCGCCGGTACGGCAACGCTGACGATCAACCTGTCTGACAACGGCGGCACCGCCAACGGCGGCGCGGATACCAGTGCAAACCAGACGTTCACCATCACCGTGGACTCCGTCAACGACGCGCCAACCCTCAGTGCTCCCGCCACGATCTCCGTGCAGGAAGATGTCTTGACGCCGCTGACTGGCATCACGGTGGCAGACGTGGACGCGGGGAGCGGCAACATGGCTGTGGCGTTGTCGGTGCCGCAGGGTGCACTGTCGGCAGTGAGTGGCGGGGGCGTTGCGGTGGGAGGTTCCTCCAGCAGCCTGACCCTGAATGGCACTCTGGCCAACATCAACGGATTTATCGCAGCAGGCAACCTGCGCTTTCTGGTCGGCCGCAATGAGATTGCTCCACTGAATACACGCACGCATCCCCATAGCGTGGTGGCCGGAGACCTGGATGGGGATGGGCGGCCAGACCTGGTGACCGCCAGCCGGGCGGGAAATAACGTAACAGCTCTTCGCAATACGAGTTCCAGCGGCGCCCCCAGTTTTGCCGTCGGCCTTGATTTTGCTGCGGGCACAGGGCCTGAGTCGGTGGCTGTCGGCGATATCGATGGCGACGGCAAGCCCGACCTCGCGGTGGCCAACAGCAACAACAACACAAGTGGGCCTTCCACCGTTTCCATCCTGCGCAGTACGAGCTCCGTAGGCAGCATCAGCTTCGACACCCAACTGACCTTCCCGGTAGGGGCCAACCCGAGTTATGTGGTTCTGGGGGACCTGGACGGCGATGGCAAACCCGACCTGGTGGTGACAAATAGTGACTTCTCTTCCAACAACCCCAATCTGACGATTTCCGTGTTGCGCAACACCAGCACACCGGGCTCTGTGTCGTTTGCCCCGGGTCAGACATTCACCGTGGGCAGCAAACCGAGTGCAGTCGCCCTGGGGGATTTGGACGGTGACGGAAAACTGGATCTGGTGGTCGCCAATTCCGACAGCATCACCAACGTGACTGTGAATCCGGACACCATTTCGATACTGCGTAACACCAGTTCCGTCGGGGCCATCAATTTTGATCCCCAGATCACTTTCGCCACCGAGACCATCCCTGCGGCGGTGGCCCTGGGTGATCTGGATGGGGATGGCAAGGTAGATGTGGTGGTGGGCAACACCAACAGTCCCAACATCTCCATATTCCGCAATACCAGCAGCCCTGGGGCCATCAGCTTGGCAACCCGCATGGATGTGGCTACAGGCAGCGGCCACAAGGCCATTGCCATGGGGGATTTCAATGGCGACGGCAAGCTCGATGTTGTGGCCACGGCTTCCAACGAGGGCAAGATTGCCGTGTTTCTCAATGCCAGTACGGTGGGCAGCGTGAATCTGTCCACTCCTAAGAAGGCGGATGTAGGTCAGGACCCATTCTCCGTGGCAGCTGCGGATCTGGATGGGGATGGCATGCTGGACCTGGCCACCGCGAATGTCACAGACTTCAGCGTGAGCATTGTGCAGAACCTTTGCCAGTCGGGTTGCGCAACCCCGACCCTGAGCCCCTTGACCAGTACACCGCTGACCGTGACGGTAGATGACCACGGGAACACGGGAAGCGGTGGCGCGAAGACCGCCACTGCGACAGTCACTCTCAACATCACCCCTGTCAATGATCCACCCGTGGTGTCCTTGCCCAGTGGGGCGGTCACCTACGATCTGAGCACGCCCATCATCCTCGATGGGGCGGCTACCGTGACGGATGTGGATTCAACCAACTTCATCGGCGGGAGCGTGGTGGTGGACGTGGTCGGCGGCTGTGATGACAATGACCGTATCAACGTGCGCAACCAGGGGACCAGCTCTTTCCAGATATCGGTCAGCGGCAGCAATGTACGCTACAGCGACGGCGGTGGCGTGCGGACCATTGGGACGCTCACTGCCGACAATACCTGTGCGAATGGGACTCCCGCACTGCGTGTCAGCCTCAACTTCGACGCGACCGTCCTTGCCGTTCAGGCCCTGCTGCGCAACCTGACGTATTCCAGTGCAGTGGCTCTACCGCCTGGTAACAGCCGCACGATCCGGATTACCGTGAGCGACCATGGAGCGGACACGAGTGTGGCGGCAGACAAGACGGTCAGTTTCTGAAAGCAAACTTGGTGCGTGAGGTGCTCCTTCGTGCCGAACCACCCCCACACCGGGTGGCCGACGCCTTGATGGCATCCAGCGGCAGTGCAGTACTGGGTTGAACTCTAGAACACCCACACCGCCCAGTAGCTTGCGTACGGAGCAACAGCGAAATGGAGGGAGCTCAGGCACATCGGAATGCAACAGCCGTCTTTGCGCTGAAGCATGCCGCTTGCCCGAGCCCTGTTTTGTGGAAGCCATGTTGAGGAGCGAAGATCTTGAACACAACACGCCCGAATATTCTTTTCATCCTGGTCGATCAGATGCGCTATGCGCCGCTGTACCCAGACGACCCGCTGGAGCCGCTGTACCAGATCCTTCGCTTTCAGGAGGGCGACCTTGCGGGGAATCCGTATGCCGAGCAATTTCCGGGCTTTTGCCTGCTGCGCAAGCACGGTGTGTCGCTTCAGAAGCACACGGCATCGAGCATTGCCTGTGTGCCCAGCCGCTCCACCATCATGACGGGCCAGTACAGCGCACGCAGCGGCGTGACACAGACGGAAGGCATGTTCAAGGTGGACACGGACCCCGCCTTTCCCTGGCTGCCGCCCGACGGCGTGCCCACCATGGGCGACTGGTTCCGCGCTGCAGGGTATGAGACGCACTACTTTGGACGCTGGGACCTGTCCAACCCGCCCACGGGCAGCCTGGAGCCCTGGGGGTTTGGTAGCTGGGAGTACTCCTTCCCCTCCGACCAGCGCTTTGGCACGGCCAACCTGGGCGTCTACCGCGACAAGAGCTACACCGACCTGGTCAACACCTTCCTTCGCCGCAAGGGCCTGGGGGTCGAGAACAACATCATCAACAGCACCAACCCCACCAACGCGAGCTTCAAGACCAAGCCGTGGATGGCTGTGGCATCGTTCGTGAACCCCCACGATATCGGCGCCTACCCGTTCCCCTGGCGCCCGGGCATCGAAGCACCCGGGCCCTTGCAGCAGGGCCAAACGCCCCAGGAGTTTCTCTCGCCCTTTGGCGCCCCGCGCAAGCACACCCTGAGCCAGCCTCCCACCTACGGCAACCAGCCCGCCACCTACCGCGTGCCGCTGAACCCCGATGGATTTGACGCCAGTCAGGTCAGGCTGCCCGCCAGCTGGATGTCGGACCTCAAGGGCAAGCCGGACTGCCAATACGACTACTCCTACAAGTTCCAGATCGCCCTGACCACCATGCGGGGCCAGAACGCCCTGCTGCCTTCGCCCTACCCCTTCAAGATGCAGGACAACGCGCAGGAGTGGTACCGCCACTACCTGAGCTTCTATCTCTACCTTCAGTACCTTGTGAACCTGGAGGTCAGCTCGGTGATTGAGCGGCTCTATGAAAGCGGGCTCGACAAGAACACCATCGTGGTCTTCACCGCCGACCATGGCGAGCTTGCCGGGGCGCATGGCGGCCAGATCGAGAAGTGGTTTGGTGCATATCAAGAAAGCATCCACGTGCCCGCCATCATCTCATCGCCCCTCGTCAACCCCGACCAGGCCCTCCGAACGGTGCACACGCACACCACGCATGTGGACTGGATTCCCACCCTGTTGGGCCTGGCAGGCTTTACGCCTTCGGAGCAACAAAGTCTGGGCAGTTTCATCCAGGGTCACACCGTCAGCCCGCTGGCAGGCGAAGACTTGTCCCCCGTGATCCAGGGCAAGACCCTGGAGCCCCAGCGCAAGGGCGTGCTGTTTGTTTCAGATGACAACATCACCGCACCGCTGGACACCAACTACATCCAGGACAGCTACAACTGGTATGAAACCTGGACCGAGCGACTCACCAACCCTTCGGGCGAGCCCACAGCCCAGCAGCCTCTGCTGGCACCGGGCCCGGTGGTACAGCCCAACCATGTGCAGTCTTACTTTGAGACGCCGTGGAAGCTGGTGCGCTATTGGGAGCCGGGCAACCGCAAGAACACGCAGTGGGAGCTGTACAACCATGCGGTGGACGCGAACGAGAACTTCAACCTGGTCGCCTGGGATTCACAAAGCGGTGAACCCGTGTTGCGGTCTGAGGTGATTGGGCAGCTTGGCCTGGACAACCAGCAAGTCACCGCCGCGCTGGAGCACCTGCGCGAGGCACTGAACCAGGCCATGCTGGAGGCAGGCTACAACCCAAACGCTGCGCAGACGCTGGGCATCGTGGCAGACGGGCAGCCGCCGACCAGCTGACCCTCGGTTCACCCTTTGCTTTGGATGTACCTTCCCGCGAGCGTTGGCCGCTTTGCGTCTTGAGAGCGCAGTGCTCCAGATGCAAAAAATTCCATCAAATAAGGCTCTAGCGCTTATCCATCAAGCGCAAAAAGCTATTATTTTTATAGCAAACTAAGGCGCTATCAGCGGTACATCGACCGCCTTGCGCGGCTTGCCAATAGGGGCCGAGGCCAGGCCTTTTTGGACAGCCGCCATGTCTTCCTCGTTGGGGTAGTCGCCCAGCAGCCAGTAATCAAAAACCCGGCGTGCAATGGGGGCGGCGTGCGCAGCGCCAAAGCCGGCGTTCTCCACGATGGCGGCGATCACGATGGTCGGGTTTTCGGCGGGCGCAAAGGCGGCGTACAGGGAATGGTCGCGCTGGTGTTCTTCCAGCGCCTTGGCGTTGTACTTCACATTCTGACCAAGGCTCACCGCCTGCGCCGTGCCGGTCTTGCCGCCCGAGGTGTAGGGCGCTCCGGCAAACACACGGGTGCCGGTGCCGCCCTTGTTCACAGCCACCATGGCGTTGCGCACGATGTCCACGTTCTTGGGCAGAAACCCCAGATCCACGCCAGGCGGCTGGCTGATCTCGGTGATGGCCCCTGTCACCGAATTCTTGACTGCCTTGGCCATGTGCGGGCGGTAGCGAATACCGCCATTGGCCAGCGTGGCCTGCGCCAGCGCCAGCTGCAGCATGGTGAAGTTGTTGTAGCCCTGGCCAATGCCCAGCGACACGGTTTCGCCGGGGAACCAGCGCTTCATCTCGGGGCGCTTGTAGGCATTGCGCTTCCACTCGGTGCTGGGCAAGGTGCCGCGCACTTCGCCGTTGAGGTCGATGCCGGTGGACTGCCCGAAACCCAGCGGCTTCATGAAGTCGTGGATGGCATCGACACCCATCTCCACCGCCAGCGAATAGAAATACGTGTTGCTCGACTGCTGGATGGCGCGGTGCATGTCCACCCCGCCCAGCCCGCCTTCATGGCTGCGGAAGGTGTGGCCCCCAAACGTGTAGAAACCCGGGTCGTTGACCACCAGGCTGGGCGAGCGCTTGCCCAGCTGCAGTGCGGCCAGGGCCATGAAAGGCTTGTAGGTGGAACCCGGCGGGTAGGTGCCCCGCATGGCACGGTTGAGCAGGGGCTTGTCGATGGACTCGTTGAGCGCGGTCCAGTTCTCCACGTCGATGCCTTCGACGAACAGGTTGGGGTCGAACGTGGGCTTGCTGACCAGGGCCAGGATCTCGCCGTTGCGCGGGTCGATGGCCACCAGCGCGCCGCGCCGGTTGCCGTACATCTCTTCAATGAGCTTTTGCAGCTTGATGTCGATGGACAGCATCACGCTGTCGCCGGGTGTGGCCGCGTGGCTGGAGAGCTTGCGCACCGCCCGCCCCCCGGCCGAAGTCTCCATCTGCTCGACCCCGGTGGCACCGTGCAGGGCCGACTCGAAGCTCTGCTCGATGCCCAGCTTGCCGATGTATTCCGTGCCCCGGTAGTTGGCCTCGTCTTCCGAGTCCTGAATACGCGCCTTCTCCGTCTGGTTGATGCGGCCGATGTACCCGATGGCATGGCTGGCCACGTCACCCAGCGGGTAGTTGCGAAACAGCCGCGCCTTGATATCCACACCCGGAAATCGGTAGCGCTGGGCGGTGAAACGCGCCACCTCCTGGTCCGTCAGGCGGGTGCGGATGGGCAGGGATTCGAAGTTGCGCGACTCTTCCATGAGCCGCTTGAAACGGCGGCGGTCACGGCTCTGGATGTCCACCACCTTGGACAGCTCATCGATGGTCTCGTCCAGCACCCCAGCGCGCGAGGGCGTGATCTCCAGCGTGTAGGCCGAATAGTTCGTGGCCAGCACCACACCGTTGCGATCCAGAATGAGCCCCCGGTTGGGCACGATGGGCACCACAGCCGTGCGGTTGCTCTCGGCCTGCGCCGCCAGGTCTTCGTGCCGCACCACCTGCAGGTACACCAGCCGGGCAGCGATGAGGCAGAACGCAAAAAGCACCACGGCGCCAATGACCAGCGCCCGGACCCGAAAGCGCGAAGCATCGGCTTCGCTGCTGCGCACCTCGGTCACGCCGTCCCCCTTTCACCGCCGCGCGCCCATTGGGATGCGGACACCCTCCCACCGGCCACAGGCCAGGGCAAAAGCAGCGTACAAGGTGCAAGCGTCAGGAACAGCATGGCTACAGGGGCCGATTCTGGTCGCGGTCGGGCGGGCGGCGCTGCGGGGCCAGCAGCACCCAGCTGGCCAGGGGCCACAGCAGGGCCTCCAGCACGGGGGCAAGAAAACTCCACAGCCCCGGGAATATGCCGCCGGACGCCATCCGCAGCAAGAGCTCGATCGCGTGGGCCAGCGCAAACAGGGGCAGCACCTGCAAGGCCTGCGACGGCACGCTGAACCACAGCAGGCGGCGGTGAATGGCAATCGCCCCGTACGACAGCACGGTGTAGGACAACGCATGCTGCCCCAGCAGCGCCGACTGGCTCACATCCATGCACAGGCCCAACAGGAATGCCACGCCCATGCCAATGCGCAGTGGCTGGTGCACGCCCCAGAAGACCAGCAGCACCATCAGCACGTCGGGCGTCCAGACCACCCGGCCCAGGGGCAGCATATTGATGGCCAAGCCCACAGCCAAGCTGACCCAGATGAAGACCGGGTTCACCGGCATCAGCAAAGGCTCACCGCGCGGCATGATCATGGCGCGTGTCCTTTCGTCTTGGGGTTGCAGCAACGGTGGCGATTCACTTGCGGCCTCCGCGCTTGTTCGCCGGGGTCGGGTGCGCAGGCTCGGGGCGGGGCAGTTCGTGTTCGCCCAGCGGCTTGAGCACCACCACATGGCGCGCGCCCTGCACCTGGGCCAGGGGGGCACAGTAAATGCGCGCGAAGGCCGAGTCGGCACGGCGCTCCACACGCACCACCCGTGCCACGGGCAGGCCCGGGGGGTAGAGACCGTCCACGCCGCTGGTAGTCAACAGGTCGTCTTCGCGGATGTCGGCGTTGGCAGGCATGAAACGCAGCTCCATGCCGCCGCCATGCCCCGCCACAGGGTCGCCATAGGCCACACCGCGTACGCCAGTGCGGACGTTCAACACAGGGATCGCCTGATCGCGGTCTACCAGCAGGGTCACCTCGCTGACCAGCGGGAACACGCGCGTGACCTGGCCCAGCACCCCTGCCTCGTCCATCACCGGCGCCCCCAGCTCCACGCCCCCCATCTGCCCCCGGTCGAGCACCACGCGGCGTGTGTACGGGTCGGCCGTGTCGTAGATGACTTCTGCGGACTGGGCGGGTGTCTGCAGCCTGTCCCGCAGGTCCAGCAGCTTGCGCAGCCGCTGGTTTTCCATGGCCAGCTGGTCGGCCTGGTTGGCGCGCTGGCCCATGTCGGTCATTTTCTTGCGCGCAGCGTCCAGGTCCTGTTGCGCCGTCTGCAAAGACTGGAAGTAGCCAGCACCCCGACCCGCAAACTCCACCGGCTGCAGCATGAACCACTGCACCGGGTAAAGCACAGTGGCCACCACCTTGCGCAGCGGGTCGGTGAGGTGGAAGCGCGCGTCCGCCACCATGAGGAACAGCGCCAGCGCACTGAACGCGGCCAAACGCGACAGGGCCGAAGGGCCCTGTTTGAAGAAAGGAGGAGCGCTGCGCTCTAAAGTACCCAGTGGCATGTGCGGCGCATGCGGTCAGTGAAGTGGTCGCGTGCCTGTGGCATGACAGGCATCCCCGGATTACTCGCTGGTAAAAATGCTGCCCAGGCGGTCCATGCGCTCGAGCGCAATACCGCAGCCACGCACCACGCAGGTGAGCGGGTCTTCAGCCACCAGCACGGGCAGGCCAGTTTCTTCGGCCAGCAGGCGGTCCAGGTCGCGCAGCAGCGCGCCGCCGCCGGTGAGCATCATGCCGCGGTCGGCAATGTCGGCACCCAGCTCGGGGGGGGTTTGTTCCAGCGCGTTCTTCACGGCCGAAACGATCTGGTTGAGCGGGTCGGTCAGGGCTTCCAGCACTTCGTTGCTAGAGATGGTGAAGCTGCGTGGCACGCCTTCGGACAGGTTACGGCCCTTGACTTCCATCTCGCGCACTTCGGAGCCGGGGAAGGCCGAGCCGATGTTCTTCTTGATGGCTTCGGCCGTGGGCTCGCCAATCAGCATGCCGTAGTTGCGGCGGATGTAGCTGATGATGGCCTCGTCGAACTTGTCGCCACCGACGCGGACGCTGCCCTTGTAGACCATGCCGCCCAGCGAGATCACGCCCACTTCGGTGGTGCCGCCACCGATGTCCACCACCATGGAGCCCGAGGCCTCCGAAACCGGCAGACCAGCGCCAATACCGGCCGCCATGGGTTCTTCGATCAGGTAGACCGCCGTGGCACCTGCGGCCTCGGCGGCGTCCTTGATGGCGCGGCGCTCGACCTGGGTGGAGCCGCAGGGCACACAAATGATGATGCGCGGGCTGGGGGTGAACAGCGTGCGCGGGTGCACCATCTTGATGAACTGCTTGATCATCTGCTCGGTGATCACGAAGTCGGCGATCACACCGTCCTTCATGGGCCGGATGGCTTCGATGTTGCCAGGCACCTTGCCCAGCATGGCCTTGGCCTCGTGGCCTACGGCCTGGATGACCTTCTTGCCGTGGGGACCGCCTTCGTGGCGGATGGCGACCACTGAGGGCTCATCGAGCACGATGCCTTTGTCGCGGGCGAAGATGAGGGTGTTGGCTGTGCCAAGGTCAATGGCCAGGTCGGTGGAGAAATACCGACGGAAAGCTCCGAACATTCAAAAATCCTCTCGGGCACGGCATGCGCGTCGGCCTGCCATCGCCAGGTATTCAGGGGGGTGTTTATGGGCTTTTTTCACGCAATTGACTCCCATTCCAGGAGCATTGCGGCAAAGCCGGGATAATACCCCATCCCCTGTGAATAACTCCCTCCGGCACGCCCGGATCACAGCTTTACTTCAGGTTTCTCTCAATTCTCCTCCCTATGGCACTGACCCCCCAGGACATCGGCCGCATCGCCAATCTGGCACGGCTTGAGCTGACGCCCTCCGAAAGTGAGCGCATGCTGACCCAGCTCAATGGTTTCTTTGACATCGTGGAACAGATGCGGGCTGTGGATACCTCGGGCGTCACGCCCCTGGCCCACCCCGTCGCGGCCATCCAGGACGTGGCCCTGCGGCTGCGCGAAGACGTGGCCAGCGAGCCCAACCAGCGCGAAGCCAACCAGAAGAGCGCCCCCGCTGTCGAACGCGGCCTGTTCCTCGTCCCCAAAGTGATCGAGTGAGGCGCGCATGAGCACAAACATCCCCCAAGCCCTGCACGACCTGGGCGTTTCCGAGCTGGCCGCAGGCCTGCGCGCCAAGCGGTTTTCTGCCGTCGAGGCGGCACAGCATTTCCTGGCCCGGGCCAAGGCACATCAGACCCTGGGCGCCTTTGTGGCCCTGAACGAAGAAGCCACCCTGGCCCAGGCCCAGACGGCAGATGCCCGCATCGCAGCTGGCACGGCGGGCACCTTGACGGGCGTACCGATTGCCCACAAGGACATCTTCGTCACCCGCGACTTCCCCAGCACGGCGGGCTCCAGGATGCTGAAGGGCTATCAGTCGCCTTTTGACGCCACCGTGGTCACCAAGCTGGCCGACGCGGGCGCCGTGACGCTGGGCAAGCTCAACTGCGACGAATTCGCCATGGGCTCGGCCAACGAAAATTCGGCCGTCGCCCCCGTGGGCTTTGACGCCCCGGCCCCCGTGCGCAACCCCTGGGCCACCGACCGCATCCCCGGAGGCTCGTCCGGCGGCAGCGCCGTGGCCGTGGCTGCGCGCCTGGCCCCTGCCGTCACCGGCACCGACACGGGCGGCTCCATCCGCCAGCCCGCCTCGTTCTGCGGCATCACCGGCATCAAGCCCACCTATGGCCGCGCCAGCCGCTACGGGATGATCGCTTTCGCCTCCAGCCTCGACCAGGCGGGGCCCATGGCCCGCTCGGCCGAAGACTGCGCCCTGCTGCTGTCCGCCATGTGCGGCCCCGACCCGGACCGCGACTCCACCAGCCTGGATGTGCCGGCCGAAAACTTCAGCGCCAAGCTCAATGACAGCATCGACGGCCTGCGCATCGGCATCCCCGCCGAGTTCTTTGGCGAAGGCCTGGCGCCCGATGTGCGCGCCGCCGTAGACGGTGCCCTCAAGGAATACGAAAAGCTCGGTGCCAAGCTGGTGCCCATCAGCCTGCCGCGCACGCAGCTGTCCATCCCGGTCTACTACATCATTGCTCCGGCCGAGGCCTCGTCCAACCTCTCCCGCTTTGACGGCGTGAAGTTCGGCCACCGCGCCAAGGACTACACCGACCTGGTGGACATGTACAAGAAGACCCGCGCCGAAGGTTTTGGCGACGAGGTCAAGCGCCGCATCATGATCGGCGCCTATGTGCTGAGCCACGGCTACTACGACGCTTACTACCTGCAGGCGCAGAAGATCCGCCGCATGATCGCCGACGACTTCCAGAATGCCTTCAAGGACTGCGACCTGATCGCAGGCCCCGTGGCCCCCACCGTGGCCTGGAAGCTGGGCGACCACGGCAACGACCCGCTGGCCGACTACCTGGCCGACATCTTCACCCTGCCCGGCTCGCTGGCAGGCCTGCCCGGCATGAGCGTGCCCGCCGGTTTTGGCGAAGGTGGTTTGCCCGTGGGCTTGCAGCTGCTGGGCAACTACTTCCAGGAAGCACGCCTCCTGAACGCTGCGCACCGCCTGCAGCAAGCCACCGACTTCCACCTCCGCCGCCCGGAGGGCTTCTGACATGACCGCCAAACTGATCCACGGTTATGAAGTCGTCATCGGCTTCGAAACCCACACCCAGCTCGCCACCCAGAGCAAGATCTTCAGCCGCGCGCCCACCGCTTTTGGCGCCGAGCCCAACACCCAGGCCTGCGCGGTGGATCTGGCCCTGCCCGGCACCCTGCCCGTGATGAACCGCGAGGCCGTGGCCTGTGCTATCAAATTAGGTCTTGCCCTCGGCTCCCACATTGCGCCAGTGAGCATTTTTGCCCGCAAGAACTACTTCTACCCCGACCTGCCCAAGGGCTACCAGATCAGCCAGTTCGAGATCCCGGTGGTGCAGGGTGGCGAGGTGTCGTTCTTCCTGGGCGACGAGAAGAAAACCGTGCGCCTGGTGCGCGCCCACCTCGAAGAAGACGCGGGCAAGTCGCTGCATGAGGACTTCATCGGCCAGTCGGGCATCGACCTGAACCGGGCTGGCACGCCGCTGCTGGAAATCGTGACCGAGCCCGACATCCGCAGCAGCGAGGAAGCCGTGGCGTACGCCAAAGAGCTGCACAAGATCGTGACCTGGATCGGCATCTGCGACGGCAACATGCAGGAGGGCAGCTTCCGCTGCGATGCCAACGTGTCGGTGCGCAAGCCCGGCCAGCCGCTGGGCACGCGCCGCGAGATCAAGAACCTGAACTCGTTCAAGTTCATGCAGCAGGCCATCGACTTCGAGATCCGCTGGCAGATCGAGCAGATCGAAGACGGCCATGCGATCCAGCAAGCCACCGTGCTGTTCGACCCCGACACCGGCGAAACACGCGCGATGCGGACCAAGGAAGATGCTGCGGATTACCGCTACTTCCCAGACCCCGACCTGCCACCGCTCCACATTTCAGAGCAGTGGGTGCAGGAAGAACGTGCGCAAATGGCTGAATTGCCCCGCACCATGGCGGCACGTTTTGTGGCGGACTATGGCCTGCCCGAGTACGACGCCACCACGCTCACGCAAAGCAAAGCCATGGCGGCTTACTTCGAGGCGGCAGCCAAGGCCTGCGCTCAACCCAAACTGGCCAGCAACTGGATCATGGGCGAGGTGTCGCGCCGCCTGAACATGGGAGAGATCGGCATCGAGCAAGCTCCGGTCACGTCGGCACAGCTGGCTGGCCTGATCACCCGCATCGCGGACGGTACGATTTCCAACAATGCGGCCAAGCAGGTATTCGACGCGCTGTGGGCCGGGGAATCGGCGAACGTCGATGCGATCATCGAGTCCAAGGGCCTCAAGCAGATGAACGACTCCGGCGCGCTGGAGAAGATCATCGACGAAGTGATTGCCGCCAACCCCGACAACGTGGCCCAGTTCCGTGCGGGCAAGGACAAGGCGTTCAATGCGCTGGTCGGCCAGGCGATGAAGGCCAGCAAGGGCAAAGCCAATCCGCAACAAGTCAACGACCTGCTGCGCGCCAAGTTGGCGGGCTGACCGGCGGTTATCAAAGCTACCGCAACCACAAAGGGGCCCATGGGCCCCTTTGTTGTGTGTGCTCATTCATGTTCATACGGGGTGGCCCTGCGACGCGTTCGGCGGTCCACACGCCACACGACCTCGCGGGCTATCGGCTGCCCCCCGCAGGCACCGCACTGGCAGCGGGCGCCACAACAGCGGACGCTGCTGAGGGAGGCACACGCTGCGCATCCCACAGCTTGCGCAACTGCGCCAGCTCGGTGTCAAACCGTGTATGCACGCGGCGCTTTTCCTGATCCTGGCCCGAGATAAAACGCTGCTGCTCGGCCAGGCTGTCGTCAATCTCAGCGATCTTGCGGCGCAGCGTCATGGGGGCCTTGTTGGGGTCCTTCTTGTAGAACTCCATCTCCACATCGAGCTTCTTGCGCTCCGCCTTCAGCTCTGCAATTCGCTTTTCTGCGGTGGCTGTCACATCGTCCACCATCTGGATGGCTGCGGCGCGCTCCACATCGTGGGCAGCCTTGTCGGGGTAGCGCGCCACCAGCACGCGTTCTCGGCGGCGTTCTTCGACCACACGGGCGCGCTCTTCGGCGTCCTTGCGGGCCTGGGCCTCTTGGGCGGCGCGCTCCAGCTCAGTGAGCGAGGGGCCAATCTGGCGGCGTGTGATGCCGGAGGGGCTGAGCTCGCGCTGCTCCCGGTCCAGGCACTCCGGGATGGGCCGGTCGGCCGTCAGGCGGCGACCGTTGCGGTCCACGCACGTGTAGATGCCGCCCGTCGTACCTTGCTGGGACTGCGCCGACGCCAGTTCCACGCCCAAGGTGAGCAGCATCACTCCGCCCATGATCCACGCCGACTTGCTCAAATGGTCTACCCTTCGTTAACACCATACCGCTGGCGGTAGGCCAGCACTTTTTCGTGATGCGAGCGCATCCCCTCTTCCCCGTTTTGGGAGAGATACAGCAATAAGTCTGCCAACCTGGCGATGGCGCACACCTGCATGCCCAGCTGGTGGCGCACGTACTGCACGGCGCTGTGGTCCACGTCCTGGCCATTCTCTGTGGCTTTCTCCTGGCGGTCCAGTGCAATGGCCACTGCGTGGGGGGTGGCACCCGCCGCGCGGATGATGGCGATGGACTCGCGGGCGGCAGTGCCGGCAGACATGACATCGTCCACGATCAGCACCCGGCCTTTGAGGGGTGCCCCCACCAGCGTGCCGCCCTCGCCGTGGTCCTTCGCCTCCTTGCGGTTGTAGGCAAAGGGCACGTTGCGGCCAAGGCGCGCCAGCTCCACGGCCACAGTGGCGGCCAGTGGAATGCCTTTGTATGCGGGGCCGAAAACCATGTCGAATTCGATGCCGCTGGCCAGCAGGGCTTTTGCATAGAATTCCGCGAGTCGCCCGATCTTGCGGCCATCGTCGAACAACCCGGCGTTGAAGAAATACGGGCTCAGGCGCCCCGCCTTGGTCTTGAATTCGCCAAACCGCAGCACGCCCGATTCGACGGCAAAACGTACAAAATCCTGCGCCAGCTGGCCCTGTTCAGAGGTTTGCGCGCCAACATCCACCATGGGGAATTCCTTGTTCAAGTTAACCAGCCTCAATCTCAATGGCATCCGCTCGGCCACCAGCAAAGGCGTGGAAAGCTGGATGGCAGCCACGCGGCCGGATTGTATTTGTGTGCAGGAAGTGAAGGCCCAGGCGGCCGACATGGCCAACCGCTTCGAGCGCATGGCAGGCCTGCAAGGCCACTTCCACTTTGCCCAGAAAAAAGGCTATTCCGGCGTGGGCATCTACACACGGCACGAGCCGTCTGATGTAGTCATCGGCTATGGATCTGCAGAGTTCGATGCAGAAGGCCGGTATGTGGAGCTGCGTTTTGACACGCCCGCCCGCAAGCTGTCGATCATCAGCGCGTATTTTCCGAGCGGCTCTTCGGGAGAAGAACGCCAGCAGGCCAAGTTCCGTTTTTTGGCCGAGATGCACCCGCACCTCATGAAAGTCAAGCGCGAACGCGACTTCATTCTGTGTGGCGACATCAACATTGCGCACCAGCAAATTGACCTCAAAAACTGGCGCAGCAACCAGAAAAACAGTGGTTTTTTGCCCGAAGAACGGGCCTGGATGACAAAGTTGTTGCACACAACTGATGAAGGCGGCGGCATCATAGACGTTTACCGCCAGTTACAACCTACCGCCACTGACACCGCCTACACGTGGTGGAGCAACCGGGGGCAGGCGTATGCCAACAACGTGGGTTGGCGGCTGGACTACCACCTGGCCACCCCCGCGCTCGCGGCGCTGGCACGTGCTGAATCCATCTACAAGGGTGAAAAGTTCTCAGACCACGCACCCATCACGGTGGACTATGACTTCAGCCTTTGACGACGCCCACCCCTGACCCTTGATGACCGACACCGCTGTTTCCACCACGCTCCCCGCCCACGGTTTCCGCCCGCCCAATGCGGAATCCTTGTGGAAACAGCTCTCCTCCCCCCACCCCACCGTCGGCAAGGCGCGGCACCTGGGTGAGGCGCTGATCCATGCGGGCATGTTGTCCCCGTCGGCGCTGCAAGAAGGCCTGCAGGCCCAGCTGCAAGAGCGCAGCGCCGGGCAGCACCGGCTGATCGGCCAGATCCTGGTGGATCACGGCGTCCTGACGCAAGAGCAACTGCGCCAGGTCATTGCCGCGTGGCTGGGCGACTACACCGTGCACCCCGGGGACATCACCCCCGATCCGGCGGCCCTGGCCCTGGTGCCCCTGGCCGTGGCAGAACGCGAATCTGTGCTGCCGCTGATCGCCCGCGATGACGCGCTGGTGCTGCTGATGGCCGACCCGCTCGATCGCGTGCTGCTGGACGAACTGCGGTTTCTCACGCAGCGGCGGCTCATTGCGCTGCAGGCCGCGCCGGGCACGCTGATGCCCGCCATTCACCGCGCCTACCGCACCCAGCCTGGTGGCGCCTCGGATGCAACCGCCGCCACCCGCGCCACATCGCGCGAGCTGGCCGCCAACCTGGGCAGCGCGGTCCCGGACGCGGACTCCGAGCAGGCCGACGTGATCAGCGAGTCGGACAACACCCTGGTGCGCCTCATCAACTCGGTGATCGACGAGGCCATCCACCACCGCGCGTCCGACATCCACATCGAGACCGAGCCCGCCCCGCAGAACGTGCGCATCCGGCTGCGCATCGACGGCGACCTCACGCCCTACCTGGAGCTGCCCGCGCGCTACCGCTTTGCGATGGTGGCGCGCATCAAGATCATGGCGGGCATGGACATCTCCGAGCACCGCAAGCCCCAGGACGGCAAGATCGACTTTGCCCGCTTCGGCGGCCCGCCGGTGGAGCTGCGGGTGGTGACCGTGCCCACCTCGCGCGGGCTGGAAGACGTGGTGCTGCGCCTGCTGGCCGGGGCCAAGCCCCTGCCACTGGAGAACATCGGCCTGAGCCAGCCCAACCTGCTGGCGCTGCGGGCGGTGGTGCAAAAAAGCTATGGCCTGGTGCTGGTGTGCGGCCCCACGGGCTGCGGCAAGACGACCACGCTGCACTCTGTGGTGCGGGACATCAACACCGCAGGCCGCAAGATCTGGACGGCCGAAGACCCCATCGAGATCACGCAGGAGGGCCTGCGCCAGGTGCAGGTGAACCCGCGCATCGGCTGGACCTTTGCCGCCGCCATGCGCACCTTTTTACGGGCCGACCCCGACGTGATCATGATCGGCGAGATGCGCGACGAGGAAACCGCGCGCATCGCCATCGAAGCCTCGCTGACGGGGCACCTGGTGCTGTCCACCCTGCACACCAACTCGGCGCCCGAGAGCATTGCACGGCTGCTGGAGATTGGCCTGGACCCGTTCAACTTCTCCGATTCGCTGCTCGCCATCCTGGCCCAGCGCCTGGTGCGCCGCCTGTGCACAGACTGCCGCGAACCGCGTGTGGCCGACCACGACACGTTGCTGGGCCTGGCATCGCAATACCTGGACAGTGGCACCACCAACACGCCCCAGGCCCGCGAGGCCCAGGTGGCGCGCTGGCGCCAGCAGCACGGCGGCGCACAGGGCGCGCTGCGCCTGTGGCGCCCTGTGGGCTGCACGAAGTGCGACGGCCATGGCTACCACGGCCGGCTGGGCATCCATGAGCTGATGATGAGCGACGAGCCCATCCGCCAGCACATCCGCCACCGCGCCCCCGCCTCGGACATCCGCCACTCGGCACTGGCCGCCGGCATGCTGACCCTGCGCCAGGACGGTATCGAGAAGGTGCTGCAGGGGCTGACCGACATGTCGGAAGTGGTCGCGGCAACCAACCTGTGAGGCGGGCCCACCGCCGGTGGCGCCTGCCGCCGGGTCTTTAGTCAAATTTAGCTCTGGCGCTTATCTGGCAAGCGCTATTAGCTATTAATAAGTGAGCATTTCCGAGAAGAGGAACTCGCCCACAGGCTTGCGCGCACCGCCGCCTCAGCGATCCAGTTCATAGTGAAACACCTTGGCCATGATCTGCCAGCGCCCGTCCACTTGGATCAGGGTCAGCAGGTCGGTGAAGTGCTTGGGCAGGATGGCACATTCCACCTTGGCCAGGGCCGTCACCGGCCCGGCACACTCGATGGACAGGATGCGCTCCTGCACCGTCTCGCCCCGGCTCGCGGGCGAGGGGCGCTGGTCCACGATGGGGAAATATTCCTCCATGCGCAGGTCACCGCAGGCTCGGCCGTGGCGCAGGCGTAGACCGCCTGCGGGTGGAACACGCGGCACAGGCGCTGCGTGTCGCTGTGGCACAGGCCGTCGAAATACTCTTGCAGCACGGCGGTGACCTCGCCAAAGCGCGGGTCGCGCATGCCCTGCTTCATGCGCCGGACCTGCAAAATACACACAAACCACCTCGCCCACCATGCTCCACTACCTCACCATCCCTGTTACGGCGTTCCAGCAAAACTGCTCCCTCGTCTGGTGCGACGCCACCCACCAAGCTGCCGTGATCGACCCCGGCGGCGACCTGGAGGTGCTGCTGGCTGAAATCAAACGCCTGAACCTCACGCTCGAACAGATCTGGCTCACCCACGCCCACATTGACCACGCGGGCGGCACGGGCGAGCTGGCAGAGCGGCTTTCGCTGCCCATCGTGGGCCCCCACCCTGGCGACCAGTTCTGGATTGACGGCCTGCCGCAGCAAAGCGCGATGTTTGGATTTCCGCCCGCGCAGCACTTCACGCCCACGCGCTGGCTGGCAGACGGCGACACGGTGCAGATCGGCAACGAGACGCTGAACGTGCGCCACTGCCCCGGCCACACACCGGGGCACGTGGTGTTCCATGCGCCGCAGATCGACCGGGCCTTTGTGGGCGATGTGCTGTTTGCCGGCAGCATGGGCCGCACCGACTTCCCCCAGGGCAACCACCAGCAGCTCATCGACAGCATCACGCAACGCCTGTGGCCCATGGGGGACCAGACGGTGTTCATTCCGGGCCACGGGCCCGAGAGCACCTTTGGCCGCGAGCGCAAGAGCAACCCGTACGTGGGGGGCACCTGAATTTTTGGTGTTTTTGACGCCTGGCGCTTACCTGTCAAGCGTTAGCAGCTATCATTTTTAATAGCATCACGGATCATCCTCCCACCACCACCGGGGCCCGGCGCGCCCACCAGGTCACACGCTGGGCCCCTGCGCATGGCGGTTGTGCCGTCAGAAGTCGAAGCTGGCCGACAGACGTACTGCGCGTGGTGCGCCCACGTTCACACGGCCCGCGCCCCAGATGCTTTCAAAGTACGCACGGTTGGCAAGGTTGGTCACCGTGGCACGCAGCACCACGGGCTGTGCACCCCACCGCGTGGCGTAACGCGCTCCCACGTCCAGGGTGGTCCACGCAGGCAGCTTGACGCTGTTGTCGCCCGTCAACCACTGCGCGCCCGTGTGGGTCACACGCCCGTTGACCGACAGTCCCTGCACGCCGGGGATGGCCCAGTCGGCGCCCA
Organism: Acidovorax facilis; assembly: GCA_964031875.1. Lineage (GTDB taxonomy): Bacteria > Pseudomonadota > Gammaproteobacteria > Burkholderiales > Burkholderiaceae_C > Acidovorax > Acidovorax facilis_A. The sequence continues at coordinate 62,531 of CAXIRU010000052.1, forward strand.
GGTTGAGCGTGAGCTTGGGCACGCCGAACTGCGCACGGCCCTGGTTCACGCCTTTGGCGGTCTTGGTTTGCTCGGCCTCGGTGTAGGCCGCGCCGCCCAGCAGCGTGAGCGCGGGGGTAAGTTGGCCAAACAGGTTCCACTCCACGCCCTGGTTGCGCTGCTCGCCATCGAGCACCTGGCGGTTGCCTGCCTCGATCAGGGCGGGCTTGCGGATCTGGAACAGGCTCACCGTTTGTGTGAGGCTGCCTGTGATCCACTTCACGCCCAGCTCCATCTGCTTGCTTTTGTAGGGCTTGAAGGTCTCGCCCTCGTTCGCATAGGGCGCCTGCACGGTGGTGCCCGCGCTCAGGCCTTCCACGTAGTTGCCGTAGAGCGAAACGTTCTCGCCCCAGGGCTTGGCGACCACGCCGACCAGCGGGGTCACGGCGGTTTCCTTGTATCGGTTGAGCTTCTGGTTCACTTGCTGCGCGCGCAGGCCCAGGGTGAGCTGCAGCTTGTCGTCGGCAAAGGCCAGGGTGTCGGCCACGCTCAGGGCCGTCATGGCGTCGTCGTTGGCCCTTTTGTAGGTGGATGCGGCGGCACCCGCTGGCATGGTGATGGGCGTGGGGTGGTAGATGTTGCTGTTGATGGCGGCCGTGCCATTGGCACGGCTGCCGCCCTCGTAGGTCATCACGTTGGCTGCCATCGTGAGCTTGTGCGCCACCGCGCCCGTGCTGAACTGGCCGCGCAGGCCCAGTTCGGCCGTGGTGGTGTCGTACGCGCCCCAGGAGTTGTAGGCCGTGCCTGTGGCATTGCCCGTGGCGGCGTTGGCGGCCACCCATACCGGGCGGGTGCCGAAGATGAAGCCGTCGTACGCGTGCTGCGCCCTGCCCGCCGAGGCAAACGCCGTCCAGCCCGCACTGAGCTCGGCCTGGCCGCGCACGATGAGGCCCTGCGTGTGGGTGTTGCTGTACACGCCTTCGCCGTAGAAAAAGTTGGTGGAGCCATCGGGCGCCTTGGGCACCGAGGTCCAGCCGGTGATGATGGGCTGCATGGGCGAGCCCTTGCGCACCTTGTTCTTGAGCGAATAGGCATCCGCCTCCAGATGCCAGCCTTCGCCCTGGTAGTCCAGCGCCAGGTGTCCGATCTCGCGCGCCTTGGTCTGGTGGTCCAGCCAGGTCTCGCCACCCGAGAGCACGCCGTTGACGCGCACGCCCAGGCGCTGGTCATCCCCAAAGCGGCGCGATACGTCGGTGTGGACGCCCACATTGGATTTCGACGAATACGTGGTGGTCACGCGCGTGAGCGGTGCCTTGCCCGCGCGCTTGGGCACGAGGTTGATGGCGCCGCCCACATCGCCCGTCGGGGGGAGGCCCATCATCATGGCACCGGGGCCCTTGAGCACTTCCACCCGTTCAAACATTTCGGTGGGCGTGTTCTGCTCGGGCGCCAGCCCGTAGATGCCGTTGATGGCCAAGGAGCTGGCCCCTACCGCAAAGCCCCGGATGATGAAGTTCTCGACGATGTGGCCCTCGTTGGTGGTGGCGCGCACCGAAGGGTCGCTCTTGAGCACCGCGCCCACCGTCTGCGCCTGCTGGTCGGCAATGCCTTCGGCGGTGTAGCCGGTCATGTTGAACGGCGTGTCCATCACACCCACATTGCCCAGCACCCCCAGGCGCGTGCCCTGGGCCACCTGGCCACCGGGTGCAGCAGGGGGCAGGCTCTCGGGCGTTTCGGCCACCGCGTTCACGGTCACCTCCTTCAGCGCGATCGGCGCTGCAGGGCTTTGTGCCAGCGCTGCGCCAGCGCCAGCACCGGCCAGCAAGGTCCACGCACAGGCCTGGGCGATCTGGCGCAAGGTAAATGGATGGGCCGGAACGGCACCCCGGGATGGGCGGCGAGTCTGCATAAAGGAAGTCCTGAATCGAAAAGGGTAGGCAAAGAAATGGAAAAGCCGCCCCGCCAACGGATTGCAAACAAGAATGAGTGCGATTTCATTCAGAATGCGAACCCGTATCTTGACGGAGCGGCGCACTAGCGGTGCCCAGATGCGCAGCAAGGCGTGCCGACTGCGTGCATCCGGCATGCAGCGATGATTTCATGCAGCCCGCAGGCTTGTGTTTGCACGCCCAACAAAGACGTTTGCCGCGCCCCCACGCAGGGCGCGACCCCGCCAGTGCCACCGTGGAGCTGGCTTTGCCAGGCCACGGGTGGCATCCCCATGGGGGCAGAGGGCCGCAGCTCCAAGCCTGCCAAAGCAGGCTTGGACGGCCTTGAAGCCTCGAAGAGGTGCCGATTCTGGCGGCAACCCCGGGAGCTGTGCGGCTCAGGAGGGCATCAGATCCGTGCGCGCGCCAGCTTCGGCGGCATCCCAAACCGCCTGCGGTAGGCCGTCGCAAAGTTCGCGGCGCTGTTGTAGCCGGCCAGCAGGGCCGCCTGCCCCACCGTCAGGCCATCGCGCTCCAGCGCGTGGCGGGCGCGCTGCAAGCGGTGCTCGCGCACAAAGTCGAACACTGTGGTGCCATACACGGCGCGAAAGTGGCGCTGCAGCGTGTTGGCATTGGTGCCCGCCTGGCGCGCCAGCGCATCGAGCGACATGTCCATGGCGCCATCGGTTTGCAAGAACGCGTGCAGCGCGCGCATGCGCTGGTGCTCGTGGGGCAACAAGCGCGGCGCGGCATGGGCCAGTGCGGGGGCGGGCGCGGGCCCTGGGGCGTGCTGCGACAGGCTACCCAGCGCCTCCCCCACCAATTCCAGGGCACGGCTTTCCAGATACAAGTGCAGCAGCAAAGGGCTCAGGTCGGGGGCGCGGGTGATCTGCTCGGCCACGGCGGCAATGCGGGCTGAAGGCTGCCAGTGGTGCATGGCCAGGTGCTGGCGGCGAAAGGCATCGATTGCATCCGACGCCAAGGGACCCGCGACCTGCTCCAGCCACTCGCCACCCAGGCCCACGCTGACGCGGCGCGCATAGGTGCCACGGCGTCCGCGCCGCTCGAACCGCTCGGGCTGGGCCACCGACACCAGCAGCGCGCGCGGCGCCCCCGGTGCGCGCGCACGTGGCGCCGCAGCGCTGGACGACAGGGCCACGCGGCGCGGGCCATAGCTCACATCCACCGAGCCTTCCAACAGCAGCACGATGCGCAGGCCAGCGTCCATCTCACCGCTGGCAGTGAAGTCCTGCGCGTCGGCGGTGTCATCGGCATGCAGGTGCAACCCCGGGCGCAGCACCCGCACCCGCTGCAAATGGCGCTGTAGCGAGGCCTGCGCCCCCTCCGACGGCGACGCCAAGGGCTGGACATGCAATGGACTGACACCTGACATGGACGAAGGGGCTTTCCAGAAGGAGAAGGAACGGTGGACGAACGGCATGCAGGCACCCCAGCGCACAAACCGGCCACGGCCCAAGCCGCACCCGGGTGTTGCGCAAAGGTTTTTCTTGCCCCCGCAAACACGGCAGACGCAGGCCCGTGGGATGCTAGCAATTCGCGATAATAAATGCAAATGATTCTCAGTAGTAAAATTCAGCCGGCCCAGCGGGGAAGCACCTTGCCCTCCATGGCCTCGACCCGCCCCCGCTGGCTGTCCGCGTTGTCCATGCGGGCTGCGCGCTCCGTTGTCTCCGCGCTCCTGTGCGCCCTGGCCTTCACCGCCGTCTCAGCGCAGGCCCAGAACACCCACCACACCGTGACCGACCTGGCCGGTCGCAAGGTCACCCTTCCCACCAAACTAGACCGCATCCTGCTCGGCGAAGGCCGCCTGCTGCCCGCCCTGGGCGTGTTTGAGCGGGACGACGTGGCCCGCCGCCTGGTGGGCATGATGGGCGACTACGAAACCCTGGACGCCGCAGGCTATGCCCAGTGGCGCAGCCACTTCCCGCAGCTGGACAAGGTACCGCGCGTGGGCCGCAACAACGCGGGCAGCTTCAGCGACGAGCAGGCCATTGCGCTGCGCCCGCAGCTGGCCATCCTGGGCCTGGGGGGCGGCCACGGCCCGAGCAAGAACGACCGCGAAACCCTGGCCCGCCTGGACGCGGCCGGTGTGGCCGTGGTGTTCGTGGATTTCCGCCACGACCCGCTCAAGAACACGCCGCGCAGCATGGAGCTGCTGGGCGCCGTGCTGGGCAAGCGCAAGGAGGCCGAGGCTTTCAACACCACCTGGCGTACCCAGCTGGAGCGTGTCGAATCGCGCCTGCGCACCCTGCCCGCTGGCACACGCCACCCGTCGGTGTTCCTGGAAAACCGCGTGGGCCTGGCCGACGACTGCTGCGCCACCATGGTGGGCCTGGTGGGAGTGCTGCTGGATGCCGCCGGGGCCGACAACGTGGCGCGTGGTCGCATCCCCGGCGAACACGGCACGCTGAACCCGGAGTTTTTGATCGCCACGCAGCCCCGGCTGTATATCGGCACCGGCATCGGCAGCATGGCCACGTCCGACAAATCGCCTCTGCGCATCGTGCTGGGCGCCGACGCCACGCCCGAAGCGGCACGCGCCTCGTTGGTGCGCGCCACGCAGCGTCGGGGCATTGCCCAGCTGCAGGCCGTTCAGCAGCCCGGCCGCGCGCATGCCATCTGGCACCACTACTACAACTCGCCTTTCAACGTGGTGGCCGTGCAGGTGTTTGCCAAATGGCTGCACCCCGAACTCTTTGCCGACCTGGACCCGCGCGCCACGCTGCAGACTTTGTTCACGCAGTTCCAACCCATCCCGCTGACCGGCGTGTACTGGACCAGCCTCTGATGCCCGCCCTTCGCCCGCCGCACGGCACACGCCGCGCGCTGCTTGCGGCCGCTGGTGCAGGCGCCAGCCTGGGCCTGCTGAGCGGCTGCACCAGCCCGCGCCCTGCTATTGCACGCACAGTGCTGGACGCTCCCGCAGCGACACTGCCGGGCACCCACCTGCAAGACCTGCGCGACCCCGCCAGCGGCCACACCTGGCGCGTGTGGGTGCAGCGCCCCGCAGGCCCAACACCCGCCTCGGGCCACCCGGTGCTCTATGTGCTGGACGGCAACGCCGCCTTTGCACTGGCCGCGCAGTTGGCCCGCAACGATGCCGCGCGCCCGCCCGAGCTGCGGCCCGATGCCGCCATCGTGGTGGGCGTGGGCCACCCGGGCGATGCCGTGGTCCACCCGGCCGAGCGCCAGCGCGACTACACACCGCCGCCCCTGGGTGGCAGCGCCACGGCCGAGGAAGGCGGCGCGGACGCGCTGCTCGACTTCATCGCGCAGGAGCTGAAGCCGCGCATCGCGCAGGCATTCGCTGTGGATGCACAACGCCAGACGATCACCGGCCACTCCTTTGGCGGCCTGTGTGTGCTGCACGCACTGTTCACGCGCCCGGCGTTGTTCACCCGCTATGCGGCCACCAGCCCCTCGGTGTGGTGGAACCACGGCCAGGTGCTGCAGACGGCGGCGCAGTTTGCACAGACCCACGCCACAGCGCCGCGCGCCTTTCAGGCCCGGCTGCAACTGCGTGTGGGCGGGCTGGAACACGCACAGGCCGCCGCCACGCCCGCCCGCGCGGCCGTGCAGGCCGAGCGCCGCTTGCTGGAGCGCACCGAGGCGCTGGCCCAGCAGCTCACCGCCCTGGCCTGGCCCGAGCTGCGGGTGCAGATGGCCGTGTTGCCCGGCCTGGACCATGGCGGCGCCATGCTGCCCGGCCTGACCGATGCGCTGGCGCTGGCCCGGCAACCGCGCTGAGCCCATTACCCCACCCCTTTTGCAATGTCTTCTGTGCCTGATTCCGCTACGGCCCTGGCCCCTCTCCCATCCTCCCCGGCGCAGGCGGGCCCGCTGGCCCAGCGCTACCGGCACTTTGTGCGCCGCCGCCTGCTGCTGCTGGCGGCCCTGCTGGCCGTGCTGTGCGCCAGCGTGGTGGCCGACATCGCGCTCGGCCCCTCCACCTTCGCGTTTGGCGATGTGCTGCGTGGCCTGTTCACCCCCAGCGCGCTGCCCCTGGCGCAGCAGGTCATCCTGTGGGAGGTGCGACTGCCCTACGCGGTGATGGCGGTGCTGGTGGGTGCCAGCCTGGGCCTGGCGGGGGCCGAGATGCAGACCGCGCTGAACAACCCGCTGGCCAGCCCGTTCACGCTGGGCGTGTCAGCTGCAGCCGCCGTGGGGGCCTCGGCCGCTGTGGTCAGCGGCTTCACGCTGCTGGCGTGGGGCGAGAACCTGGCCGTGCCGCTGTGCGCCTTTGTGGGCGCGGCCTGCGCCACCGCCCTGATCCAGCTCTTGGCCTGGCGCCAAGGTGCCACGGTGGACACGGTGGTGCTGTTCGGCATTGCACTGCTGTTCAGCTTCGAGGCGCTGTTGTGGCTGCTGCAGTTCATCGCCGATAGCAACGCGCTGCAGCAGATCGTGTTCTGGACCATGGGCAGCCTGGGCCGCGCCACCTGGACCAAGATCGGCATCGTGGGATCGGTGCTTTTGCTGTGCCTGCTGTGGTCGGCGCACCAGGCCTGGGCCCTCACGGCCCTGCGCGCGGGCGAGGACCAGGCGCGCAGCTTTGGCATTGCTGTGGAGCGGCTGCGGCTGGTGACGCTGCTGCGCGTGAGCCTGCTGGCCGCCACGGCCCTGTCGTTCGTCGGCACCATCGGCTTCGTGGGCCTGGTGGGGCCGCACATCGCACGCATGCTGCTGGGCGAGGACCACCGCTACTACCTGCCTGGCAGCGCGCTGGCCGGAGCGCTGATGCTGTCGCTGGCCTCCATCCTGAGCAAGGCGCTGGTGCCCGGCGTGGTGCTGCCGATTGGCATCATCACCGCACTGGTGGGTGTGCCACTGTTCATGGTGCTCGTTCTCCGTCAACGGAGGGTGGCATGAAGGACATGGTGAAGGACGGCCTGCAGATCGACCAGCTCACCGCCGGTTACCCCGGCCGCCCCGTGCTGCAGGGCTTGACCCTGCCGGGCGTGCCCCCAGGCACGCTGGTGGCGGTGGTGGGGCCGAACGCGGTGGGCAAGTCCACACTGCTCAAGGCAGTGGCCGGGCTGCGACCTGCGCAGGGCCACGTGTGGCTGGAAGGCACCGACCTGACCACACTGGCGCCGCGTGAGCGCCTGCGCCGTGTGGGCTACCTGCCCCAGGCGCTACCACAAAGCACCTCTCTGGTGGCCTACGAAACCTGGCAAAGCGCGCTGCGCGCCAGCCGCAGCGAATGGAGCCCTGTGCAGCGCGAGGCGGCCATCGAATCGGTGGTCACCGCGCTGGGCCTGCAAGCACTGGCGCTGCGGCGGCTGGACGAACTCTCGGGCGGGCAGCGGCAGATGGTGGGCCTGGCCCAGGTCATCGTGCGCGCGCCGCGCCTGTTGCTGCTGGACGAGCCCACCAGTGCGCTCGACCTGCGCTGGCAGCTGCAGCTGCTGCAGGCCGTGCGCGCCATGGTGCTGCAGCAGCGCGCAGTGGGCATGGTTGCGGTACACGACCTGAACCTGGCGCTGCGCTTTTGCCAGCATGTGCTGGTGCTGGGCGGCGGCAGCGTGCTGGCTGCGGGCGACCCAGCCGAGGTGCTCACCCCCGCACTGCTGCAGCGCGCCTATGGCGTGCAGGCCCGCGTGGAGCGCTGCTCGCAAGGAGGTTTGCTCGTCCTGGCTGACGCCGCACTGCCGGTGACAGCCCCTTTTTTCAACACCAACCCCACCCCCCACGACCCATGAAACGACGCCAGGGCCATGTCCCCACCACCGAGGCCAGCCGCTACCTTCAACGCCTGTGCTACCACTTCACCCGCAAGATCAGCGTGACCTATGACGAGCACCAGGGCGAAGCCCACTTTCCCTGGGGCCTGTGCCTGCTGCGCGCCGAAGACGATGCGCTGCACTTTGACTGCAGCGCTGAAGACGATGACAACCTGGCACGGGTGCAGTTCGCGATTGACTCGCATGTAGAGCTTTTCTCACGCAAGAGTCCCGTGGCCGTGGCCTGGCTACCGGTGCAGACCGGCTGAGGCGCCGCCCCCAACCTCCAACCCCACCGCTGCCTGGCCATGGGGAAGAGATCGGCCAAGCCAGCGCAAAAGAAAACCCTGCAGCGATCTGCACGGGGCGGGGATTTTCTATAAAAATAGCCTCTAGCGCTTTACTGGCAAGCGCTATAAGCTACAAAAAGCATAGCATCAGCTGCAGCACACCACCCCGTGGTAGTGAGACGGCACGGGCATGCCCCAGCACGGTCGCGCGCGACAGCGGGGCGAAAAGCATGGCAAAAGCCGCCAGTTCGGCGGACCGGGCATGCAGCGCGTGCTTACGATGTATCTTTTTGTAAGCAATCTGCGGCACGCTGGCGTTGGCGTTCTTTTTTGCCCAGCCTGCCCATGCGCCATGAACTCGACCCTCCCTCCGCATCCCCCTCGGGCCTTCACCATCCCCCAGCGCGGCTCCAGCCTGGCGGGCAAGGCCTACTGGGCCATGGTTCAGCGGGTGGCGCTGACGGCGGCTGTGATTGATGCGGGCTATATCGTGCTGTTCTGGGTGCTGGGCTCGTGGCCGCTCACGCTGGTCAACGCGGTCAGCATTCTGATGTACCTGGGCGCCCACCAGCTGATAGCGCGGCGGCACAACACTGCGGGGCTGCTGCTGATCTGGGCCGAAGTGATCGGGCACTCGGCGCTGGGCTCGCTGCTGATCGGGTGGAACAGCGGCTTTCACTATTACCTGCTGATGTTCATCCCCGCCATCGTGGTGGCCAACACGCGCGGCACGGCCGCCCCCATGGTGCTGGCGCTGCTGGGCTACTACCTGGGCCTGCAGGCGCTGTGCGACCACCTGGGGCCTCTTGCCCCGCTGCCCACGCAGTCCGTGAAGATCGTGAACTGGGTCCACATCTGCCTGGTGTTTGCCCTGTCTGCCGCGCTGTCCGCCTACTACCGGCGCACGGTGCTGGCAACCGAAGGGCGCCTGCGCAAACAGGCCACACGCGACCCACTGACCGGCCTGGCCAACCGCAGCCACTTCCACGCCCAGGCCACGCAAGCCCTGGCGCGCAGCCAACGCGACGGCACACCGGTGGCGCTCATGCTGTGCGATGTGGATCATTTCAAACGCATCAACGATCAGCACGGCCACGCCGTGGGCGACGAGGTCCTGGTCGCCATCGCCAGAACGCTGGCGGAAAACCTGCGCGAAGGGGATGTGCTGGCCCGCTGGGGCGGTGAAGAGTTTCTGGCACTGATGCCCGCCAGCCCCCAGGATGCCGCCTGCGCCACGGCTGAGCGCATTCGCGCACTGGTGGCCCTGGCGCCGCTGCAGCTGGGCAACACGCCGATGGCCCTGACCCTGTCGTTCGGTGTGGCCCTGGTGCACAACGCCGAAGACCTGCAGCCCGCCATTGCGCGCGCCGACAAGGCGCTCTACGAAAGCAAGAACCTGGGACGCAACCGCGTTAGCAGAGGCTGAGAAGCTGCGAGCGGGCCGGCAGGCAGTGCAGGCCGCGCGCGGTGGACAACCGAGCCTGCACGGCGTGTGCGCAAAAATTCCGGACCAAAAAGGCCCGCAGCGCTTTATCAGCAAGCGCTAATAGCTATAAAAATAGTAGCTAACTATCACCTGCCCCGAGCGGCCTCATAGAGGCCTTGCACCTTGGGCACGTTCAGCTCCAGCTCCTTGATGCGCGCGGGCCCCGAGGGGTGGGTGGACAAGAACGCCAGCCCGCCTTGCTTGCTGCCGCTGGCATTGCCCATCTTTTGCCACAGGCTCACGGCGGCCGAGGGCTGGTAGCCCGCGCGGGCAGCCAGCTCCAGCCCCACCAGGTCGGCATCCGTCTCGTCCGAGCGGCTGAACTGCAGCGTAAGGAGCTGCCCGCCCAGCCCGGCCGCCGCCTGGCCCAGATCGCCCAGCCCCAGCAGCTGCGATCCCAGGCGCAGCGCCAGGTTGGTGCCTTGCGTCTTGGCGATGCGCTCGCGTGCGTGCTCACGCAGAGCGTGGGCCATTTCGTGGCCCATGATCATGGCGGCCTCGTCGTCGGTGAGCTTGAGCTGGTCGAGGATGCCGGTGTAGAAGGCGATCTTGCCGCCAGGCATGCAGAAGGCGTTGATCTGCGAGCTGCCGATGAGGTTGACCTCCCAGCGCCATTGCTTGGCGCGGTCGTTCCACGGCGCGGTGAAGGGAATCAGCCGCTTGGCAATGGCATGCAGGCGCTGCAGCTGCGGGTGGTCGCTGGGCGCCAGTGCGCGCTTGGCCTTGGCTTGCTCCAGCATCTGCCGGTACTGCTGGGCGGCAGAGTCTTCGAGCGTTTCGGCAGGCACCAGCTTGCGCAGGCTGGACGCCGAGCCCACGTCCACCTGCGCCAGCACCGGCGCCGCAGCGCTGGCACCGGCTGCCAGCAGGAAGGCACGGCGCGCCGACCAGGGGGACGACGGCGCAACGGAGGGAGCGGGGCAGAAAAGGCACATACAAGCAATCCCTGAAGGAATAATAAGCAACGCTGGTGCACGAGACACCCAAGCCTTTCGCCAGATGAAGGCCGGCGGGCCGGGTTGCAAGTGCCTCGGCGATGATAGAGAAAACCCCCGCCCCCCCATGTCAGACACCTCCACAACCTCCGCCCCCAACCCCGCTGCCGACAAGCCCCCGCGCACGCCCTGGCTGCAAACCCTGCGCGTTTACCTGGAGCCCGCCAGCCTGCGCATGCTCACGCTCGGATTTGCCGCCGGGCTGCCGCTGCTGCTGGTGCTGGGCACACTGAGCTTTCGCCTGCGCGAGGCGGGCATTGACCGCAGCACCATCGGCTACCTGAGCTGGGTGGGCCTGGCCTATGGCTTCAAGTGGGTGTGGGCGCCGCTGGTGGACCGCATGCCGATCCCGCTGCTCACCCCCGCGCTGGGCCGCCGCCGCAGCTGGCTGCTGCTGTCGCAGGCACTGATCGTGGCAGGACTGGTGGGCATGGCACTGGCCGACCCGCGCCAGATGCTCGGGCCCATCGTGTGGTGCGCGCTGGCCGTGGCCTTTGGCTCGGCCACGCAGGACATCGCGCTCGATGCCTTCCGCATCGAGTCCGCGGACGCCGACCACCAGGCGGCGCTGGCAGCCTCGTACCAGACGGGCTATCGGCTGGCGATGATCTGGGCCGGTGCGGGCGTGCTGTGGATTGCGGCGCGTGCCGAGGTGGCACCCGCCGTGGGCCAGGCCGTTGTGCAGGGCGCAGCCGCTTACCAAAATGGCGCTTGGCAGACGGCCTATCTGGTGATGGCCGCATCGATGGCGGTGGGCGTGGTCACCGTGTTGTTCTCGCGCGAGCCCGCCCCGGTGGCCCTGCCCCCGGCCAAGAACGCCGCCGAATGGATTCAGGGCGCACTGGTGGCGCCGTTTGCCGACTTTCTGCGCCGCTACGGCTGGCAGGCGGCGCTCATCCTGGCGCTCATCGCCGTCTACCGCATCAGCGACGTGGTGATGGGCATCATGGCCAACCCGTTCTATGTGGACATGGGCTTCACCAAGGACGAGGTGGCCGCCGTGACCAAGGTGTACGGCGTCATCATGACCCTGGCCGGTGCCTTCGTGGGCGGCGTGTTGTCGATGCGCTTTGGCGTCATGCGCATCCTGATGCTGGGCGCCATCCTCAGTGCCGCCAGCAACCTGCTGTTTGCCTGGCTGGCAGGCCACGGGCACGACGTGACGGCGCTGATTGCCGTGGTGTCGGCCGACAACCTGGCCAGCGGCATTGCGTCGGCGGCGTTCATCGCCTACCTGTCGAGCCTGACGAACGTGAGTTACTCGGCCACGCAGTACGCACTGTTCAGCTCGATGATGCTGCTGCTGCCGAAGTTTGTGGCGGGTTTCTCGGGCGACTATGTGGATGCGTTGGGCTACGCCCACTTCTTCACCGCCACCGCACTGCTGGGGCTGCCGGTGCTGGTGCTGGTGTGGCTGGCGTCCAGGGTGAGGACAGACACGATCCTCCCGGCCTCAGAGGACACCAGCGAGCGTTGAGTTTGCCTTCTGGACAGAGGTAGCGCTGAATGAGTGTGCGCCGCAGACATCCCGAGACTGTGGATGGATGCGACGCGGCGGTGCTTGCGAGTCCTCCGATCCCTCCGCTATTGGATGCGCTGCAAGATGAATGTGCTGCTTCCCCCCCCGTAAAGATACACGGGTACGCTGGTCCCCGGGCGGTTCGGGATCGGGCACGATATCTGCACAGTCAGGGTGCTCCCCGCCGCCAGTGTCTGGACGAACTGCTTCTCCATCAGTCCGTTGTTATTGGAGTTCCAATCCCTAGACGCGTTGATCGCGTTGCTTGCCGCCGTGCCGTTCAGCGCTACGCTGGACTGGCAATTGTTGGTGGCAAATGGTGTGCCATCCGACGCGTTCTGCGCACCGTCAGGCTGCGGTCGGTATTTCAGTGCATAGCGTATGAGGTAACGCCCTGCATCGTTCACGGTAAAGGTGACGCCACCAGCGTCCAGGGTGACACGCTGATCCAAGTCTGTGTACTCCCAAGGAATGGGGGCCGGAGTGCCATCAGTGTCTGCCACCACCGCTTTAGCGCCACCGAAGCGGGTGTGAGCATAGGAGACATGGCCGACTCCAGCGCCGGCAGGCCCTTGGGCGCCGGTCGCTCCCGCAGGCCCTTGCGGCCCTTGCTGCCCTGACGATCCCTGCAATCCCTGCAATCCCTGCAATCCCTGCGGTCCAGCAGGGCCTTGCAAGCCCGTCGCACCTGGGGCTCCGGCAGGTCCAGGCGCCCCTTGTAAGCCCTGCAGACCTTGGGTGCCCGCAGGCCCTGCCGGGCCAGTGGGTCCGGTTGCGCCTTGCGGCCCTGCAGGGCCAGCGGGGCCTGTGGCCCCCGCGCCCACGCCCGCAGCACAGGGCCCCAGGCGGCCCGTCAATGTGTCAAAGCAGACTGCCGCACCGCCCGCTGCGCTGCCGGCCAAGGCCGGAATGCGCACCTCGCCGCTGTCCTGCACACGCAGGCGTTCCTGGGGTTGCCCATTGCCTGGGCTTTTGACCACGAATCCACCGCCGACCGGGACCGTGGCCGAGATATCGGCCGCATGCACTGCGGGCGCAAGCCCTGCAGCCACCGCAAACACGGACATCCAGCGCCTTGCCCTGACTGCATGCCCCAAATGCACCAAATGCCCCAGCCCCTGTACACATTGCACGCTTTCAAATCCACCCATCATTGACCTCTATGTTGTATCCACTGCACAGCCCGCTGAACCAGTACATCCACCGCGCGCCGGGTCTGCCACGGGGCTCTGGCCACGCCGCACGCCTTGCCGGGGCGCCCTTGCTCAGCACCACCTTGATCCACGGCCTCTGAGCTGACTCAGAGGACGCAAAACCTTGGCAATCTATGGCCTGCCCGGCGCTTTTCTTGACTGAGCGTTCCGCGAAAACTTGCCTCTGCGTTGCACCTCGTACCCTGTACCCCACAGCCGCATGCCTGCCCGCATCCCGATGGCAGCGCGGCGACAAGAACGTGTTGAGGCGCTGAGGCAAGCCGCTTTACCGCAGCTTTACCGATTCCACATACAGACGCTGGGTCGGCGGACGACCATGGGCGCCCCACACCTACACTCGCACCATGAGTTCCCAACTGCTGATGATCGAAGACGACGCCCGCCTTGCGCAGATGGTGGGCGAGTACCTGGGCCAGTCGGGCCTGCAGGTCACGCACCGCGCAGATGGCAAAAGCGGCCTGGCCCAACTGCAGGGCCCCGATGCCGGGCCGCTGCCCGATCTGGTGATCCTGGACCTGATGCTGCCCGATATGGATGGGCTGGAAGTGTGCCGCCGCATCCGTTCATTGCAAGGCCATGCGGCCCAGGTGCCGGTGCTCATGCTCACCGCCAAGGGCGACCCCATGGACCGCATCATCGGCCTGGAACTGGGCGCCGATGACTACCTGCCCAAGCCGTTTGAGCCCCGCGAACTGCTGGCGCGCATCCGTGCCATCCTGCGCCGCCGCACCGATGGCGGCAGTGCGGCGGCCGCCTCGCAGGTGCTGCGCTTTGGCACGCTGGAGATCGACCGCGACGCGCGCACTGTCACGGTGGCGGGCGAGCTGGCCGACCTCACCTCCTACCAGTTCGACCTGCTGGTGGCGCTGGCCGAGCGCGCGGGCCGCGTGCTCACCCGCGACCAGATCATGGAAGCCGTGCGCGGCCGCGAGCTGGAGGCGTTTGACCGCAGCATCGATGTGCACATGGGCCGCATCCGCGCGGCGATTGAGGCCGACGCCAAGAACCCGCGCCGCATCCTCACGGTGCGCGGCGTGGGCTATGTGTTTGCCAAACAACAGGATTGATATGCCCCCTCTGAGTCGCTTCGCGCCTTCCCCCCAGGGGGGCGACGCCCTCGCTGCGGGGCGGCCCTTGCTCGGCGTCCCTGGCCTGGGCTGCGCCAGTTTCAAGCGGCGCGCGTGCTGCTGCTGATGTCGATGCTGAGTTGACGCTCATCGAGTTTCCATGCCCCTGTCCACCCCCTTCTCCCGTCGTCTGTATCTGCGCATCTGGCTGGCCGTGGTCGGCGGCATTGCCGTGCTGACGCTCACGGTGGGCTGGGCCTGGCGCATGGCCGAGGAGCAAAAGGCGCAAAACGCCCAACCCTTTGTGCCGCCTTCGCGCGAGATGGTGCTGCGCGACCCCCTGGGCAACCAGGTGCTGCGGGGTCTGGCCACGCGCCTGCCCGGCGATCCGAGTGAGGGCATCGAATTCCAGATCCAGGCGGACACCGGGCAGGTCTTTCTGCTGCAGATGGCACCCCGGCAGCCGCGCGGCGACCGGGGCGGCCGCGCCGCAGGCCCCAACCAGGGCGACGCCGCATTCTGGACCCGGCCTCCCTTCGGCTTTTTGTGGCTGCTGGGCATCGTGGGCCTGGCCGTGGCCGTGGGCGTGTACCCCATCATCCGGCGCCTCACGCTGCGGCTCGAAGCGCTGCAGCGCAGCGTGCAGAAATTTGGCGAAGGCGACCTGTCGGTGCGCGTGCCCGAGCAAGGGCAGGACGAGGTGGCCGACCTCGCGCGCCAGTTCAACGCCGCCGCTGCGCGGGTGGAAACGCTGGTCAAGTCGCACAAGTCGCTGCTGGCCAACGCATCGCACGAGCTGCGCTCGCCGCTCACCCGCATCCGCATGGGGCTGGAGCTGATGGGCGGCCAGCAGCCCTCGCCCGCATTCCGCGAGGAGATCCTGCGCAACATCGCCGAGCTGGACCAGCTGGTGGACGAGATTCTGCTGGCCAGCCGCCTCGATGCGCGCGAGGCCGACGTAGGCACCGTGGAGCTGGTGGACCTGATCGGCCTGGCCGCCGAGGAATGCGCGCGGGTGGATGCCGACCTGGACGTGAGCGCGGATTCGGTGGATGTGCGTGGCGTCTCCAAGCTGCTGCGCCGCGCCATCCGCAACCTGCTGGAAAACGCACGGCGCTACAGCGCGGGCGAGATCACCCTGGTGGTCGAACGCCGCCAGGGCCACGCCGAGGTGCGCGTGTGCGACCGGGGGCCCGGTGTGCCACCCGCGCAGCGCGAACGCATCTTCGAGCCCTTCTACCGCCTGCCCGGTGCCAGCGAACGCGCAGGCGGCGTGGGCCTGGGGCTGGCCCTGGTGCGCTCGATCGCCGGACGGCACAACGGCACCGTGCACTGCGAGGACCGGCCCGACGGCGCGCCGGGTGCCTGCTTCGTACTGCGACTGCCGCTACAAAACCAATAGCTGCTAGCGCTTGTCATATAAGCGCCAACAGCCAAATTGATCCAAATTTTGCTCTACCCTTCAGTCATCTGCCACTGAAGCCGCGCCAAGTCCAGCCGCCAACGCCCTGGCACAGCCTGGTACTTGTTGGCGCCGGTGCAGCGCTCTCCACCCCAAACTTCCACCACGCCCGGCGCCACCCGTTGTGCCTGGTGCTTGTGCAGCCAACCGGGCGCTGTGCCTGTGCAATCGAGCCTCTGCATCTGAAAGGTGCCCGTATCCAGTGCGTAGACAGGCGTCTCGCCAGGGCGGCGCTGCGCGGGGTAGCCCAGGCAGCCGATGACGATGATGCGGCCGTCCACCAGGGTGGCGGTGTGGGAGTCGGTGGGCGGGAACACATCCTCCGGGTAGGCAAACACGCGCCGGTCCCAGGCGCCGCCCGGCCCGCTGGGCGGGGTGTGGACGATCACATCGGCGTAGATGAAGAAGTCGGGGTCGTAGCCGTCCTCGTGCTCTCCGCCGATCTGCACCCAGCGGCCATCGGGCAGGCCGGTCAGGCTTTGGCCGAAGCGATCGGCGTTCCAGATGTGCTGCCAAGGGGTATCGCTGAAGCTGCGGTCCAGTCCGAACGCCTTGCCCGCGCCATAGGCGTTTTCGCTGGACTCCAGCATGGCAAGGTGAAACGCAGTGGTGACGTCCTCGCCGTTGTGCCGCCCTGGGCGGGGCGCATGGTGGTGCTTGAAATCGTCGGGCGTGCAGGTGACGAGCCAGCCGGGCTCGCGCTCGTCCCACAGCGGCTGGCCCAGCCAGAGGCGCGTGCCATCGCGGCCCAGGTGCTCCACCTGGCCGCCGTGGGCCACCAACAGCTCCAGCATGGCGCGGCTGCAGGCGCTGTTCATGGGACAGCTGTTGTTGTCGTTGTAACGCTGGGGGTCAGCGCCAGCTTGCAGCAGCGCGGTGGCCATGGGCAGGTCGTCGTTCTCGACCGCCGCCAGCAAGGGAGTGTCGCGTAGGCCGCCCAGCGGCATTTCCACATCCGCGCCCGGCTGGGCCAGCCACCAGCGCAGGGCGTCGGGCTGGCGGGACTCAATGATCCATTGCAACAACGGCCATTCGCGCCACTGCACCTGCAGGTCGGCGCCCACATCGCGCAGCAGCACAAGCTTGTCTACCGCGCCCTGCTTCGCCGCGTGCATGGCGGGCGTGCAGCCCCAGCCGTCGCGGGATTCGAGCTGGGTACGCAGTACCCGACCATCCGGACCCTGGAGCGCATGGGCCAGCTCCTGCGTGGTACCCAGCGCCACGAGGTGGTGCAACGGTCGCCACTTCAGCTCCGCCATGTCAACACCATGCGCTTGCAGGCGCTGCAGCGCCAGGTAGTCGCCACGCCGGGCCAGGGTACTGATAGCGCTGCCATCCCAGCGGCGCTTTCCATTGGTGGGCGCATCCTGGACCAGCAGCCAATCCAGCATCTGGTGCGTGCAGGCGCACTGGAGGGCATTCTGGCCCGTCTCGTCCTGGTGGTGCAGGTCAGCCCCCACCGCCACCCACCACTCCACACGCGCTACATCGCCGCCGGACACCGCCCTGCGCAACCCTTCATTGAGCCAGTCGTGCAATGTGGAGGGCGCTGGGTGCAACAGGCCACGCTCCCATTCAGCCAGCTCGCGGGCCTGCGCGGCCACCTGGGCGTCGCTGCCGGGCAAGCCGCCCAGCGCACGCAGGCCATCCAGCGTAGCCACAGATGCGGCAGCACAGGCGCTGGCGCGGTACAGGAAAGGGGTCAACCCCTTGGGCCGCAGCAGTTCGCTGGCCACCGGCCGCCCCCACAGCCGGGCCAGCGCGAGCAGGGCATCCCAGCGTTGATGATCGGCCAGCAAATCCAGGGCCTGTGCCTGGCGTGCCGGAACGCTACCGGCCAGCGCGGACAGGGTTTGCGCAAGCGGCTGCGCGGGCAGGGTCAGGTCGAGGCGTTTCATGGTTAGCAGCACCCAATGGGCAGAAAAACCTTATACAACAAGCGCTGGCAGCTCCTCTTTTTGACACCCGCCCGCCACAACGGGGCACATGGCACACTGCCCACCCAGCCCACCACCGCCCCATTCCGCTGCCGGATCCTTCCACCCCCAGGAGTCGCCCATGCCTTCGCCTTTCGCCACCCGCCTGGGCCTTGCCCTGCCCATCATCCAGGGGCCCATGACGGGCTCCGACACACCTGCGCTCGCGGCTGCGGTGTCCCAGGCCGGGGGCCTGGGCATGCTGGGCTGCGGCATGCGCTCGCCCGCCGCCATGGCCGAAGCCGCCGCCGAGGTGCGTCGCCGCACCGACCGGCCCTTTGGCATGAACCTGTTTGTGCAGGCCACGCCCACGCCCGACGAGGCCACGGTGGCAGCTGCGCTGGAGCGCCTGGCACCGTTCTATGCGGAGTTGGGCCTGGTGCCCGAGCGGCCCGCACAGTGGTGTGAGGACTTCGGCGCGCAGTTCGATGCCCTGGTGGCTGCGCGCCCGGCGGTGGCCAGCTTCACCTTCGGCATCCTCTCGGCCGCGCAGGTGGCGCGACTGCAGGCCGTGGGCAGCACGGTGATCGGCACCGCCACCACCGTGGCCGAGGCCCGCGCCTGGGCCGCCGTGGGGGCGGATGCGGTCTGCGCCTCGGGCATGGAATCGGGCGGGCACCGGGGCACCTTCTTGTCACCCGGGCACGAGGCGCCGCCTGCGGGCGGGCCGTCGGTGGACGACTTCGAGGCCAGCATGCTGGGCACGCTGACGCTGGTGCGCCAGTGTGTGGACGCTCTGCCGCCATCCATCCCCGTGATCGCGGCGGGCGGCATCATGGACGGGCGCGGCATCGCGGGCGCACTGGCCCTGGGCGCCCAGGCGGTGCAGATGGGCACGGCGTTTCTGACCTGCCCCGAGTCGGCCATCGGCCTCGCCTACCGCCAGGCGCTCACGCAGGCGGGACCCACGGACACCCGCACCACGCGCATCTTTTCGGGCCGCCCGGCGCGGGGCATCGTCAACACCATGATGGATGCCCTGCGGGCCGACGAGCGCAGCGTGCCGCCCTACCCCGTGCAGAACGCGCTGACGGGCGCGCTGCGCCGCGCGGCAGCCCAGGCGGGCCGGGCCGACCATCTGTCGCTGTGGGCGGGCCAGGGCGTGGCCCAGGTGCGGCCCATGCCTGCGGCCGAACTGGTGGCGGTGCTGGCACAGGAGCTGGCGGCTGCGAGCGCCTGAATTGCTATATTTTTAATAGCTGTTTGCGCTTGTCCAGCAAGCGCTGAGGGTTATTTTCGCTAACAATCCAGGGGACTACCCCCGTCAGTTCTTCCAGGGCAGCTCGCGCGCCGGGCCTTGGATGACCGGGGCCTGCGCATTCAGGGTCTCGCCCGCCAGCACCCGTTCGTACATGCGCAGGTAGTTGCGGGCCATGCGCTCGGCGCCAAAGTGCTCCACCACATGCTGGTGGCAGGCGCGCGGGTCGAAGCGGTTGCCGCGCACTGCCTCGGCCAGCACCGAGGCCTGGTCTGACAACACGCCGCAGTGCACCGGCACCAGCTCGGGCAGCGCACCGTAGGGCGTGGCGAACACGGGGCAGCCAAAGTACAGGCTTTCGATGATGGCCAGGCCAAAGGGCTCGTGCCAGCGCACCGGAAAGATCAGCCCGCGCGAGGCGTTGAGCAGCCCCGTCTTCTGCGTGCCGCCCACCATGCCGTGGAAGTGGATCTTGCGCGACAGCGTCCAGCGAAATCCGCGCTTGAAGTTGATGCGGTCGCCCCCCAGCACGTCCAGCTCCACACCCGCCATCTTGGCCACCTGGATGGCGCCGCGCACGTTCTTCACACCCCAGGCGGCCTTGCCCAGAAAGTGGTAGCGCGGGCGCGGCAGGCTGAAATCGACCGGGCCGTAGCCCGACCAGTCCAGTCCGTTGTAGACAAACTCGCTGGAGCCATAGCGCGTGGCGTGGTCGCGCGAGAGAAACACCGTGTTGCGCGGCAGCGGCTTGGGCTTGCGCGCGTTGCCGTGTTCGGTCACCAGGTAAGGCTTGGCCAGCTCGGTGCGCGGGTTGAACTGGAAGTGCGTGATGTCCACGTCGGCCGGGATCTGGCCCTCCCACGGTGCGTCGGGCCGGATGGGCAGCACCTGGCCGAAGTCGCAGGTCGAGCCCTCGGGCACCAGGTAGCTCACGCGGTGGCCCAACTTGACCAGGGTCTTGCCCAGGTCCCAGATCACACGCTCGGTGCCGCCGTAGCCGTAGACGGGGATGGGGGAGTTATTGACCAGCAGGATGTGCATCAAAAAGACCTCTCGTCTCGATTTTCCAGGGCGCTGCACACGACCCGGAGCCCATGAGACTGGCGCGGCCCGAGCCAGGGCAGCCGAGCAAGGGCCGCCCCGCAGCGAGGGCTGCGTCCCCCTGCCCGCGTTGCGCAGCAATGCGAGAGCGGGGGGAAGGCCCGGAGGGACTCAGGGGGGTGTTTCTTCATCTCACAGCGGCCGCGGGCAGCCCATGCGCGTGCGCCGCTCATGCAGCGCAGCCAGCACCAGGGGACACATGAAGAGGTAGAACATGTTGCCGCTGTTGTGGGCCAGAAAGACCTGCGTGAGGCCAAAGCCCAGGTAAGACACGGGCACCATCACGCCCACCAGGCACAGCGACAGCGACTCCTTGTCCATCTTTCCGGAGCCGTCGCGAATGCGCCGTGCCGTGGGCCAGAACATCGCCAGCGGAATGCCATAGAAAGCCATGAGCAACACCACCCCCGGCAGCCCGCGCTTGGCAAACAGGTCCAGGATTTCGTTGTGCGCGTGACCAAATTCAAGCACGACCGGGTGCGCCAGCCCGGCAGCCACCCGCCGGGCTTTTTCGTCGGTGTACCCTGCCCGGCCCCAGCCGGTGAAGGGCCGGTCCCAGCCCATCTGCCACGCCAGGCGCCAGTGCGCCAGCCGCTGGCCGACCGAGCTGCGGCCGTCGCCGTGCTCCTTGTAAATCTGCACCTCCTGGCGCGCCTCGTCCACCCGCTGCTCCACCGCAGGCAACTGCGACAGCGCAGCCGCCGCCAGCGCGAGCGCACACAGCCCCCAGTACACACGCCGCTGCCCAGTGGTGCGCACCAGCAGCCAGGCGCACACCGGCAGCAGCAGCACCAGCGCGAGCCAGCCACCCCGCGACTGGGAGAGCACCGACCCCGTGGCACCCAGCCCGATGGCGCTGGCCAGCAGCAGCCGCTGCCACAGGCGCCACCGCTTCCACTGCACCACCAGCAGCAGGCCGCTCATCACCGCCAGCAACATGCTCAGGTTGCCGTACTGGATGGCGTTGGTGAAACCGCTGGCACGCGGCAGCCCCATCCCAAAGGTCTGGTACAGCGCAACCAGCCCACTGCCGACGGCGCCGACCGCGATCCCCATCCACAGCCATGCGGCGCGGGGCTCAAACGTCATCAGGAAAAAGATGCAGGGCAAGGCCAGCAGGTATTTGACCGGGCGGTCCATGCTGCCCCAGCCCCAGGTGGCACCCACATCCAGCATCCACAACGCGGCCATGCACGAAAACGCCGCCGTCAGCCACCACGCTGCGCGCGGCGCAGGGCGCCGCCACCACAGTGGAGCACTGGCCAGTGTGGCCAGCAGCAACAAGACGGCACCATACGAATACCCCGAGGGCAACCACAACGCCAGCCCCGGAACCATGAAGGCGCCCACGCTGGCGCAGAGGGAAAACCAGCGCTCGGAGTTGGTCGCAGACGCCATCAACGAATCACCCGCCCCGTCAGCGTGTCGCGGTCGTAATGCAAAGCGGCATAACGGAAAAAGCCCTCCAGCGCCACGAACAGGCAGTACAAGAAGCCCGCGCCGCCACACAGAAAGCCCAGCCGGAACACATACAGCCGCAGAAACATCGACCCGCCCGACGCCAGGCCGCGCACAACCCCGCCGCGTTTGCCCGCCTCTGCCCGCTTGGCCGCACCCAGCATGACGTACTGGGTGAGCTTCTCCAGGCTACCCCGCACCGTGGTGCGGGAGTAATGCAGCAGGCGCGCCTGGATGAGGCGACGCGGCAGAGCGGCACCGCCAGGCAGCGCATGGAGCTGGGCCTGCTCGTGCACCACCCCGGTGTATTCCTTGACCAGCGCGCGCACAAACAGGCGCTCGATCTGCGACTGCGAGCGGAAATGCTTGAGTTCGTGCCCAAAGGCCACCATGCGCCAGCGAATGGTCCACACCGCCTGTTCGCCCGAACGGACAATGGCCTGCAGCTCCCGCGCAAACGCAGGCGTCATCACCTCGTCGGCGTCGAGGAAGAACACATAGTCGCCCCGCGAATGCGCGAGCAGCCGGTTGCGCTGCACGGCAAAGCCCTGCCAGTCGGGATAGCTGTGGACTTCGGCGCCCAGGCCCTGGGCGATGGCCACGGTGTTGTCCGTGCTGCCGCTGTCCACCACCAGGATCTGGTCGGCAAACGCGGCACTCTTCAGGCAGGCCTCAATGCGGTGCGCCTCGTTGTGGGTGAGCACCGCAACGGTCAACGTGGGCGGCGCCGATGCACCGCCGGTTCCTGCGGGCATCAATCAATGACCGTGGAAATGCTCGCCCGCCTTCAGGCGATAGACGGTTCCGCAGTAAGGGCACTTGGCCTCGCCCGTGCGGGCCACATCCAGGTACACCTTGGGGTGGCTGTTCCACAGCTTCATGTCGGCCTTGGGGCTGGGACAGAAAACGCCGCCCTGGGCGTTCAGGTCTTTGGCCAGGAGTTCAACGGTTGCTTGCGACATGTTCTTCAGACCTTGCTCAGCCAGTGGGCGTATTTGGGATTGCGGCCACCGACGATGTCGAAGAAGGCGCTCTGGATTTTTTCGGTGATGGGGCCGCGCGATCCGCTGCCCAGCTCGATCCGGTCGAGTTCGCGGATGGGGGTCACTTCAGCCGCCGTGCCGGTGAAGAAGGCCTCATCGGCGATGTAGACCTCGTCACGCGTGATGCGCTTTTGCACGATGTCGAGGCCCAGGTCCTTGGCGATGTGGAACACGGTGTTGCGGGTGATGCCGTTGAGTGCACCGGCCGACAGGTCGGGCGTGTAGATCACGCCGTTCTTGATCACAAAGATGTTCTCGCCCGCGCCTTCGGACACGAAGCCCGAGCTGTCCAGCAGCAGGGCTTCGTCGTAGCCGTCGTCGGTGGCTTCCATGTTGGCGAGGATGGAGTTGGTGTAGTTGCTCACCGCCTTGGCCTGCGTC
>CAXIRU010000053.1:0-49737 GCA_964031875.1 Acidovorax facilis
GTGGGCGAGCAGGCTCATCGAAAAACAGCGCTTGGGCAGTCGTCAAACGCTGGAGTTTCGCTCAGGCACAGGTGACTGTTTTAGATGCGATTGCCCTGCTTCAGTGGCTTGGCTGTAGCGCAGGCACCGATTGGCTCAGTTGCTCCTGCCAGGGCAAAGCGTCCACCACCGTCGAGAGCAGTTCCAGGTTCTTATGCCAACCCGTATCATTGCCTGAGGAATACACCAGCATGACATTGCTGCGGGGCTGGCCCAACCGCGCCCAGGCAAAGGGCCTGTGCGCTGTGCGGAGACTGATGTGCCAATCCCAGCCGATCGAAACCACGGGGCAAGAGGCACTGACCCATTCGGTGTAGCCACTGATGGTGGTCTCGCAGCCGCAAACCGCCGTGCTGGGCACCACCAAATCCACCGCTGACATCAGGTGGTGGATGGGCAAGGAAAGCAACTCGTCGATCGACAGGCGCAGCAGCCCATCCGGCGACACCTGCATGGCGTTCACGCCCCCTCCCCAGAGGTCGCCTCGGTTGCGACCTGTCCGCACGCTCCTGCGCAGGGCAGGACGCGAGGGACGGTACCGCCGACAACCCTTCGCATCAGCCCAGCAGCCCCAACATGGCAGCCCGCACGGTAGCCGCTGTCTTGTTGGTGGTTTGCAGCTTGATCACCGCGTTCTTGACATGGAAGTTCACGGTGTTTTCCGAGACATCCAGCAGGAAGGAAATGTCGGCAGAAGTCTTGCCATCGGCGGTCCATTTGAGCACCTCGATTTCTCTGGCCGTCAGGTGCGGCTGCATCTCTTCGGCCTGGCGTGTTGTGAAGATGCGCGAGAGGATCAGGTGCGCAATGTGCGCTAGCCAGCGCATCTTCATCTCGCTGTGGGCCACCTCATCGGATGTCAGGGCGTCAGCCGAACGCGCCAGCGTCAGCATGCCACGCACCCCGCCGCCGTCAATGCACGATTGCGCCCATCCAAACCGCAGGCCGAACGAGCGCGCATCCTCCCAGAAATCCTGGGCCGATGCAAACACCTCATCCGACCAGACGAGCGGAGTGTGATTGCGGCAACCATGCTGCACCGTGGGGTCCACCAGCACATAGCCCTGCCGTACATACCTCTCCTGCCACGCCTGCGGGTAATTGTTCAAAAAAATGGTCTTGGGATTGGACAGGGGCATGGGTACCCGCAGGCCATAGGCGCAGTACTCAAACCCCAGGGCGTGCGCAGCAAGCTCGATTTTGCAAAAAACCTCCTGCTCAGACTGCGCGCGGTCCATCACCCCCAAAAGATCTTCTTGCCAGCTTGTCATAGGACTCCAACACCAAACAGCATCCCACAGAGACCGACCATCCGAGTGCGAATCACGCACCATCAACCACCGTTACGTTTGCGCACATTCTGGCGGCATTGAAGTCCTTTGGCGAGTTCATTTTGACAAGGACCACGCCGGACTGCACCTACCAGAGTTGGTAGTTACAAATATTTTCTCCTGATTTTCTAATGCAGAAAACTCATGAGGGAATCTCCGATGCACATCACCTCTGGCTGCTCTGCGGAACTGCATCCTCCACTGATGACCCGCATGGCCCGGTACCGGCACCGCGTTTTTGTGGAAAAACTGGGCTGGCAGCTGAACTGCCGCGATGCCCTGGAGCTGGATCAGTTCGACCGGGACGACACCGTCTACGTCATCGCCCAGAACGAAGATGGCGAAGTCATCGGCACTGCCCGGCTGCTGCCCACTACCCGGCCCTATCTACTGGCCGAAGTATTCCCCCAGCTGCTCAATGGCGCCCCGGCCCCCGACGCACCCGAGGTGTGGGAGCTATCGCGGTTTGCAGCCATGGATTTTTCGGGGCCCACCGGTTCCGCGCTCGACCAGTTTTCCTCGCCCATTACCACCGGCCTGCTGCAGGCGGCCAGCCGATGCGCCATGGCACGCGGAGCCCAGCGCATGGTCACCGTCTCTCCCTTGGGGGTGGAGCGGCTGCTGCGCCGCACGGGATTCGAGTCCCACCGCCTAGGTCCGCCCACCGTTGTTCAGGGCTATCCGCTTTTTGCATGTTCCATACGATGCAAGTGACCAGGTAACTGCCCGAACACCCCCATAGCCAGCAGCCTTTGCCGGATCTGACCATGCCGCTCCCCTCGCCCCTCCCATCGTCCCAGGCCTCTGCAGCGGCAGCTGCGCCAAGCCCAGCGCCACACAGCCTGCGGGTGGTGATACCGCACGCCGGCCGGGTTACCGCCCCATTGCGGGAGGAACTGCTGCAGCAACGCGCGGTCACGGTCTGGCTGACGGGCCTGAGCGGCGCAGGAAAATCCACCCTGGCCTATGCGCTGGAAGAGGAGCTTCACACCCTCGGATTCGCCAGCTTTGTGCTGGACGGAGACAACCTGCGGCACCGGCTCAACAGTGATTTGGGGTTTAGCGCCGCCGAGCGCTCCGAGAACATCCGGCGCGTCGCCGAAGTTGCGGCCCTCATGAACGACGCCGGACTGATGGTGTTCACCGCCCTCATATCCCCCCAGCGCAGCGACCGTTCCATGGCCCGCTCGCTCATCGGGGCTGACCGCTTTCTGGAGGTGCATGTAAGCACCCCGCTGGACGTATGCGAGGGCCGCGACCCCAAGGGCCTGTACACCATGGCGCGCACAGGAAAAATCCCCCAGTTCACCGGAGTGTCGGCCCCCTACGAAGCCCCTGAAGCACCCGATTTCAGCATCGACACCGCCCACCTGGCACTGCCCGAGGCCTGTGCACAGGTGCTCGCGCTTCTCCGCCAGCGCGGGTTTATCCACTAGGTTCGCTCGTTCGTGCCGCTTGCCATGTCTACCGACAACGATACCGATACCGCCCCCGCTCCAGCCCAGGCGCGTGCTGCAGTCACCCGCGGAATGCAGGCCTACGACCTCTTCAATGGTGATGCCGACGGCCTGTGTGCGCTGCACCAACTGCGCCTGGTAGAGCCCCGCGACAGTGTCCTCATCAGCGGCGTGAAACGGGACATTGCACTGTTCGACCAACTACCCTCCGGGCGACCACTGCGGGTGACGGCGCTCGACATATCCTGGGACCGCAACGCGCAGGGCATATGCCGGGTTCTCAATGGCGGTGGCGAAGTGACCTACTTCGACCACCACAGTGCCAAAACCCTGTTCCGACACCAAGGCCTCGCAGCACACATTGACACCGACCGGGACGTCTGCACCAGCATCCTGGTAGACCGCCACCTCGGCGGCATCCTGCGCCAGTGGGCCATTGTGGCCGCCTATGGCGACAACCTCGACGCAGTGGCAGACCGAATGGCGCGCGAACATGGCTGCACGGCGGCCACACGCGGGGCGCTGGCGCAGCTGGGGTACTTGCTCAACTACAACGCCTACGGCGAAAGCCGTGAAGACCTGCATTTTTGTCCTGTGCAGCTGTACCGCTCGATGCACCGCTTTGAAAGCCCGCTCGACTTCATGGCAAAGGCCTACGAGTTCCGGCGCCTGCAAGAAGGCCACGCCAGCGACCAGCAGGCCGTGCAGGACCTTGCCCCCTACACCGCCAACGACCGGGCCACCGTCTACGTGCTGCCTGATCGCGCCTGGGCACGGCGCCTGTGCGGCACCCTCGCCAACCAGCTGGTGGCGCAAAACAACGGGCGCTCCGTTGCCGTGCTCACACCGCGTTCAGACGGCGACTTTCTCGTCAACCTGCGCATCGGCAGCGCCAGTTCCAGCCGCGCCGACATCTTCTGCAGCCGCTACCCAGCCGGTGGCGGGCGCCATGGAGCAGGCGGTATCGACCGGCTCCCCGACCAGGACATGGACCGCTTCATCAAAGAGTTCTTCGCGCACTTGGAGTCAGACACGCCATGAACCAACCACACCGCACAACACGCCCTCTTCCGCTGCTGATGATTCCGCTGCGGCGTTGCGGCAGCCACGCGCTTCGACTGCGCCTGAACGCCAGCTCCCAGTTCCATTCGCCTTACCCCCTGCACATCGTGGACTTCATGCCGCTGGTGCCGCTGTACGGTGACTTGCGCGACGACAGCGCTTACCGCCAGATGGTTCGGGATGTGGTGGGACTGCAGCAGGCCATCATGGTGCAGTGGCCGGGGGTCTCGTTCGACGCCGAAGAGATCTACAACGCCATTCATGAGGAGCCACGCAGTGTTCACCGCATTGTGTGGGAGCTGCTGCTGCGCAGCGCCGAGCAGCACGGGGCCAGCGTGGTCATGGACAAGTCGCTGGACAGCGTCCAATACGCCCCCGAGCTGATGGCACTGTTCCCGCACATGCGCTTTCTGAACGTGGTGCGGGACCCCAGGGCGCAGGTAGCCTCGATGAACCGGGCGATCATTCACGACTTCGACACCACGCTCAACGCCCTGGCCTGGGTCAAGGCCCACACCACAGGGCGCGCATTGGCACAAAGCCACCCGGACCGCGTGCTCACCATCCGCTACGAAGACTTTCTGAGTGACCAGGAAACCACGCTGCGGCGCATCTGCCAATTCATCGGTATCGAATTCTTGCCGCAGATGCTGGACATCGCGGCCTCCAAGGAGGCGCAAGACCTGTCACGCATGTCTGCCTTGTGGGAGTCCAACTGCTTTGCTCCCCTGCCAGCCAACAAGGACAAGTTCAAGACCCAACTGCAGCCCCACGAGATCGAGACCATCGAAAGCCTCGCCTGGGAAACCATGCGCCACTACGGCTATGAATGCATGACCGAGGCCCAGGCGCCGCACCCTACGGCCGTGGTGCTCGCGCAGTGCCAGCAGCAGTCCGAAAAAAAACGCCGCGAGGCCTGGGAGCAACTGCAACGCAGTGCACCACATGACTACGCAGCCCGCCGCGTGCGCGCCAACTACCTGGAACAAGTGCGTCAACGCTTGCAAAGCAGCCATTCCCATACGGAAGAAAACCAAGACGCGTCCTGACCGTAGGTGGCTGCACGCCTGGCTATCGCTCTAACCCCTGCGAATGCCAAGCCTTTCATATAACCCGCTCTATCGCCTCAAGTTTTCTATCGCCTCAAGTTCTCTATCGCCTCAAGTTCTATCGCCTCAAGGAGCAACCATGCGCATCCAAGATCTGAAACTGGGTATCCGACTCGGAGTGGCATTCGGGATACTGCTGCTGATCACCACCGTCATCGCCACGCTGGGCGTGATGAGCGTGACCTCCCTGCAACGCAGCAATGAAGAAATCGCCACCTCGGAGCTCAAACGCCAAAGTATCGTGCGTCAATGGCACACCGATATTCAGATGAATTGGCTGCGCACAGAGGCTTTGCTCAAGACCAACGACGCGGCCTACGGCGGTAAGCTCAAGAAAGATATGTCTGCCGTGGTCGAGGTCCAGAGCAAGCGCATGGAAGAAGTGCGCAGCTACCTGCTGCCCGGCAAGGAAATGCAGCTCTACGAACAAGCCATCGCTGCACGTGACGCCTACCGCGTCAAACGCACCGAGCTTGTCAAGGCCAAGGACAGCGGCCAGGACGTGGCGGGGCAGGTCGATGCAGCGCTGGCGCCTGTGTTTCAAAACTACGCCAGCGTGCTGCAAGACTTGACCCTGACGCTGGACGAAAGCGTAGCCACCACCCTGAAGGAAACCACACAGCAGGCGCAAAGCAGCACGATGTGGGTGAGCGGCAGCACAGTGCTTGCCATCCTGGTCGGTTTGGCGCTGGCATCCTGGACCACGCACTCCATCACCGCCCCGGTGCGGCAGGCCGTGCAAGCCACCACGGCCATCGCGGCGGGCGACCTGGCCACCCCGATTCCCCAGGGGGCAAAGGACGAGCCCGGCCAACTGCTCACAGAACTGTCCCACATGCGCGCCAAGCTCGCCGACATCGTGGCCAACGTACGGCAGAGCGCCGAAAGCGTCTCCACCGCCAGCGCAGAAATCTCACAGGGCAACCATGACCTCTCGGCCCGTACCGAACGCCAGGCCAGCGCGTTGGAGCAAACCGCAGCCTCCATGGAAGAGCTGGGCTCCACGGTGAAGCAGAACTCCGACAGTGCCCACCAGGCCAACCAGCTCGCCCGCAACGCCAACGATGTTGCCCTGCAGGGCGGCGAAGTGGTAGCCCAGGTGGTGGAAACCATGAAGGGCATCAACGACAGCTCCAAGAAGATTGCCGACATCATCAGCGTCATCGACGGCATTGCCTTCCAGACCAACATCCTGGCCCTCAACGCCGCGGTGGAAGCAGCGCGCGCTGGCGAACAAGGACGCGGCTTTGCCGTCGTGGCCAGCGAAGTCCGCGGGCTGGCCGGCCGGTCTGCCGAAGCCGCCAAGGAGATCAAGGAACTCATCTCCGCCAGCGTGAACCGTGTGGAGCAAGGCACCCTCCTGGTGGACAAGGCCGGACAGACGATGACCGATGTCGTGCAGTCCATCCGGCGTGTCACGAACATCGTCAGCGAGATCAGCGCCGCCAGCGCCGAGCAAAGTGACGGCGTGAGCCAGGTGGGCGAGGCCGTGACGCAGATGGACCAGGCTACGCAACAGAATGCCGCCTTGGTCGAAGAAATGGCAGCTGCGGCCAGCAGCATGAAGAGCCAGGCCCAGGAACTGGTCCAGTTGGTGTCGGTGTTCCAGCTGGACGCTGCAAGCGGTAGCGCCCAACCTTCCGCTGCCAGCCAGACGCCGGCACCGATGGCCCGCGCAGCCCTGGCCCAGGCTGCACGGGTCAACGCGCCCCGCGCCATCACTGCAGGCTGACTCACCTGGCAACCAAAAGCTGAGTTGTTTGTGCCTCCAGCGCTTTGCGGGCCTCATTATTTGCTACTATTTATATAGCAAACAATCCACCCTCAAAGCGCCACGGAAAAGCCAACCGTTGAAGCAGCTTACAAAACTCAACAGAGCTGACCCTGGTCAGGCTTTCCGCCGCAGGCAGTACGTGCGGCACAACAAGGCACTACCAAAACGCAAGGAGTGTCTTGTTGTGTGGGCCGATCTCAGGCTGGTCTCGACATTGCCCACTGCACTGACAGGATGCTGGCCAACACCACCAGCATGCCCACCAGCGCCAAACCTGTCATGGCCTGCCCCAGCCACACCCAGCCCAGCAGCACGGCCGTGACAGGGCTCAGCAGCCCTAGTGACGACACGGCCACCGACGGCAACCGCGCGATGCCACGAAACCAGAGCGCGTAGGCCAGCAAGGCGCCTGCCAGGCTGAGATAAACATAGCCTCCCACTTGCGTGACTGTGAGCGCAGGCAGCGGTGGGTCTACCAGCCAGGCCACGGGCGCCAGCATGATGCCGCCCGCCAGCAGTTGCCAGCCTGTGAACGCCAGCACCGGCAGGTCCGACCGCCAGCGGCGCGACCAGAAGGTGCCGGCCGCCATGCACACCGTGCCCACCAACGCCGCCGCCACACCCGCCATGTCCCACCGTGCCCCCGGCGACAACAGCAGCGCCGCCATGCCCAGCACCCCCAAGGCACCCGCAGACAGCGCCATGCCAGGCGGGCGCCGGTGGTCCAGCGCCCAGACCAGGCCCATCACCACCAATGGGCCCACGGCCCCCACCACGGCCGCCACCCCACCGGGCAGCCGGTATGCCGCCACAAACAGCAAGGCCTGGAACACCCCGATGTTGAGCGCTGCCAGCACCAGCAGGCGTCGCCACCCCACCCAGTCGCCCCAGGCCGGCCAGCGGCGGCACCACAACACCAGCAGCAGGCCCGCGGGCAGCGTGCGCAGCAACGCGGCGGTGAAGGGCCGGTCCGGCGGCAGCAACTCGGTCGTGACGATGTAGGTAGAGCCCCAGATCATGGGCCCCAAGGCCGTGGCAAGCGCGTCCAGCCAAGAAGAGCTGCGGTGGTTTTGCATGGCAATTTATCTTTAGTTCAAGATAAAAAATCTTAAACCTTTTGCACTCTAAAATCTTGAAATCAAGATATTTTTATCGCAAACACCATGGCCACCCAACGCCAACCCGATGCTGTAGACGCCATCCTGGCCCAGTGGCACCGCGAACGCCCCGACCTGGACGTCAGCCCCATGGGCCCCATCGGGCGCATCAAGCGCTGCGCGGCGCTGTTGCAGCGCAGGCTCGACGAAGCTTTTGCGGAGTTCAACCTGAGTTTCTGGGAGTTCGACATGCTGGCAACGCTGCGCCGCAGTGGCGCGCCCTACTGCCTTGCTCCCACGACGCTGTTTTCCACCCTCATGGTCACCTCGGGCACCATGACGCACCGTATGGGCAAGCTCGAAGCCAGCGGCTGGATCACCCGCCTGCCCAACCCCGACGACGCCCGAAGCTCGCTGGTGCAGCTCACGCCCGAAGGGCTGGCGCTGATCGACCGGGCCGTGGAGGCCCATGTGGCCAACGAGCACCGTATCCTGGCGCCGCTCAAGGCAGCGGATCTCGCGGCGCTCGACGCGCGGCTGGCACTGCTGCTGGCCACGCTGGAGTCCCCCACGGGCCAGGAATAGCGACCAGCGCTGTGTACTGCGCAGTAACATGGCGGGATGCCCCACACCCACCTCATCATCCTCACCGGTGCCTCGCGCGGCATGGGCCTGGCCATGGCCCAGCAGCTTTTGCGCAGCGGCAACACACTGATCTGCATTGCGCGCAGTGCCAATGCCGACCTGGCCGCCGAGGCCAAGGCGGCAGGCGTACCCCTGGAACAATGGCAGCAGGACCTGTCGCAAGGCGATCTGGCCGCCCACAAGCTGAAAGCCTGGCTGCAGGCCCAGGGCCCACAGGCGTTTACCAGCGCCACCCTCATCAACAACGCGGGCATGATCCCGCGCATTGCGCCGCTGTCAGACAGCGATGTGGACGACCTGGCCACGGCCCTGCGTGTGGGGCTGGAAGCTCCCATGCAGCTCACCGCCGCCTTCCTGGGCGCGACCGACGGCTGGACCGTGCCGCGCAAGGTGCTCAATATCTCCTCGGGGCTGGGCCGCCGGGCCATGGCATCGCAGTCCGCGTACTGCGCCGCCAAGGCCGGCATGGACCATTTCACGCGTTGCGTAGCGCTGGACGAGGCCACCAAGCCCCATGGGGCCAAGGTGTGCTCCCTGGCGCCCGGCGTGATCGACACCGACATGCAGGTCCAGCTGCGCAGCGCCGACCCGGCCGCCTTCCCGGACCGCCAGAACTTCGCCAACCTCAAGACGGGTGGCCAGCTCACATCACCGGCCGCCGCCGCAACCCGCGTGCTCGCCTGGCTGGAACGCGCGGACTTCGGCGCCCATCCGGTGGCAGATGTTCGGGACGCGTGAAACCGATTACTCCTTTTTTATAGCTATTAGCGCTTGCTACATAAGCGCTAGCAGCCCATTTAACCTGAAATCTCCCTGAAAGGACCTCCCCATGACCCGTGAAGTCGTCGTCGTCAGCGCAGTGCGCACCGCCATTGGCACCTTTGGCGGCAGCCTCAAGGATGTACCGCCCACCGAGCTGGGTGCGCTGGTCGTGCGCGAATCGCTTGCGCGCGCCCATGTGGAAGGCAAGGATGTGGGCCATGTGGTGTTCGGCCATGTGGTGAACACCGAGCCCAAGGACATGTACCTGTCGCGCGTGGCCGCCATCCACGGCGGCTGTGGCGAAGGCGCGCCTGCTTTCAACGTGAACCGCCTGTGCGGCTCGGGCCTGCAGGCCATCGTCAACGCCAGCCAGTCCATCTTGCTGGGCGATGCCGATGTCGCCATTGGCGCCGGTGCCGAGAACATGAGCCGCGCCCCCTTTGCCAGCCTGAACATGCGCTGGGGCGCCCGCATGGGCGACACCAAGATGGTGGACATGATGATCGGCGCGCTGCACGACCCCTTCCACACCATCCACATGGGTGTGACGGCCGAGAACATCGCCGCCAAGTGGGGCATCAGCCGCGAAGACCAGGACAAGCTGGCCGTCGAAAGCCACAACCGCGCAGAACGCGCCACGCAGGCCGGCCTGTTCAAGGACCAGATCGTGCCCGTCACCCTCAAGAGCAAGAAGGGCGACGTGCAATACGCCACCGACGAACACTTCCGCCCCAGCGCCACGATGGATGACATGGCCAAGCTCAAGCCTGTGTTCATCAAGGAAAACGGTACCGTGACTGCGGGCAATGCCTCCGGCATCAACGACGCCGCTGCCGCCGTGGTGCTGATGGAGGCTGGCGCCGCCAAGGCGCGCGGCGCCAAGCCCCTGGCCCGCCTGGTGGCCTACGCCCATGCGGGTGTGGACCCCAAGTACATGGGTATCGGCCCCGTGCCTGCCACGCAGCTGGCTCTGAAAAAGGCGGGCCTCACCGTGAACGACCTCGACGTGATCGAGGCCAACGAGGCTTTTGCCGCACAGGCCTGCGCCGTGACCCGTGATCTGGGCCTGGACCCGGCCAAGGTCAACCCCAACGGCTCGGGCATCTCGCTGGGCCACCCCATCGGCGCCACCGGCGCGCTCATCACCGTCAAGGCCATTCATGAGCTGCAACGCATCCAGGGCCGCTACGCGCTGGTGACCATGTGCATTGGCGGGGGCCAGGGCATCGCGGCGATTTTTGAACGCATCTGACCGGCCCGTATCTGAACCGCCCGCAGGTGGAGCACACTGCCATCGCCATGCGCGATGCTGCCACCCGCGATGGGCAAGGCGGGTGCCATGGGTCGTCAGCGATCATTGGCGCCCGCTGACCCAGATCAGCCCGGCGGCGCGCCCCCAGCCACTGCCTGAACATTCCACGAACCAACGGAGACACCTCTCACCATGATTCGCACCCTGCTTTCCTTCACTGCACTCGCCTTCGCCCTGGGCGCCACCGCGCACGCACAAACGGCAGCCCCAGCAGCCGCTGGCACCTACCCGAACAAGCCCATCCGCCTGATCGTGCCCTTCCCGCCCGGCGGCGGCACCGACATCCTCTCGCGCCTGGTGGCCACCAAGCTCACCGAAAGCGCCAAGTGGACCGTGGTGGCCGACAACAAGGCCGGCGCAGGCGGCACCATCGGGATTGGCGAAGCCGTGAAGACCGCCCCCACCGGCTATGACCTGGTGATGGGCCAGAAGGACAACCTGGTGATCGGCCCCTGGCTCTACAAGAACCTGCCCTGGGACCCCACCAAGGACCTGACCGCCATCGCCCACGTGGCCTACACGCCCGTGGTCATTGCCACCAGCGCCAACTCCAAGTTCAAGACGCTGGCCGACGTGGTGGCCGCCGCCAAGGCAGCGCCCGGCACCATCACCTACGGCTCGCCCGGCAACGGCACGTCCATCCACCTGGCGGGCGATCTGTTTGAGAAGGCTGCGGGCATCAAGCTCAGCCACATCCCTTACAAGGGCTCCAGCCCCGCGTTGATGGATGCGCTGTCGGGCAATGTGGACCTGCTCATGTCCTCCGTTCCATCGGCGATGGCCCAGATCAAGTCGGGCAAGCTGCGCCCGCTGGCCGTCACCTCGGCCAAGCGCAGCTCTTCGCTGCCCGAGGTGCCCACCGTGGCGGAATCCGGCTTCAAGGACTTTGACGTGAGCACCTGGTATGGTGTGTTTGCCCCCGCCGGCACCCCCGCCGCCGTGGTGGCCACCGTGAATGCCGAAATCAACAAGCTGCTGGCCACGCCCGACATGAAGGCCGCCATTCAGGCCCAGGGCGCAGAGCCCGAATCCATGTCACCCGCGCAGTTGAGCAACCTGCTGAAGACCGACTACGCCAAGTGGAAGGGCATCGTCGAAGCCTCGGGCGCGAAGATCGAGTAACGCCGTGCTGCCGGGTACCATGTGCCCGGAGCACCACCGTCGCTGACACCAACGCCCCGACGCCTGTGCGCCGGGGCGTTTTTTCATCCTGCGCCCCCTCTGCCACCTGCACCATGACCACCGACCGCCTCGAACAAGCCCGCACCGCGTTCATGCAAGGCACGGCCGCCTTTGCCGAGAACCGCTTTGATGAAGCAGCACAGGCCTTCTCGCACGCCCTGGCCCTGGCGCCGGGGCGCCCTTCCGTGCTGCTCAACCTGGGCGTCACTCG
The DNA here is from genome assembly GCA_964031875.1 of Acidovorax facilis. Lineage (GTDB taxonomy): Bacteria > Pseudomonadota > Gammaproteobacteria > Burkholderiales > Burkholderiaceae_C > Acidovorax > Acidovorax facilis_A. The sequence goes on from CAXIRU010000053.1 coordinate 11,982, forward strand.
GCTGCACCAAGGTCAACCGGCGGCGGCACTGCCTTTGCTGGAAGCCGCCACAGCCGCCCTGCCCGATGCCGCCGATGCCTGGAGCGCGCTGGCACTGGCCCACCACCAGCTGGAACATTGGGCCGACTCCGCACGCGGCCACACCCACGCGCTGGCGCTGGGCGCCGACTCGGCGGCACTGCGCATGCGCCTGGCAGAAGGCCTCTCGCGCCAGGGGTTGGGCACGGCGGCCATCGAACACTACGAAAAAGCACTGGATCTGGATGGCACGCTGGTGCAAGCGTGGAGCGCGCTGGGCGATGTTCTGCGCGAAAGCGGCCAGCTCGACCGCGCCGCCGACTGCTATGAGCGCGCGCTGAGCCTGGGCGCCGACCCCGCCTTGCACCATTACTACCTGGCCGCGCTGCGGCCCCAGTCGGCCCTGGTAGAGGCGCCGCGCACCTATGTGCAAACCCTTTTTGATGGCTATGCCAATGATTTTGAAGAGCACCTGGTGGGCCAGCTGGGCTACCAGGGCCACCGGCTGCTGATCGGGCAGTTGCCGCCCGACTGCCCCAGCCACGCAGCGCGGGTGCTGGACCTGGGCTGCGGCACCGGCCTGTGCGGCCCGCTGCTGCGCCCCAGGGCAGACCACTTGACGGGCGTGGACCTCTCGCCCGCCATGATCGACAAGGCCCGCGCGCGCGGCCTCTATGACGACCTGCAGGTCACCGACATCCATGACCACCTGGAACAACCCGGACCACTGTACGACCTGATCGTCGCAGCGGACGTCTTCATCTATGTGGGGCCCCTGGAGCGTGTCTTTGCGCTGGCATCGCAGCGCCTGCAGCGGGGCGGCTGGCTGGCCTTCACGGTGGAACATGCAGACGATGCAGCGCTGGGGCCTGGCGTGCAGCTGTTGCCCAGCCTGCGCTACGCCCACCACGGGGACTACCTGCGCAGGCTGGCCAACACCCACGGGCTGGCGGTGCGGCAGGTGGTGGATGCACCCATCCGCTTCCACGGGCACCAGCCCATTGCGGGCCGGTACGTGTATTTGCAAAAAGCCTGAATGGGCGTGGCGTCAGAGCCTGCGGGACGCTGAGGCCGCAGCCGCCAAAAGCGCAGGGCGGGCGCAGCCCAAGGCACGGGACGTGCGCAGCCCTCACAGGGCTGCAAGCGGCTCAGTCGCGGACCACCAACACCGGCACGCGCACCACACCCAGCACCTTTTGCGCCACGCTACCCAGCATCAGCTTTTCCAGCCCACGGCGGCCGTGAGAACCCATGACGATCAGGTCGATGTCGGTGCCTTCCAGCGCGCGCACGATGCCTTCATGCACCGCGTGCCCCTCGCCCACCACCGTGGTCACCGCCACGCCAGCGTCGGTCATGGCCTTGCGTACGGCGTCCAGTGCCGTGTTGGCCTCCGCTTTGGCAGCATTGATGTACTGGGCCTGCCCGTAGGCAAAGTCAGCCCCCACGCCTGTGAAGGGGTAAGGGTCCACCACATACAGCGCGGTGACGGCGCTGCCGAAGGCCTTGGCCAGCCCGGCGGCCTTGGCCACTGCGAGCAAAGAGGTGTCAGAACCGTCGACAGGAACCAGAATGTGCTTGAACATGGAGCTACTCCTTGAGTTGGGATGACAGCCACGCTTGTGGCGTGGCCTTACCCGAAGTGTCCTCCCCTGCGTCGCCGTGCGTCTTGATTCGGATCAAATCCCGGACACGACTTCGGGGGGGCACAAGGTCCACACCCTCGCAGCAAGCTCACCAGAGAAGTCTCAGGCGCCGCCTGCGACAGGGGACTGCCCCACCACATCCGCACCCTGGAAGTTGCCGCGCCTGCAGGTGACCACCAGCGTGTCGCGATAACCGCCGTCAGCCAGAGGCTGAATGGGCGTGGACTCGTGGATCATGCGAGCATCGTCCAGCAGCAGCAGGGACCACGGCTCGGTCAGTGTGAAGCGCTGGCCACTGGGCCCGGCCGCCTCGAACACACGCGTCTCTCCGCCCTTGACGCCCTCGCGCGCCACCAGGAAGACGGCCACCAGGTCCACACCATCGCGGTGCGCGCCCTCGGGCGTGGGCCGGCCAATGCCGTCGGTGGTGTCGATGCGGAACTGGTGTGCCTCGATGAACCAGGGCACCGGTGCATCCGCCGGGGCAAACACCGCGTCGGACACCCTGGCCAGCGCAGCCAGTAGCTGCTGCCACACGGGCTGGGCCACGGTGCCCGGCTCCATGGGCGCAAACCAGCGCTCCATGCCACCATGCAGCGCGTTGTATTCCACAGGTTGCCAGTGTGCGCGGTGCGGAGCCTGCTGCAGTTGCCCGCCCTGCACCACAAAACAGGCATGGCGGCGGCGGCGGTAGCGACCACCATCCTTGAGGAAATCGTCGGGCGGCAAGGCTGCCCAATCGCCGTTCAGCGCCATCAACGCAGCAAGATCGCAGCCCACCCACTGGGCCACCGCAGCCGGTGACAATACGGCGTAGCCCGCCTGGCGCAATTGGCTGGCCACCTCGGAAGGTGCCGTGAACGGAGGAGAAAAAGTGACTTGGGCCATAGGGGCCCGAGCTTAACCGCTTGCGCCACCGGCACGCCGCAGCACTGCCTGCACCTGCGGTGCACTCCCAACGACTGCCCCATACTGCGGCGGGGCATGGTCAGCGGCCGACCGCCACGACAGTCACCATGCCACCCAATCGACCTCGGCCGCCCCGATATGCAGGGCATCAGAGTGTTCAATTTTTGATAGAAATTGGCACCTAGCGCTTACCTAGCAAGCGCTAGCAGCTATCAAAAATGAAGCATTTCTCAACGACAAACTGGCCTTAACCCACCGCGCCTTCCGACGCATCCCGCAGTGCGCTGGCAGGTCCGGGGCGCCCAAACAGATAGCCTTGCCACAGATGGCACCCCAAGCTGGCGAGCATGTCGCGCTGCTCGCGGGTTTCCACGCCCTCGGCAATCACGCCCAAGTCCAGGCTCTCGGCCAGGGTGACGATAGTGCGGGCAATGCTGGCATCGTTGGGGTCGGTCAGCAGGTCGCGCACAAAACTCTGGTCGATCTTGAGCTGGTCCAGCGGCAGGCGCTTGAGGTAGCTCAAGGACGAATACCCGGTGCCAAAGTCGTCGAGCGAGAACCCCAGGCCCAGGGCCCGCAAGGTCACCATGCGCTCAATCGTGTCCTCCACATCGTCCAGCAGCAGGGTCTCGGTCAGCTCCAGTTTCAGGCGCTGGGGGTTGGCCCCGGTCTCTTCCAGCACCCCCAGCACTTCGTCCACAAAATGCGGGTGGCGGAACTGGCGTGCACTCACGTTCACGGCCAGGGTCCAGTGGGCGGTGGCCGGGTCATTGGCCCAGTCCACCAGTTGCCGACAGGCCGTTCGCAAAATCCACACCCCCAGCGGCACGATCAGGCCCGAGGCCTCTGCCACCGGGATGAACTCGGCGGGAGAGACCAGACCCCGCTGCGGGTGCTGCCAGCGCACCAGCGCCTCGGCCCCCACCATGCCGTGTGTCTGGCTGATCTGAGGCTGGTAGTGCAGCAGGAACTGGCTGTCGCGCAAGGCCTCGCGCAGCCCAGACTCCAGCGCCGTGCGTGCGGTGACGGCGGCCTGCGTGCGCGGGTCGAAAAAGCGCAGGGTGTTGCGCCCCGCCCCCTTGGCCTGGTACATGGCCATGTCACCCCGCTTGAGCAGCTCGTCCACCGAGCCCTGCGCATCAGCGTACAGCGCTACGCCGATGCTGCAGGAGCTGTGGTACGTGTGGCCGCCCAGCGGGTAACCTTGCCCCAGCGCCTGCAGCACGGCGCGCCCTACGGTTTCTGCCTGGGCGGCAGCCTCGCTGGCCTGCGGGCTCAGCCCCTCGACGAGCAGCACAAACTCATCGCCCCCCAGCCGCGCCACGGTGTCGCCACTGCGCACGCAGCCGCCCAGGCGCGCCGCCACCTGCCGCAGAAGCTGATCGCCGATTTCGTGGCCCTGCGTATCGTTCAGGTCCTTGAAGTTGTCCAGGTCCACAAACAGCAAGGCCCCACCCGCGCCCGAGCGCGCCGAGGCAGCCAGGCTGTGCTGCAGACGGTCGTTCATGAGGCGGCGGTTGGGCAGGCCGGTCAGCGGGTCGTAGAAAGCGAGCAGGCGGATCTCCTCCTCCGCCGCCTTGCGCTGGGAGATGTCGGTCAACGTGCCCACATAGTGCGTCACCTCACCCTGGGCAGCACGCACGGCGGTCAACGTGGTCCAGGCAGGAAACACCTCACCGTTCTTGCGCCGGTTCCACACTTCGCCCTGCCAGGCTCCGGTGCTGTGCAGCGCACTGTAGATGGCAGCGTAGAACTGCGCATCATGGCGCCCCGACTGCAGCAGTGCGGGGGTCTGCCCCACCAGCTCCTCCAGCGCATACCCTGTAAGGCGTGCATACGACTGGTTGACCTTCAGGATACGCTGGTCAGGCCCCATGACCACCATGCCCTCAAACGACTCGAACACGGACGCAGCAATCCGCAGCGACTCCTCGGCCCGGCGGCGCTCGGTAATGTCGGTCGAGATGCCGCACAACGCATGGATGCTGCCGTCGGGCAGGCGAAGGGGAATCTTGACCGACAGGTAAGCGCGGGTGACGCCATCGGCCAGGCGGGTGTTGATCTCTTCCACCTCCAGCCGCTCCCCAAGCTCCAGCACGCGCCGGTCATTCTCCCGGATCTGCGCGGCAGTGGCCTGGTCGAAAAAAGCCCTGTCTTCCTGCCCCACCACTTCGCTGGCAGACCGCCCGAACAGCGCCAGGATGTGCTGGTTCACGTACTGGTAGCGGTAGTCGAGCCCCTTGATGTAGATAAAGGCGCCCACGGTGTCGAGAATGGCCGCCAGCTTCTGCTCGCTGACCACGAGGTGGTGCGTGCGTTCGCGCACCTTGCGCTGAAGCACCACGGCCGCGAGCGCCGCCAGCAGCCCGAACAGCGCCAGCCCCGCCACACCCCACCACACCCAGGGCGGGGTGCGCGCGCCCTGCTCCTGCCCGCCCCAGCGGCGCAGGATCTGGGTGTACTGCGGGTCGGTGCCGCTGCGCCAGTCCTGCACCGCCCGGTCGATGGCCCTGAGCACATCGGCATTGCGCCCCAGACCGGTGGCAAAGTACAGGGAAGAAGGCTGGAACACGATGCCCGAATCCACCAACCCGAACTGGGCTGCATGGAAATTGCCGAACAGGTGATTGGCAATCACTGCATCAGCATCACCATGCTGTACAAACCCGAAGGCTTCGGTCAGGGAGTCTGCGTCAATCAGCATCACCGCGATGCCAAAGCTGTCCATCATGGCGCGAAAGCTCGCGCTCTGCACCGAGCCCCTGAGCACCGCCACGCGCTTGCCCGCGAGATCAAACATTGACTGAATGGAACTGCCGCGCGCGCGGTACACCTGCGACCAACTGTGCAGCACCGGCGCGTCGTGAAAGCTGTACAGCTGCTCGCGCGTGCGAGTGCGTGCGACATCGGGCATCAGGTCGATCTGCCCGGCCGCCAGGGCATCCAGACAGTCCTGCCAGTCGCAGGGCACGTAGCGCAGCGTCCACTGCTCCCGCACGGCCACCAATTGCAGCAGGTCCACAAAGATGCCCGACGGAGTGCCCTCGGCATTCACGAAAACCTTGGGCTCGTTGGAATACACCCCCACTCTCAGTTCGCGCGGCGCCGCCAGCACACTGGTGCACGCCCACAGCAACGCCCACACCACGGCCCATCGCAGCCCGCCGACACTGGGACGCCCGAACCGGTATACGCATGGACCCACAGCCTTGCCCTATCGAAATCAGGTAAACGGGCCCATGGTAACGAAAGCTTGCAAAAACATCCAAATGCAATCACCCACCGGCGTCCACCGCCGCGCTTGGGGTAGCATGTGCCCATCCACCGCTTCGCCCAGGAGACAGTGATGCCCCACGAACGCCGCCATTTTGTCCGCGTCGGCTTTGACGCACCGGCCCTGCTGACGACATCCACCAACGCATTCAGCGTGCACGTGCTAGACCTCTCGCTCAAAGGAGCGCTGATCATGGTGCCTGCGCAGGCCGACCTGGAGCCAGGCATGCTGTGCCAGCTGACCATCCCCCTGGCAGAAACCGACAACCATATCGCCATGTCCACCGAAGTCGCACACGCCGAAGGCCAGCAAGCCGGCCTGCTGTGCCGAAGCATCGATCTGGACAGCGTGACCCACCTGCGCCGGCTGATCGAACTGCAACTGGGCGACCCCGCCCTGCTGGAGCGAGACCTGGGCGAACTGACGCTGGCCACCCCCTCCCACTGACGCCCAGCCCCCAAAAACAAAGGCTGCCATCGGCAGCCTTTGTTTTTGATTCACCGCCTGGTCACCTACCAAAGGCCACAACGGCCAAAACGGCCACTGCGGCCAAAGCAGGCGAAGCGGGTGCCATGATGGCAGCCGCTGAATCCACCACCACCGGCCGCCACTGCAGCTACGAGGCCTCTTGATCCTGCAGCGCCCGCCACATCACCTTGCCGCTGCCGCTCTTGGGCAGCGCCGCCACAAACTGCACAATGCGCGGCACCTTGTACACCGCCATGTTCTCGCGGCACCAGTCGATGATCTGCTGCTCGGTCGTGTCCTGGTGGCTGGCGCGCAGCACCACCACCGCCTTCACCGTCTCGCCCCGGTAGCTGTCCTTGGCCGCGATGATGCAAGCCTCCTGGATCGCAGGGTGGCGGAACATCAGCGCCTCCACCTCGGCCGGCCACACCTTGAAGCCGCTCGCATTGATCATGCGCTTGAGCCGGTCGGTCAAAAAGAAATAGCCGTCCTCGTCCATGCGGCCCAGGTCTCCAGACCGGAAGAAGCGCTTGCCCCCGAACTCAATGAACGCCGATGCCGTGGCGTCCGGCCGCTTCCAGTAGCCCTCAAACACCTGCGGGCCGTGAATGATGATTTCGCCCTGTTCACCCACCGGCACCTCCTGCAGGGTGTCGGGGTCTACCACGCGCGCATCCACGCTCATGAACGGAATGCCCAGACACTGCTGCTTGGGATTGTCGGGTGGGTTGGCGTGCGACGGGGCCGCCGTTTCGGTCAGGCCGTAGCCTTCGGCATAGCGCAGGCCGTACTGCTCCAGCAAGCGCTGCGCCACTGCCTGCGGCATCGCCGCGCCACCACCACCCATATAGGCCAGGCTGGAGAGGTCGTAGCTGGCAAAGTTCGGGCTGCCCAGCAGGTCGATGACCATGGTGGGGATGTTGGTCCAGGTCGTGACCTGGTAGCGCGAAATCAGGCGCCCGGCCAGATCGCGGTCCCACCGGGGCATGATGACCAGCGTGGCGCCGCAGCAGATGGACGTGTGCATCACGCTCACCATGCCGGTGATGTGGAACATTGGCACCACCACCAATGAAACGGTGTCGGCCGACCCATTGCCCCAAAGACCGCTCGCCACCGCGTTGTGCATGACGCTCTTGTGCAGGTGCATGCACCCCTTGGGCAAGCCCGTGGTGCCACTGGTGTAGGGCAGCAGCGCCAGATCGTCCGGCCCCACCAACAAGGCCGGCGGCGCATCCGCACAGGCCAGGGCATCCGTCCAGGCGTGGGCTTGGCCCCCCTCGATCACGGGCAGCGGGTGGCGCGTGCCCAGCCAGTCCAACCAGACCTCGGGCGGCGCATCCATGCCGGTGGCCGCCACGTCAAAGGCATCCGAAAACTGCGTGACCACCATGTGCGCCAGACGTTCGCCCGGGGCCAGCGCATTGCTGGCCTTGGCCAGCTCCGGGGCCAGGTCGCCCGTGGTGATCGCCACCTTGGTGTCGGGGTCGGTGATGTAGTGCTTGAGCTCCTCGGCCCGGTTCATGGGGTTGACTGGCACCACCACCGCATTGGCCCGCAGGATGGCAAAGTGCGCCATCACCAGCTGCGGGCAGTTCTGCATGCACAGCACCACGCGGTCGCCCCGCTGCACCCCCAGTTGCGCCAGCCTAGCGGCCAGGCGCTCGGCGCCTTCCATCAACTGGCGGTAGCTCGTCGTGCTTCCAAAAAACACCAGCGCCGCCTTGTCGGGGTAGCGGCGCGCATTGGTCGCCAGGTTGTCCCACAACGAAGTGGCAGGCAGCGTGATGGACTTGGGCAAACGGCGGGGCCAGAACGGGTAGTGAGGGCGCATGGGCTACAGATCTCCTTGGGCTTGTAAGCCTAGACGTGCCATTAGTGGTGAGCAATGGGGGTTGCCCCGCGCATGCGTCACCAAAGTGACGCTAAAAATCTGTACCGCCTTGCGCCAAAAGTTGCCACGGGAAATCTCCAGTCTTCGCGGTCGTCATGCAGTTGTGCATGACAAACCGAATGGCCCATAAACGCCAGAAAACGCAGCGATATCAACTCTGAATCTGCGCCCACAGCTTGTCCAGCCGCTTCACGCTGACCGGCTGCGGCGTGCGCAGCTCTTGCGCGAAGAAGCTCACGCGCAGTTCCTCCAGCAGCCAGCGCAGCTCTTGCATGCGCGCATCCACCGCCCCCTTGCGCTCGGCCACCAGGCGCCAGTAGCGCTGCTCTTGCGGGCGCAGTTCGGCCAGTTTGGCGGCGTCGCGGGCGGGGTCGGCGCGGTATTTGTCAAGCCGCAAAGTGATGGCCTTGAGGTAGCGGGCGTAGTGCGCCAGTTGCGCCCAGGGGGCCACGGCAATGAAGTTTTTGGGCACCAGGCGTTGCAGTTGCTGCAGGGCGTCCGCTGTCGCGTCGGGCGCGTTCTTGGTGTCCTTGATCTTGCGGGCGGCAGCGGCGTATTCGGTGAGGATCGTGGCGGCCAGGCGCGCAACCTCGTTGGCGATCAGCGTGAGGCGGCCCCTGCCCTCTTCCACGCGGCGCTTGAAGGCGAATTCGTCGGTGGGCAGCGGGTCGAGCAGAAAGGCGCGGTCCAGCGCCACGTCGATGATCTGGGTGCGCAGTTCTTCTTGTGTACCCAGGGGCATGTAGGCCACGGCCATCTTCTGCAGGTCGGGGATGTTCTTTTCGAGGTACTTGAGGGCATCTTTGATCTGCAGCGCAAACAGGCGGCGCAGGCCTGCGCGGTGTTTGGCGGCGGCCACCTCGGGTTCGTCAAAGACTTCGATGGTCACGGCGTCGCCGCCGTCGATGAGCGCGGGGAAGCCGATCAGCGTCTGCCCAGCCTTTTTGATCTCCATCAGTTCGGGCAGCTCGCCGAAGGTCCAGGTGGTGTAGCGCTGGCCTGCTGGGGCCGATGGCGCAGCGCTTGCGGGTTTCGCCGCAACGGGGGCTGCACCTAATACTCCTGATTTGATAGCTGCTTGCGCTTTATTATCAAGCGCTGGAGGCATATTTGACTCAGATTTTGCGCCCTGCGCCGCCGCAGCACCGAGCTTGAGCCCCGCCAGCGCCTGGAAGGCACCGCGCGCCTTGGCGCCCCACTCGGCCTTGAGGGCGCCCAAGTTGCGACCGTGGCCCAGCTGGCGACCGTGTTCGTCCACCACGCGGAAGTTCATGAACAGGTGCGGGCTGAGCATGTCGAGCTTGAAGTCGGCGCGCTTCACATCGAGCGAGGTCTCGTCGCGCACCTGCTTGAGCAGTGCGTCCGTCAGGCTGCCGGTGCCAAACCGCTCGGGCGCGTTGAACAGCTCGGCCAGCCGCGCGGCCGACTCGGGTAGCGGCACGAAACGGCTGCGCGGGCGCTGGTGCAGGCTTTTGAGCAGCGCCTGGATCTTGTCCTTGAGCATGCCGGGCACCAGCCATTCGCAGCGCTCGTCGCTCACCTGGTTGAGCACAAAGAGCGGGATGGTCACGGTGATGCCGTCGCGCGCGTCGCCAGGTTCGTGCAGGTAGCTCGCAGCGCAGTCCACACCGCCCAGTCGCACCGTTTTTGGAAAAGCGTTGGTGGTGATGCCAGCGGCCTCGTGCCGCATCAACTCATCACGGGTGAGCTTGAGCAGGTCGGGGTTCTTGCGGCTCTCGTCGCGGTACCAGGCTTCAAAACTGTGGCCGCTGCACACCTCGGGCGGCAGTTGCTGGTCGTAGAAGGCGTAGATGAGTTCGTCGTCCACCAGCACGTCCTGGCGGCGGGACTTGTGCTCCAGTTCTTCGACCTTGGCGATGAGCTTCTGGTTGGCGGCCAGAAACGGCAGCTTGGTCTCCCAATTGCCACCCACCAGCGCCTCGCGGATGAACACCTCGCGCGCAGCGTGCGGGTCTACCTTGCCAAAGTTCACACGGCGGTTGTTGTAGACCACGATGCCGTAGAGCGTGGCGCGCTCTAGCGCCACCACCTCGGCAGACTTTTTCTCCCAGTGCGGGTCGAGCAGTTGCTTGCGCAGCACATGCCCGCCAATCTGCTCCAGCCACTGCGGCTCAATGGCCGCAATGCCCCGACCAAACAGGCGCGTGGTTTCCACCAGTTCCGATGCCACGATCCAGCGGCCCGGCTTCTTGTTCAGGTGCGCACCGGGGTGTTTGTAGAACTTGATGCCGCGCGCGCCCAGGTACCAATCTTCCTCGTCGCCCTTGGCGCCCACGTTGCCCAGCAGCCCGGCCAGCATGGACAGGTGCAGCTGCTCGTAGCTGGCGGGCTGGGTGTTGATCTGCCACTTGTGCTCGGTGACCACCGTGAGCAGCTGGGTGTGGATGTCGCGCCACTCGCGCAGGCGGCGGATGCTGATGAAGTTCTGGCGCAGCAACTGCTCGTACTGGCGGTTGCTGAGCTTGTGCGTGGCGGCCGGTGCCAATGCGGCGGCTGCGGGTGAAGTGGGTGCACTGGGTGCAGCCGCAGGGGCGCCCCCGCCGCCGCGCTGCGCCACGGGCAGGTAGGCCTGCGATGGCGCCTTCTGCGCGGCCATGGCCTTTTGGGCACGGGCCGATGGCAGGCTGGGCGCCCCGCCACGGGCCTCATTGATCCATTTCCACAGCTTCAGATAGCCGCTGAACTCGCTCTTATCGTCGTCGAACTTGGCGTGTGCCTGGTCGGCTTGCTGCTGCGCCTCCATGGGGCGGTCGCGCACGTCCTGCACGCTCAGGGCGCTGGCGATGATGAGCACCTCGTCCAGCGCCTTCCGGTCCCGCGCCTCGATGATCATGCGGCCCACGCGCGGGTCCAGCGGCAGGCGCGACAGCTCTACGCCCATGGGCGTGAGCTCGTTGGCGTCGTCCACTGCGCCCAGTTCGGCCAGCAATTGGTAACCGTCGGCAATGGCCCGGCCAGAGGGCGCCTCGATGAACGGGAACTGCACCACATCACCCAGGTGCAGCGACTTCATGCGCAGGATGACGCCTGCCAATGATGACCGCAGGATTTCCGGGTCGGTAAAACGCGGGCGGCTGTTGAAGCCTGCCTCGTCGTACAGCCGAATGCAGATGCCGTTGGCCACACGCCCGCAGCGCCCAGCACGCTGGTTAGCCGCAGCTTGGCTGATGGGCTCGACCAGCAGCTGCTCCACCTTGCTTCTAAAACTGTAGCGCTTGACGCGCGCCGTGCCTGCGTCAATCACGTACCGCACCCCCGGCACGGTGAGCGAGGTCTCAGCCACGTTGGTGGCCAGCACAATGCGGCGGCCCGTATGGCCATCAAAGATGCGGTCTTGCTCGGCCTGACTGAGGCGCGCAAACAGCGGCAGCACCTCGGCATTGCGCATTACCGGCTGGTGCGCCAGATGCTTGCGCAGGTGATCGGCAGCCTCGCGGATTTCGCGCTCGCCGGGCAGGAAGACGAGGATGTCGCCCGCTGCATTGCCCTGCCACAGCTCGTCCACGCCATCGGCAATGGCCTCGTTCAGGCCGTAGTCGCGGCTTTCTTCAAACGGGCGGTAGCGTTGCTCTACCGGAAAGGTGCGGCCCGACACCATGATGACCGGCGCTGGACCTTTGGCACTTTCAAAGTGCTTAGCAAACCGGTCCGCATCAATCGTGGCCGAGGTCACGATGACTTTGAGGTCTGGCCTGCGCGGCAGGATCTGGCGGATGTAGCCCAGCAGGAAGTCGATGTTCAGGCTGCGCTCGTGCGCCTCGTCGATGATGATGGTGTCGTACGCCTTGAGCAGCGGATCGGTCTGCGTCTCGGCCAGCAAGATACCGTCGGTCATCAATTTGACGGAGGCATCGCGGCTCAAGCGGTCTTGGAACCGCACCTTGAAGCCCACCACGTCACCGAGCGGCGTGTTCAGCTCTTCGGCAATGCGCTTGGCCACGCTGCTGGCGGCAATGCGGCGCGGCTGGGTGTGGCCGATGAGCTGGCCTTTCTGCCCCGGCTTGGCATTGCATTTGCCCCTGCCCAGCGCCAGCGCAATCTTGGGCAACTGGGTGGTTTTGCCCGAGCCGGTTTCACCACACACGATGATGACCTGGTGCTGGGTGATGGCCTCCATGATCTCTTCGCGCTTGCCCGAAACGGGCAAGGATTCGGGGAAGGTGATGCGCAAGGGCGCGGGGTTGGGGGTGGCTGGCAAGGAATGGGAAGGCGCGGATTCGGTCATGGAGGGCTGCATTATCCGAGCCGGGCGTTGGCCGCGTGCAACACGGGCCATGCGCGCGGTTGCCAGCCCTGGCGCAGGGCTTCCACAATCGCGCCTCGACTGGCGATGCCTCCGTGGCCCATGCCCCCAGGAATAATTACCGAATGCCCCGACAGCCATCCGCCGAGCGCCTTGTTGACCACCCCCCTTTTTTTTCCGCATCACGCCGAGGCTGGCTGACCTGGGCGGGCAGCAGCGCCATGGTATCGCTGCTGCCCGGTTGTGGAGGCAGCAGCAATGCATCCCCCACCCTGGCAGCCACCATTGCCTGGGGGCGCAAGGAAATTCGCGATGCCATGCAGAGCAGCAAGATGCGGGCTGCCTCCGTGGCACTGCTGCACAACGACCATATCGTCTGGCAAGAGGCCTTTGGGACGCTGGACGCCAGCGCCACAACGCCCACAACGCCCACAGCCCCCGCAGCAACCACCACACCCGACACGCGCTTTAACGTCGGCTCCGTCAGCAAGGTACTGGCAGCGCTGGCGATCATGGTGCTGGTCGACCGCAGGCTGTTGCAGCTGGACGCGCCGGTGGCGAACTACCTGCAACAGTTCTCGATGCTGTCGCCCGGCTACCGCGATATCACGGTCCGGCATCTGCTGAGCCACGCCTCGGGGTTACCCGGCACCTACCTGCACAACATGTTCGCGTTTGCGCCGCTGCCCGGCTATGCCGCCGAGGTGGAGGTGGCCATGGCCAACGTGCACCTCAAGCACGCCCCCGGCACCATGGCGGTGTATTGCAACGACGGGTTCACGCTGATCGAGCGCATCGTGCTGGCCGTCACCGGGCAGACCTACCCGGCATTTGTGCAGGCCGCCTTGCTCAACCCGCTGGGGATGGCCCGGTCAGGCTACACGCTGCAGCCGTTGCCACCGGGCAGCTTTGCCTCCGGCAGCATCCACGGTGTGCCGCAAGGCCAGGAGTTCGTGATGGGCTACGCCACGGGCGGGCTGTGCACCACACCGGGTGACATGATGAAGCTGGCAGCCATGCTCATCCAGGGCGGCGAGCACGACGGCCAGCGCATCGTGTCGAAGGCCGGTGTGGCAGAGATGGGCAGGGTCCAGAACCAGGGTATGCACCCGAACCTCACGCCTGACTGGCAATCTGGCCTGGGCTGGGACAGCGCACGGCACCCCGGCCTCCATGCTGCAGGCGTACTCGCCTGGCAAAAGAGCGGCGGCACCATGTTTTGCTCCAGCGACTTCTGCGTGCTGCCCCAGGCCGGCATGGCCGTGATGCTGACCGGCAACGCCGCCGGTTTCAAGCCCGGCCCCATTGCCGAAGGCATCGCGTTGCGCGCCCTGCAGGAGACCGGACAACTGCGGACCCTGCCGCCGCGGGTATCGACCGCCGCCCCCGCCATGGCCACGACATCTTCCAGCGCGGTGGACGCCTTGCTCGGCATCTATGGCAACTATTCCGCACCGATCAAGGCCGCCTCCCCCGACCGCCAGCAGGTGGACCTGTGGTCCTGGAACCCCAAACTGCAAGACTGGAAAAGCCTCGCCACCGGGCTGCGATTGCGCAGCGATGGCTGGTGGTGGTCCGACGCGCAGCCTGGCACCCACTACCGCTGGGAGCAGTTTGAAGGCCGCCGCTACCTGCTAGCGCGCGAGGCCGCCACCGCAGGGCACTACTGGCTCACGGCGCCCATCGGTCAACACATGCCGCCCGCACCCGCCCCCCTGGCCGAGCCCTGGACGGCGCGGCTCGACAGCACCTGGATGCTGATCAACGAAGCGCCCACCTCTATTCCACTGGCCATTGGCGTGGGGGCCTCCCGACTGCGGGAGCTGCCCGAGCTGCCTGGCTACCTGTTCTGGGACGAAAGCCAGTTCCTGCTGCCCCTGTCGGCGGACCGGGCCGGCATGACCGTGCAGGTGCCTCTGAACGCAGGGCGTGATCTGGCGGAGCTGGTGGTTCAGACGCGCGACAAGGAAGAATGGCTGCATGCGGCGGGCTGGATCTACCGGCGCCAAGCCTGAAGCCTGCGTTTTTTAAACACCCCACCGCACTGTTCTTTTTGCACGACAGATTCGGCCGCTAACGGCGCCTTTGGCTTGCCAAGCCCCAGGTGCCTCGCCACAATTCGCGCTTCTTTTCAGGTCTGTGCCCGCCGCAACGGCTGCCGCTGAAAGCACTGGAGGTCACCACCATGTTTGTTCCCTTGTTCGCACCCGCCTGACCACAGTCCACCGCCCCGGCTGGACTGTGCATTCACAGCAAGTCCAGCCACGGCAAGCGCGCTCCTGCATTCATTTGTTGCAGCGCTCCACAAGCCCTGGCTCCATTGCCGGGGTTTTTTGTTTGTGGAGTGCACATGAGTGCCAAAAAACTGTCTCGGGCATTTGCCCAGGGTGAAATCAAAAAGCTGCGTCGCATGAAGCAGCCCCTGGTGCTGAAGCTCGAAGCCTCGGGCCCGCCCCGAAACCCTGTGGCCGCCGCGCTAGCCCAACGCAGCCTGTCCAGTGCGGCAGGCAAGCACATCCGAACCCGTGGCGCCCAGCGCCGTGCGGACAACGTCGCCCTGCGCAAGGCGATCCAGGCATCCCGCTTCACCGAGAGCGACTGAACCGAACAACAAGGATTGAAAACCATGGACCTTTCTACCCATTCAGAAACCACGCTGCACGACCGGCGCCGAGCAGGACTACAAACAGGTTGCCGCCGAGGCGGCGCGGTTCATCCGCCACCATGGGTTTGGCACACGGCTGTCCCGCACGGACGTGACGATGGAGATGGACAAACACCTCAATACCGACGTGGAACCCAGCAATGCCGCCATTGAGGAACTGCTGCAGTCCCGGCACCAGCGCGCCAACGCCCTGCTGCGACAACACCGGGGTGCCCTCACCCGCCTGGTGGAGGCGCTGCTGGACCACGGCATGATTGCCCAGCACTCGATGCAGGCACTGATGGCCCAGAGTGGCGTGGCCATTGTGGTGGCAGCCCACTCGGGGCCTGATGAAGCCCTGATCCTGGAACCCTTTGCGGCCCGGCTGGCGGCGTTTCGGCAACAAACCGGGGGGCAGACTGCAACCGCACCAGACAGCGAAAGCCCTGCATGCTTATGATGCGCGACTTGGCAGCCCTGCTCGGCTGCCTTTCATTGCCAGTTTTTCCCTCGATCCAAGGCCACCCACCGCTCTCCACCGCCCATGTCCGCCGTCTTTAACTTCACCTTCGTACCCTGGTTCCGCTCGGTGGCGCCTTACATCCACAAGTTCCGCAACCAGACCTTTGTGATCGGGCTCACGGGCGAAGCGATTGCGGCGGGCAAGCTGCACAACATTGCGCAGGACTTGGCACTGATCCAGGCCATGGGCGTGAAGATCGTGCTGGTGCACGGCTTTCGCCCGCAGGTGAATGAACAGCTCGCCGCCAAGGGCCATGCGGCCAAGTATTCGCACGGCATCCGCATCACCGACTCGGTGGCGCTCGATTGCGCGCAGGAGGCTGCAGGCCAGCTGCGTTATGAGATTGAGGCCGCATTCAGCCAGGGCCTGCCCAACACCCCCATGGCGGGCGCCACGGTGCGGGTCATCTCGGGCAACTTCCTCACGGCGCGGCCCGTGGGGATTGTGGATGGCGTCGATTTTCAGCACTCGGGCCTAGTGCGCAAGGTGGATGTGGCAGGCATCCGGCAAACGCTGGACATGGGCGCGCTGGTGCTGCTGTCGCCATTTGGCTTCTCGCCCACGGGCGAGGCCTTCAACCTGAGCATGGAAGAAGTGGCCACCAGCGTGGCCATCGAGCTGCGCGCCGACAAGCTCATCTTCCTGACCGAAGTGCAGGGCATCCGCATGTCGCCCTCGGAGCCCGAGAGCGACGACAACCCCATTGATACCGAACTGCCCCTGGCCGCCGCACAGGCGCTGCTGGCCGAGCTACCGCCTGCGCAGCAGCCCACTGACACGGGTTTCTATCTGCAGCACTGCGTGAAGGCCTGCAAGGCCGGCGTTGAGCGCAGCCACATCCTGCCGTTTGCCGTAGACGGATCGCTGCTGCTGGAGGTGTATGTGCACGACGGCATCGGCACCATGGTCATCGACGAAAAGCTCGAAGAGCTGCGCGAGGCCACGATTGACGATGTGGGCGGCATCCTGCAGCTGATCGAGCCGTTTGAAAAGGACGGCACGCTGGTCAAGCGCGACCGCACCGAGATCGAACGCGACATTGCCACCTACACCGTCATTGAGCACGACGGCGTGATCTTTGGCTGTGCGGCGCTCTACCCCTACCCCGAAGCCAAAACGGCCGAGATGGCCGCCGTGACCGTTTCACCCCAAAGCCAGGGCACAGGCGACGGCGAAAAGCTGCTCAAGCGCATCGAGCAGCGTGCGCGCCTCTTGGGGCTGGACAGCATCTTCGTGCTGACCACGCGCACCATGCACTGGTTCATCAAGCGTGGCTTCTCGCCCGTGGACCCGGACTGGCTGCCCGATGCGCGCAAGCGCAAGTACAACTGGGACCGGCGTAGCCAGGTGCTGGTCAAGAAGCTCTGAAACCCTCGCGCGCCACCACCACCGCCCGCGCCACCTGCGCAATGGCCGCGTCCCGCTGCTCTGGCGCCGCCGCAGACCGCGTGAGGTAGCAGGTCACCAGCACCGGCGCGCCGCCGCCCGGGGGCCACATCACCCCGATGTCGTTAGCCGTGCCGCTGTCGCCCGCCGTACCCGTCTTGTCGCCTACCCTCCAGCCCGGCACGCCCGCGCGCAGGCGCTTGTCGCCCGTGCTCGTCTCTACCAGCCAGCGCAGCAACCAGGCGCGGGATGTGGGGCTGAGAGCGTCGCCCAACACCAGCTTTTGCAGGGTCTGCAGCATGGCCAGCGGCGTGGTCGTGTCGCGCGGGTCGCCCACCTTGGCTTCGTTCAGCGTGGGCTCGGTGCGATCCAGCCGGGTGATGCCATCGCCCAACAACCGCACAAAGGCCGTGAACCCTGCCGGGCCACCATGGCGTGCCAGCAGCACATTGGCGGCGGTGTTGTCGCTCAGGCTCACGGTGGCAGCGCACAACTCGCCCACCGTCAGGCCGCCGCCATCGCCCGCGCGGGAGCCGCTGACGGGCGAATACGCCACCACGTCGGCCGCCGCGTAGTGCACGCGGGCATCCAGCCGCTCCTTGCCCTGGTCTACCAGCGCCAGCATCCAGCCGGCCAACACGGCCTTGAAGGTGCTGGCCATGGCAAAACGCTCGTCCTGGCGCCAGCCCAGCGCCAGACCTGAGCCGGTGTCCAGCATGGCCACGCCCAGGCGGCCCTGGGCAGTGCGTTCGATGCCAGCGAGGGTCTCGTTCCATTCGCGGGTGGTCTTGTCGCGGTTCGCTGCTTTGCTGGCAGCCGCACACCCCCCGAGCGGCAGGGCTGTGGCGGCCATTAAACCCAAGGAAAACTGTCGTCTTTGCATAGGAAATTGAAGAATGTTTGGAAGCAGGGTCCGAACGATAAAGAGATTTATCCCCAGACACCATCGACAATAAGTGCCACCAAACCCCAGAAAAACTTATGCATCTGCCGCTCAATGCCCTGCGCGCGTTCGAATCCTCAGCACGCCACCTGAACCTCACACGGGCGGCCCAAGAGTTGCACGTGACCCAGACAGCCGTGAGCCAACACATCCGCAAGCTCGAAGACCGCCTGGGCAAACCGTTGTTTCGCCGCCTGCCGCGTGGCCTGGCGCTGACGGACGAAGGGCAGGCACTGCTGCCGGTGGTGGTCGAATCATTCGGCAACCTGCAACGCGCCCTGGAAAAGCTGGGCGACACCCGCCCGCGCGAGGTGCTCACGGTGGGTGCGGTGGGCACCTTTGCCGTGGGCTGGCTGCTGCCCCGGCTGCGCGACTTTCAGCAGGCCTGCCCGTTTGTAGACCTGCGCCTGCTGACCCACAACAACCGGGTGGACATGGCGGGTGAAGGGCTCGACTATGCGATCCGCTTTGGCGACGGCGCCTGGCACGGTACCCACGCCGAACGCATCATGGAGGCCCCCATGTCCGTCATGTGCGCCCCGGCCCTGGCCCAGGGCCTGCGCACCGCCGCCGACCTGGCGCGGCAACCGCTGCTGCGCAGCTACCGCACCGACGAATGGGCAGCATGGTTCGAGGCTGCAGGCGCGCCCAGCCCCATCGTGCGCGGCGCGGTGTTCGACTCCTCCCTTACGCTGGCGGAAGCAGCGGCGCAGGGTGCTGGCATGGCGCTGCTGCCAGTGAAGATGTTCACGCGCGAACTCCAGCAAGGGCGGCTGGTCCAGCCCTTTGCGCTGGAACTCGATCGCGGCGCCTACTGGCTCACGCACCTGCAGTCACGCAGCCCGTCGGCCGCCATGCAGGCCTTCGGGCAGTGGCTGCTGGCGCAGGCACAAGCGCAGGCCACCCAGCGCCCAGCTGCCTCGGCCACCGTGCCGATGCCGTTCCCAGCGCGAAACTTATGAGAAAAATAGGCCCTAGCGCCTGATAGACAAGCGCCAATAGCTACTAATTTAATAGCAAAACTACAGCAGTCAAAGCTCCAGCAGCCCGGCAAGCAGCGACTGCACGACCAGCGTGCCCACCGCCGTCAGCCCGAATGCGGAGGGCTGCTTCAACCACTGGTGCATGAGCCCGTCCACCACGGCGAAAACACCCCATGCGGCCACGGGAACATCTGCAGCACGGGGGCTCGGTGGATGGCTGGCGGCCGCTTGCCGCAGCGCGATCTGCAGGCGCTGCAGCCCTGCATACCGAACACCTGCCAGCCGCACGCCCAGCCGCGTGGAGCTGCCCAATGCGTCCAACGGCGCAACTATGCGCAGCACACGCTGCACGGGCTCTGAGCCCTCCAGCCAATGCAGTGGCGCCACCGCCATTTTTGTCAGGGCATCACGCCTCCAGGCTGCCGGTGCATCGGCAGCCAAGGGTTCGGGCAATGGCGTGAGCACCTGCCAGGGCAGCGGGGTCTGGTCCAGCAAGGCATCCAGCACATCCGTCTGGTCCCGAAAGTGCCAGTAGACAGCGCCGCGCGTCACACCTGCGCGGTCGGCCACATGCTGCATGGAGCTGCGTTGAAAACCGCGCTCCAGAAACACCTGGACTGCAGCGTCCAGAATGCCCTGGCGGGTGGCCTGCGCCTGTTCCTGCGTTCTGCGGGCCACGGGTGCGCGCGCTACAGGCTGGACGCACTGCCCGACCAACCGCCACCCAGCGCCTTGTACAGCGTGACGCCATTGGTCAGCTGGGCCAGCCGCGTGCCGATGAGGGTCTGGCGCGCGCCGTACCACGAGCGCTGGGCGTCCAGCACATCCAGGTAGCTGTCCACGCCCCGGTCAAACCGGGCTTGCGACATGTGTAGCACCTCGCCACTGGCCTGCACCAGCGCGTTTTGCGCCTGCAACTGGTCGCCCACGGCGCTGCGCTGGGCCAGCGCATCGGCCACTTCGCGGAAGGCGGTCTGGATGGCTTTTTCGTACTGCGCCAGCGCAATGCCCTGGGCAGCCTTGGCGCTGTCCAGGTTGGCCTGGTTGGCACCGCCATCAAAAATAGGCAGGCTGATTTGCGGGATGAAGCTCCAGCTGCCCGAGCCTGCCTTGAACAGGCCCGACAAATCCGCACTGCTGCTGCCCGCCGTGGCCGTCAGGCTGATGCGCGGATAAAACGCCGCCCGCGCCACGCCAATGTTGGCGGTGGCGGCCTTGAGCTGGTGCTCGGACTGCAGCAGATCGGGCCTGCGCAACAGCAGGTCAGACGGCACCCCCGCAGGCAGCGCGGGCAAGGCGTTCAGCGTGTCGGCCAGCACCTCGGGCGCCAGAGCCTCGGGCACGGGCGTGCCCAGCAGCAGCGCCAGGGCGTTGCGGTCTTGCGCCACCTGGCCGGTGTAGCGGGCCACGTCCACGCGGGCACTTTCCACACTGGTTTGCAGCTGGCGCAGCGTCAGGGCCGAGGCGGTGCCCAGCTCAAACCGCGTCTGGGTGAGGCGGTACGACTCGCTTTGGCTGCGCAGGGTCTCTTGCGCCAAAGCCAGGCGCTCCAGGTCGGCCGCCCAGCTCAGGTACGCCGTGGTCACCTCGGCCACCAGGCTGATCTGCGTAGTGCGGCGGGCCTGCTCGGTGGCCAGAAACTGCTCCAGCGCCTGGCTGCTGAGGTTGCGCACGCGGCCAAACAGGTCCAGCTCATAGGCACTCACGCCCAGGTTGGCGCTGTACTGGTGGCTGGTGATGGCCGTGCCTGCGCCCGACAGGCTGGCCGGCGTGCGCGCTGCCGTGCCGCTGCCCGTGGCATTCACCGTGGGCAGGGTTTGCGCATCTTGCACGCGGTATTGGGCGCGGGCCTGCTCGATGTTGAGCACGGCCACACGCAGGTCGCGGTTGTTCGCCAGGGCCAGCTCGATCAGGCTGCGCAGCTTGGCGTCGGCAAAGAAAGTGCGCCAGTCAGTGTCGGCTGCGGACGTTCCGGTCGCCACCCCACCATCGGTGCCCGCGGGGTACGCCGCTGGCACGGGGGCTGCGGGGCGTTCGTACGTGGGGGCGAGATTGGCACAGCCAGCCAGCACCAAGGCAACGGCGAGTAAAGACAGGTTCAAAGGACGAGGCATTTCAATGGCCCTCCGACAAAACAGGGGTTGCAGCGTGCACGTCTGCACCAGCAGCGGGCTTTTGCCGCCCAAACAGCTTTTGCACGATGACGAAGAACAGCGGCACGAAGAAGATGGCCAGCACCGTGCCGGACACCATGCCGCCCACCACAGCTGTGCCCAACGCGTTTTGCGCACCGGCGCCCGCGCCCTTGCTCAGCATCAGGGGCAGCACGCCCAGAATGAACGCCAAGGACGTCATCAAGATAGGCCGCAGCCGCATGCGTGCCGCCGTGATGGCGGAATCCACCAGCGAGTGACCCTGCGCATACAGTTCCTTGGCAAATTCCACGATCAGGATGGCGTTTTTGGACGCCAAACCCACGGTGGTCAGCAGCCCGACCTGGAAGTACACATCGTTCATCTTCCACGTCAGCACAGCACCCGCCAGCGTGCCCAGCACCCCCAGCGGCACCACCAGCAGCACTGAGAACGGAATCGACCAGCTCTCATACAGCGCGGCCAGGCACAGGAACACCACCAGGATGGACACGGCATACAACAACATGGCCTGGCCACCCGCCTCGCGCTCCTGGCGCGACACGCCAGTCCACTCAAAGCCAATGCCCGCAGGCAACTCGGCCGCATGGCGCTCCACCAGATCCAGCGCCTGACCGCTGGACATCGCACCCGGCAGGGCCATGCCCATGATCTGCACAGAGGGCACGCCGTTGTAGCGCTCCAGACGGGGCGAACCTGTGATCCAGCCCGAAGTGGAGAACGCGCTGAACGGAACCATGGTGCCGCTGCTATTGCGCACGAACCATTTGTCGATGTCCTCGGGCACCATGCGGTGCGGTGCATCGGCCTGCAAGAAGACCTTTTTCACCCGGCCCTTGTCCAGGAAGTCGTTGACATAGCTGCTACCCCAGGCCACCGAGAAGGTGTTGTTGATGTCGGCCATGGACAGGCCCAGCGCACCCGCCTTATGCTCGTCGATGTCCACGCGGAACTCGGGCGCGTCTTCCATGCCGTTGGGGCGCACGGCCACCAGGCCCTTTTCCTTCATCAGCGCGCCCAGCAGCTGGTTGCGCGCGGCCATCAGGGCGTCGTGGCCCAGGTTGGCGCGGTCTTGCAGCATCAGGTCAAACCCGCTGGCGTTGCCCAGTTCAGACACCGCAGGTGGCGCAAAAGTGAACACGGAAGCATTGCGGATCTGCGACAGCGCGCCCATCGCCTTGTTGGCCACAGCCTGGGCCTTGAGGCCCGGCCCAGTGCGTTCATCCCAAGGTTTGAGCTTGACGAAGGCAAAGCCCGCGTTCTGCCCGCTGCCCGCAAAGCTGAAGCCTGCCACGGTGAAGATGGCATCCACCGCGTCTTTTTGCTCTTCCAGAAAGTGGTGCTGCACCTGGTCCAGCACCTTTTCGGTATTGCTTTGCGTGGCGCCTGGCGGCAACTGCACGATGGCAAACAGCGTGCCTTGGTCTTCCTCGGGCAAGAAGCCTGCAGGAATCTTGGTGAACACAAAGCCTACGACCACCACCAAAAGGGCGTAGCCCACCATCCAGCGGCCACCGCGCTTAAGCATGCGCTGCACCACACTTTGGTAGCCGCGGTTGCTGCGGTCAAAGGCGCGGTTGAAGGCACCAAAAAATCCTTTGGTGGCCAGGCCATGCCCCTTGGGAACAGGCTTGAGCAACGTGGCGCACAAGGCGGGTGTGAGGATCATGGCCACCAGCACCGACAGCGTCATGGCCGACACAATGGTGACGGTGAACTGGCGGTAGATGACGCCCGTGGAGCCCCCAAAGAAGGCCATCGGCACAAACACCGCCGCCAGCACCAGGGCCACGCCCACCAGCGCGCCAGTGATCTGGCCCATGGACTTGCGCGTGGCTTCCAGCGGCGACAAGCCCTCCTCGCTCATCACCCGCTCCACGTTTTCAACCACCACAATGGCATCGTCCACCAGCAGGCCAATGGCCAGCACCATGGCCAGCATGGTCAGCGTGTTGAGCGAATACCCAAACGCCGCCAGCACGCCAAACGTGCCCAGCAGCACCACCGGCACCGCAATGGTGGGGATGAGCGTGGCGCGGAAGTTCTGCAAGAACAGGTACATCACCACAAACACCAGCACCACGGCCTCGACCAGGGTCTTGACCACTTCCTGGATGGAGATGCGCACAAACGGCGTGGTGTCATAGGGCTTGATGACCTTCATGCCCTGGGGGAAGAACTTGCTCAGCTCGGCCAACTTGGCGTCCACTGCCTTCACGGTGTTGAGCGCATTGGCGCCGGTGGCCAGCTTGATGGCCAGGCCTGCCGCAGGCATGCCGTTGAAACGGGCCACGGTGGCATAGCTCTCGCCACCCAGCTCAATGCGCGCCACATCGCTCAGGCGCACGGCGGCGCCGTTGGCCTGGGTGCGCAGCAAGATGCCTGCAAACTCGTCGGCCGTCTTCATGCGCGTTTGCGCGGTGATGGTGGCGTTGAGCTGCTGGTTGCCCGTGGATGGCAGGCCGCCGAGCTGCCCGGCAGACACCTGCGCGTTTTGCGCCTGGATGGCGGTCTTCACGTCCAGCGGCGTGAGGTTGAAGCTGTTGAGCTTGCTCGGGTCCAGCCAGATGCGCATCGCATATTGCGAGCCAAACAGCGTGGTGTCGCCCACGCCTTCGACCCGGCTGATCGGGTCTTGCACGTTGGCCGCCACGTAGTCGGACAGGTCTGAGCCATTGAGCTTGCCGTCTTCCGACACGAAGGCGAGCACGTTCAGGAAGTTGTTGGCGGACTTGGTCACGCGCACGCCCTGCTGCTGCACCTCTTGCGGCAGCAGTGGCGTGGCCAGGGCCAGCTTGTTTTGCACCTGCACCTGGGCGGTGTCGGGGTCGGTGCCGTTCTCAAAGGTCAGCGTGATGGTCACGTTGCCCGAAGACTCGCTGGTCGATGCGATGTAAGAGAGCTTGTCGAGCCCCTTCATCTTCTGCTCGATGACCTGGGTGACGGTGTCTTCCAGCGTTTTGGACGATGCACCGGGATACGTGGCCGCAATCGCGATGGCGGGCGGCGCAATGGTGGGGTATTGGGCGATGGGCAGTGTCAGCACTGCCATCACCCCTGCCAACATCGTGATGATGGCAAGCACCCATGCAAAGATGGGGCGGTCAATGAAGTAACGGGCCATGGGAATGTCTCGCTGCTGGGCTTAGTGGGTGGACTTGGCGATGGCGGTGCCGGGGCCCGAGGGTCCCGCTTCACTCGCTGCGGCCAGCTTGCGCACGGCAGCTGCCTGCGGAACACCCGCGGCGGCCCGGGCAAAGGGCTGGATCTGCACGGGCTGGCCAGGGCGGGCCTTTTGCTGGCCTTCCACTACCACCACGTCACCGGCCTTGAGGCCTTCGGTCACCAGCCACTGGTCACCCACGGCACGCTCGGTGGTCAGGCTGCGCTGCTGCAGCTTGCCGTCGCCATCCACCACAAAGGCATAGGGCTTGCCGGTGGTATCACGGCCCACAGCGGGCTGGGGCACCAGCAGGGCTTGCTCCAGCACGCCCTCTTCCAGCACGGCGCGGGCATACATACCGGGCAACAGGTCAGCGCGGGGGTTCGGAAATTCGGCGCGCAGCGTCACTGCGCCCGTGCTTTGGTCCACCGTCACGTCCGAGAACTGCAGCTTGCCGACCTGGGCATACACGCTGCCATCTTCCAGCACCAGGCGCACCTTGGCCGTACCGGTTTTGAGCGTGCCTGCGTCCATTGAGCGCTTGAGCGCAAGCAGTGTGCTGGTGGATTGCGTCACATCCACATAGATCGGGTCCAGCTTCTGCACTGTGGCCATGGCACCGGCCTGGTTGGCCGTGACCAGCGCGCCAGGGGTGACGCTGGAGCGCCCGATGCGCCCGCTGATGGGCGAGGTGATGCGGGTGTAGTCCAGGTTGATGCGCTGGGTTTGCAGCGCAGCGCGGGCAGAGCTGACCTCGGCCTCGGCCTGCAGCAGCGACGCGGCGGCGTCGTCCGCGTCCTGCTGGCTCACGGCCTTGATGGCGGACAACTCCTTGAAGCGCCCAGCCTTCAGGCGCACCGTGACCAGATTGGCCTCGGCCTTGGCCAGGGTGGCCTGGGCGCTGTCCACATTGGCGCGGTAAATGGCGGGGTCGATCTGGTAGAGCACATCGCCCGCCTTCACATCACTGCCTTCCTTGAATCGACGCTGCAGCACCAGCCCGGTGATCTGGGGCCGCACCTCGGCAATCAGGGCGGGGGCCACACGGCCGGGCAGCTCGGTGGTCAACGGCAGGCGCTGGGGCTGCACAGTGATGACGCTGACCTGGGGCACACCCCCACCGCCCATGGCCGGGGGCTGGGGCGCTTCGCCGCAGGCGGCCAGTGCCAGGGCTGAAACGGTGGCCAACACGGCCACGGGTCGTTGAATAGCAGGATGCAAGCGCATGAACAAAGCTCCTCGGCCCAGGCGCTTTGGCACGCCCGACCTGACAAAGTGAAAACACGATTTAACTGTACCGAACGGTACGGTATTGATGATTATCAATTTGACACAATCGACTTGTCAAGCAAAAATGGACTCACTGGTACAGTTATGAGTGGATTTACAGAAAAATGGAGGAGCACGGCATGAAAGTTCGTACGGAGGCACGCCGCGAGGCGATCTTGGACATCGCCTCGCAGGTCTTTCTGGAGTTCGGTTTTGAACGAGCGTCGATGACCGAGATCGTTCGCCGCATTGGCGGCTCCAAGTCCACGATCTATGGCTACTTCCCCTCCAAAGAGGCGTTGTTCCAGGCAGTGACCATAGCAGTGGGCCAGCGCCATGTCCGGCCGGCGTTCGATGCAATGCTGATGGAGCAGGACGTCAGCGCCGGGGTGGGTCGGCGGCTGGATGAGTTCGCACGAACGCTAGCCGCATTCATGTGCAGTGATCAGCTGATTGCCATACAGCGCATGGTGCTGGCAGAGGCGGGCCGCTCGGACATGGGCGCCCTCTTCTACGATGCCGGCCCCCAACAGGGCGTACAGGACCTGGGCTCTTTTTTTAGCCGCGCCATGGACGCAGGCGTCATGCGCTATGACGATCCCTACCTGGCGGCGCGCCAGTTTTTCTCGCTGCTACAGACAGAGCTGCTGCCGCGGTGGTACTACCGCAACCTGCCCCCGATGCCCCATGCCGAGATCCAGGCCTGCGCAGACCGCGCAGTCAACACTTTTGCCCGCGCGTACGATCTGCGGCGGCCCGAGCACCTGCCCGCCCCCTCCTTGGAAGACCGGGTGCCTACTGCTGCATCAAAAGAGCCATCATCGCACTGAAATAGAGCGCAATCAGCTATATTTTTTATAGCAGTCACAAATCACATTGCAGGGGATCGAGGAACTGGCGTGCATAGCGTACATGCACACCCTGCCTGATAAACACCGCAAACAGATCGGGGTCGATGTGCCCGTTCTCGCACATGCGCTCCATGATGGACACGGCCTGCAATACCGTCATGCCGCGCTTGTACGGGCGATCGGCCGCTGTGAGCGCCTCAAACACATCGGCGATGCCCATAATGCGGGCCTGCACGGACATCTGCTCGCGCGTCAGGCCCTTGGGGTAGCCGCGCCCGTCCATGCGTTCATGGTGGCCGCCCGCGTATTCGGGCACGTTCTTGAGGTGGCGCGGCCAGGGCAGCGTCTCCAGCATCTTGTTGGTGGCCACGATGTGGTGGTTGATGATGTCGCGCTCGGCCTGTGTCAGCGTGCCCGAGCGGATGGTGAGGTTCCCGACCTCCTCGGCCGTCAAGAAGCTGGTCTGAATGCCCTGCGGGTTGCGCCACTCGCGCTGAGCGCCAATATCGCGCACGCGCTGCTGGTCGGCGGCGGACATCGCCTCGCCTCCGATATTGGCCTTGCGCAAAAAGTCACGGTCGGCATCCAGCGCGGCCAGTTCTTGCTGCAAGGCCTGTTGCACCTGGGCCTCGGCCGCTGCATCGGCCACCGGGCGCTGGGCCAACTGGCGGCGCAGGGCGGCCAGCTCGGCATCGCGCTTGAGCACTTCAACGCGCGTGTCCACCAGCCCGATGCGGTCGTACAGCGTGTGCAGCTTGGTGGCTTTATCCACCACATGCACAGGGGTGGTGATCTTGCCGCAATCGTGCAGCAAACCGGCCATCTTCAGCTCGTAACGATCGCGGTCGGTCATGGCAAAGTGGGCCAGCGGCCCGTCTTGCACCGCGTGGGCGGCTTCGGCCAGCATCATGGTCAAGGCGGGCACGCGCTGGCAGTGGCCGCCGGTGTAGGGCGACTTTTCATCAATGGCCAGGTTGATGAGGTTCACAAACGACTCAAACAGGCGCTCGAGCTGAGTGACCAGCAGCCGGTTGGTGAGCGCAATAGCGGCCTGCGAGGCCAGCGACTCGGCCAGGCTCTGGTCGGCCTGCGAGAACGCAATCACCTCCCCCGTCTCCGGATCCCGCGCATTGATGAGCTGCAGCACGCCAATCAGCTCATGCTCGTGGTTCTTCATCGGCACCGTCAGGAACGACTGTGACCGATACCCGGTGCGCGCATCAAAGGCGCGAGTGCCTGAAAAATCAAACCCCTCGGCGCTGTACGCATCGGCAATGTTCACCGTGCGGTCGTGGATGGCCGAGTGCGCCGCCACCAGAGAGTCATTGGGAGCACCATCGGCGGTGCGCAGGGGCAGCAGCGGCAGGTCAATGGGCTTGCCCGTGGTGCCCCCCAGGCTGATGCCCAGTGAATCCGTGCGCAAGATCTCGAACTTGAGGGCGGCCTGGTCCTCCGTCACGCTGTAGAGCGTGCCTCCATCCGCCCCGGTGATGGTCTTGGCCGCTTCCAGAATGTTCTCCAGCAGCCGCTCGATGTCCCGCTCGCGCGAGAGTGCGGCACCGATACCATTGAGCTGCTCCAGCCGGCGGAAAAGATGGATAGTGGATTCCTTGCTCATGCGACTCACCTGGCGGCTGCGTTGGTAGCCCGCCATCGTATCGAAAGGTGGCCGCTATCATCGGCCTGCCCGCCCTTTTGGGCGCCACACTGCCCCCTTCCCGCATCATTTTTGCTCACCCCGTGAACCCGGTCGCGCCCCCCTTCATCACCGCCGCCCTCTACCAGTTCGTCGATCTGCCGGACTTTGCCGCGCTGCAAGCGCCCCTGCAAAGCCTGTGCGAGACCCACGGCGTGCGCGGCATGCTGCTGCTGGCGCACGAAGGCATCAACGGCACCATCGCAGGCACGCCCGCCGGTGTGCACACGGTGCTGGCCTGGCTGCGCAGCGACACCCGCTTTGCCGCCCTGCAGCACAAAGAAGCGCCCGCCAGCGCTATGCCGTTCTACCGCATGCGCGTGCGGCTCAAAAAAGAAATCGTCACGCTGGGCGTGCCGGGCCTCAACCCTGCGCGCAACGCGGGCACCTATGTCAAGCCCAGCGACTGGAACGCCCTCATCGACGACCCCAGCGTGGTGGTCATCGACACGCGCAACGACTACGAGGTGGGCATCGGTACCTTCGAGCGCGCCATCAACCCCCGCACCCAAAGCTTTTCCGAGTTCCCGGCCTGGGTCGCGCAACAGTC
This sequence comes from Acidovorax facilis, assembly GCA_964031875.1. GTDB lineage: Bacteria > Pseudomonadota > Gammaproteobacteria > Burkholderiales > Burkholderiaceae_C > Acidovorax > Acidovorax facilis_A. The sequence goes on from CAXIRU010000053.1 coordinate 40,616, forward strand.
CCAGCCCGGCGGCGTGCTGGCGGGCCACCCCAAGGTGGCCATGTTTTGCACTGGCGGCATCCGCTGCGAAAAATCCACCGCCTTCCTCAAGTCTCAAGGCTTTGATGAGGTCTATCACCTCGAAGGCGGCATCCTCAAATACCTGGAGACCGTGCCCGAGGAAGCCACCCGCTGGCAGGGCGACTGCTTTGTGTTTGACGAGCGGGTCTCCGTAGGCCACGGCCTGGTGCGCGGCCCGCACCAGCTGTGCCGCTCGTGCCGCATGCCGCTGGGCGAGGCCGAGCTGGCGCACCCCCACTATGTGCAGGGCGTGAGTTGCCCCTATTGCCACGGCACCCGCACGCCCGAGCAAGAGCGCGCCCTGGCCGAGCGCGAGCGGCAAATGCAGCTAGCAGCCCAACGCGGCCAGGAACACATCGGCGCACGCCAGCCCGGCAGCTCTGCACGGCCCAGCACGCAAGAAGCCAAAGAAGGCAAAGACGACGCAGTCGGCACGGAAGACGCTGCATGACCGCCCTGCCCGTTCTCTACTCCTTTCGCCGCTGCCCCTACGCCATGCGCGCCCGGCTGGCCCTGGCCGTGAGCGGACAAGCGTGCGAACTGCGCGAGGTGGTCCTCAAGAGCAAGCCCCAGGCTCTCTTGCAAGCATCCCCCAAAGGCACCGTGCCCGTGCTCGTGCTACCCAGCGGTCAGGTGGTGGAGCAAAGTTTGGACATCATGCTCTGGGCCCTGGCCCTGCACGACCCCGAAGGATGGCTCACGCCAAGCCAGGGCACGGTGCAAGACATGGTGGTGCTCATTGCGGAGTGCGACGGCCCGTTCAAGCAAGCGCTGGACCGCTGCAAGTACCCCAGCCGCTACCCCGATGCCCATATCGACGCTGAGCGGGCCAGGGCAGTGGCTTGGCTCGGCACACTGGCGACTCGTCTATCTCCAGGCCAGCCACACCTGTTCGGTACCCACCCTGCTCTGGCCGATATGGCGATTGCCCCGTTCGTGCGGCAATTTGCAGGCATTGATCCGGCGTGGTGGGCGGCGCAGCCCTGGCCCCAACTGCGGGCTTGGCTGGACAAGTGGCAGGACAGCGATCTTTGGGCCAGTGTGATGCACAAACTGCCACCGTGGGTGGATGGGACCGAGGGGGTTCGATTCCCGCCATCCAACGACGCGCAACAGGCACCAACGCACTTGGCGGCCTCGACACATGCACTACCGAAGCTACGGATAACGGCATGAAAGAAATCGTCCGCCTGGACCCCACGAACATCGCTGGCTTTGTGGACTTGTTTCGATCCGCTTTTAATGCGCCCCCGTGGAACGACGGCTGGTCCAGCGAAGCGGCCTCCGAGCGCCTGCAACTCTTTGCATCCTTTCCCACTTTCCTGGGCGTTGGTTTGCTTCACGACAGTCGCGCGGTTGGTTTGGCATTGGGCTGGGGTGAAAGGTGGGCAGATGGCTGGACCTTTTACCTCAAGGAGATGTGCACGGAGCCGTCCTTTCAACGCCAAGGTGTGGGGACCAGCCTTATGAATGCGCTAGAAAACTCTTTGCGTCAGCAAGGCTTTGACAGCATCAACCTGCAAACGGGTCGAACGGCACCTGCAGCCAACTTCTATGAACAGCGGGGATTCAGAAGCCTGGACCTTGTCAGTCTCGCCAAACGCTTGTGAATTTGCCCTTGGATGCCCATCGCTACGGAAAACCAACGAACCCAGGGTTGGCCTCCAATACACAACCTTTCATGGGCAGCTCACAAAGCGCGTTTGCGCCAGTCCTGCAAAAGGCGAAGGCGTCGCTGGGTGGCATCAATCTGACACGACAGATAGAGTGACTGATATGCGGTGCCTCCCATAGCAGCGGAAGCTTCAAAGTCACAATCGTTGTCGCGGTTAGCAATCCACGAATTCTCAGCCTTCTTGAGCAATTCCTGCCTCTCAGGCGCAAGCTTTCGCTGCAGCTGTGCGTACGCAGAGTTCAGCGCTCTATCTGCTGCGCTCAGCTCGCCACCCAGGCATTCGTTCAGCGCATCGACCTGCTCTATCTTGTCGCACCGCGTCGCGGCAGATCCACTCCCAGCAGCAAGCACCAGGAAGACAAACAACCCGCCTCGTAGGCCCCCAACGATGCTCATTTGCTCCGTTCCTTTAGCAGCAGGTCTGCCTCTAAACCTACTCGGTTCTTGTACCAGTTTGCGCTCACATCATATGCACGCAGAGCAGTCTCAGCCTCTACCCAGCGCCCTCTCAGGGCTGCGCCATAAAAGTCCTGGGCCACTGCCGTCTGGGGCATTCCCAAGCCTTGGTGGAATGTCCTTGAAAAGAGAACCGTTTGCTGGGCCCGCGTGAGATCGGCAAATTTTTGCGTCGGATCGGAGCCGTTCCACGCCTGGATCGCTGCGCCAAGATGCTGCGCCTTCACAGCGAAGTCGATCTGCATCGCATCTGCCCGGTCGATGGTGAGAGGGTTCTGGCGCAGGAATTCAACCGCGTCTGCCTTGGTCAAGTTCGTGTATGGCCGGAGCTTGTCCTCCAACTCTTTTGCGAAGCCCAGTTCCTCCAATTGCGTCTCGCTCATCTGGCCAATGTCATAGCCCGTGGCAATCGTGACACCGCTCCGCCCCAAAACCTCACCATCTTTCATGGGGACATAGCCCTTGAGCATCTGACCACCCTCGAATTTTGAGACTGCCGAGAAGTCAACATGGGTGCCAAACCTTTCATTCAAAGCCTGGGAAATAACCATTTTTCCGGCATTCACCAAAAAGCGGTCCGACAGAATCTGGTCGTTGGCGCGCAGGATGTTTCGCGTTGTTTGACTCATCGAGCCGCTCTCGCCGAAATAGGTCGATGCAATCATCTGCGCCGTCGCCACCATGTCCGGTGGCAACGGCATGTTGAGCGACCTCGCGAGCGAGACGTCGACCAAGAAGTTCTTCATACCCTCGCCAGTTCCCAAGTCATACCCCTCGAATTTGTTTGGCGTAACTTGTGCTGGCAAAAGATGATGCCCAAAGGCATCCGTGACTTCGGTGTCGCGCATGCTGCCCCACACACCGCCCATCGGATCCACAAAAGCCATCGTCTGCAAACGCACTCCCAGGGCTTCGAGATGCAACCCTCTTGCATACTCCGTTTGAATGCTGGCGCTGCCATGGAGCCGATGCGGGAAAGCTCCCTGCAGCCGCTGCTCACCGCCCCAAACCGCATGCAACCCCAACATCCGCATGCTGTCCGCAAAGCCGTCATCGAACGTACTGCCAAACGCATCCAATGCCCCGCGCTGCGCGATCCACAAGTCTTCGCGGTTATGTCCCGGGAGCACGAAGTCACCCGCATTCAGCGCTCGATGGCCTGGAGGTACTTCAGGCCGTCGGCCAGTGTAAGTTTGCACGCCATCACTTTTCGCCCCCGCTGGCATGGACCGTAGCCTTTGGCCTGGAGCTTGTATGGTCCCCCAATCGCTGAGACCGAGGTGCATCAACCACCTGCTGGTGGGCTTTTCGCCTAGCGCGTTTTGGGCTGCAGGGCCGACTGCTACACCGTCCCACTGGCCTGACCGTTGCATGCCTCGAAGCTCGCTACCCAGCGCTCCGCTGCCCCCCCCTTTGACAACATCCACGGACAGGCTGTTTCCGAACAGCGGCGGCTTGGTCTGCGCCTGGACCATCTGGGTCAGAGTGTCGCCAGGCTTGTAGCCGATGGGCTGGAATATAGAAACGCTGGCAGGATCCGGGTCGGAGTGACTGTGCTGAGGGTCGGATGGGGCATAGCCGCCTGAGCCGCCGTCCGGAAGGAGATCAGCCTCGTCCTGCGGCAGGCCTGCATGGCCATTGAATGTGCTGCCTGGCACGGGTGGACTGGTCAGATGGCCAGGGTCGGCAGAGTAGGTAGAGATTAGGGAAGTCACTTGCATGGCGCACGACTGTGCCGGAAGGCGCGGACCCGCGAAACTGGGAAGGCTCCTAGCTAGGAACACCCCTAGCTAGGAATAGCCCCTATACCGCTGAACTAGCGTACGCCGTTTTTGGCCGTGTCTTTGCATGCACCGGGGTTCCACGCCCCGACGACGAGCTCCACATAGAAATACCGATCAGCTCGACGCATCGGTCATCTCAGACGCAATCCCTGGCGGGAGCCAACATAAATTTGTGACTCTGCCCCCCTCGCGGCAGGTATTGGCTGTGCCAATAGACCGGTCAACTGGAACATTTGCAAAGCGGGTCCGAACGCGTTAGACAAAGTTTGCCATTGGGTAGCTACCTGGGCTGCTACAGCCATCCCTTGGAAAGGCTGCGCTTGCGAGCGAACCGAGCGAACGTGACATCTCCGCCACTGGCCACCCCTTCCAGCAAGGAACAACTTTGGTGCGCGGGAAATCTGCGTCTCCTTGAGCGAAAGCATGTGTGGCCAGCCATGCGGTCTTTTCCAAAGTGATCGTCCAAAGTGACCGAACAGCGCCTGCTGCCAATCTTTACGCATAGCCTGCGGTCGCAATAGCCACAAGCCATGAACCAGCATCAGCCTGGACCACTGCCGAGCATCGCTGGCATCATCAGCCCGATGAAGCTTTTGAAACCCTCCGAGTACCAGGCCGCTGCGGAAGCTGCTTTTTCGGCGGTGGCGCAAGAGATCGCCGGGTTGCTACCAGAGGCAGAGGTGGAACATATCGGTGCGTCGGCCATTGCAGGATCCGTGTCCAAAGGCGATCTGGACATCTGCGTTCTGGTAGCTGCGCAAAGGCACGCTCGGGCCGTAGAAGTGCTGGAGGGCGCGGGCTACGTGGCCAAAAAGGACACTTTGCGCACGCCAGAGCTGTGCATGTTGCTATCACCCCGCACCGACCTGGACGTGGCATTGCAGGTGGTGGCCAAGGGGTCAGAGTTCGAGTTCTTCCTGCACTTTCGCGATACCTTGCGTGCAGACCCGCGCCTGGTGAAGCAGTACAACCAGCTCAAGCAGCGTTTTGCGCCCTTTGGCATGGAGCGCTACCGTGAGGAAAAATCACGCTTCATCAACCAGGTATTGCACCCACAGAAGCCGCCCATCGATTCCGCCGAGTGCAGCGTTACAGCAGATAGCCACACTCAACCCGGGCACTCCGCCAACAGTCCGCTGGATCACTGATATCGGCGTTGCGAGGTCAGCCTTTCAAACGTTTGGTGGGGTGTTGAACACTTGCCGACGCGTGTGGTTAGCGCCTTGCCATCCTCGGTTTTCGTTCGTTTCACGACTATGCCTGCCGCCCCGCAGACGCCGAATGCCCCGGCACTTCGCCTGCCACAGCCTCGCCAAAGCGCCACTGCACCCGCAACGCCATCGACTCGCCCTGCACCAAGGTGCGCAGGCCCGGCTGGCCCGGCTGGTGAAAGGGGTCGATGGGCTGGGTGATCGGCTCAAAGCAGAACGCCGGGCCCTGCGGCGGGCGGTAGACCAGGCAGTAGTGGTGGGGCGCGCCGCCATCGTTTTCGAAATCTGGCATGTGGGCCGTGAGGCGCAGGCCGCGCTCGGGCCAGTCAATCTGCGCACTGCCGCCCCAGCCGGTGTAGGCGTTGTCGATCAGGCCGCCGTTTGCGGGAGCGCCGGTGTTCAGGTCCCAGCCGGGCGGAAACTGCTGCGTGTACTCCGTGGGCAGAGGGTCATCGCCACACAACCATACGCCCTGCACCGGTGCGGTGATGCGCGTGCGGGGCGTGCGCGGAAACCAGGGGTGCAGGCCCAGGCCGTAGGGCAGCGGCTGCGCGCCCAGGTGGCGCACCTGCACCGACTGGTCCAAGCCGCCGTCCACCAGGCGGAAGGTCTGCACGCATTCGTACTCGTAGGGGTTGCTGTCAAAGTGCTCGGAGCGCAGCTGCATCTGCAGCGTGTCGGGCGCGGGCTGGGTGATTTGCCAGGGCTGCAGCCAGCCGTCGCCGTGGATGGGGTACGGCTCGCCCACACGGTTGGGCCGCATGGGGTGGAACTGCCCCGCGTGCTCAAACCCGCCGCCGCTGATGCGGTTGGACCAGGGCACCATGGCAAACGACGCGAGCTGGTAGAGGTCGGGCGTGGCGCCGTCCCACGGCCGCCACAGGTCGATGCGCGCGCCCGCCGCTTGCGGGTCGTCGATCTGCCAGGCCGCCACGCTGCCGCCCAGTGTGGGCACCAGGCCCAGGTGCTGCCCCGCGTGGTGCAGCCAGACGATGGGGTGGCGGGATGAAGTGGCCTCGGTCATGGGCGGTGTGCTTTCTGAGGGATGGAGGAAAAAGGAGGTGGCGGGGCCACGGCCCCGCCGCTGCGCATGGGGTCGGCATCAGCCGCCAAACAGGTGTGCGGGCAGGCCGGGCGTGCTGACGTCCACGGCAAACAGTGCACCGGCCAGTGGCTCGGCCGCGAGCTGTTCGGGCGTGAGACCGGTGCGGGCCGAGGTGATGTACAGCGTGCGCAGGTCCGCACCGCCAAAGGCACAGTTGGTGACCTGGCTCACGGGCAGCGTGATGCGGGCCAGCTCTTCGGCCGTGTCCGCGTCGTGGCAGGTGACACAGCCGCCGCCCCAGTGCGCAATCCACAGGCGGCCCTGCGCATCGGTGGTCATGCCATCGGGCACGCCGTCGGCAGCGGGCCAGCGCTTCCACAGGGTTTTGTCACTCACGGTGCCGGTGGCCGGGTCGCAGCGGTAGCGGTAGGTGGTGCCCTGCACCGTGTCGTTGAAAAACATGGCCAGGCCCTGCGCGGTAGGGGCCCAGGTGGGGCCGTTGGTCACGGCAAAACCATCGTCGTGCCGCACGCAGTCGCCGCTGGCGGTGTAGCTGTAGAGCGCGCCCGTGGGGGCCTCGCATGCAAAGTCCATGCTGCCGCCCCAAAAGCGGCCCTGGGCGTCGCACTTGCCGTCGTTGAATCGGTTGCCAGTGCGCTCTGGCTCGGGCTGGTGCAGGTAGCGCGGGGCAATGTCGGCAGCCGGGTCGAACAGCGCAAAGCCCCGGCGCAGGGTGACGATGAAGCCCGGGGCGTTAGCTCGTTCGGCAATGGCGGAGATTTCTTCATCAAACGTCCAGCGCTGGTGGGCGCTGGTGGCCGGGTCACAGCGGTGCAGATCGCGCTGGAGGATGTCCACCCAGTACACGGCCTGCTCGCGCATTGACCACAGCACGCCTTCACCCAGCGCATTACCCAGTGCGACCACGCAGCGCACGGCGCCGGCTGTTGCTGGAGCAGTGGCGAACGCGCCGCTGGACGGTGGGATGGGGGTATCCAGCAAAGGGCGCACGTTGGTTGTCTCCGGTCGTTTTTTTGCATCGGCCTGCCGCCAGGCACTTGACGAGCGGCATCTTATCAACGCCAATTGATGCTTGAAATGAATTTTTTAGCCATTGATTGATTGCAATATTGATATGAATCAGTTTTTTACCCCCTCCTCTTCATCGACCGACGCCACGGGTGCCCCCCAGGGCCTGGCGAAATTCCCCAGCCTGCAAGGCCGCGCCGTGTTTGTGACGGGCGGCGGCAGCGGAATTGGCGCGGCCATCGTGGCGGCGTTTGCCGAACAAGGCGCCCGCGTGGCGTTTGTGGATGTGGCGCGCAACGCGAGCGAAGCCCTGGCCCAGCACATTGCCGACGCAGGCCTGCCCCGCCCCTGGTGGCGTGTGTGTGATGTGCGCGATGTCAACGCCCTGCAGGCCTGCGTGGCCGAAGCGGCGGCCGAGCTGGGCAGCGACTTTGCGGTGCTGGTGAACAACGTGGCCAGCGATGACCGGCACACGCTGGAGTCCGTAACCCCCGAGTACTACGACGAGCGCATGGCCATCAACGAGCGCCCCGCCTTCTTCGCCATCCAGGCCGTGGTGCCTGGCATGCGCAGGCTGGGCGCGGGCTCGGTCATCAACCTGGGTTCCACCGGCTGGCAGGGCAAGGGCGCGGGCTACCCCTGCTACGCCATTGCCAAGTCGTCGGTGAACGGCCTCACGCGCGGGCTGGCCAAGACGCTGGGGCAGGACCGGATCCGCATCAACACGGTGTCGCCGGGCTGGGTGATGACGGAGCGGCAGATCAAGCTGTGGCTGGATGCCGAGGGCGAGAAGGAGCTGGCGCGCAACCAGTGCCTGCCGGACAAGCTGCGGCCGCATGACATTGCGCGGATGGTGTTGTTTTTGGCGTCGGATGATGCGGCGATGTGTACGGCGCAGGAGTTCAAGGTGGATGCGGGATGGGTTTGATTTTTTGAAGTCTTTTTGGGCTCTGGCGCTTATTCATCAAGCGCTGGCAGCTATTGTTTTTGCATTTTCTAGCGCCATTCGAGCCGTTCGGGCTGAGCTGGTCGAAGCCTTGGCGGGCTGGTTTGAAAAGCATGCTGGGGTTCAGGGCGGAGGCCGGGGTGTGCGCCCGGCGGCGCAGTAACTTTCTCTTGCGTCGCCAAGAGAAAGTCACCAAAGAGAAGGCGACCCTACACGCTGCGTCCCTTCGCTTCGCTGCGGGCAACCTGCGGTGCTCGCGTCCAGCGGGGTCTCGCTCCAACTCGCTCCACTGCGTTGCGCTCAAACAATCGCGAGCCCTGATCCGCTGGCCGCTGCGCTCCTCGGCGCATCCTGAAGGGAACCCGCGAATCGGGCATCCACACGGGCCATTGCTTCGCTGCGCTGCGCTCGGCCCAGTTGCGCAGCGCGTGGCGCTTGCGCCCGCGTGATGGGGCCGAGCGCAGCAATGGCCCGTGTGGCTGTTCGGCTGTCCACCCCCTGCTGGCTGCGCCTGCGGCGGGGCGGTTGTGGGGTGGCATGGGCGTCGAAGCGCCCATGCTTCGTGAACTGACTCGCCGCAGTTGTTCGAACGGAGCGCTGCAGGCGCGAAGTGAGTTCTGCGGCGCACCCCGCAACCGCCCCGACGCAGGTTGCCCCGTAGCGCAGCGCAGGGGTCGCAGACTGGGGGTCGCCTTTCTTTTGCTCACTTTTCTTTGGAGGTCGTAGAAGAAATAAATTATGATCCTGTAGCAAGACCGCAGTAAGAGCAACTCAATGGCAAAGACAGGCCGACCACCCGTGATAGCTCCTGGGGAGTACGCAGCCTTGCGCGAAGTGGTGCGCGACAACCCCCATGCCACCTTGCCCGAATTGGCCCTGGCCTGGGCTGAGCGCATGGGCCGCAATGCGCCCAGCA
>CAXIRU010000054.1:0-11077 GCA_964031875.1 Acidovorax facilis
CTTCCACACCGAGTTGTTCGGCAATGATTTTTTTGACGCGTGCTTCGATATCGCTCATGGTTTCCCTCTGGGGGTTGTGAATGAATCCGCGATTCTAGCTGCTTAAGGAGAAGCCCCTCAGCAGCCCGCCGTCCGGATGAACCGGCGTTAACTTGCCTCAATTACATGTACATGCCGCCATTGACATGCAACTCCTGCCCGGTCACGTAGCCTGCTTCGCGTGAAGCAAGGTAGGCCACGGCATGTGCGATGTCTTGCGGCTTGCCCATGTAACCCAAAGGGATCTGGGCGTTGAGTGCTTTTTGTTGCTCTTCCGGCAGCACCGAAGTCATGTCAGTCTCGATAAATCCCGGCGCCACGCAGTTGACCGTGATGCTGCGGCTGCCCAGTTCGCGGGCCAGTGCACGGGTCATTCCGGCCACACCGGCTTTGGCCGCTGCGTAGTTGACCTGACCGGGATTGCCCGAAGCACCCACCACACTGGTGATGCTGATGATGCGCCCGAATCGTTGCTTCATCATGGGGCGAATCGCCGCCCGGCTCACCCGGAAAACGGCCTTGAGATTGGTATCCAGCACCGCATCCCAGTCATCGTCCTTCATTCGCATGGCAAGGGTGTCACGGGTGATACCGGCATTGTTCACCAGCACATGCAATCCACCCTGCTGCTTGACGATGGAGTCCATCAACGCCTCGACGGCAGCTCCGTCATTCACGTTCAGATTGGCGCCACGGGAGCCGGGGTAGGCCGCCAGGGCCTGACTGATGCGCTCGGCGCCCTCGTCAGTCGTGGCCGTGCCCACCACCTGATAGCCACGCACCGCCAACTCCAGCGCAATGGCTGCACCAATGCCACGTGATGCGCCCGTAACCAGCGCCACCTGAGCGGCCAATGAGGATTCCGTCATTTCAACAACTCCCGGATTTCGGCCAGCGTGGCCGTATCAAACAATGCAGCACCGACCAACTCAGGATCGATGCGCTTGGTCAGGCCCGCCAGAACTTTGCCAGGGCCGCTTTCAACAATATGGGTTGCTCCCAGCGCCTTGAGCGCCTGCACGCACTCCACCCAGCGCACGGGGCCGAACGCCTGGCGATACAACGCCTCCCGGATCGCTCCTGCATCCTGCTGTACCGCAACATCTACATTGTTCAGCACCGGAATCTGCGGCGCCGAAAGCACCACATCCTCCAGCGCCACACGCAGCTTTTCTGCGGCAGGCTTCATCAGGCTGGAGTGAAAAGGAGCAGACACTGGCAATGGCAGTGCACGCTTGGCACCTGCGGCCTTGAGTACCTCGCAGGCCTTTTCGACACCCGCCTTGGTGCCTGCGATGACCGTCTGGACGGGATCGTTGAAATTGACGGCTTCAACCACCTCCTTCGCCCCCGGACCGAAAGAGGCAGCGGCTTCGGCACATCCCGCAATGACCTTGGAAGCCTCCATCCCCAGGATAGCGGCCATGGCACCAGCGCCGACGGGGACAGCCTCCTGCATGGCTGCCGCACGCAGGCGCACCAAGGGCGCGGCCTGCGCCAGCGTCAACACACCGGCGGCGACCAAGGCCGAGTACTCGCCCAGGGAGTGTCCGGCTACAGCCACCGGGGCGGCTCCACCTTCTGCGCGCCAGACGCGCCATGCAGCCACCCCTGCTACCAGCATCACCGGTTGCGTATTGGTGGTCAGCGCCAGCGCTTCCTTGGAGCCTTCCTTGATCAGCAGGCCAATGTCTTCCCCCAGAGCCTCCGAGGCCTCCTGCACGGCCTGGGCGACCGCCGGGTGATCACCCCATCCGTCCAGCATGCCCACGGATTGGGAGCCTTGTCCCGGAAAGACAAATGCGAAAGACTTCATGAAAAAATCCAGAAATATGATTGAAATTGATGCCTAGCGCTTATCTAAAAAGCGCCAATAGCTATAACTTCAGGAGCACTGCACCCCAGGTGAAGCCCCCGCCCACCCCTTCGAGCAGCAAGGTTTCACCCTTTTTGACCTGGCCTGCGCGCACCGCATGGTCCAGGGCCAGCGGAATGGACGCCGCGGATGTATTGCCGTGCTGGTCTACGGTGACCACCACCTTGTCCATGGACAGCTTGAGCTTGCGGGCCGTGCCCTGCATGATGCGGATGTTGGCCTGGTGTGGAATCAGCCAATCGATATCTGCCTCGTTCAAACCCGCCTTGGCCAGTACCGCATGGGCCGCTTTCTCCAGCACGCCCACAGCCAGCTTGAAGACAGCCTGCCCGTCCATCTTGAGGACGGGATCCCCCAACACTTTGCCGCCCGCCACATTGCCAGGCACACACAGAATGCCGACATGCTTGCCGTCGGCATGCAGGTCGCTGGACAGAATGCCCGGCGTTTCCGATGCCTCCAGCACCACAGCGCCCGCACCGTCACCAAACAGAACGCAGGTTGTACGGTCGTTGAAATCCAGAATGCGGCTGAATACCTCTGCCCCAATCACCAAGGCGCGGTTGGCAGCACCGGTCTGGATCATGGCGTCTGCCACAGACAAGGCATAAACAAAACCGCTGCACACCGCCTGTACGTCAAACGCAGGACACCCGTTGGCGCCCAGCTTGTTTTGCAATATGCAGGCCGCCGAAGGGAACACCATATCCGGAGTGGACGTGGCCACGATGATCAGATCGATGTCCGTCGGTGCAAGTCCGGCAGCCTGCAAGGCATTGCGCGCAGCCTCCAAACCCAGATCGCTGCAAGCGACATCGGGCTCCGCGAAATGGCGTGCGCGAATGCCGGTGCGTTCCACGATCCACTCATCGGAAGTTTCGATGCCGCGCTGAGCCAGTTCAGCCACCAGATCAGCGTTGGTCAGCCGGCGCGGGGGCAAATAGCTGCCGGTACCGGTAATGCGGGAGTAGCGTCTCATCAATGTGTCATCGTCGCCGCAACGCCAGGCTGGGGCTGGGCATCTGCAGGCACCAGAAGCGGCGCTGCGTGCGCAATCCGGGTCCGGACGCGGTCGAGCAGGTTGTTGCGGGCTGCATCATACGCCCGGTTCAACGCCTGCTCGAATGCCATCGTGTCAGCCGAGCCATGGCTCTTGAACACCAGCCCGCGCAGCCCCAAAAGCGCCGCGCCGTTGTAACGGCGGTAATCCATGCGCTTCATGAGTGCTTTTAAGATCGGATACGCGGTGATCGCAGCGATTTTGGTGAAGATATTGCGCGAAAACTCGGATTTGAGGGCACCGATGATCATCGATGCCACCCCTTCACTGGCCTTGAGTGCGACATTACCCACAAATCCATCACACACCACGATGTCAACGGTGCCCTTGAAAATGTCATTGCCCTCGACATTGCCATAAAAATTCAAATCACCTGAATTGGCTGCAGATCGAAGCAATTCACCGGCTTTTTTGATGACTTCACTGCCCTTGATCGCTTCTTCACCGATGTTCAGCAACCCGACGGTAGGCTCACCACCTTCCCGCAGGGCCGAGACCAGGGCAGAGCCCATTACGGCAAACTGGAGCAGATGCTCAGCGGAGCAATCCACGTTCGCGCCGAGATCCAGCACCGTGGTGGCACCGCCCGCAGCGTTGGGCAGCTGGGTCGCAATGGCAGGGCGATCAATGCCGTCCAGCGTCTTGAGGAGATACCGCGCAATGGCCATCAGTGCGCCGGTATTGCCTGCCGAAACAGCAGCAGATGCCGCACCATCCTTGACCTGCTGAATCGCCACGCGCATCGAAGAATCTTTCTTCTTGCGCAGCGCCACTTCGACAGGATCATCCATGGCTACCACCTCGGTAGCAGGAATGATCGTGGCACGATCATGCGCAAAGGAAGTCAGACTGTCCGCCAGGCCAACGAGCAGCAGGCGGGCATCAGGGTGTTTGTCGAGAAACTGGCGGCACGCCGCGAGCGTGACGCGGGGGCCATGGTCGCCCCCCATGCAGTCAACAGCCAGTGTGATCATGGGCGACTTGTCCGGCCGGCCGGAGGGGCCGGAAAATAAATACGACGGTCAAAACAAAGGCCCGCGCTACGGTTTCAGTAGCAACGGGCCTTTGGGAGGGGCGAAGATCAGGCTTCAGACTTGTTCTTCAGCACCTGACGACCACGGTAAAAACCATTGGGGCTGATGTGGTGGCGCAGGTGGGTTTCACCGGTGGTGGGCTCGACGGCGATGCCTGGCACATTCAGGGCGTTGTGCGAGCGGTGCATACCGCGCTTCGAGGGGGACTTTTTGTTTTGCTGAACGGCCATGATGGCTCCTGATCTGGAATGGGTTGGTAAAAACGCGATCAGCCCAAAAGACACGATGGGGTTCGCGTGAAGCCCACGATTATAACCCAAATGATTTTTAGGGTCGATGAATCAACCCTTGCTGTCTTTGCGCAGTGCGGCCAGTGCCGCGAAAGGATTGGGCTTTTCGCCATTGGCTTCCTCAAAATCGTCATCCGACGAAGCCAGCGGCACTGGGGTGGGGCACACATCATGTTTGGGCACAACGGGCAGTGCCATGAGCAACTCGTCCTCAATCAGCTCATGGAGGTCAAACTCGCGGCTCATCGCCAGCAGGTCTTCTTCGCTTTCGTCGTCCAGCGCCTCTGCAGTGGCCTCATCGGCCACGAAGCGAAACGAGCGGTCCACCTCCAGCGGCACATCGACCGGCGTCATGCAACGCTGGCACTCCATGGGAAAGCTCGCAGCGACCTTGAGATGCAGCCACACCTGCCCCATGCCACCCAGCGCCGTGCGGACTTCACCCACAGCCTCCCAATCCACCATGAGGTCCGGGTGCAGGCCCTGGGCCTCCTGGGCCAGGCGCTCGTACTTCAGCAGAGAATCGTGGCCCGCCAGCCGACCGCCCGCCTGTGCGAAGGCTTTCACGTCGAGGCGCTGGGGGGAGAATTCCTTGGTCATGGCGGCAGTGTAAGAGAATCGGCGCATGCATCAATCCCCTTCCCCGCAGCGCCCTCTGGTATTGGGCTCCACCTCGCGGTATCGCCGTGAATTGCTGGAGCGGCTGAACCTGCCTTTTGACACCACAGCCCCCGAGGTGGATGAAACCCCCCTGCCTGGCGAGGCGCCTCGGGCCTTGGCCTTGCGCCTTGCTCTGGCCAAGGCGCGCGCCGTGGCGCAGCTTCATCCTGACGCGGTCGTGATCGGCTCCGACCAGGTGGCAGACCTCGCTGGCACGCCCCTGGGCAAGCCTGGCCACCACGAGCTTGCCGTGCAGCAACTGCGCCAGATGCGCGGCCAGACCGTGGTGTTCCAGACCGCAGTGGCAGTGGTGTGCGCCGCCACCGGCTTCGAACAGATCGACATCGCCCCTGTGGAAGTGAAATTCCGCGACCTGTCCGACACGGAAATCGAGCGCTACCTGCGCGCAGAGCAGCCCTACGACTGCGCCGGCAGCGCCAAGAGCGAAGGCCTGGGCATCGCGCTGCTGGATGCCATCCAAAGCGACGACCCGACCGCACTCATCGGCCTGCCGCTGATACGCACCTGCCACATGCTGCGCGCCGCTGGGCTCGTGCTTCCATGAGCCAGCCCACACCCGGCACCGCCCCATCGACCACCGGCACGCTGTACCTGGTGCCGGCACCGCTCGACTTCGGGTGTGACACGCAAACTGCGCTGCAAGATGCCCTGCCCCTGGCCACGCTGCAAACCGCCGCACGACTGACCCACTGGGTGTGCGAGAACGCCAAGAGCACCCGCGCCTACCTCAAGCGCATCGATGCACTGCATCCCTTGGCGGCCCCGTTGCAGCAGCAACAGATCACGGAACTGCCCCGTGAGGTTCATAAGAAAGGCGATCACGGCACCAAAGGATCGGCCCCGTTCGACGCCCGCCCGCTGCTGGCCGCCGCACTGGCGGGGCACAACATCGGCCTGGTCAGCGAAGCAGGCATGCCTGCGGTGGCGGACCCGGGATCATCAGTGGTGCGAGCGGCGCACGACCTGGGCATCTCCGTGGTACCGCTGGTGGGGCCGGTTTCGCTGCTGCTGGCGTTGGCCGCCAGTGGACTGAACGGACAGAGCTTTGCGTTTGTGGGCTACCTGCCGCAGGACGGGCAGGAGCGCACGCAGCGCATCAAAGACCTGGAGGCCACCGCCAACAAGACCGGCCAGACACAGCTGTTTATCGAAACGCCGTACCGCAACGCCGCGCTGTGGCAGGCGCTGGTGCAGACGCTGCACCCACAGACCCGGCTGGCGCTGGCCAGCGGGCTGACGCTGCCATCTGCCCGCATCCACAGCAAGCTGGTGCACCAGTGGCGCCAGCAGCCTGCAGCGCCAGACAACCGCACGCCCGTTGTCTTTGCGCTGGGGCGCTAACCACCGGCCAAGGCGCCAATTTGCTATATTTTTGATAGCTATTAGCGCTTATCAAATAAGCGGTAGTGGCATATTTCATACAAATCTCAGGGCAACGGCTCACACCCAGTAAAAAAACCCCGGATGGATATTCCAGCCGGGGTTTTTGTGTTGGGGGTAAGGGCAGTGCGTCAGCGCAACTGGGGCCCCGCCGAAGCCATCGACTTGACCGCACCCACACCGATTGCGGCGCCAAAACGCTTGACCAGCCGCTCGGCCACATTGTCGCGGCGGGTGTAGTCGATGATGTCCTCGGCCTTGACGACTTCGCGCGCCACGTAGTCCAGGTTGCCCAGCTTGTCGGCCAGGCCCATTTCCACGGCCTGCTGGCCGGTCCAGAACAGACCGCTGAAGGTGTCGGGCGTGGTCTTGAGGCGATCGCCCCGCCCGGCTTTCACCACGGCAATGAATTGCTGATGGATCTGGTCGAGCATGGTCTGCGCGTAAGCGCGCTGCTTTTCGGTCTGCGGGCTGAAGGGGTCGAGGAAGCCTTTGTTCTCGCCCGCAGTGAGCAGACGCCGCTCCACGCCCAGCTTTTCCATGGTGCCGGTGAAGCCAAAGCCGTCCATCAGCACACCAATGCTTCCCACAATGCTGGCCTTGTCCACGTAGATGTCGTCCGCTGCAGCGGCGATGTAATAGGCCGCCGAGGCACAGGTTTCCTCCACCACGGCGTAGATCGGCTTGTTGTACTTGGCCTTGAGGCGAATGATCTCGTCATTGATGATGCCCGCCTGCACGGGGCTGCCGCCGGGCGAGTTGATGAGCAGCACCAGCGCCTGCGAGCCTTCGTCCTCCAGCGCGCTGCGCATGGCGGCCACCACAAACTCGGCACTGGCTTCGGCACCACTGGCGATCTCGCCCTTGATGTCCACCACCGCCGTGTGGGGCGTGCTCTTGCTGGCGCTGGGCGATGCCTGGCGCAGCGCCGTGAAGGCGACGGCAGCCATCAACACCAGCCAGGCGAGGCGAAAGAAGATTTTCCAGCGGCGGGCGCTGCGTTGTTCTTGCAGGGCAGAGAAGGCCAGCTTTTCCAGCGTGGCACGCTCCCAGCCGGGTTCACGCGATGGATCGCTCACGGATGCTCCTGATTTTGTAGCTGCTTGCGCCCACAGGTCGGGCGCTGGGTTGCTTTTGGGATCAAAGCCCGAAGAGCCGGGCTGCTGGGGGTCTGTCATGTCAGGTGTCCTGGGTACTGCACCACTGCGGCCCTCGCATCGCGCTGGCTGGCACCCGGCAACAGCACATTCGGGTAATTCATCTGGATTTTCTAGAACTCTACAGGCTGCAGATTGTGGGCAGTATGCCAGTGCACCACACCGCCCCTCTCAGACAAGGAGATTTTCACCAGCCCGCCGCGACACGGGCCGCCCGCACACTGGCCCGTGCTGGGCAGGTAGGCCGCACCATGGGTGGCGCACAGCAGCCACTGGCCGGTATCGTCAAAAAAGCGGTCCGGCTGGTAGTCCATCTCCATCGGCACGTGGGTGCACCGGTTGAGGTAGGCGTGTGGCAGACCCTGGTAGCGGATCGCAAAGGCCCGGCAGGTCTGGCCCGCGTACCGCACGTCAAACGGAACCGCCAGGCCCCCATCGACGAGGTCGGCGCTGTTGCACAGTGCAATGGGCTGGTCCGAAGAAGGTGTGGTCATGGGCTCGTCCCCGCTCCCCAACTGGGATCAGGCGTGGTGCACAAGCCAGTCGTGCAGCTCACGCACCGAATGCGCAATCGCCAGCGGCTGGAGCGCGTGAAAGGCGTCGGGCTCGTGGGCGCCATAGCTCACCCCGACGCTGGCACAGCCTGCGTTGACCGCCATCTGCAGGTCGTGCGTGGTGTCGCCAATCATCAACAGGCGCTCAGGCGCCACGTCAAATTCGGCCATCAGCTCCTGCAGCATCAGGGGATGCGGCTTGCCTGCGGTCTGGTCGGCAGTGCGGGAGCCGTCGAAAACACCGCGCAGGTCCACCGAGTGCAGCGCCTCGTCCAGCCCGCGTCGGCTTTTGCCCGTGGCCACGGCCAGCAGGTGGCCGCGCTCGCGCAGGTCGTTCAGCAGGGGCAGCACGCCCTCGAACAAACTCAGGTCGTCCTGGTGCTGGATGTAGTGAAAGCGGTAGCGGTTGCCCAGCTCGGCGTACTTTTCGGGCGGCACATCCGGCGCCGCATGGGCCAGGGCCTGCATCAGGCCCATGCCAATCACATAGGCGGCCTCCTTGTCGGAGGGCACGGTGCCGCCCACGTCGCGCACCGCCGCCTGAATGCAGCGCACGATGATGGCGGTGGAATCGAACAGCGTGCCATCCCAGTCAAAGGCGATGAGATCAAAGCGGCGCGGACGGAAATTTTTGGCGGACATGGAGAGAGGTTCTTCGCGCAGGATCGTCAGGCGGTGGGCACAATATCGGCCAGCTCGGGGGGCAACTCGGCGATCAGCTGCACCCGCTCGCCCGAAGCGGGGTGGTTGAACTGTAACCGCCATGCATGCAGAAACATCCGCTTCATCCCCTGCTTCTGCAGGCGTTTGTTGAGGTCAAAGTCGCCATATTTGTCGTCGCCCACTATTGGCTGCCCCTGGCTGGCCAGATGCACTCGGATCTGGTGGGTGCGACCGGTCTTGATGGTCACCTCCAGCAGCGACATCGCGGGCAGGCCCTGCTCGGGCCGTGCCGCCACCGTGCTGCGCACCTTCACCAGCGTGATGGAGCGCATGCCATCCGGGTCGTCGGCCGTGGTCACGCGCACGCGGCGCTCGCCGTCCGCTTGCAGGTATTTGTGCAGCGGCAGGTCGATGACCTTCTTGTTGGCGGGCCAGGTGCCGGTGACCAGCGCCAGGTAGGTCTTGCCCGTCTCGCGCTCGCGGAACTGGTCTTGCAAGTGAGTGAGCGCTGACCGCTTCTTGGCCACCAGCAGAATGCCCGAGGTCTCGCGGTCCAGGCGGTGCACCAATTCGAGGAATTTGGCTTGCGGACGCGCCTGGCGCAGCTGCTCGATCACGCCAAAGCTCACCCCGCTGCCGCCATGCACCGCCACACCGGCGGGCTTGTCGATGGCGATCAGGTGCTCGTCTTCCAGCAGGGTGGGGAATTCGCGCGCGGGCGCTGGTCGTTCAGCCTTTTCAGCCACCTTGTCTGAAATTCGGACAGGAGGCAGGCGCACCACGTCACCGGCTTCCACGCGGGTGTCAGCACTCACGCGGCCTTTGTTGATGCGCACCTCGCCGCTGCGGATGATGCGGTAGACATGCGTTTTGGGCACGCCTTTCAGGTGGCGTATCAAAAAGTTATCGAGCCGCTGGCCTGCGGAGTCAGCATCCACTTCCACCAGGCGGGCTGCGGGAAGCCCCCCAGGGGCGGCGGGCGGTTTGGCCCCTATAATGTGTTTCACCTGCGCGTTGTTATGTAAGTGGTTGATTTGTCTGGAGTTTAGTCCACACAGCCCGTTGCATTGTGCAGGCAGGTCGATGCCAGCGGGCGTCGTGCGCGCAGATTGCAGGCCAGATGCCTGTGGTGGCCAGCACGCCGTGCGGCGGGCTGACAGATTGAAACACTGATACGGAATCCCCCAAGCTGGCAGATGTTCCCTACCCGGGCACAGCCTGCCAGCGGATCAAAGCGAGCATGTGGTTGTTGATGGCATGGATGGTGACCCTGTGGCGGAGGCTACGGCCTTTGGCTGCATGCTCAAAATCGCCTTCAGCGCACAGCCAGCAAGCGCAATCAGCTACTATTTTGGTAGCAAATCTGCGTTCCTACCACTCGCCCCCATCCACGCGCCCCTGCCTCACGATGCTGCGCTAGAGCGTGGCAGATCATTGGCATCCCCGGCAATTCCCTTCGTTTCGATGCGTCAGTCCAGGCATTCACAGCTCCTGTAGAGCTTGTTGTATTGGTTTGGAAACTGTGGGCGGCAGCCCGCACAGCCCTCCCTGTGGGTCAGGCTGGCTGTACCGCTGCTGTGCACGAAACACTGAAGGAATCGCATCATGAAGCGGATGCTCATCAACGCCACGCAGCCCGAAGAACGGCGCCTGGCCATCGTCGACGGACAAAAGCTCCTCGACTACGAAATCGAAATCGAAGGGCGCGAACAGCGCAAGGGCAACATCTACAAGGCCGTCGTCACCCGTGTCGAGCCCTCCCTGGAAGCCTGTTTTGTGGACTACGGCGAAGACCGCCACGGTTTCCTGCCGTTCAAGGAAATCTCGCGCCAGTACTTTGCACCCGGCGTGTCGCCCAGCCAGGCGCGCATCAACGAAGTCATCAAGGAAGGCCAGGAGCTGCTGGTCCAGGTAGAGAAGGAAGAGCGCGGCAACAAGGGCGCAGCCCTGACCACCTTCATCTCGCTGGCCGGTCGCTATGTGGTGCTGATGCCCAACAACCCCCGTGGCGGTGGCGTCTCGCGCCGCATCGAGGGCGAGGACCGTGCCGAGCTCAAGGAGGCGATGGACCAGCTGGAGTATCCCAACGGCATGTCCATCATCGCGCGCACTGCCGGCATCGGCCGCACCGCGCCCGAGCTGCAGTGGGACCTGAACTACCTGCTGAAATTGTGGAACGCCATCGACGGCGCCGCCAAGGGTGGCAAGGGCGCCTTCCTGATCTACCAGGAATCGAGCCTGGTGATCCGCGCGATCCGCGACTACTTCAACAACGACATCGGTGACATCCTCATCGATACCGACGACATCTACGAACAGGCGCAGCAGTTCATGGCGCACGTC
>CAXIRU010000055.1:0-18949 GCA_964031875.1 Acidovorax facilis
GAAAGCTGCCTGCCAGGAGTGGTAGTTCAGTTGGTTAGAATACCGGCCTGTCACGCCGGGGGTCGCGGGTTCGAGTCCCGTCCACTCCGCCAGTTAAAAACCGCTGCAGCCGAGAGGCTGCAGCGGTTTTTTGTTTCCACCGAATCCACGGCTCAACTTATCGGTTGTAGGCCGGGTGGTGGTCATAAAAATCGCTGCTAGCGCTTATTCACAAAGCGCCAGCAGCTATACATTTTGTAGCTATTCCATAGTCAGCGAGGCGCCAGTCGGATGGCGCCATCCAGGCGGATGACCTCGCCATTGAGCATATCGTTTTCAAAGATATGCTGCACCAGCTTGGCGTAGTCCTGCGGTGTGCCCAGACGGCTGGGGAAGGGTACACCGGCGGCCAGTGCATCCTGCACCTCTTGCGGCATACCGAAGAGCATGGGGGTGCCGAAAATCCCGGGGGCGATGGTCATGTTGCGAATGCCATTGCGTGCCAGGTCTCGGGCTATAGGCAGGGTCATGCCCACTACGCCACCCTTGGAGGCCGCATAGGCCGCCTGGCCGATCTGGCCGTCATAGGCCGCCACGCTGGCGGTGGAGATCAGCACGCCACGCTCGCCCGTTGATTCAGGTTCATTCTTGCTCATGGCCTCTGCAGCTAGGCGGATCATGTTGAAGCTACCGACCAGATTGATGGTGATGGTCTTGCTAAACAGGTCCAGTGCGTGGGCTCCGTTCTTGCCAACCGTCTTTTCTGCCGGGGCAATGCCGGCGCAGTTGACCAGGCCCATGAGTTTGCCCAGGGATACTGCCTTGGCCACTACGGCTTGGCCCTCGGCTTCGTTGCTCACATCGCATTTCACGAAGGTGCCTCCGATTTCCTTGGCAACGGCTTCGCCTTTTTCCGTCTGCATGTCAGCAATGACCACGGTACCGCCTCGGGCTACCAGCATACGTGCCGTGCCTTCGCCCAGGCCCGATGCGCCGCCAGTGACGATGAATACCTTGCCCTTGATGTCCATGTTTTGTCTCCAGTAAGTGACGTTAACGTAAACGTAAATTATGGCGTATGTCTCGCAGAAGCTGAAGGCAAAAAAAAGCCCGGACCAGGCCGGGCTTGTGAGGGGCAGATGGGCGTTTACTGGAACCCAACGCGGTCCAGCATCTGCTGCACCTTGGTGGTGTTTGCGCCCACTGCGCTGATCGGGATGGTTTCGCTCTTGAAGGGCTGTCCGCCTGTCATTGCCTTGAGTGCAGGGTTGTCAAGGGTCACGCCCTTGGCGGCAGGCCACTCGTTGTTGCCGTTGGCGAAGTAGTTTTGTGCCTCGGGGCTGG
This sequence comes from Acidovorax facilis, assembly GCA_964031875.1. Taxonomy (GTDB): domain Bacteria; phylum Pseudomonadota; class Gammaproteobacteria; order Burkholderiales; family Burkholderiaceae_C; genus Acidovorax; species Acidovorax facilis_A. The sequence goes on from CAXIRU010000055.1 coordinate 1,324, forward strand.
CCAGGTATTCAAGAAATTTGATGGCATTGGCCTGGTTCTTGGAGTGCTTGGCCACGGCGCCACCTGCAATGTTCAGGTGGGTGCCCCAGGATTCCTGGTTTGGGAACACCACGCCAACCTTGTTCACCACAGCCACATCCTCAGGCTTGTTGGAGCGCATCATGCGCGCAAGGTAGTAGCTGTTAGTTACGGCAATATCGCATTCGCCAGCTGCAACCGCCTTGATCTGGTCGGTGTCACCACCTTTGGGTGGACGGGCCAGGTTGGTCACCATGCCCTTGAGCCACGCTTCTGCCTTCTGCTCGCCCATGTGTTCGGTCACTGCGCCAAAAAGACTCAGGTTGTACGGGTGCGATCCAGAGCGAATGCACAGCTTGCCCTTGTTCTTGGGATCGCCCAGCTCTTCATAGGTGTCTACATCGGTCTTTTGCACCTTGACCTTGTTGTATACAACCACGCGGGCGCGGGTAGAGAGGCCATACCACGCGATGCCGCCGTCGGCGACTGGGTTGCTGCGCAGGTTGGCCGGAATAGCCTCGTTCAGCACCTTGGATTGGATGGGTTGGAACAGGCCATCGACCTCGCCTTTGTAAAGGCGCGCCGCATCCACCAACAGGATTACATCGGCTGGTGAAGCAGCGCCTTCGGCCTTCAGCCGCGCCAGGATGCCGGCGTCGTCGGCGTCCACACGGTTGATTTTGATGCCGGTAGCCTTGGTAAAGCCAGTGTAGAGGGCCTCGTCGGTGGAGTAGTGGCGGGCAGAATAGAGGTTGACCACCTGTTCTTGGGCATGAACGGCGCCTGCAGCAGCGGCCAGGGCACAAACACTCAGCAAGGCTTTCACAGTCTTCGACATGGGATGCATCTTTCGGGGTTGTTACTGTCGCAATGATAAAACAAACGCGAATTATTCTTAATAATGTCCAGGTGTATGCCCGGGATTGCGAAGCTTGTTGAGGCATTGGCAATGCATCGGGGCTGCGCCAGTGTTCTCTGGCGCATGGCATGGGCGCTGGCGTGCTGCTGTGCTGCCATCAGCGTTGGCCCGGCGGCGTAGAGTGGCGAAATGGGCAAAAAAAGCCCGGTCGCAGAACCGGGCTTTAAAAGGATCCTTGAAACGGGGTTTCGAGAGGATCCAAGGAGACAACTCGTGTGCTGCAGACGGGTCTGCAACACATATGGAGATTATCAGGGTAATCCCTGAAGGTGGCCTAGAGGTTGCACTCCAGACCGCGCGCGATGAACTCAGCGCTTGCGAGGAGCAGCGGTCTTGGCGGCGTTGGCAGCAGTGCTGGCCACGGCGTTGAAGTTGGCTTCAGCCACGTCAGACGCTTGCTTGACGGCCTTTTGCACCGATTCAAACGCGTTGTTGGCGGCAGAGACGGCGCTCTTCATCACGGCCACGGCGGTTTCGGAACCGGCGGGAGCGTTCTTGGCGGCGCTGTCCACCAGGTTGGTGAAAGCCTTTTGCGCGTCGGTGGCTTGCGATTCGAAAGCCTTGCCGAATTCAGCACCGGTGCCGGAAGCAATGTCATACAAGTGACGGCTGTAGGCAGCGGTCTTTTCAGCCAGGGGCTGGAACAGGCCGGCTTGCAGGGCCAGCAGTTCTTGGGCGTCCTTCACGGCCAGCACAGCTTGGGTGTGGTTGGCGGCTTCCGACAGGGCAGCGCGCGAAGCGGTCACATTCAGTTCCACCAGCTTTTCTACGCCTTCGAAAGCCTTGGTCGTCAGACCGAACAGGGTTTCGATGTTGGCTTTGTGCGAGGCCAGGATTTGTTCAGCGGTCAGCGTCATGTCATATCTCCTAAAAATGAGGGCCTTGAAGGCCAAGGTGGTTCACAGACATCTGCGCTGGCCCTGACTAGGAAGTCATGTTGCAGTGCAGCATGGGTTGAATTTTAGGGACTCTGTTTGCGATTGCAAGGGTTTTTTGTTGCGGTGCAGCAAATTAGGGTTGGCCACCCAGAAATACGCCCTTCGCCACAATCCTGTCATGCACGCCTACTACGCAGACCACTTTGTGCTGCCCTTGCCCGAAGGCCATCGGTTTCCCATGGCCAAGTACCGATTGCTGCGCGACCGGATTGCCCAACACCTGCCGGGTGTCTCGCTCCAGATGGCCCCGCCTGCTTCAGACCGTGAACTGGCGCTGGCTCATACGCCCGAATACATCGAGGCGATTGCCGACGGCACGCTGCCGCCCAAGGCGCAGCGCGAAATTGGCTTTCCCTGGAGCGAGGCCATGGCCGAGCGCGCGCGCCGCTCGGTAGGGGCTACCGTGGCCGCCAGCCGTATAGCGCTGCGCGAAGGGGTTGCAGGCAACCTGGCAGGGGGCACCCACCACGCCTATGCCTACAAAGGCAGCGGTTTTTGTGTGTTCAACGATGTCGCGGTGGCGGCCCGTTTGATGCAGGTGGAACGGGCGTGGGCAGGGGCTGGGGGTGGCAGACGCGCCGGTCGGCCGCTCCAGGTGGCGGTGATTGATCTGGATGTGCACCAGGGCAACGGCACAGCACATATCTTTCGCGAGGACCATAGCGTGTTCACGCTGTCACTGCACGGCGCGCGCAACTTTCCGTTCCGCAAGGAGCCCAGCGACCTTGATGTCGATCTGCCCGATGGCTGTGCGGACCCAGACTATCTGCAGGCTCTGGAGCAGGCGCTTGATGCCCTGGAGCAGCGGTTCGCACCCGAGCTTATCTTCTATCTGGCGGGTGCCGATCCCCATGAAGGTGACCGCCTGGGGCGGCTGGCTGTGACACATGATGGCCTGGAGGCGCGCGACCGGCGTGTCTTCGACTGGGCCTGGCAACGGCGCATTCCTTTGGTTTTTGCCATGGCCGGTGGCTACGGCCGCAACCTGGACGACACGCTGCAAGCCCAGCTCAACACCTGGCGTGTGGCCTTGCAGTACCACCAGCGCTGGCAGAATGTGCGGTCATGACTTCTGCCAGCACCACCCCTGCCGTTGTTCCCGCAGCGCCTGCCCGGCCGGTCCCCCAACCACGCAGCGCCTACCGGGTTTTTCGTCCCATCACCACCCGCTGGGCTGACAACGACGTGTACGGCCATGTGAACAACGTGGTCTACTACAGCTGGTTCGACACAGCGGTCAATGCCCACCTGATCGATCAGGGCGTGCTCGACATCCATGCGGGTGAAACCATCGGCCTTGTCATCGAGACCCAATGCAATTACTTTGCGCCGCTGGCGTTCCCGCAGACGGTGGAGGCGGGCATTCGCGTCGCGCGGCTGGGGGGCTCCAGCGTGCGCTACGAGGTGGGGCTGTTTGCCCAGGGCGAACCGATGACTGCTGCGGCGGGCCATTTCATCCATGTGTATGTGGACCGCGATACCCGCCGACCAGTGCCTGTGCCCGATGCGTTGCGCACAGTGCTGCAGGCTCTGCGGGTGTCGGACTGACGGCGTGCACATCAGACTGCAATGGATTTGATAGCGTGTAGCGCAACGCAGATAAGCGCTGGCGGCCTACTGGAGTTCAGGGCGTCTTCAGCGTAGCCTGATGCTGCGCGGCTGTTGATTGCTGGCGGACGCGATTGCACTTGCTCGGTGCACGGGCCCCCGATGGCCTACACTTTGCGGCTTCGCTGAACGGCCTCCTGCACCCTGGCGCCACCCGCGCTTGCCCCGTCCATGATCATCACCAGCCTGCTCGATACCGACCTGTACAAGTTCACCATGATGCAGGTCGTGCTGCACCAGTTTCCGGGAGCACAGGTTGAATACAAGTTCAAATGCCGCAACCCCGGCGTGCAGCTGGCACCGTTTGCCAACGAGATCCGCGACGAGATCCGTTCGCTGTGTTGCCTGCAGTTCCAGGATGCCGAGCTGGCCTACCTGCGATCCCTGCGTTTCATCAAGAGCGACTTTGTGGACTTTCTCGGGCTGTTCAAGCTCAACGAGAAATACATCACCGTCACGCCCCAGCACAATGGAGAGATCGAAATCTCCATCCGTGGACCGTGGCTGCACACCATCTTGTTTGAGATCCCGGTGCTGGCCATCGTCAATGAAGTCTACTTTCGCAACACGCAAAAAGTGCCCGACTTCCTGGAAGGCCGCCGCCGCCTGGACGCCAAGATTGCGCTGCTGCAGGGCGAGGGCCTGTCAGACCTCAAGATTGCCGACTATGGCACCCGGCGTCGCTTTAGCCGCGCCTGGCACGAAGAAGTGCTCCGTGTGCTGGTGGCCCGCCTGGGCACGGGTGACCGCCGCCCCGGTGCACCCGCAGGCCCCGGCCAGTTTGCAGGCACCAGCAATGTGCTCTATGCCATGAAGCTGGGCGTGACGCCGCTCGGGACCATGGCGCACGAATATTTGCAGGCCTGCCAGGCGCTGGGCCCACGCTTGCGCGACAGCCAGGTTTTCGGCTTTGAGATGTGGGCCAAGGAATACCGGGGCGATCTGGGCATTGCGCTGTCGGACGTATACGGCATGAGTGCCTTCCTGCGCGACTTCGATTTGTATTTTTGCAAGCTGTTTGACGGTGCGCGGCACGACAGCGGCGACCCCTTCGCCTGGGGTGAGCGCCTGTTGGACCACTACCGCAAGAACCGCGTGGACCCGCTGACCAAGACTCTGATCTTCAGCGACGCGCTCACGATCCCGCGCACCATCGAGCTGTACCAGCAGTTCCGGGGGCGCTGCCAGCTGGCGTTTGGCATCGGCACCAATCTCACCAATGACCTGGGCAGCCCGCCCGCACACGAGCCGCTGCAGGTGGTCATCAAGATGACGCGCTGCAATGACCAGCCTGTGGCCAAACTGTCGGACACCCCCGGCAAGGGCATGTGCGACGACGAAAAGTACCTGGCTTACCTGCGCCAAGTCTTTGACATTCCTGCAGTGGCCTAGGCGGGCAGGGAGGCTTCGCGAGGAGTGCTCCTATTTTTTGTGAGATGGAGACAAGGACTTTGAAAAATTCGCGTGGGCTGGCTTGTTTCGGTCTTGTGGCCGCGCTGCCTGGCATGGCCACGGCGGCTGATATCGATGGCAGCACGCTGTCGGTGTTGTGGGGTGTGCCGTTTGCAGGCATCCTGCTGTCGATTGCGCTGGTGCCGCTGCTCGCGCCCATCTTCTGGCATCACCATTTCGGCAAGGTCGCGGCGGCCTGGGGGCTGGCTTTTCTGGTGCCCTTTGCCATCACCTTTGGCCCGGGCGTGGCGGGGGCGAGCCTGGTGCATGTGCTGCTGGCCGAATACATCCCGTTCGTGATCCTGCTCACTGCGCTGTTTACCGTGGCAGGCGGTATCTTCATCCGGGGTAACCTGCACGGCAGCCCAGGGCTCAACACCGCCATCCTGGCGCTGGGCGCGGTGCTGGCCAGCTTCATGGGCACGACGGGCGCATCGATGCTGCTGATTCGTCCGCTGATTCGCGCCAACGACAACCGCAAGCACATGGCGCATGTGGTGGTGTTCTTCATTTTCATCGTGTCGAACGCCGGGGGGGCTCTCACGCCACTGGGCGATCCACCGCTGTTCCTGGGCTTCCTGAAGGGCGTAGACTTTTTCTGGACAGCGCGCCATATCTTCCCTGAAACCCTGTTCCTCATTGGCGCCCTGCTGGCCATCTTCTTGGCGCTGGATTCCTGGTACTACCGCCGCAGCGAAGAGGTTTTCCCGACCGACCCCACGCCTGACAGCCGGGCCATCGGCATCGATGGCACCGTCAACGTTGCTCTGCTGGGCGCCGTGGTGGTGTTGGTGCTGGTCAGTGGCCTGTGGAAGTCTTCGGTCGTGTTCAACATCGCGGGCACCGAGGTTGGGCTGCCTGGCTTCGTGCGCGATGTAGGTCTGATCGGCGTGACGCTGGCATCGCTGTGGCTCACGCCCAAGACGGTGCATGAAGACAACCAATTCGGCTGGGGGCCGATGCAGGAAGTGGCCAAGCTTTTTGCGGGCATTTTTCTCACCATCATCCCGGTTATCGCCATGCTCAAGGCGGGTGTCAACGGCCCGTTTGGCGCCGTTGTGTCGGCCGTGACCCGCGCAGATGGCTCCCCCGATCCCGCCATGTACTTCTGGGCCACGGGCGCCCTGAGCTCCTTCCTGGATAACGCCCCCACTTACCTCGTATTCTTCAATACAGCGGGCGGCGATCCTGCGATGCTGATGACTACGCTAGCTCCCACGCTGGCCGCCATCTCAGCCGGTGCCGTGTTCATGGGCGCCAACACCTACATCGGCAACGCGCCCAACCTGATGGTCAAGGCCATTGCCGAAGACCGTGGAGTGAAGATGCCCAGCTTCTTTGGCTACATGCTGTGGTCGGGCGGCATCTTGGTGCCGCTGTTCATTGTGATGACGTTTATTTGGTTCCGTTGACAGGAGTTTTGAGCGCTATGAGCCAACCCCGCATCCTGGTCGCCCGTGCGATCTTTCCCGACATCGTGGACCGCCTGCGCGCGCATTTCGACGTGCAGGACAACCCAGACGACGTGATCTGGACGCCGCAAGAGCTGGCTGCGCGCCTGGCCGACAAGGATGGCGTGCTGACCACCGGCAGCCAGCGGGTGGATGCGGCACTGCTGGCCGCCGCACCGCGCCTGAAAATCTGCGCCAACATGGCCGTGGGCTACAACAACTTTGATGTAGACGCCATGACCGCCGCAGGCGTGCAGGGCACCAACACGCCCGATGTGCTGACCGAGACTACGGCCGACTTTGGCTTTGCGCTTTTGATGGCCACGGCCCGCCGCATGACCGAGAGCGAGCATTACCTGCGCGCCGGCAAGTGGACCAAGTGGAGCTACGACATGTTCGCGGGCAGCGACATTCACGGCAGCACGCTGGGCATCATCGGCATGGGCCGCATTGGCCAGGGCATTGCCAAGCGCGGCGCCCACGGTTTTGGCATGAAGGTGATTTATCACAACCGCTCGCAGCTTTCGTCCGCGCTGGAGGCCGATTGCAAGGCCACCTATGTGGGCAAGGACGAGCTGCTGCGCACGGCAGACCACGTCATGCTGGTGGTGCCGTACAGCGCGGCATCGCACCACACCATCGGTGCGGCTGAGTTGGCACTGATGAAGCCCACGGCCACGCTCATCAACATCGCACGCGGCGGCATTGTGGATGACGCTGCGCTGGCGGTGGCCCTGCGCGAAGGCCGCATTGCCGCAGCGGGGCTGGATGTGTTTGAAGGCGAGCCCAGCGTGCACCCGGATCTGCTCACGGTGCCCAACGTGGTGCTCACGCCCCACATCGCCAGCGCCACCGTGCCCACGCGCCGCGCCATGGCCAATTTGGCGGCAGACAACCTGATCGCTTTCTTGGGCGGGCGCGGGCCGCTCACGCCGGTGAACCAGCCTGCGCCCGGCCTGCGGGCGCAGTAACACCGCCCTTTAAGCGAAATTGGCTGCTAGCGCTTGTTCAATAAGCGCTGGCAGCTATAAAAATAATAGTAAATCTGCCTTGACTACCGATACCCTCGTTCTGTTGGCCGCACTGGCCCTGGTGTTCATCGCGCTCGCACTGCTGGCGCTGCGCCGCACCCGCGTGGATTTGCCGCCCGAATGGCTGGCCCGCCTGCAGGCGCTGGAACAAACCGCCCGGGCCACCCAACTGGCCGTGGCCAAGAACGATGGCGCGCTCGATGGCATGGGCCAGCAGTTGCGCGGCTTCACCCACACTACGCAGACCACGCTGGAGGGGCTGCGCCACGCGGTGGACGAGCGCCTGACACAAGCGGTGGCCGAATCGCGCAACGGGCGCGCTGAGCTGCTGGCCGCGTTTGGCGTGTTTGAGGCGCGGCTGGAGCAGCGCCTCACGGCCCTGGACGCAGCCACGCGCCTCACGCTCGATTCGCTCAAGGGCGACACCCAGTCTCAGCTGGGCGCCATGTCGCAAGCGCTCAAAGACCAGCTCGAAGCCAACAGCTTTCAGATCAAGAACCAGTTTGCCGTGCTGCAAGACGCCGTGTCGCAGCAGCTTGCCGGGCTGGTGCAAGGCAGCCAGCACAACGCAGAGCAACTGCGCACCGCGCTCAATGAACGCCTGGCCGCCATCCAGGCCGACAACGCCACCAAGCTCGAAGAAATGCGCCGCACGGTGGACGAAAAGCTCCACGCCACGCTGGAGCAGCGCCTGGGCGAATCCTTCAAGCTGGTGAGCGACCGGCTCGAACAAGTGCACAAGGGCCTGGGCGAGATGCAGACCCTGGCGGGCAGCGTGGGCGACTTGAAGCGCGTGATGACCAACGTGAAGTCGCGCGGCACCTGGGGCGAAATGCAGCTGGGCGCCATCATCGACAACGTGCTCACGCCCGAGCAGTTCGCCCGCAACGTCAAGACCGTGCCGGGCAGCGACGAGCTGGTGGAATTTGCGATCCGCCTGCCCGGCAAGAGCGACGAGCACCCGGTGTGGCTGCCCATCGATTCCAAGTACCCGGTGGAGCAATACCAGCGCCTGATGGACGCGCAGGACGCCGCCGACAAGGGCGCCATCCTGTCGGCAGGCAATGCGTTTGAAACGTCGATCAAGCTGGAAGCGAAAAAGATCTTCGCCAAGTACGTCTCGCCCCCGCACACCACCGACTTTGCCGTGCTCTACCTGCCCACCGAAGGCCTGTTTGCCGAGGTGATGCGCCGCCCCGGCCTGGTCGAGGCGGTGCAGAACGAATGCCGCGTGATGATCACCGGTCCGGCCAACCTGGCGGCCATGCTCAACAGCCTGCAGATGGGCTTCAAGACGCTGGCGATTGAAAAGCGCTCGTCCGAGGTGTGGGGCCTGTTGGGCATGGTCAAGACCGAGTTCGCCAAGTTTGGCGATGTGGTCGAGGCCACCAAAAAATCCATCGACGCTGCCGCCAAAAAGTTTGATGAGGTGGGTGTGCGCACCCGTGCCATCCAAAAGCGCCTGCGCGATGTGCAGGACCTGCCTGCGCCGGTGGGCACCACCGTGCCGCTGCCGGGGCGCGGCACGGCGGCACTGCCAGGCCTGGACCCTGAGGACGATCTCCTGTGAACTGGGCGCTGGCCCGGTTGATTGCGAGTCAGATCTGCGTGCACGGCAGCATGGCCGGCATGCGGCTTGCTGCGCCGCTGCTCGCGCTGCGCGAGGGCTACAGCGTGGCGGCGGTGGGGTTTCTGGTGGCGTTGTTTGCGCTCACCCAGGTGGTGCTGGCCCTGCCCGCAGGCCGGTTTGTCGACCGCCATGGCCTGAAGCGGCCGATGGCGTATTCGGTGGCTGTGGCATGCACGGGGGCGGGGCTGGCGGTGGTGTTTCCGACCTACGCTGTCTTGTGCGTTGCAGCCTTGATGACGGGCGCTGGCTCAGGGGGGGCCACCATTGCCGTGCAACGCCACGCGGGCCGCGCCGTGCATGACGCCACCACGCTCAAGCAGGTGTTCAGCTGGCTGTCGATAGGCCCGGCGGTGTCCAACTTCATCGGCCCCTTTGCGGCGGGGCTGGCCATCGACCACGCGGGCAGCACCCCGGGCAGCCTGGAAGGCTACCGCGCGGCCTTTGCGTTGCTGGCGCTGCTGCCCTTGGTCAGCTGGTGGTGCGTGCGCGGCACACAGGATCTGCCCGCTGTGGCCGCAGCCTCTGCCCACGATGGCCCGCCTCAGCGCGCCTGGGATCTGCTGAACGACCCACCGTTTCGCCGCTTGCTCATCGTGAACTGGCTCATCTCGTCGTGCTGGGATGTGCATGCCTTTGCGGTGCCGCTGCTGGGGCATGAGCGTGGCTTGTCCGCTGCGGTCATTGGCACCATCTTCGGGGCGTTTGCTATTGCAGCCACCGTGATCCGCGTGCTGATGCCCTTCATGGCCAAGCGCTTGCGCGAGCGGGGGGTGCTGGCCGGCGCCATGGTGGTCACCGCTGTGCTGTTTGCGGTGTACCCGCTGCTGCACAGCGCTTTTGCTATGGGGCTGTGTTCCGTGCTGCTGGGCCTGGTGCTGGGCACAGGGCAGCCCATGGTGATGAGCCTGTTGCACCAGATCACCCCAGCGCACCGGCAGGGTGAGGCCCTGGGCCTGCGCCTTATGGCCATCAACGCTTCGAGTGTGCTGATGCCCCTGCTGTTTGGTTCGGCGGGGGCTGCGATCGGTGTGAGTGGCCTGTTTTGGGCAGTGGGCGCTGCGGGCCTGGGGGGCGCGCGCCTGGCATGGTGCATCGGTGGTGAGAAAAAGCCGCCGGGGCACGCGCCAGGGTGAGGCCTGCCCACCCCGCACCGGCTGACCGCGGTCAGCGCTGTCAACGTACGGGGTGATGCCTACAGCTGGTAGAAGGCCTTGATCAGCTCCCACGCCTCCTTCGGGTCGTCGGTGTAATGAAAGAGCTTGAGGTCCTGCGCCGAGATCGTGCCTTCTTCCACCAGCACGTCGAAGTTGATCAGCCGCTTCCAGTAGTCCGTGCCGCACAGCACGATGGGCACGGGCTTGGCTTTGCCGGTCTGCACCAGGGTCAGCACCTCGAACAACTCGTCGAGCGTGCCAAAACCGCCAGGGAATGCCACCAGGGCCTTGGCACGCATCATGAAGTGCATCTTGCGCAGGGCGAAGTAGTGGAACTTGAAGCTCAGCGACGGGGTGATGTAGCGGTTGCCGCTTTGCTCGTGGGGCAGTGCGATGTTCAGGCCCACGTTGGGCGCGCCCACCTCGTGCGCCCCGCGGTTGGCGGCTTCCATGATGCCGGGGCCGCCGCCGGTGCAGATGTAGAGGCGGTCTGCCGGGCGCTGGTGCTCGCTGTACTCGGCCACCAGTTGGGCGAACTGCCGGGCCAGGTCATAGTGGCGGGCGTTGCGCACGGCGAGTTTGGCGCGTGCAATCTGCGTGGCGTCGCCCGTGGCTTCGGCCGCTGTCAGTGCCTGCGCCGCGTCTTCGGGGGCCATGAAGCGGGCGCTGCCAAAGACCACGATGGTGTTCTCGATGCCTTGCTCGGTCTGGCCCAGGTCGGGCTTGAGCATCTCCAGCTGAAAGCGGATACCGCGCGTTTCGCGGCGGAACAGGAACTCGGGGTCGGCAAAGGCCATGCGGTAGGCGTCGGCCTGCAGCGGGTTGCCGTTGGTGGCGTGGTTGTGCAGTTCGGCCCAGGCATCGGCCAGGCGGCGTTCGTTGAGTTGGGTATTGGCTTCCATGGCGGATGGGCGGGGGCTGATGCCCGCAGTGACATTGACCGGTGGGTTGAAAGGGGAGGCGAAGAGCGCCTGTTGGCCCGATTATCAGCTACGGCCTGGCAGCAAAAAGTTGGCGGTCTGTATGCCGCAAACGGTCAACGCGAGCGAGCCGAAGAGATGGATGCCCGTGGTACCAGCAGCCAGCAGGTACCGCTGCTGCAGGAGCATGCTCACCACCTCTGCCGAAAAGCTGGAGAAAGTGGTGAGGCCCCCCAGAAACCCGGTCACCAGTGCCAGTCGCCAGGCGGGGTCCAGTTGGGGGAGTGCCTGAAAAACGGCAATGCATACACCCACCAGGTACCCACCGATCAGGTTGGCCGCCAGGGTGCCCCACGGCAGCACGGCCCCTTCGGCGTTGAGCCACAGACCCAGGCGCCAGCGCGCCAATGCACCAATGCTGGCTCCGAGGGCGATGGCGAATACGGCGATCATGAAGCGGGATCGTACCGGGTGCGGGCGGCTTTTGGCGGCTACTTCTCTACACCCATGACCAGGTCGGGCAGGATGGTCACGATCTGCGGAAAGATCGTGATGAGCGCAATGCACACCACCAGGCACAGGAAGAACGGTATGGCCGCCCGTGCAATGGTGTTGCTGTCCTTGCCCGTCATGTTCTGCAGCACGAAGAGGTTGAAGCCCACGGGCGGTGTGACCTCGGCGATCTCGACCAGGAGGATCACGAAGATGCCGAACCAGATCAGGTCAAACCCGGCCTGCTGGATCATGGGCAGCACCACGGCGCTGGTGAGCACGATCATGCTGATGCCGTCGAGCGCCGTGCCCAGCACCAGGTACACCACCACCAGCACGCTGATCAACGCAAACGGAGACAGGTGCATGGAGTTCACCCATTCGGCGAGCTCGCGCGGAATGCCGGTGAAGGCCATGGTCTTGGTCAGAAAGGCCGCGCCCGCCAGGATGAACATGATCATGCAGCTGGTGCGCGTGGTGCCCATCAGCCCGTCCTTGAAGTTCTGCCAGGTGAGCGAACGGCTCCACAGCGCCAGGCCCAGCGAGCCCATCACGCCGAAGGCCGCACACTCGGTGGCCGTGGCGTAGCCAGTGACCAGCACCGCGACGATGAAGACAATGAGCACACCCACGGGAATCAGGTTGCCCGACTTGCGAATTTTTTCGCGCAGCGTGGAGGGTGGGTCGGCTGCGGGCACCTTGTCGGGGTTGCGCAGGCTCCACCAGCCGATGTAGCCCGAGAACAGCAGCATCAGCAAGATGCCCGGCAGGAACCCCGCCAGAAAGATGCGGATGATGGAGGCATCGGCCGCTACCGCATACACCACCATCGTGATGGACGGCGGAATCAGGATGCCCAGCGTGCCTGCCGTGGCCAGCGAGCCCAGTGCCAGTCTCTCGTCATAGCCGCGCCGCTTGAGTTCGGGCAGCGCCACCTTGCTGATGGTGGCGCAGGTGGCAGCCGACGAGCCTGAGACAGACCCGAAGATGCCGCAGCCCAGGATGGTGGTGTGCATCAGCCGCCCCGGCACACGGTTGAGCCAGGGGCGCAAGCCCTCGAACATTTCCTCAGACAGCTTGGTGCGAAACAGGATCTCGCCCATCCAGATGAACAGCGGCAGCGCCGCAAGCTCCCAGCTCGCGTTGCTCTCCCAGAAGGCAGAGAACAGGTTTTTGGCCGGCTGCGTGGAGGTGAAAAAGGCCTGGCCCACCCAGCCACAAATCGCCAGCGTCATGGCGATCCACACGCCGCCGGACAACAGCACCAGCATCAGCAGGAGCAAAACGCCACCCACCATCAAGATATCCATATCGAACTTTCTGGGCCGATGAGCGCTATGCCCGATGCGGCCTGTTGTTATCGGTACTCACACCGCAATGCGCTTTCAGCGCAACGCAAAAACTGGCGCGGCAAAAGCCAGTGCCACCGTGGAACCGGCTTTGCCGGGCCACCGGTGGCGTCCCCCTCGGGGGAAGGCGCGCAGCGCCTCAGGGGGGCTTCTCTAGATATCAGAGGAAAAATCGCCCTTGGCATGGCGCTCTTCGACGGCGCGCACGAAGGTGGGCACGCCGCCGCGCAGCACGATGATGAGTTCATCGACCACCGCCACCCACAGCAGGATGGAGCCAAGCGCAAAGCTCAACTGCGGAATCCACAATGGCATCGGCAGCAGCCCTTGGGCGATGTCGTTGAACTCCCAGCTTTCATAGGTGTAGCTGCACGCGGCCCACATCAGATACCCCACGGCCACCGTGCCAATACTCAGCGCCACGGTTTCGAGCTGGCGGCAGCGGCGCGGGGGAAGCTTTTCCAGGATCAGCGTCACGCGCACGAAGTCGCCATGCTTGAAAGCGTGGGCCATGGCCAGGAAGGCGGCTGCCGCGCAGAACCAGGCCACGATGTCGTTGATGGCCCCCGTGCGCAGCCCCAGCTCGCGCATGATGCTTTGTGCGACCATGAGCACGCAGATGAGCACGATAAAGCCTGCGCCCAAGGCGCCAGCGGCCAGGTAGATGCGGTCAAGCCAGCGGCGCAGCATCACTTCTTGGCCGGTGCAGTGGCGGGGGCGCTCTTGCGGTAGGCGGCGATGATGGCCTCACCTTCGGGGCCAGCCTTCTTGGTCCAGTCGGCCAGCATGATCTCGCCCACCTGGCGCATGTCAGACATGAGCTTGGGCGCAGGGGTGACGATCTTCATGCCCTTTTCGGTCAGCGCCTTTTTGTACCACTCGGTCTTCTCGGCGCTGACTTTCCAGCCGCGCTCCTCGGCTTCTGCCGATGCCTTGAGCAGTGCGTCCTGGCTGGGCTTGTCCAGTGCGTCGAAGGCCTTCTTGTTCACGATCACCGCGTTCTTGGGCAGCCAGGCCTGGGTGTCGTGAAAGAGCTTGATGCTTTCGTAGATCTTGCTGTCGTAGCCGGTGGAGCCTGAGGTCATGGTGGCCTCGACCACGCCGGTGGCCAGGGCCTGCGACAACTCGGCCGCCTGGATGGTGACCGGCTGCGCACCGATCAGTTCGGCGATCTTGGCCGTGGCAGGGCTGTAGGCGCGCCATTTGATGCCGCGCAGGTCAGCCACCGATGTCAGCTCCTTCTTGGCGTAGATACCTTGCGGGGGCCACGCCACGGCATACAGCAGCTTCATGCCCTGGGTGCCGAGCAGCTTGTCGAGTGAGGATTTCTGGGCGTCGTACAGGCGCTTGGAGTCCGCATACGAGGTGGCCAGGAAGGGGATGCCGTCCACGCCATACAGCGGGTTTTCGTTCTCGAAGTTGCCCAGCAGGATTTCGCCTGCGGGGGCTTGCCCGCCTTGCACGGCACGCTTGATCTCGTTGGCCTTGAACAACGAGGCATTGGCGTGCACAGTGATCTTGAGCTTGCCCGCAGTGGCGGCGTCCACATCCTTGGCGAATTGCACCAGGTTCTCTGTGTGGAAATTGCTCACGGGGTAGGCGGCAGCCAGGTCCCACTTGGTCTGGGCCATGACCGACGTGGCGGTGAAGCCGCAAGCCAGGGTCAGACCGAGGGCTGTGGCGGGGAAGATTCGACGCTTCATGGGGTGCTCCGCAAGTAAGGGACGTGGGGTAAAGGGCTGTCGGCGACTGTATCCAAAACAACCCGTGGCGACATAGGTGTTTTGCCTAAACGCTGACAAATTGCCAACAAATTATTGGTGACTTGCCTACAATGCCCCATGCATATCCCGTGCCAGATTCGACTATTGCAAAGGCGGTGTTCATGAAACCTGGGGCCAAGGACAAGGGCGATTCCGGCCCGATCGTGTCGTCTGCACACCTGGTGTCGGCACAGAGCGCAGAGATGAGCGAGTTCGAGTTCGGCCTCATCGTGGCGGGCAACGCGTTCCACCGCTGGGTGGTGCACTGCATGGCGGCGGCGGGGCTCAAGGACTTGACGCCACTGGATGTGGTGGTGCTGCACCATGTCACGCACCGCGCGCGCGACAAGCGCCTGGCCGACATCTGCTTCATCATGAACGTGGAAGACACGCACCTGGTGAACTATTCGCTCAAAAAGCTGCAGACCCTGGGTGTGGTGGCCTCGCAAAAAAACGGCAAAGAAGTCACCTACGCCGCTACCGACACCGGCCGTGCGTATGTGCAGCGCTACCGCGAGATTCGCGAGAGCTGCCTCATCGACGCCCTGAACGCTGACGACGCGCTCAACCGCGACATCGGCGAGCTGGCCCGGTTGCTGCGTGTGCTCTCGGGCATGTACGACCAGGCGGCGCGTTCGGCAGCATCCCTGTGATTGGCACAGAATTTTGAATAAAACCATGCTCTAGCGCTTATCTGGTAAGCGCTGGCAGCTATCAAAAAGATAGTTATTCATGTCCCACCAAGTTTCACCCACGTCCCGCTGGCAGTTCTGGATCGACCGGGGCGGCACCTTCACCGACGTGGTGGGCAAGCGCCCGGACGGCATCCTGGTCACGCACAAGCTGCTGTCCGAGAACCCCGAGCAGTACAAGGACGCCGCCGTGGCCGGCATCCGCCACCTGCTGGGCCTGCAGCCCGGCGAGGCGGTAACGCCCGCACTGGTGGAGTGCGTGAAGATGGGCACCACCGTGGCCACCAATGCGCTGCTGGAGCGCAAGGGTGAGCCCACGCTGCTCATCACTACCAAGGGTTTCAAGGACGCATTGCGCATCGCGTACCAGAACCGCCCGCGCCTGTTCGACCGCCACATTGTGTTGCCCGAGCTGCTGTACGAGCGCGTGATCGAGGCGCAGGAGCGCGTGGGCGCGCAGGGCGACGTGATCGAGCCGCTGGATGAACAGCACCTGAAAGAGCGCCTCTGGGCCGCCTACGACGCGGGCCTGCGCAGCGCGGCCATTGTGTTCATGCATGGCTACCGCTACACCGCACACGAAGAGGCTGCAGCGCGCATCGCGCGCGAAGTGGGCTTTACACAGGTGAGCGCATCGCACGCCACCAGCCCCATGATGAAGCTGGTAAGCCGGGGCGACACCACGGTGGTGGATGCGTACCTGTCGCCCATCCTGCGCCGCTATGTGGACCAGGTGGCGAGCGAGATGCCGGGTGTGAAGCTGTTCTTCATGCAGTCGTCGGGTGGCCTGACGGATGCGCAGGTGTTCCAGGGCAAGGACGCGATCCTGAGCGGCCCGGCGGGGGGCATCGTCGGCATGGCACGGACAGCGGAGCTGGCCCTTCAAGATGACGCGGCGGGCTTGGCGGGCCATGCGAAGGTCATTGGCTTTGACATGGGCGGCACCAGCACCGACGTGAGCCACTACGCGGGCGAGTTCGAGCGCGAGTTCGAGACCCAGGTGGCGGGCGTGCGCATGCGCGCGCCGATGATGAGCATCCACACCGTGGCGGCCGGTGGCGGCTCCATCCTCGGGTTTGACGGCGCACGCTTTCGCGTCGGTCCCGAGAGCGCAGGCGCCAACCCCGGCCCCGCCAGCTACCGCCGCGGCGGCCCGCTGGCCGTGACGGACGCGAACGTGATGGTGGGCAAGATCCAGCCCGCACACTTCCCCAAGGTGTTCGGCCATGCGGCCAACGAGGCGCTTGACCGGGATGTGGTGGCACAAAAGTTTGCACAGCTGGCGGTGCAAAGCGGCCGCTCGCAAGAAGATGTGGCCCATGGCTTTATCCAGATCGCCGTGCAGCAGATGGCCAACGCGATCAAGAAGATCAGTGTGGCGCGCGGTTATGACGTAACGCGCTACACGCTGCAGTGTTTTGGCGGTGCGGGTGGCCAGCATGCGTGTTTGGTGGCCGATGCCTTGGGCATGACGCGTGTGTTTGTGCATCCGCTCGCCGGAGTGCTCAGTGCCTACGGCATGGGCCTGGCCGACCAGAACGTGATCCGCGAACAGGCCGTGGAAACCAGGCTGGTGCCCGAAGCACTCGCAGGCATCGAAGCCACGCTGGAGCAACTCGCCACCATCGCACGCACCGAGCTGGAGCGCCAGCAGGTGGGCGTGGGCACAGCGGTGGTGCACCGCCGCGTGCATGTGCGCTATGAGGGCAGCGACTCGGCGCTGATTGTTCCGTTTGGTTCTCTGGCCGAAATCACTGCGGGCTTTGAAGCGGCCTACCGCCAGCGCTTTGCCTTCCTCATGCAAGGCAAGGGCTTGGTGGTGGAAGCCGTATCGGTCGAAGCCGTCGTGCCCGGCGATGCGCCTGTGGAGCCGCGCCACGCGCTGCACCCCGCGCGCGAAGTGCCGCGCCGCAGCACCGTGCGCATGTACACCGGTGGTGTGGACGGTGTGCCCGCGTGGCATGACGCCGCCCTGGTGGTGCGCGAAGACCTGCGACCCGGTGATGTGATCCCCGGCCCGGCCATCATTGCCGAGCAGAACGCCACCACCATCGTGGAGCCCGGCTGGGAGGCCGCGCTGACCGAGCTGGACCACCTGCTGCTCAACCGCCGCGTGGCGCGCGCCGTGCAGCACGCCGTGGGCACCACGGTGGACCCGGTGCTGCTCGAAGTGTTCAACAACCTGTTCATGAACATCGCCGAGCAGATG
>CAXIRU010000056.1:0-16376 GCA_964031875.1 Acidovorax facilis
CATGCTGGGCACCAGCGCCATCCGCAACCTGATCCGCGAAGCCAAGGTGGCGCAGATGTACTCCACCATCCAGACCAGCAACAGCGTGGGCATGCAGACACTGGACCAGAATCTCACCGATCTCGTGCGGCGCAACATCATCAGCCCCGCAGAGGCACGCGCCAAGGCCAAGATTCCAGAAAACTTCCCTGGCTGACCTGCCCCCATATACCTTGCGGCGCCATGATCCGCCGCACACCGGAGCACTGTATGAAAGGCATTCTGAGCCTTCTGAAAATGAAAACCCGGGGCGGCAAGCCCACGGATGACCACACGGATTCCGTGCTTTTTTCCACGGCCTTCGCAGGCCAGGGTGTGGACGACTCCATGCTCGTTCCCTGGGAGGCCCGGGCTGTGGAAGTCGGAGCGAAGCGCCTACCCACCAGCCGTGGCGGCAAGCTGCTGCAAGGCCTGTGGGCCAAAGACAAGTACATGGCGCACCTGGACAAGGACGCCGTGGAACGCATGGAGCGCTTCTTTGAATTTGCAGCCATTCCATCCAACCGTGATGTGATTCGCCAGGATGAGTACGGCAACTTCATGGTAGTGCTGCTCACCGGCACCATCGCAGTGGACCGTGTGCAACCCTGGGGAGAGCAACTGCGCCTGGCCGAGACCCGCCCCGGCGATATCCTGGGCGAGATGTCGCTGCTCGACAGCGGCATCCGCTTTTCGGCCTGCACCACCCTGACCGACTGCGAGATTGCCGTGCTGAGCGCCGAAGCCATGGACGACATGATGACCAAGGACCCCCAGCTTGCCGCCAGCCTGATTGCGCTGCTGGCACGCAAGCTGTCGCTGCGCCTGCGTGTGGTGAGTGCACGCCTGAGCGACAACCAGAAGTAATCATGCGGCGCAACAAGACCCATGGTCGACCGACCGACGAACAGCCCCGGGAGAAACTCTGATGGAACGCGATCAGGCCAGTAAATTCATCAATGACCTGCTCAAGTTGATGGTGGGCCGCAACGGCAGCGACTTGTTCATTACCGCAGATTTTCCGCCCGCCATCAAAGTGGACGGAAAGGTGACCAAAGTGTCGCCTCAGCCGCTCACGCCCAACCACACGCTCACGCTGGCACGCTCCATCATGAGCGATAAGCAGGTGGCCGACTTCGAACGCACCAAGGAGTGCAACTTCGCCATCTCGCCAGCGGGCATCGGCCGCTTTCGCGTGAATGCCTTCGTCCAGCAGGGGCATGTGGGTCTGGTGATGCGGACCATTCCGCTCACGCTGCCCACCATCGACGGCCTGGGCGTGCCGCAGGTGCTCAAGGAAGTGACGATGACCAAGCGCGGCCTGTGCATCCTGGTGGGTGCCACGGGCTCGGGCAAGTCGACCACGCTGGCCGCCATGGTGGACTGGCGCAACGAGAACTCGTTCGGCCACATCATCACCGTGGAAGACCCGGTGGAATTCGTGCACCCGCACAAGAACTGCGTGGTCACGCAGCGCGAAGTGGGGCTGGATACCGACAGTTGGGAAGCGGCCCTCAAGAACACGCTGCGCCAGGCGCCCGACGTGATCCTGATGGGCGAAATCCGCGACCGCGAGACCATGGAACATGCCGTGGCCTTTGCCGAAACCGGCCACCTGTGCCTGGCCACGCTGCACGCCAACAGCGCCAACCAGGCGCTGGACCGTATCATCAACTTCTTCCCTGAAGAGCGCCGCGCGCAGTTGCTGATGGACCTGTCGCTCAACCTGCGCGCCATGGTGTCGCAGCGCCTGATCCCCAAGCAGGACGGCAAGGGCCGTGCGGCTGCGGTGGAGATCATGCTGAACACGCCGCTGATCTCCGACCTGATCTTCAAGGGCGATGTCTCCGAGATCAAGGAGATCATGAAAAAGAGCCGCAACCTGGGCATGCAGACCTTTGACCAGGCGCTGTTCGACCTGTACGAGGCCAACGTGATCAGCTACGAAGACGCGCTGCGCAACGCCGACTCGCTCAATGACCTGCGCCTGCAGATCAAGCTCAACAGCCAGCGCGCCAAGTCGCCAGACCTGGCTTCGGGTACCGAGCATTTCGCGATCGTGTGACAAACCCCTGAGCGGCTGCGCCGCTTCCCCCTTCTCTCGCGCGGCGCGCGGGAAGGGGGACGACGCCAGTGGCCTGGCAAAACCAGTTCCACGGCGTCCGCTGGCCCAGGCCACGCCAGTTTCAAACGCCGTCGACATGGCGGCCTTTTCTCACAAGAACCATTTCCATGCCAAGCACCAACCCCCGCAACTACGACGCCACCCCTTCCCGCAAGGTCGCCTTTCTGGGCCTGGGGGTGATGGGCTACCCGATGGCTGGCCACCTTGCGCTGGCGGGTCACGAAGTCACGGTCTACAACCGCACTGCTGCAAAATCGATAGCTTGGTGCGCTGAATACGCAAGCGCCAGGGCATCAAAACATTCTGCAACGCCACGCGAAGCTGCTGCGGATGCAGACTTTGTGTTCTGCTGTGTGGGCAACGATGATGACCTGCGCTCCGTGGCGCTGGGCGCGGACGGCGCCTTTGCAGGCATGAAGCCGGGGGCTATTTTTGTGGACCACACCACCGCGTCGGCCGAGGTCGCGCGCGCGCTATACGCCGCAGCCCAGGCGTTGGGCCTGCAGTTTGTGGATGCCCCCGTGTCGGGCGGCCAGGCCGGCGCGCAGAACGGCCTGCTCACCGTGATGTGCGGCGGCGATGCTGCAGCCTTCGAGGCAGCCCAACCCGTGGCCATGGCGTTCTCGCGCGCATTCACACTGCTGGGCGAAAGCGGTTCTGGCCAGTTGGCCAAGATGGTCAATCAGATTTGTATTGCCGGGCTGGTGCAGGCCCTGTCCGAGGCCGTGGCGTTTGGCCAGAACGCGGGGCTGGACATGAAGCAGGTGCTGGAAGTGATCGGCAAGGGCGCCGCCCAGAGCTGGCAGATGGACAACCGCGGCAAGACCATGGTGGACGGTAAGTTCGACTTTGGTTTTGCCGTGGACTGGATGCGCAAGGACCTGGGCCTGGTGCTGGACGAAGCCAAGCGCAACGGTTCCCGCGTGCCCGTGACCGCCCTGGTGGACCAGTTCTATGCCGACGTGCAGCGAATGGGCGGCAACCGCTGGGATACTTCCAGCCTGATCCAAAGGCTGAAGTAGCCCCCTGCCCCTGCCCCTGCGCCACTGGTGCTGGTGCTGGTGCTGGTACCTCCGCCCCGAGGAGAAAGCAACCGGTAGCATTGCAAAGCCGAGGGCACGCGGGCACCCGCGTGTGGGTTGCCTATTGTGTAGTGCCAAGAGTGCGACGCCCATTGCATGCCGCGAGCGCTCGAAGAGGCAGCAGCCCTACAACAAAAAATCCCGGCCGCAGGGTGCGCGCCGGGATGTTCGAACTGCGAGATTGTGTGCTGGCTTCGGGTACCGCGCCAGCTGAGCGAACTCAGCCCCCGGCAGGCGGGGTGTCTGTGGTGACGGGCGCGGGCTGCGGTGCAATGCGGCGCAGCTCTTCTTCCGAGACGATCTCGAACACCCGCACCACCTTGCTCACCCCGCTCACGCCACGGGCGATCTCGGTGGCACGGTTGGCCTCGCGCTGCGAAACCCGGCCCATCAGATAGACGATGTTGCGCTCGGTCACCACCTTGAACGAGTTGGCCGAAATGTCCTGCGCATCCACCAGGCTCGCGCGCACCTTGCCGGTAATAAAGGTGTCGTTGGAGCGCTGGCTCAAGCTGCTGGAGGGCATCACCGCCAGGTCATTGACCACCGAACGTGTGTTCTCCACCTGCGACACGATCTGCTCGACGGTCTGGCGGTCCTGGGCGCTGGGCACTTCCCCCGTCAGCAGCGCCTGGCGGTTGTAGCTGGTCACATTGACGTGGACGCGGTCGCCCAGGGCTTCGCGGATACGGTTGACGGCACGCAGCTCAATGCCTTCGTCCTCGATCTGCGTGCCCGCAGTACGGCGGTCGACAGCCATCACGCCGCCCACCACCGCACCGCCAACGATCAACGGGGCGCAGGCCGACAGGCCTGCAGCAAGAGCAGCCGCAGCAAGCACGGTGCACACCGTGCGCTGGGTTCGGTTCATGGTTGTTTGCTTCATAGCGGAATCTCCTGTTCACCAAGTAACTGGGCGTCCACGCCGTCGCTCATGCAGTGCAGCACCAGGGCGTGGACTTCTCGCACGCGCGCGGCGCGGTCGTGGGGCACGCTGATCAACACGTCGGTCTCACGCAGCATGGCGGCCAGCTTGCCACCCGTGCGGCCCGTCAGCACCACCACGGTCATATCGCGTTCGTGGGCCGCATCGGCCGCGGCCAGCAGGTTGGCGTCGTTGCCGGTGACCGACAGGGCCAGCAGCACATCACCCGCCTGGCCCAGCGCCCGCACCTGGCGGGCAAACTGCTGCGCGGCCTCATGGCTGCCGCCCGCTGCGGCCGTGAGCAGGGTGCTGTCGGAGGTCAAGGCCAGCGCTGCCAGCTCGGGCCGCTCGCGCTCGAAGCCCGCCACACAGAACGCGGCAAACTGCTGCGCCTCTGCCGCCGAGGGGCCATTGCCGCAGGCCAGCACCTTGCCGCCGCTGGTCACACAGGCCAGGACGGCCTGCACGGCGGCGGCGATGGGATGGCTCAAAACCTGCGCCGCCTGGTACTTCAGGTCGGCGCTGTCGATGAAATGCTGTTGGATGCGTTGCTCAAGCATGAGGCCCCGATGATACCCGCCGCGTGTTACAGCTTTTGTAGCAAACCGTACTCACTGGCATTGCTTTGGAGCCCAAATGGACGGAGGGGAACCGATAGCGTCACTGCGCATCGAAGGCTGCCTTGAGCCATTCCACAGAGGCTTCGACCAGCACCACATCAAACCGGCAAGGGGGCGGCGACGGCAAACGCAGCAGGTAGTGGCGGGCGGCAAAAATGATGCGCTGCTGCTTGATGGCGCTGATGCTGGCCCCGGCGCCGCCAAACGCACTGCCCGCACGGCTGCGCACCTCCACAAACACCAGCGTGCCGTCGCGCTCGCGCATGACCAGGTCAATCTCGCCGCCGCCGCGTCCAGGCGTCCGATAATTGCGAACCACGAGGTTCAGGCCGGCCGCTTGCAAATACGCCAGGGCCTGGTCCTCCGCCGCATTGCCGCGTTCGCGCGTGGTGGCCGCAGGGGCTGCCGGGCCCGGGTTCCCCGCCGGCTTTTTCTTTCCAAGGAATTTCATTGAGCGCATCTTTCGCTTCAGCCCTCGATGCCGCGCGCGAAGCGGCGGCTCACCAGCATTATCCCGAGGGCGCCCTGTACGTGGTGGCCACGCCCATCGGCAATCTGGCCGACATCACGCTGCGCGCGCTGCACGTGCTGCAGATGGCCGACACCGTGGCCTGCGAAGACACGCGCCACACGCAGTCCATGCTGCGCGCTTACGGGATCGACAAGGGCGCGGCACAGTTGCTGGCGGTGCACCAGCACAACGAGGCCGAAGCCGCGCAGAACGCGGTGCAGCGGCTGCAGCAGGGCCAGCGCGTGGTGTATGTGAGCGATGCCGGCACGCCCGGTGTGAGTGACCCTGGCGCCCGGCTGGTGGCCGCCGTGCAGGCGGCCGGCCTGCGTGCTGTGCCCCTGCCCGGCGCCAGCAGCATCACCACGGCGCTGAGCGTGGCCGGTGCCGTGGCCCACAGCACCGAAAATGGCGGCTTCGTGTTCGCGGGGTTTCTGCCCGTGAAGACCGCGGAGCGCGCCACGGTGATTGCACAACAACTGGCTCCTGAACCGCGCTGCGTGGTGCTGCTGGAAGCCCCTCACCGCATCAGCGAGCTGGCCCAGGCCCTGGCGGTGCTGGGCGATCGCCCGGTAACCCTGGCGCGGGAATTGACCAAACAGTTCGAAGAAGTGACCACGCGCCCCGCCCAGGAGCTGGCGGCATGGCTGGACGGCGCGCCCCAGCGCTCGCGTGGCGAGTTTGTGGTGCTGCTGCACCCGGTGGCCGTGGCCGGGGACGATGGAGCCAGCCTGCGGGTGCTGCGCCTGCTGGTGCAGGAGCTGCCGCTGAAAACCGCCGTGCGCCTGGCCGCCGAGATCACGGGCGCATCGCGCAACGTGCTGTACGACACGGCCCTGGCGTGGAAGCGCAGCGCCGAGGGCAATCACAACACCGATGAAGATGGCAACGCCGGCGGGTGATCAGGCCAAGGATTTCGTGGCCATGCCCGAACCCAGGACTACGGCCACCTGACTGACGATTCCCCAGGCGCAGATTGCTATTAAATTTATAGCTGCCAGCGCTTTACAGAAAAGCGCCAAACCCTGAAAACACCTGAAAACGCTTGCAGCCCGGCTCAAATCTCGATCTTGGACCCGAGCTCGACCACGGCGTTGTTCGGTAGGTGCAAAAAGTCTGCCGCACCGCTGGCGTTGTGGTGCATCTGGGCAAACAGCTTTTCGCGCCAGGGCGCCATGCCACCACCGATGGTGGGAATGACCGTGTCGCGCGAGAGGAAGTAGCTGGTTGTCATGGGCTCCAGCTCGCAGCCGCGGCCGCGCAGCAGCTCCAGGGCGCGTGGAACATCGGGGTCGTTCTTGAAGCCGTAGTGAATTACCACCTGCCAGCAGTCGTGCCCCAGCGATTCGACCTGCAGGCGCTTGTCCAGGCCAATCCACGGCGTCTCGTGGTTGTGCACGGTGACGAACAGGTTCTGCTGGTGCAGCACCTTGTTGTGCTTGAGGTTGTGCAGCAGCGCGTTGGGCACAGCGCCGGTTTCGGCCGTAAGGAAGACGGCCGTGCCGTCCACGCGGGTGGGCGGGCTGATGAACACTGACTCCAGGAAGTCCTTGAGGTCAATCGCGTCCGCGCGCAGCTTGTCGTTGAGCAGCCTGCGCCCTTCCTTCCAGGTCATCATGAAAGCGAACACGATGCCACCGATCAGCAGCGGGAACCAGCCCCCCTGGAACAGCTTGAGCATGTTGGAAGCAAAGAACGCCAGGTCCACCACAAAGAAGCAGCCTGTGGCGGCGATGCACAGCGCCAGCGGGTAACCCCAGCCGTAGCGGATCACAAAGAAGGTCAGTGTGGTGGTGATCAGCATGTCCAAGGTCACGGCAATGCCATAGGCGGCGGCCAGATTGCTGGACGAGCGGAACATCACCACTGCCAGCACGATGGCGACGAACAGCCCCCAATTGACCAGCGGCATGTAGATCTGCCCCGTGTCGCGCACGCTGGTGTGCTGGATGTTCAGGCGCGGCAGGTAGCCCAGCTGGATGACCTGCTTGGTCACGCTGAAGGCGCCGGTGATCAGCGCCTGCGAGGCAATCACCGTGGCCATGGTGGCCAGCACCACCAGCGGGATCAGCGCCCAGTCGGGCGCCATCATGTAGAAGGGGTTCTTCACGGCCTCGGGCTCGGCCAGCAGCAGTGCGCCCTGGCCAAAGTAGTTGAGCGTGAGCGCCGGCATGGCCACGGTGAACCAGGCCAGGCGGATAGGCCGCTTGCCGAAGTGGCCCAGGTCGGCATACAGCGCCTCGGCGCCGGTCACGCACAGCACCACTGCGCCCAGGATGATGAAGCTGGTGCCCGGGTTGGCCCACAAGAATCCAAGAGCGTGGAGCGGGCTCAATGCCCAGAGAATTTCGGGGTGGCCCACGATGTGCGAAACCCCCAGAAGGGCAATGCTGATGAACCACACCAAGGTGATGGGCCCGAAGAACTTGCCAATGCCCCCGGTGCCGCGCTTTTGCACCGCAAACAGGCAAAACAGCACGACCAGGGTGATGGGGATCACATACTGCTTGAAGTGGGGCGAGACCACCTCCAGCCCTTCCACCGCCGACAACACCGAAATGGCCGGGGTGATGACGCCATCGCCATAGAACAGCGAGGTGCCAAAAATGCCTACCGCCAGCAGCACGCCGCGTAGCCGGGGCTTGTCTTTCACGGCCTGCGAGGCCAGCGCCAGCATCGCAATGAGTCCGCCCTCGCCATGGTTGTCGGCACGCAGCACAAGCACCACGTACTTCAGCGACACAATGACGGTGAGCGTCCAGAAAAAGATCGAGAGGATGCCGTAGATGTTGTCCTGCGTGAACGGCACATGGCCGGACCCAAACACTTCTTTGACGGCATACAGCACGCTGGTGCCGATATCGCCATACACAACACCGATGGCGCCCAGCGTGAGCGCTGCGAGCGATGACTTGGAGCTTTGCACTGACCACCCCCGCGCACTGGGCCGCCGGGTTCCGTTACTTTTGGGAACGCTATTGTGCGCTTGCGCCTGATCAAGCGCCTGGAGGCCGCTCCCTATGTTGCAATGCAGCAACTCACCCTTGGCAGGCGGGGGCAGGCGTGGCAGGCGGCGGCCCTCTGGCCAGGGGAGCGCGCCGCAGGCCATTCAAGGGAGAAGGCTAGTCGTACACCTCGGCATCGGGGTTGGTGGCCTCCAGCTCATAGCTGGCCGCCAGCATCGCCAGGCGGCCCACCACGCCATACATATAGAAGCGGTTGGGTGCACTCACCCCCGGGCGCATGCCGGGCTGGGGCATGTGGGTGCTGTGCTCAAAAGCCAGGGGGACGAAGCTGGCTCCCGGTGCGTTGAGGTTTTCGTCCACCCCGCGCTCGGCGTGCATGCGATAGAAGCCCCCCACCACGTAGCGGTCCATCATGTAGACGACGGGCTCTGCCACAGCCTCATGCACACGCTCTTGGGTCAACACCCCTTCCTGGATGATGAGGTCGTTGACCGGCTGGCCGTCCTTGATGACGGCCATCTTGTTCTTGGTCTTGCGGTTGACCGCGTCCAGCTCCTTGGCATCGCGCACGGTCATGATGCCCATGCCATAGGTGCCGTTGTTGGCCTTGACGATCACGAACGGCTTCTCGTTGATGCCGTATTCCTTGTACTTGCGGCGCACCTTGGTCAGCAAGGCATCCACCGTGGTCTGCAGCTTGTCCATGCCTTTGTCCTCGGCAAAGTCCACGCCGTCGCACTGGCTGTACATGGGGTTGATGAGCCAGGGGTCGATGCCCAGCATCTTGCCAAAGCGCTTGGCCACTTCTTCGTAGTTCTTGAAGTGGGTGCTCTTTCTGCGCACGCTCCAGCCCGCGTGCAGCGGGGGCAGCAGGTACTGCTCGTGGATGTCTTCCAGGATGCCGGGCGGGCCTGCAGACAGGTCGTTGTTGAGCAGGATGGTGCAGGGGTCGAAATCCTTGAGTCCCAGGCGGCGCTTGGTGCGCACCACGGGCTCCAGCGTCACCGTGTCGCCGTTGGGCAGTTCGATCAGCGTGGGCTTCTTGATTTCAGGGCTGATGGAGCCCACGCGCACATTGAGCCCGGCCATGTTGAAGATGCGCTGCAGCTGCACCACGTTGGCCAGGTAGAAGGTGTTGCGCGTGTGGTTCTCGGGGATGATCAGCAGATTGCGCGCCTCGGGGCAGATCTTCTCGATGGCGGCCATCGCGGCCTGCACGGCCAGCGGAAGCATCTCCTGGGTCAGGTTGTTCCAGCCGCCCGGAAACAGGTTGGTGTCCACCGGGGCCAGCTTGAAGCCCGCGTTGCGGATGTCGACCGAGGTGTAGAACGGCGGCGTGTGCTCCATCCACTCCAGGCGAAACCAGCGTTCGATGGCGGGCATGGAGTCCAACACACGCTGTTCGAGTTCGTTGATCGGCCCGGTCAGGGCCGTGATGAGATGCGGAACCATGGGGAGCCTTCAAAGGGGACGGGAGAGATTGCAATCCATTGTAGGGTTGGGGCATGACAATGCCTTCGCAAGCCCGCCTGCCGGATTTTTCGGGAGCGCCCGACTCAACGACGCCAGAAAGCCGGCGTGAGCAAGGCCATGAAGCTCAGGATCTCCAGCCGCCCCAGCAGCATGGCCAGCGTGCACACCCACACCTGAAAATCGGTCAGCACCGCGTAGTTGGAAGCGGGCCCCACGCTGCCCAGGCCCGGCCCCGCACAGTTCACGCTGGCCAGCACCACCGAAAAAGCCGTCACCGGGTCCAAGTCGGTCAGCAGCAGGACCATGCTCAGCCCAAAGACCGTGCCGCCATACACCAGCATGAAGGCCAGCACCGAGAAGATCACGCGGTTGTCCACCACGGCATCGCCCAGCCGCACCGGCTGCACCGCGCGCGGATGCACCAGGCGGTTCATCTCGCGGCGCGCCTGCTTGACCAGGATGAGCATGCGCACCATCTTGATACCGCCGCCGGTCGAACCCGCGCTGGTGGCCACGCCTGACAACAGCAGCATGAACACGGGCGCGAACACCGGCCAGGCCAGGTAGTCCACGGTGGCAAAGCCGGTCGTGGTGGCCAGGGACACCAGGTTGAACATGCCGTGGCGCAACGCCTCCAGTGGTGCATACACGCCCTTGGCCCACAGCAGCAGCGCCACCAGCAGCCCGCCGCCCACCAACGTGCACAAAGTCGCTCGCAACTCCGGATCGCGCCAGAAACCGCCCCACTGGCCCTTGCGAATCGCCACGAAATACAACGCAAAGTTGCAACTGGCCGCCAGCATGAAGACGATGCAGATCGCCTCCAGCAACGGCGACTGGAAGTACCCAAAGCTCAGGTCGTGCGACGACAGCCCGCCCAGGCTCACCGTGGCAAACATGTGCATCAAGGCATCCAGCGGCTCCATGCCCCCAGCCCAGTAAGCCAGGCCACACAGCGTGGAGAACAGCGCATACACCCCCCAGAGCCCCTTGGCCGTGCCGGTCATGCGGGGTGTGAGCTTGGTGTCCTTCAGTGGCCCCGCCGCCTCGGCCTTGAACAGCTGACTGCCGCCCACGCCCAGCAAGGGCAGCACGGCCACGGCCAGGATCAGGATGCCCATGCCCCCCATCCACTGCAAAAAGGTGCGCCACACATTCACCGACACCGGCAAGGTATCCAGCCCGCTGAGCACGGTAGACCCGGTGGTGGTGAGCCCCGACACGGCCTCGAAGTAGGCATGCGTGAACGAAATCGGCCGACCGGTGTGGTGCCCCGCCAGCATCAACGGCAAGGCGGCCGACAGCGGCAGCAGCACCCACACCAGCGAAACCAGCATCACGCCATGGCGCGGCTGCAGCTCCTGCCGAAACAGCCGCAGCCGCCACCACAGCCACGCACCCGCCAGCATCGTGGCGGCCATGACCTGCGGGTACACATGCCAGACGCCATCGTCCGCCCACAGCGACACCGCGAGCGGCAGCCCCATGGACAACGAAAAGATCATCACCAGGATGCCCAGCACGCGCAGAACGGGAAACATGTCTGTCATGGGAGTCTCGCGAAGCCTGGGGCCAGGTCAGAGAAAAGTGGCACTGGGGCGAAAGAGCTTTTCCACATCGCGCACGCGCCGCTTGTTGGGCAGGAAGAACACCACATGGTCGTTGCTCTCGATCACCGTCGCGCTGCGCGGAATGATGACCTCGGGCTCGCGCAGGTCGCCGGACGCGGGGTCGGTGGCATCGGACAGCCCACGCACGATCAGGCCGATGTGCACATCGCGCGGCAGGTGCAGCTCACCGACCTTGCGGCCCACCACGCGCGAGGTTTTGCGGTCGCCGCGCGCCACGATCTCCAGCGCCTCGGCCACGCCCCGGCGCAGGCTGTGCACGGCCTGCACATCGCCCTGGCGCACATAGGCCAGCAGCTCGCCCAGCATGGCCTGCGCGGGCGACAGCGCAATGTCGATCTCGGTGCCGTGCATCAGGTCGGCATAGCTGCGCCGGTTGATGAGCGCCAGCACCCGCCGTGCCCCCATGCGCTTGGCGAGCAGGCAGGACATGATGTTGTCCTCGTCGTCATCAGTAAGCGCCAGAAAGAGATCGACCTCCTCGATGCCTTCATCGCCCAGCAGGTCCTCGTCGGTGGTGTCGCCCTGCAGCACCAGCACCTCGGAGGGCAGCGCCGACGCCAGCGCCACGCAGCGGTCGGCATGGTCTTCGATGATCTTGACGTGAAAGCGCCCTGGCGTCTGGGCCAGCTGCCGCGCCAGGCGCAGGCCCACCCCACCGCCGCCCGCAATCATGATGCGGCGCACAGGCTGCAGCGGTTGCGATGCCGGGCGGTGCAGGGCCGCCAGCACCTGGGCGATGTGCTCGTGCGCGGCGAGTACAAACACCTCATCGCCCGGCGCGATGCGGGTCGCGCCATCGCAGGCGATGAAGCGGTCGGGCTCGTCGGCAAAACGACGGTAGATGGCCACCATGCGCATGGCCATCTCGGGCGCACGCTCGCGCAGCTCGCCAATCGTGGGGCCCACCATGGGCGCACCGGGCCGGGCCCGGCCCGACACCAGGCAGGCCCGCCCGCCCGCAAACTCGCGCACCTGCATGGCCTCAGGGTAGTCGATGAGCTTGCCGATGTAGCGCGTGAGCGATTCCTCAGGGCAGATGATGCGATCCACCGCAAAGCCCTCGGGCCCCACCAGCCGCGCATCGCCCTGAAAACCCGCAGAGCGCACCCGTGCGATGCGCTTCGGGATGTTGAACAACAGCTGCGCAATCTTGCAGCACACCAGGTTGGTCTCGTCCTGCGCGGCGCAGGCGATCAGCAGATCGGTGTCCTCGGCCCCCGCCTCGGCCAGCACGGCCGGTTCGATGCCGTTGCCCACCACCCCGCGCAGGTCAAACCGCGACTCCAGGTCGCGCAGCCGCGCGGCGTCGGTGTCGATGACGGTGATGTCATTGCGCTCCGACACCAGGCTGTCTGCCACGCTCTGGCCCACACGGCCTGCGCCGAGGATAATGATTTTCATAAGAAATCAGGGCCTAGCGCTTTACTGGAAAGCGCAAGCAGCTATGAAATAAGGAGCAAATCACCCCCGAACCTCACCCTCGCCCAGCACCACGTACTTGAGCGAAGTCAGCCCTTCGATACCCACCGGCCCACGCGCATGGAACTTGTCGGTGCTGATGCCGATTTCTGCGCCCAGCCCGTACTCGAAGCCATCGGCAAAACGCGTGCTGGCGTTCACCATCACGCTGGCCGAATCCACCTCGCGCAGGAAACGCTGGGCGTGCACGTGGTTGGTGGTCAGGATGGCGTCGGTGTGGTGGCTCGAATAGTGGTTGATGTGGGCAATGGCCTCGTCCACGCCCGCCACGATCTTCACGCTGATGATCGGTGCCAGGTATTCCTCGCTCCAGTCCTGCTCGGTGGCGGGCACCAGCTGGGCACCAGGCACCGAGGCCAGGATGGCCAGCGACTCGGGGCAGCCGCGCATCTCCACGCCCTTGGCGGCATACACCGCGCCGATCTGGGGCAAAAATGCTGCCGCCACGCCGCGCGCCACCAGCAGGCCTTCGCTCGCGTTGCAGGGGCTGTATTTGTTGGTCTTGGCGTTGTCGGCCACCTTCACCGCCATGGCGATGTCGCAGGGGTCATCCACATAGGTGTGGCAATTGCCGTCCAGGTGCTTGATCACGGGCACCTTGGCATCGCGGCTGATGCGCTCGATCAGCCCCTTGCCGCCGCGCGGGATGATCACGTCCACAAACTGCGGCATCGCAATCAGCTGGCCCACGGCCTCGCGGTCCGTGGTCTGCACCAATTGCACGCCGTGCTCCGGCAAACCCGCCTCGGCCAGCGCCTGCTGCACCAGCTTGGCCAGCGCCTTGTTGGAATCAATGGCCTCGGACCCACCGCGCAAGATGCACGCGTTGCCGCTCTTGATCGACAACGACGCGGCCTCGATGGTCACATTGGGGCGGCTCTCGTAAATCATGCCGAACACGCCAATCGGCACGCGCATCTGCCCCACACGAATGCCGCTGGGCTGCTGCTTCATGCCCAGGATCTCACCAATGATGTCGGGCATGGCAGCCAGCTGCTCGCAGCCTTCGGCGCAAGTCTCCAGCACCTTGGGGCTGAGTTTGAGGCGGTCCACCATGGGCTCGGCCAGGCCATTGGCCACAGCGCGCTCCAGGTCCTTGGCGTTGTCGATCTGGAGCTGGGCCACGTTCTCACGCAGCAACCGGGCCAGCGCCTTGAGTGCTTTGTTTTTGATAGCTGCTGGCGCTTTGGCCATCAGCGCTGAGGCTGTTTTTGCCTGGAATCCGAGGGTGTGCGTGGTTTCAGCGACGTTGAGGGCATTCATCCGACGATTTTGCCGCACTTGGCATTACCCTTGCGGCCTTGCACACTCACCACGCACCCCGGCCATGACCGATACCGCCCAGACCCAGCTCACCACCCTGTCGCAAGCGCTGCAAGCCTTTGAACGCGGCGACCACACCGCCGCCACCCTGAGCACCCTGGCCCGCCAGCAAACCACCTTGCTCGCCGCCCTGCCCCCGCGCTACAGCGAGGTGCTGCTGAACCTGCTGGACCGGCTGGAATCCAGCGCTCTGTTTTCGGAAGAAAGCTGCTCGTTCAGCCAGAAGGATTTGGTGGCGAATTTGGGGATGTGGGTGGAGAAGGCGCAGGGGGCCGTCGGAGCCCCAACCAGTTCATGAATGGGCCTCGCGCAAAGTGGAGCGAAACACTTTGTACATGAGCTCGATGGCCATCTCTGCGTCCTGCTGAAGGATCAACGCTGGGTGGCGGTGCTCGTCTCGGATTCGATAACCCAAACCGTGCTCGTGACCTGGCTCTTTCAAATGCGCATATGGGTTGCGACGAAAAACCAAAAGCTGCAAGTCGATGAACATGTCATTGCTCACCACGCTATGGTCTTTGGCAACTTTCAGCAGTTGGCCCAATGGGGGGCTATTTTTGAGAAGTCCACGCTGCTGACACTCCTCCATCAATGAATGCTCGACAACGGAGACTGCAAGAAACAACGTAGCCGCGAAGTGTCCGTTGACAAACACCTCTCGCGCTTCGCTCAGCAACTGCATTGTCTCGGTGCGCCCCATCACTACAGGGGGAAGTGAAGAATGCTGCCCAACCCACCGGATACGCTCGGCTCGCTCTTGCCTCGTTGATGCATCGTTGATGCATCGTATGCCGCCAACGCTTCTATCAGGGCTGATGTAGGAGATTCCCCGTCAGGTGTCATTGCTTGACCCATCCTTTTTGGTTCATCGACAGGCTAAAAAACGCATTTAGGAAGAGGGCTTTGGCGCGCCTAGCCCTGCAGCGCAACCATCACCGTGCCGCCTGCGTCAGCTTGCACACCTGCAACGCCAACCGCTGCAGCGCCTGCCACCCATCCGTGGGCCAGTCCGGCTGCTTGAGCCCCTTGACGATGCCGTCCACCGTGTGGGCCGATTGCAGCAGGCGCGCCAGGGCGGCGTCGCTGGCCTTGGGCAGGATGCGCTCGAACAGCCGCTCCTTGGGGCCCCAGATGCGGTTTTCGCGCAGGGCCATGGGCAGGGGGCGGCCCGCGTTCATCGCATCCTTCACGCGCTTCAAGGCACGGATGTCTTCGGCCAGCGCCCAGTGCACCAGCACCTCGGCCTCGCCCTCGGCCTGCAGGCCGTCGAGCATGCGCTGCACGCGGGCGGTGTGGCCCGAGAGCACGGACTCGGACAGCTTGAACACGTCGTAGCGGGCCACGTTGAGCACGGCGGCTTCAACCTGTGCTTGGGTCAGTTCACCCGCCGGGTGCAACAGGGCCAGCTTTTGGATCTCTTGGTGCGCGGCCAGCAGGTTGCCTTCCACGCGGTCGGCAAAAAACTGCAGCGTGCGCTGGCCCTCTTCGCCCGCCACCACACGCTGGCCCTGCGCAGCCAGGCGCTGGGCGATCCACTGCGGCAGCATGCCGCGCTCGATGGGGTCGATCTGGATGGAGGTGCCGCAGGATTCAAGCGCCGCAAACCACGCGCCGGTGCGGGTGGCTTTGTCCAGGCGCGGCAGCATCACCAGCGTGAGCGTGCTGTCGTTGCCCTTGGCGGATTCGGCAATCTGCTGCAGGGCCGCGCTGCCGTCTTTGCCGGGCTTGCCCGAGGGGATGCGGATTTCGACGATCTGCTTGTCGGCAAACAGGCTCAAACTGCCGCCTGCGGCCAGCACGGCGCTCCAGTCAAAGTGGGCACCGGCCACGGTGTAGCTGCTGCGCTCGGTGTAGCCCTGGGCACGGGCGGTGGCTCGGATGGCGTCGGCCGCTTCCTGCTGCAGCAAGGGCTCGTCGCCGTGCAGCACGTATAGCGGCGACAGGGCCCGTTGGAGGTGCGTGGAGAGTTGGGCCAGGGCGACTTGCATGGGCAAAGTTTATCGCCCTGGGTGGCGCGGCACCGCCGACCTGTGCCCGCACGTGCCACACCAATGCCAAACAGGCTCTAGCGATTGACTGGCAAGCGCCAGTAGCTATTATTTATATAGCAAACTCTCCAGACTCTCCGTCAAAAGCTCTCCCACTCATCGTCATTGCCTTTGGCCGCTGGGGCCGCAGCCGGGGCGGGCGCTTTGGCGGGGGCCGCTGCCTTGGCGCTGCTGGTGA
>CAXIRU010000057.1:0-13072 GCA_964031875.1 Acidovorax facilis
GGTGACCGAAGTGGACACCGGCTTCCAGCATTTCGCGCATGGTAACGGACATAAAAATACTCCAAAGGTTAGGTCTAAAATCAGCCCCAATATTTGCAATGCCGTGGTCCTCACGAACACTGCAACACCTTGACAGGGCTGCTTTGCGATTGGTCTTGCCGCAGCGGCCACGCCGGTTGTGCAAACCTTGCACCACTGCGCTACTGCTCCCAGCAAAACCCAAAGATTCTAGCACACCCATGCTCCCTGACCTGATCGCCACCCGTGAGCAACTGCGGGATGGCGCCACCGCCGCGCCCGCCGAGCTGGAGCGCTGCACCGACGCCGCCCAGGCCGCATCCAACACCCACAGCTTTGTGCGCACGCTGTTTGACGAGGCACGCACCACGGCGGTGCAGCCGGGCGTGGCCCAGTTGCCCCTGGCCGGGCTGGCCGTGTCGGTGAAGGACCTGTTTGACGTGGCCGGCCAACCCACCCCGGCCGGCTCCACCGCGCTGGCAGAGGCTCCCACTGCGGCGGCGGACTGCCCGGCGGTGGCCCGGCTGCGCGCAGCAGGTGCCAGCCTGATCGGCCGCACCAACATGGTGGAGTTCGCGTTCTCTGGCGTGGGCGTCAACCCCCACTACGGCACGCCTGCTGCCTGGGATGCCCGCTTTGGCGCCCTGCCCGGCGCGCCCCGCGTGCCCGGCGGGTCTTCGTCCGGCG
Source organism: Acidovorax facilis (assembly GCA_964031875.1). Classification (GTDB taxonomy): domain Bacteria; phylum Pseudomonadota; class Gammaproteobacteria; order Burkholderiales; family Burkholderiaceae_C; genus Acidovorax; species Acidovorax facilis_A. Next base: position 706 of record CAXIRU010000057.1, read on the forward strand.
CCGGGGTGTCAGTCGCCACTGGCGCTGCGTTCATCGGACTCGGATCGGACACCGGTGGCTCCATCCGCATTCCTGCGGCGCTCAACGGCATCGTGGGCTTCAAGAACACAGCCCGGCTGGTGCCCACTGCAGGCGCCGTGCCACTGTCCACCACCCTGGATACCGCCTGCGCCATGACGCGCACCGTGCGCGACGCCATCGTGGCGCACGAAGTGCTGGCCGCCCGGCGCGTGACGCGCAGCCTGGCGCCGCTGTCGCAATACCGGCTGGCGGTGCCATCCACCCTCTTCCTGGACGGGCTGGACGCCCCCGTGGCGCGCGCCTTTGAGCGCAGCGTGGAAGCCTTGCGCCAGGCGGGCGCACAGATCGACACCATCGCATTGCCCGCTGTGCTGGAGCAGCCCGCCTACGGCTTTGCCGCCCCCGAAGCCTACGCCTGGCACCGTGAGTTGCTGCTGCGCGCAGGCGACCGCTACGACCCCCGGGTGCGCATGCGCATCGAAAAAGGCGCCACGCTGATGGCCTGGGAGTACATCGAACTGACGCAGGTGCGTCAGCAATGGATTGCACGCATGCTCACCGACATGGAGCCCTACGATGCCCTGCTGTCCCCCACCGTGCCCATCCTGGCGCCACTGATAGCCGATGTCGCCCCGGCAGATGGCGCGGACAAGGCCCAGGACGCAGCGCGCGACGCCGAGTTCTTCCGCGTGAACAACCTGCTGCTGCGCAACACCAGTGTGGTCAATCTGCTGGACGGCTGTGCTTTGTCGCTGCCCTGCCACGTGCAAGGGGAACTCCCGGTCGGGCTGATGGTCTGGCACGGGGCGCTCAGGGACGACACTGTGCTCAACGTGAGCCTGCAGATCGAAAAAATACTACAAAAATGATAGCTACTAGCGCTCATCCAATAAGCGCTAGACGCCAAAATTACCCATATTCATGAAGATTGCCATCGTGGGCGCCGGCATCATCGGCGTCACTACCGCGTACGAACTGGCCAGCGACGGCCACGAAGTCACGGTGTTTGAACAACGCAGCGCGGCCGCCGAGGAAGCGAGCTTTGCCACCGCCGGGCTGCTTGCGCCCCACCTGCTCAGCCCCTGGGCGCTGCCGGGCTTCGGCCAGCCGCTGCGACTGATGGGGGCACAGGCCACCCTCCGGCTGACGGGTGGCCTGACCCTTGCCAACTGGGCTTGGCTGCGGCGCTGGCGCAGCATGGCGCGCAGCCACAACGCCCCGGCCGCCACCGTCGAACGCCTGGCGCAGTACAGCCAGACACGCCTGCAAACCATCGCGAGCCAGCACGAGCTGGACTTTGAATCCAGCGACGGCCGACTGGTGCTGCTGCGCACCGAGGAAGACCGTGCCCGCCTTCAGCCCGCGCTGCAAGTTCTACGCGATAGCGGCGTGAGTTTGCGCGAGATCGACGCCGATGTGGCCCGCCAGATCGAGCCCGGCCTGTCGCCCGAGGCGCCGCTGGTGGGCGCCATCCATCTGCCTGACGCCCGTGCGGGCAACTGCCGCCTGTTCGCCCAGCTGCTGCGCCAGGGCATCCAGAGCGGTGGCGTGCAGTTTGTGTTCAACACCCGCGTAGACCGCGTCGGCACCAGCCCCGCGGGCGTGGTGCTGCAGGGCGAAGCCGACCTGCGCCGCCATGACGCCGTGGTGCTGTGCGCAGGCATGGCATCGGCCACGCTGCTGCCCGCGCTGGGCCTGGGCCTGCCCATGGCGGCCGTGTACGGCTACTCCGTGAGCGCCCCGCTGCGCGAATCCACCCACGCCCCGCGCGCCAGCGTGGTGGATGCAGGCCAGCAGATCTCCATCACCCGCCTGGGCCAGCGTGTGCGCATTGCCGGTGGCGCTGAACTGGCCGGGGCCGATGCCGAGCACCACACCCCCACACTGCAGCGCTTGTACCGCACGCTGAACGACTGGTTCCCCGGGGGCGCGCAGCTCTCATCCAACCTGCAGATCTGGCGCGGTGCCCGCACCATGCTGCCCGACGGTGCCCCGGTGGTGGGCGCCAGCGGCGTGCCGGGCCTGTGGCTCAACACCGGCCACGGCGCCGGTGGCTGGGCCCTGGCCTGCGGCAGCGCGCGGGCACTTGCCGACCTGATCGCGCAGCGGGAACCCGAGGTGTCGCTGGACGGGCTGGGCATGCGGCGGTTCTGAACCTTCCTGCGCTTTGCCCCCACGGGGCGTCGGCGCACAATGGCAGGCGCGCTGCCGCTGGCAGCGGCCCTCGCCCCCTGCAGCCCATGCACCGCATCACCGCCCACCAGCCTTATCCCCTGTTCAACACAGCCTCCACGCGCCGCCTGGAAAAAGCGGCGGCGGCCGCCCTGCCCCCGCACACGCTCATGCAGCGCGCCGGCCTGGCCGTCGCGCAACTGGCCCAGGCGCTGGCACCCCACGCACGCACCGTGTGGATTGCCTGCGGCCCCGGCAACAACGGGGGTGACGGGCTGGAAGCTGCCATGCACCTGCAGCGCAGTGGCCGCAGAGTGGTCGTGACCTGGCTGGGCCAGCCCGATACGGCCCCGGCGGATGCCAGGGCCTCGTGGCAGCGCGCACGGGATGCGGGCGTATCCTGGGCAGACACTGCTCCCGACGATCTGGGGGCCAACGACCTGTGCATTGATGCGCTGCTGGGCATTGGCGTCTCTTCGTCACCCCACAGCCCCGCACGCATGCCCGACGCAAGGCTCCAGGCCTGTCTGCAAGCCCTGCACCGCAGCCCGGCCACCGTGCTGGCCGTGGACCTGCCCAGCGGTCTGGACGCAGACACCGGCCAGTTTGCCGCGGGCCTGGCGCCCGTCACCCCAACCCAACGGCACCACCTGCACCACCAAGCGCCCCCGCCACGCCACACGCTGAGTCTGCTCACCCTCAAGCCCGGCCTGTTCACCGCCGCCGGGCGGGATGCAGCAGGCCAGGTCTGGCTGGATGATCTGGGCGTAGAACCCGGGCATGAGCCGCCCAACGCCTGGCTCTCCGGCCCCGCCCTGCCCGCACCACGCTCCCATGCGAGTCACAAGGGAAGCTATGGCGATGTGGCCGTGGTGGGTGGCGAAGGTTTGGCAACACGCGGTATGGGCATGGCGGGCGCCGCCCTGCTCGCGGCATCGGCTGCCCTGCACAGCGGCGCCGGCCGGGTACTGGTGGCCCTGCTGGACGATGGGCATCTGCAACTGGACTTGCAGCAGCCGGAGTTGATGTTCCGCCGCGTTGACGCCCTCGCGCTCGAACAGCTCACCGTGGTCTGCGGCTGTGGCGGCGGGCAGGCCATCGCTCGCGTGCTGCCCGAGGTCATCACCCGCGCGGCCCGGCTGGTGCTGGATGCCGACGCGCTCAACACCATCGCCACCCAGGCCGGACTGCACGCGCTGGTGGTGGCACGCGGACAGCACGGGCAACCCACGGTGCTCACACCGCACCCGCTGGAGGCTGCGCGCCTGCTGGGCCTGACCACGGCCGAAGTCCAGGTCCACCGGCTGGATGCCGCGCAGCAACTGGCCAATCAGTTCAACTGCGTGGCCGTGCTCAAGGGCTCGGGCACCGTGATCGCCGCACCCGACCGCGTTCCGGCCATCAACCCCACGGGCAATGCGCGGCTGGCCACGGCGGGCACGGGCGATGTGCTGGCGGGCATGGTGGGCGCCCACCTGGCCGCCGGTGCCAGCGCCTTGCGCGCTGCGAGTGAAGCGGTGTACCAGCATGGCCAGGCGGCTGATGGTTGGCCAGCACGCCAGGCGCTGACGGCCAGTGTGCTGGCGCGGCGCGTGGGCGGAAGCTGAACCTCAGGCCAGCAAGGTCACCTTCTTGAGCGGCTTGAGCACGCTCGACGGCGTCATGCCAAAGGTCTGCCGGAACATGCGGCTGAAGTGGGCCGAATCAGAAAACTCGCCGTGCAACGCCGCGTCGGTCAGGCGCGGACTTACCGCCAGCCCCGCCATCGCCAACCGCACCTGGGACCAGACCCGATAGGTGCGCAAGCTCACGCCCATCTCGGCGCGAAACAGGTGATTGAAACGCGATGCCGAAAGCTGGACGCCCGAGGCCAGATCACCCCGCGCCACCCGCCCCGCCTGCGGATGGCGCAGCGCATGCAGACTGCACGCCACGCGCGGGTCCAGCGGCGCCACCTCGTTATCGAGCGGGCAACGCAGCAAGGCGGGCAGGTCGAAGTGATGCAGATAGCCCTCCATGGCACTGCGCGCACCCACGGAGGCTGCGACATCCGGCACCACGCCACCCTCTTGCCGGAAAAGACCGCGCACCCCCCGTGCTTCGCGCGAATCGGGCTCCAGGTACACCAGGGCAACCGTCTCGCCGCAAGGGTCGAACAGGTGCTCCACGCCTGCATCGACCAGCGCGCTGTGGCAGGTCTCCACGCGCCCAGCCCCCCACCGCACCGCGAACCGTCCCGAGAGCCCCATCAGCAGCACCGGCGACGCATGGCAGTGCCAGCCCGTGGCCGGGATCTCTCCGACGTAGAGCGCCCGGTCAGTGCCGAGGGTCAGTGTGTTGCGTGCCGGCATAGCCCAAACCTACAAGTTTTTTTACCGGGTTCTCCGTAGCCTTGCCTCTCCCGCCAGGGGCCGAGCGTGTGTTGACGCTTGAAGCTGCAGTCTCTGGCATGCACGCCAGCCATACCCTTGGAGAACGCTTCTTGAAACGCATCGCTATTTCTGTCGCAACGGCACTGGTACTGGGCACGGTCGGCCTCTACTACGGGGCACCTTCGCTGTTCAAAGAGCCTCTGCTCAGCGCCAATCGCCATCTGTCCGGCCTGAAGGAAAAAACCGCCGAAGCAGCCATGCACACCATCCACTATCTGGACAACGGCATGCCCCCCAACCCCGCGCCGGGCCACGGCAGTGGCACGCCCATTGTTCTGCTGCACGGCATTTTTGCGGAGAAGGACCATTGGGTCGATTTTGCGCGCCCCCTCACCGGCCAGTACCGGGTGATTGCCCCAGATATCGCGGGCTTTGGCGAAAGCACGCGGAGAGATGACCAAGCCTACGACTACGCCGCCCACGTTACGCGCCTTGCCGCGTTTCTGGACGCACTCGGCTTGGCGCAAGTGCATCTGGCTGGCAACTCGATGGGTGGCACGATCGCAGCGCTCTTTGCCCTGCAGTACCCCGAGCGCGTAGCCAGCGTGGCCTTCATCGGCGCGCCCCACGGCATCCGATCACCTCGGCCCAGCACCATGGACCGCCTCATCGACGCCGGGCAACGCCCGCTGGTGACCCACGATGCCACCGCCTTCAAAGCGATGATGGAGTTGGTGTTTGAAAAGCGCCCCTTCCTGCCCCACCCCATCCTGCATGCCTCCGAGCAGGACGCGCTGCGCAACGCTGCATCCAACACCCGCCTGTGGGACGCGCAGCTGAAAGACCGCTATCTGCTGGAACAACACCTGGGCCGCCTGCAGCAGCACCCCACCCTGGTCCTGTGGGGCGACAGCGACCGCGTGTTCGACAGAACAGGTCTGCAGCCAGTGCAGAAGTTGCTGCCGCAGGCGCAGATCGCAGCCTTGCCCGGCATCGGGCACCTGCCCATGATGGAAGCGCCGGCAGAAACGGCGCAGCACTACACCTGGTTCCTGGCCACAGTGGCGAAGAGGCAAAGTGACATGAACCCATAAAACAAACAAATATAGCTGCTAGCGCTTATCAGAAAAGCGCTAGCAGCTATCAATTTAGGAGCGCCAAGCTATGATGCAGCCTGTACGATTTACCCGAAGCTTCCTGATCAGCCCCTGCGCGGTTTGCGCGCCTTGCCTTTGCTGGACTTGCCTGCCACCGCCTTCTTGACCGATGCCTTCAGCGACTGGATCGGCGAGCGCGCCGCCCGCTCGCGGGTCAGGCCTGCCTGCTCGGTGCCAGAGGAACCCGCACCCTTGTCGGACTTGCGCCCGCTGGAACGACCACTCGCCTTGCGGGCACCAGCACCAACGCCCTCGGTACTCACACCCTTGTCCTTGAGCGCGCGCCCCAGCAACTCCTCGCCCTCTCGCACCAGGCGGAAGTCGATCTTGCGGCCATCCAGATCCACACGGCTCACCTGCACCCGCACGCGGGCACCGATGGCATAGCGGATGCCGGTGCGCTCGCCGCGCAGCTCCTGGCGCGCCTCGTCGAACTTGAAGTATTCGCCGCCCAGTTCGGTGATATGCACCAGCCCCTCGACGTACATCGCGTCCAGCGTCACGAAGATGCCGAAGCTCGTCGCAGCACTGACCACGCCGCTGTATTCCTCGCCCAGGTGCTCGCGCATGTACTTGCACTTGAGCCAGGCTTCCACATCGCGGCTGGCCTCGTCGGCACGGCGCTCGTTGGCGCTGCAGTGCAAACCGGCGGCCTCCCAGGCCTGCGTCTCGCGGCTAGGCGGCTTCACATCCTTGCGCGGCTTGGTCCCAGGGGCTGCCACACGCGAAGCCAGGCGTTTGGCCAGCTTGGCATGCGCCTCGCCGGGCGTGGGCAAAGATGGCAGTTTGTATTGGGTCTTGTTGAGGATGGCCTTGATGACGCGATGCACCAGCAGGTCGGGATAACGCCGGATGGGGCTGGTGAAGTGCGTGTAGGCATCAAACGCCAGGCCGAAATGTCCGCTGTTGATGGGCGTGTAGATGGCCTGTTGCATGGAGCGCAGCAGCATGGTGTGGATCTGCTGGGCATCGGGCCGCTCTTTGGTCGCTTCGGCAATCGCCTGGAAGTCGCCCGGCTTGGGGTTGTCGCCAATGGTCATACCCACAGCCATGGCCTTGAGGTAGCTGCGCAGGATCTCCTGCTTCTCGGGCGTGGGGCCTTCGTGCACGCGAAACAGGCCGGGCTGTCCGCCCTGGGCGATGAAGTCGGCGCTGCACACGTTGGCGGCCAGCATGGCCTCTTCGATGAGCTTGTGCGCATCATTGCGGGTGCGCGGCACGATCTTTTCGATGCGGCCGTTTTCGTCGCAGACGATTTGCGTCTCGGTGGTCTCGAAGTCCACCGCGCCGCGCGCCTGGCGTGCAACGAGCAGCGCACGATACACGTCGTGCAGGTTGAGCAGGTCCTTGACGCGGTCCTTGCGCTTGCTGGCCTCGGGGCCGCGCGTGTTGGCCAAAATGGCTGCGACTTCGGTGTACGTGAAGCGCGCATGGCTGAACATCACAGCCGGGTAGAACTGGTAGGCGTGCACCTCGCCCTTGGCGGTGACCAGCATGTCGCAGACCATGCACAGGCGCTCTACCTCGGGGTTGAGCGAGCACAGGCCGTTGGACAGCTTCTCGGGCAGCATGGGGATCACGCGGCGCGGAAAGTACACGCTGGTGGCGCGGTCGTAGGCGTCGATATCAATAGCGCTGCCGGTCTCCACGTAGTGGCTCACGTCGGCAATCGCCACCAGCAGACGCCAGCCCTTGCTGCGGCCGACCTTGGCGGGCTCGCAGTACACGGCATCGTCGAAGTCGCGGGCATCTTCGCCATCGATGGTGACCAAAGGCACGTCGGTCAGGTCCACGCGGCGCTTCTTGTCCTGCGCACGCACCTTGTCGGGCAGCTCCTTGGCCTGGGCCAGACACTCGGCCGAGAACTCGTGCGGCACACCGTACTTGCGCACGGCGATCTCGATCTCCATGCCCGGGTCATCGACCTCACCAAGCACCTCGGTGATACGGCCCACTGGCTGGCCGAACAAGGCAGGCGGTTCGGTCAGCTCAACCACCACAACCTGCCCGGGTTTGGCAGCACCGGTAGCGCCTTTGGGGATCAGTACATCCTGACCGTAGCGCTTGTCCTCAGGAGCCACGAGCCACACACCGCTCTCCTGCAACAGGCGGCCGATGATGGGCTGGGGGGGGCGCTCAATAATTTCAACGACGCGCCCCTCGGGGCGGCCACGGCGGTCCTGGCGCACGATGCGCACGCGCACACGGTCTTTGTGCAACACGGCGCGCATTTCGTTCGGGGGGATATAGATGTCGCCTTCGCCATCGTCACGGATGACAAAACCGTGTCCATCACGGTGCCCTTGCACGCTGCCTTCAATCTCGTCCGACAAATGCGTGGACTGCGTGCCGGGGGTGTTTTTTTTGATATACAATCTTAGACTTTCCTGAAATGCCCAGGTGGCGGAATTGGTAGACGCACTAGTTTCAGGTACTAGCGAGTAACATCGTGGAGGTTCGAGTCCTCTCCTGGGCACCAATATAAAGTAAAACCATGACGGTTTTACAAACAAAAAGCCGCTGATCCTTCAGCGGCTTTTTTGCTTTCCGGCTTCCACTACACCGCAACAGTTCCGCCACGCGTTGTACAACCACTGACGCATGCAGCGGTCGAACCGGGAAACGCCGTGGAACCGGCTTTGCCGGTCCACTGGCGTTGCCCCCTGCAAGGGGGGTGGCGAAGCGACACGCAGTGCGCGTAGCCTGGGAGTGTTCCATATCAAATCGGCAATGCTACGAGATCGTGGCCCTGCGTGCCGACAATGCGGGCACGCGTGAACTCTCCGACCTTGAGTGTCTTGCTGATCTTTTCCGGTGGCAGCAGCTTGACCACGCCATCGATCTCCGGCGCATCGGCATAACTGCGACCGACACCGCCCTTGCGCCCCATTGCCGGCGCCGAATCTACCAGCACCTGCATGGTGGCACCCACACGCTGCTGCAGCTTGGCAATCGACACTTCTTCGGCCACCGCCATGAAGCGGGCACGTCGTTCCTCGCGCACTTCTTCTGGCAGCATGCCCGGCAATTCGTTGGCCGTCGCCCCCTTGACCGGGCTGTAGGCAAAGCAGCCGGCACGGTCGATCTTCGCCTCGCGCATGAAATCGAGCAGATGCTCGAACTCGGCTTCCGTTTCGCCGGGGAAACCGGCGATGAAGGTGCTGCGGATCACGATCTCGGGGCACATCTCGCGCCAGCGCTGGATGCGCTCCAGGTTTTTCTCGCCGCTGGCAGGGCGCTTCATGCGCTTGAGCACGTCGGGATGGCTGTGCTGCAAGGGCACGTCGAGGTACGGCAGCACCTTGCCGCTGGCCATCAAGGGAATGATGTCATCCACATGGGGGTAGGGATAGACGTAATGCAAGCGCACCCAGGCGCCATGCGCCTCGGCCAGCTCGCCCAACGCCTGCACCAGCTCGAACAGGCGGGTCTTGACCGGCTTGCCATCCCAGAAACCGGTGCGGTACTTCACGTCCACGCCATAGGCCGAGGTGTCCTGGCTGATCACCAGCAACTCCTTCACGCCGCCTTCGAACAAGGCTTTGGCCTCTTTCAGCACATCGCCGATGGGGCGTGACACCAGATCGCCACGCATGGAAGGAATGATGCAGAAGGTGCAGCGGTGGTTGCAGCCCTCGCTGATCTTCAGGTAGGCATAGTGGCGCGGCGTCAGCTTGATGCCGGCTTCGCCAAAGGCACCCGGCACCAGGTCGATGAAAGGGTCGTGCGGTTTGGGCAGGTGCGCATGCACCGCGTTCATCACTTCTTGCGTGGCATGCGGACCGGTGACGGCCAGCACGCGGGGATGGATCTGCTTGATCAGGTTGCCACCGTCCTCGCCCACCTTGGCGCCGAGGCAGCCGGTGACGATGACTTTGCCGTTCTCGGCCAGCGCCTCGCCGATGGTGTCCAGGCTTTCCTTCACCGCGTCGTCGATGAAACCGCAGGTGTTGACGATCACCAGGTCCGCCCCCTGAAAGGTCTTGGCAGTCTGGTAGCCCTCGGCGCTGAGTTGCGTGAGGATCAGTTCGGAATCGGTCAGCGCCTTGGGGCAGCCCAGGCTGACAAAGCCGATTTTCGGTGTGGCAGCGGCGGAATCGGGAGAGGTGGGGGACAAGACTTCACTCATCCCCGTATTGTCCCAGTATTCGGGCGCCTGTTCAGCGCTTCAGCCCGAAGGCCCCAAGCATCTGCTCGGTCTGCTTCTGCATCTGCTCCTGCATCTGCACAAACATGCTCTTGGATTGCTCCAGGTTGCTGTTCACCAGCCCCTGCATCATGGGTGCCTGCATGGCCATGAACTGCGTCCACATTTCGGGCGACACCCCCTTGGACTGCTCGGCCAGCTTGCTTTGCACGTCATGCAGAGACTGGATGTTTTTCTCCAGGTAGCCGCCCATGAAGCCCTGCATGGCATGGCCGTAGAAACGGATGATGTTGGCCAGCACCGACGCGCTGAACATCGGCGTGCCGCCGGCCTCTTCTTCCAGGATGATCTGCAGCAAGATGCTGCGCGTGATGTCTTCGCCGGTCTTGGCGTCGCGCACCACGAAGGGGGCGCTGGCCATCACCAGTTGCTTGATCTCGGTCAGCGTGATGTAGCTCGAGGTATTGGTGTCGTACAGCCGACGGTTGGGGTATTTCTTGATGATCCGCTCAGCGCCTGCAGCGGCATCTTCTTTTTTCTCTTTCATGACCGGAATCTCCTCTCCTCGATCCTGTGGATCAACTCAACCTATTGCGCCGCAACACATTCTAGGAAGAGATGTGACAGAAAGCCCCCAAGGTTTACCCTGAGGGTAAAACGAAAAAGCCCCGGCTTCATGGGAAACCGGGGCTGCATCTTGGTAGGCGCGATTGGACTCGAACCAACGACCCCCACCATGTCAAGGTGGTGCTCTAACCAGCTGAGCTACGCGCCTAAGAGTATTCGAGAAGCGAGAGTATAGCAGCAAACCTGCGCACCGATCAGAGGGGCTCACAAAAAACGCGCCGCGGTCGTCACGAAGGTGTAATTCCGTGGGACATAATTGACGTTAACGTAAACGTCAAACACCCCACTTTCACCTCTGGAGATCGACATGCAAATTGCAGGCAAAGTATTCATCGTGACCGGCGGCGCCTCGGGCCTGGGCGAAGGCACCGCACGCATGCTGGCAGCCAATGGCGGCAAGGTCGTCATTGCCGACATGCAGGCAGAAAAAGGCGAGGCTGTGGCCAAAGAAATTGGCGGCGCCTTCGTCAAGTGCGATGTCAGCCAGGAAGCCGACGGCCAGGCCGTGGTGGCCAAGGCCCTCTCCCTGGGCAAGCTCATGGGCCTGGTCAACTGCGCCGGCATCGCGCCGGCCGAGAAGACCGTGGGCAAGAACGGTGCGCATGCGCTGGCCACCTTCAGCAAGACCATCACAGTCAACCTGATCGGCAGCTTCAACATGATCCGCCTAGCTGCCGACGCCATGTGCAAGAACGAACCCGAGTCCACCGGCGAGCGCGGCGTCATGATCTCCACCGCCAGCGTGGCCGCCTACGACGGCCAGATCGGCCAGGCCGCCTACAGCGCCTCCAAGGGCGGCGTGGTCGGCATGACGCTGCCGATCGCCCGCGACCTGGCACGCAACGGCATCCGCAACATGACGATTGCCCCCGGCATCTTCGGCACGCCCATGCTGTTCGGCATGCCGCAGGAAGTGCAGGACGCCCTGGCCGCCAGCGTGCCCTTCCCCAGCCGCCTGGGCACGCCCGAGGACTACGCCAAGCTGGCCAAGCACATCTTCGAGAACGACATGCTCAACGGCGAAGTGATCCGCCTGGACGGCGCCATCCGCCTGGCACCGCGCTGATTCGTCCCGCTCACCAAGCCGGCCGCCCCACCCGGGTCGGCCGGCTTTTTTGTGTCTGACCGCAGAAGCTGCCACCAGTCTTCCTACAATCGACCGTATGGCCATCCCCCAATCCTTCATCCAGGAGTTGCTAGCGCGCGCCGACGTCGTCGAGATCGTCGGACGCTACGTGCAGCTCAAGAAGGGGGGCGCCAATTTCATGGGGTTGTGCCCGTTCCACGCCGAGAAGTCGCCCTCGTTCACTGTCAGCCCGACCAAGCAGTTCTACCACTGCTTTGGCTGCGGCAAACACGGCGACTCCATCAACTTCCTGATGGAACACACCGGCATGAGCTTCATCGAGGCGGTGAAGGAACTGGCCCAGCATTACGGCCTGCAGGTGCCGGAGGACGAGGCCAGCCCGCAGGACCGCGCACGCGCCGCCGAGCAGCGGCAAAAGCAGGCCACGCTGAACGACGTGCTGGACAAGGCCGGCGAGGCCTATCGCAAACATCTCAAAAGCGCACCCCGGGCCATCGACTACCTCAAACGCCGCGGCCTCTCCGGCGAAATCGCCAAGCAGTTCGGCCTGGGTTATGCGCCCGAAGGCTGGCGCTCGCTGGCCAGCGTGTTCCCGCAGTACGACGACCCGCTGCTGGTGGAAAGCGGCCTGGTCATCACCAACGCGGAAGAAAACAACAGCGGCGAGGAAAAACGCTACGACCGTTTCCGCGACCGCATCATGTTCCCGATCCGCAACGTCAAGGGCGAGTGCATCGGCTTCGGCGGGCGCGTGCTGGGTGACGAAAAACCCAAGTACCTGAAC
>CAXIRU010000058.1:0-11184 GCA_964031875.1 Acidovorax facilis
ACTCGACATCGGTCATTCTCAGGTTTTCAAACGGTACGACCAGGGCGGTCGGGCTGAAAAGTGCAGACATGGGAAAGCTCCAGAAGTTGAAACCGGGTCTGCGTGCCGGGCCCTGGATGGCTCCTGGCAGGCGGCCATGCACGGCCTGAGGCTTTGTCGTTGTGGTTGTGGGCCGACGGTGTGCATGGTGAGAATCAGATAATTGTGACAATTGTAGGCCCGAGCATCTGGCAACGGGCTGACGCTTTCAAGCGACTGGCGTAAAACAGGCACACACTGCCTGCACAGGGCCGCCACCCTGCCAACGCCAGCCACATCTCAAAAAAGGGGCTCCATGCACTCGCGCACCGTATTTTTTGTCTCTGACGGCACCGGCATCACCGCCGAAACTTTCGGCAACGCCATCCTGGCCCAGTTCGAGATGAAGCCGCGCCATGTGCGCCTTCCCTTCATCGACACCGTGGACAAGGCCCACCAGGCGGTGCGGCAAATCAACCACACCGGCGAGGTCGAAGGGAAAAAACCCATCGTTTTCACCACGCTGGTCAATATGGAAGTGCTCAAGGTCATTCAGGAGGGCTGCAAGGGCATGCTGCTGGACATGTTCGGCACCTTCGTGCACCCGCTGGAGGAAGAACTGGGCATCAAGTCCAACCACCGCATCGGCCGCTTTTCGGATGTGAGCCGCAGCAAGGAATACAACGACCGCATCGAGGCCATCAACTTCAGCCTGGCGCATGACGACGGCCAGAGCAACCGCGACCTGGCGGGTGCCGATGTGATCCTGGTGGGCGTGAGCCGCAGCGGCAAGACGCCGACCAGCCTGTACCTGGCCATGCAGTGCGGCCTGAAAGCCGCCAACTACCCGCTGATCCCCGAAGACTTCGAGCGCCGCCAGTTGCCGCCCGCGCTGGTACCGTTTCGCAACAAGATCTTTGGCCTGACCATCAGCCCCGACCGTCTGGCCGAGATCCGCGCCGAGCGCCGCCCCAACTCCCGCTATGCCAGCTTGGAGAACTGCCGCATGGAGGTGTCCGAAGCCGAGTCCATGATGCGCCGCTCCGGCATCCGCTGGCTTTCCACCACCACCAAGTCGATCGAAGAGATTGCGACGACCATCCTGCAGGAGATTCGACCGGAGAGACTGGTCTATTGAGCCCGCTGCCGCGACACGGTGATGCCACCCGCGCAGCGGCTGAATTTGGATAAAAATCGGCCCTAGCGCTTATCCCACAAGCGCTATTAGCTATAAATAATATAGCAAGTATTCATTCACGCGGGAAGTCCGTGGAACGGGTTGGCGGGCACTGCCCGTCTCAACGTCGCTCAGAACGCAAGCCAGCGGTCACGGCGAACCACTGCCAGCGGTGCTATCGCCGCCAAACAACTCGAACACCATGCCTCGCAGCCACTGGTTCACCGGCTCGCGGTGCACTTTGGCATGCCAGAACGCACTGATGGGGGCGTCGGGCAGCTTCACCGGATGCGTGCGCGACACCAGACCAAAGGGCTCGACCAGTTTCTGTGCAAGGCGTTCGGGCACGGTGGCCACGAGTTCCGTGCTTTGCAGGATATGGCCCACGCTCACGAAGTGCGGCACGCTCAGCCGCACCATGCGGGCGATGCCCGACTTCTGGATCAGCTCGTCGACGGTGCCGTGCCCCGTGCCTGCAGACACGATCACCAGATGCTCTGCGGCCTTGTAGTCCGCGAGCAGCAGCTTCGGCCGGTCCAGCGCGTGCCCCTTGCGAAAGAGGCACACATACCGCTGGCGGAACAAACGCCTTTGAAAAAAGCCCGCTTTGAGCTGCGGCAGCAGGCCGATGGCCAGGTCCACCTTGCCAGATTCCATGTCTTCACGCAGATTGGTGGCGCTGTTGCGCACCGTGTTCAGCGTGACACCGGGCGCCTCCCGGCCCAGGCGCTCCAGCAGGGCGGGCAGAAAAACAATCTCGCCGATGTCCGTCATGCCCATGGTGATGGTGCGCTTGAGCGTGGCGGGCGTGAACTGCGTGCGCTGGTTCAGCCCGCTGTGGATCATGCCCAGCGCGTAGCCCACGGGCTCGGCAAGCTGCTCGGCAAAGGGTGTGGGCACCATGCCGCCAGAAGTGCGCAAGAACAATTCGTCGTCAAAGATGCGGCGCAGCTTGGCCAGCGCGTTGCTGACGGCCGGTTGCGTGAGCCCCAGGTTGTCGGCCACCTTGGACACACGCCGCTCGACCATGAGTTGCTGAAACAGCACCAGCAGGTTCAGGTCGATATCCGATAGCTCCATCGCCGCTCCATCAAATCAGGTGATATGAAGCTTGGATGGTATTGCAGGCGGTGATTCGTCGGCACAATCGTCGACGCAATCTTCCACACCATTGACGACGCACTCGTCTGCATGAGTTGTCCGCACCAATCGTCTGCATGGCGTGCCGTGCATGACCCCAAAGGCCGCCTTCCATGGACATCCTTGTTCAACCGCTGAATCGTGTGATCCGCGCCAAGCCCGGCGTGAATCTGCTCGACGCTTTGCGTGCAGCGCAGATTCCGATGTCCTACTCGTGCCTGTCCGGCCGCTGTGGAATCTGCCGGTGCAGGGTGCTTGATGGCGAAGTGCTTGACGGTGGGCGCGAACAGCAACGCCCACTGGACGGCATGGACGGGGCCGTTCTGGCCTGCCAGACCTATGTGACCGAGCCTTGCACCATCGAAGTACCCGCCCCCGAAGAGGCCGTGGTGCACCAGGCGCGCTCGGCCAAGGCCACCGTGGTGTCCATCGAGCCGCTGGCGGCAGATGTCCGGCGCCTGCGGATCAAGGTGGCCAAGCCCATTGCGTTCTCACCGGGCCAATACATGCAGATTGCGTTCACGCCAACGCATGTGCGCCCCTATTCCATGGCGAACCTGCCGGGCGAAGACCTGCTCGAATTCCACATCCAGCTGATGCCCCGGGGCCGGGTCAGCAGCTACATCGCCGAACAACTGAAGGTGGGGGACAAGGTCAAGGTCAGTGGCCCCCTGGGCGCCGCCTATCTGCGCCAGCAGCACACGGGGCCCATGCTGTGCGTGGCGGGGGGCACAGGGCTGGCGTCGGTGCTCTCGGTGGTGCGCGGTGCGGTGGCCGCCGGCATGCGCAACCCCATCCATCTGTACTTTGGCCTGCGCTCACCCCGCGAGCTGTATGGCCTGGCGTGGCTCAACGATCTGCGCAGCCTGCACCCCGCGCTCAAGGTGCATGTGGTGGTGGCCTCGGGCGCGGACCTTTCAACACAGCGGCGCGGCCTGGTCACCCAGGCCATCGACCAGGACCACGCCAGCCTGCGTGGCTGGCATGCCTACCTGTGCGGATCACCGCCGATGGTGGAGACAACAACCCTGCTGGCGCTGGGCAAGGGCATGGAGACGTCCCACATCCATGCCGAGGCCTTTTACCTGCAGGGTGACTGAGGTTCAGCTGGCGTCGGGCTGCGCGCCCGGCGCCGCTTGGCGAAACGCGTCCAGCTGCCCACAGGCTGCGTCCACGGACTGGATCTGCGGCCAACGTGCCAGATCGACCTTGAATCGGCGCGCGCTCTCGACCTGCGGAACCAGGTAGACGTCGGCCAGCGTAGGCTGATTGCCAAAGCAGAAATCACCGCGCTGCGGGTCACGCGCCAGCAGTGATTCGATGGCGTCAAACCCCGCCGCAATCCAGGTACCGCACCAGTCATTCACAGCAGCCTCGTCGGCACCAAAGCGGTGGCGCAGGGCCTCCAGAATGCGCCGGTTGTTGACCGGGTGAATGTCGCAGCCCACGATGGCGGCCAGGGCGCGCACCTGCGCGCGATCGGCCGCATCGCCGGGCAGCAGCGGCGGGGTGGGATAGCGCTCTTCCAGCCACTCGATGATGGCGGGCGACTGGATCATCAGGCGCTCATCGGCGTCCAGCACGGGCACGAACTGCTGCGGGTTGATGGCCTTGAAGGCATCACCCAGATGCTCCTCACGCCGCAAATCGACCGCGACCTGCTCATACGCAAGCCCCTTCAGGTTCAGCGCGATGCGCAGGCGGTGGGACGTTCCGCTTCGAAAAAAGGTATAGAGCTTCATGGTCAATCCAGGGCAATCTTGGCGCGCTTGACGACCTCACCGAACGTGCGCGAATCGCGTTCAATGGCCTTGGTGAGTTCAGCGGGCGGGCCGATGTAGGGCTCAAACCCGAAGGTCGCCAGGCGCTCCTTGACCTCCGGGGTGGCCAGCACCTTGCCAACGTCGGCATTGATCTTCTCGATGGCCGCCTTGGGCGTGCCAGCGGGCGCGAACAGGCCCACCCAAGTCTTCACTTCAAACCCGGCCGGGCCGCCCGCTTCGCCCATGGTCGGAATGTCGGTGAAGCCCGCCAGACGCTGGGGCGCAGCCAGGGCCAGAAACTTCACCTTCTTGGCCTGGAACATCGGCCCGGCCGTCGCTGCCGTGCCAAACGCCCACTTGATGTCGCCCGTGGCCACCGAGGTGTAGACGCTGCCCATGTCCTTGTAAGGCACATGCATCATCTTGGTGCCCGTTGCCGCCTCCAGACTCGCCGCGCCCACATGGGCCACGCTGCCGATGCCCCAGGAGCCGTAGGTGATGTCGCCTGGCGCGGCCTTGGCCGCCTTGATCAAATCGCCCACATCCTTCCAGGGCGAGTTGGCGGCCACCACCACAAAGAAGTTGGTGAAGTACACCGGGGTCACTGGCTCAAAGTCTTTGGCCGGGTCGTAGGGCAACTGCTTGAACACATGGGGCTGCAAGGCCATGTGCGTGTTGTCCACCTGCAGCAGGGTGTAGCCGTCTGGCGTTGCGCGCTTGGCGTCGCCGATGGCGATGAATCCATTGGCCCCTGGCTTGTTGTCGATGACCAATTGCTGCCCCCAGTTGCGCGACAAGCGCTCGCTGAGGATGCGCATCACCGCATCGGGGCCGCTGCCGGGCGAATACGGCGCGACGGAGCGGACGGGCTTGGCGGGGAAGGTCTGGGCCTCGGCATGGGGCACGCTCGCGGCGGCTACAAAGGCCAGCGTGCAAAGCGCCAGGGCAGGTTTAAAAATCTGTGAACGAATGGCAGTCAGCATGGGGTTGTCTCCTTGGTTTTATGAAAACCGAATCCGGCTTGGTAAGTGATGGATCAAACAGTGACTTGCACACGGTGGCTGTGCAGCGCCTCAAAAATCGGCGCATCACTGAAGCGGAACAGGTCGAGCGCGCTAGCAGCAGATGCCTGGGCCGAGAACGGCTGCCACGACGGCACCACAAACAGGTCGCCCCGCGCCACCTGCCAGGTGCGCTCACCCACCGTGACGGTGCCGCTGCCGTCAAACACCTGGAACACGGACGAACCCACCTCGCGGTGCACCCGCGTCGCGCCGTCCGCGCGCACGCGGTGCATTTCGGTTCGCATGGTGGGCAGCACATCGGCTCCGGTGGTGGGGTTGGTAAAGCGCACTGCTGCATGCCCGGGGCTCAGCGTGCCTGCCTGGCCTTCGTCTTCCAGCGCCAGCTGATCGGCCAGTGCACGGTCGGTATCCACCCAGCGGTAGGCCAGTAACGGCGTGGCGGGCTGCGCCTGCACCATCGATACCGGGCGCAGGCCGGGGTGGCCCCACAGCCTCTCGGAATAAGAACGCTCGGCGGTGGTGCGCTCGGCGGGCGGGAGCTTCTCGCGCCCCACTTCGAAGAACTGGCTCTCGGTGTAGTACGAGAACGGAATGTCCAGGCCGTCGATCCAGGCCATGGGCTCGGTGGCAGCGTTGTGGTGGGCATGCCAGTTCCAGCCCGCCTGGGGCAGAAAGTCGCCCCGCGACATGCGCACGGAATCGCCATTGACGACGGTCCACACGCCCTCACCTTCCACCACAAACCTAAACGCATGCTGCGTGTGCCGGTGCTCGGGGGCGTCTTCGCCGGGCATCAGGTACTGAATGGCGGCCCACAGCGTGGGCGTGGCAAACGGGCGCCCGCCCAGCGCAGGGTTGGC
Organism: Acidovorax facilis; assembly: GCA_964031875.1. Lineage (GTDB taxonomy): Bacteria > Pseudomonadota > Gammaproteobacteria > Burkholderiales > Burkholderiaceae_C > Acidovorax > Acidovorax facilis_A. Next base: position 5,984 of record CAXIRU010000058.1, read on the forward strand.
CAGCGCAATCGCACGGCGTTCACCGCCACGGCCCACGGGCACGATGGCGCCCGCCTGTGCAGCCAGGGCCTTCAAGCGGTCCCACCGCCACAAGTGCGGCACGGCTTTGGATTGGGGCTGGCGGGGCATCAGGTCGCCAATCTGCGTCCAGAGCGGCACCAGCAGCTCTTGCTCAAAGCCCTGGTACAGCTGCTCCAGCTCGGGCGTGGGCTCGGGTTGGCCCTTGCCTGCAACGGCATACAGCCGCACAGGGGAAGGCGTGAGGTCGGTGGTCATGGTGGCTTGTCTCCTGGATGTTGTGTTTTTTATTCCGCCGGACCAACGTGGAGCACGATGCTGCCCACGCCTTCAATGTGGCCGTCGATGCGGTCACCCGCCAGCACGGGGCCTACGCCCTCGGGCGTGCCGGTAAAGATCAGGTCGCCCGGCCGCAGGTGGTAGAACTTGGACAGGTCGGCAATCAGCTCGGGGATGTTCCAGATCAGCTTGGACAGGTCGGACTTCTGGCGCACGGTGCCGTTCACCGACAACTCCAGGTTGCCCTGGCCCAGCACCACCTCTGGGAGGGGCACGATCTCAGAGACCACGGAAGACTGCTCCACATCCTTGCCCAGGTCCCACGGGCGGCCCTTGTCGCGCGCCACCAGTTGCAGGTCGCGGCGCGTCATGTCCAGGCCGCAGGCATAGCCGTAGATGAGGCGGTGCGCATCGGCCTCGCTCACACGAAAACCGGGCGCGCCGATGGCCAGCACCAGTTCCATCTCGTGGTGGTAGTTGTGGGTGCCGGGTGGGTAGGCCACGGTGGCACCCGACTCCACCAGCGTGGACGGCGCCTTGGTGAAGTAGAACGGCACCTCCGCCGACTTGTCCACCGGGCGCCCCATCTCCACCGCGTGCGCGTGGTAGTTGCGGCCCACAAAGAACAGGCGGTGGATGGGCAGGCGCTCGCTGCGGCCGCGCACGGGTAGCGAATAGACGGGGGGTGGGGTCCATAGGTAGGTGGTTGGCGTGGTTGCGGTCATCGGTGGTTTCCTTTTTGCTGTTGCTGTTGCTGTTGCTGTTGCTGTTGCTGTTGCTATTGCTGGTAGTGGTGCAGCGGTTTCGGCATTCGCCTGCTGAAGCCGTTCACGCTGAGCGCAGTCGAAGCACCGCGCAAGGCTTCGACAAGCTCAGCCCGAACGGATGTTTCAAGAACGGACATTTCAAATTCAATGACGCTCCATCAAATTCATTCCCCTGAGCCGTTCACGCTGAGCACCGTCGAAGCGCTGCGCAGGCTGTGTCACAGCTTGGCCATCGGCGTACCCAGGTCGGCCAGCCGCTCGGCATCCACCGGCTTGCGCTGCTCGATCAGCCTGCGGGCAAAGCGCAGGTCACGCGCCGCGTTGGCGCCCACGGCGGCCTGCACCACATCGCCCGCCAGGTAAAACAGCACAAATCTGCCGCTGGCCGCATCGCCGCGCTGCACCACGCGGTGCGCGGGCGTGGGCAAGCCGTAAATCTGCAGGTTCATGCCGTACTGGTCGGACCAGAACCAGGGCAGCGGTTGGTAGTCCACGGCCTGGCCCAAGGCCGAGCGCGCAGCGGCCATGCCCTGCTCCTGCGCGTTCTGCCACGACTCCAGCCGCAAGCTGCGGCCCGCCCAGGGGTTGGGTGCCACGGCCACATCGCCTGCGGCCAGGATGTGGGGGTCGGACGTGCGGCATTGGGCATCGACCAGCACGCCGCCTTCGCAAGCCAGGCCCGCCTCGCGCGCCAGCTCGTCGTTGGGCACCAGGCCCACACCCAGCACGATGGTGTCGCACGCCAGCGCGCTGCCATCGGCCAGCAAGACTTCCAAGCGGCCATCTGAGCCATCCGCACCCTCTGCAGCACGGGCAAAGCCCCGCACCCCCGCGCCCAGCAACACGCGCACGCCCTGGGCGCGGTGCAGCGCCAACAGATACGCCGACACCTCGGCGGGCACGGTGCGTTCACACAAGCGGCTTTGCGTCTCCACCACCACCACCTCCGCGCCCTGCTGGCGTGCGGTGGCCGCCACTTCCAGGCCAATCCAGCCGCCCCCCACCACCACCACGCTGCGGCCAGGCCGAAGGGCCGGGGCCAGCGCCTGCGCATCTTCAATGGTGCGCAGCGTGTGCAGCGGCACCTGGTCTGCCCCCGGCACGGCCAGCTGCCGGGCGCGCCCCCCGGTGCACAGGATGAGCTTGTCGTAGGGCTGTGCTGTGCCATCGGACAACAGCACCTGCTTGGCCGCACGGTCAATGCGGCGCACCTGCACGCCGGGCCGCCACTGCACCGCCAGTGCGTCAAAGGCCTCGGGCTTCATCAGGCGCGTGGTCAACGGCGCGGCGGCGCCCGAGAGCACCGCCTTCGACAGCGGTGGCCGCTCGTGCGGCGGATGGGCTTCGTCACCGATCAGCACAACCCGGCCTGTAAAGCCTTCGCTGCGCAGCGTTTGCGCGGCCCAGCCGCCCGCCTGGCCCGCACCGACGATCACGATGGTGGTGGCCGGGGCGGCGTTGGCGCCTTCGTGCGGCCATGCGGCGGCCTCGACCTCAGGTCGTTCGGCAGTCATGGGGGTCTCCTTGAGAGGTTCAGTCCAGGGCCAGCCACACGCGGCCGCCCTCGATCTTCACGGGGTAGCTGCGCAGCGGCTCGGTGACGGGCGCGCAGGTGGGTTTGCCGTTGCGCACGTCAAACTTTCCCTGGTGCAAAGGGCATTCGATCTCGTGCCCTTCCAGAAACCCATCGCACAGGCGCGCATGGCCATGGGTGCAGATGTTGTCGGTGGCAAACACCTCGCCGCCCACGCCATACAGCGCAATGTCGCGCCCGGCCACAGCCAGGCCCATCACGTCATCCTCAGGCACATCATCCTGCGCGGCGGCGTCAATCCAATTCGTTGTCATCGTCGTCATGGCGGCTCCTCAGATGGGGTAGATCAGCGAGTTGGGAATCATCTCGCTGTCGTAGACGACGAGGCGCGATGCGAACTTCAAACCCTCGGGCGTGGGCACCACCTCATCCAGCGTACGCCCCACGTTGAACACCGTCGATTCCTTCGACAGCCGCGTGCGCAGCACCGCATAGTTGGCCTCGCAGTGGATGCGGCCATCGGCATCCACCTGGTGCACCAGCGGCGCACCCACCACATGGCGCTGGTAATAGGGGTCGTGGAACAGCGTCTCGCGGATACCGTAGACGCGGTCTTTCAGCATGCCCTTGCTGTCAAACGCCAGCGTGGCCAGCGGAAACCCGCGCTCGTGGTTTTCGCGCGGCTGCAGCTTGTACACGCAGTGGTCGATAAAAAATTCAGGCCACGCCTCCCAGTCCGCCGCGTCAAGTGCGCGGGCGTAGCGGGCGTAGAGCTGGTTCAGTTCAAAGTAGGTCTGGAAGTCCATCATGGTCAAGCCTCCGCCTCCATCACCTTGCGCCAGTATTCATACATGCCCCGGATCAGCGTCTCAGTCACCATGTGGTCCGTGTCGCCCACATCGCGCCCGCCCAGTTCGGCCAGCGTGCGGTGCGCAGGCTTGGTCTCAAAGCCTTCTTGCGACCACTCGATCACCTCGCCATCGTCCGCCGACACAAAGCCCGCCGGGCCGAACAGATTGGCCTGTCGCAGACGGCGCTGCGTCATCTCTGCGCTGTCGTCCTCAAAGCCAAAGTGCGTCCACACAAAATCAAACGCCCCCTTGCCATCGGGCTGGATGTGCCGCGTGGACACGCTGTTGACCTGCTGCTGAAAAATCACGCTGGGGAACACCGTCATCATCACCGCCGTGGGCACCGATGCTGGCGCACTGGGCACCGCAGCGCCTTCCACGCTGGCTGCGGGCGCAGGCCCCGCCCACCAGTCCTCTTGCGCAATGTCCAAAAAGCGCGGGTCGTTCAACTCCATGCTGGCCTTGAAGCTCGAAACCTGCGTCACATCCGCCGCCTTGCCCGCCGCGCCGCGTGTGGACACCATGGCCGCATGGCGGTGCTGCGCGTCCATCAGCAGTTGCGACTTGTTGTCCGCACGCCAGAGCCCAAAGGTAACGAACCAGGTGTGCAGCAGGCCGGGGTGGTACGGGTCCTTGATGTTCTCTTGCATCAGCTTCCAGTTGCCCGGAATGCGCTGGCGGTTGTAGCCCAGGATGGTGAGCTTGCGGCCATTGAACAGCCGGTCAAAGTATCCCAGGATGGTGGGGCCCAGAAACTCCTCCAGCGGCTCCACGCTGTGGTCAAACGACGCAAACACCACGCCGCCACGGGTGGCCACCTTGAGCTTGGTCAGCCCATGCTCTGCCGGGTTGAAATCCGCAGGCATGCCGCCATTGACCTTGCCATCCTGCTTCACGCCGCGCCGAAACGGCACGCCCTGCAAGTCGCCCGACAAGGTGTAGTTCCACTGGTGGTACGGGCAGGTCAGGCTCTCGCGGTTGCCATGCCGCTCGCGGCAAAACGCCATGCCCCGGTGGGCGCAGACGTTTTCCACCACATGGATCGAAGCGTCCTTGTCACGCACCAGCAGCACCGAGCGCTCGCCAATCACCGTGCGCTTGAAATCCCCCGCGTTGGGAATCTCGGCCTCCAGGCCGACATAGCACCAGTGCCCGTTGTAGAACAAGCGGTCCAGCTCCTTGCGGTACAGCTCTTCATCGGTGTAGGCCTGAAAAGGAATGCGGCTGGTGCCGTCCGTCTCCCAGCGGATCTGCTGCGGGAATACGGTGACGGGGCATTCATGCATGGGCGTCTCCTTTGCTTTTTTTCATCGCGAGTCAATCAGTCAGCGGGGCTGGCGCGGATGCACCCAGCGCCTGGGAACCGATCATTCGCGCTACAGCAATATCAGTCAATCGAACGCTGGTGATGTTTCATATCACCCATAAGAATATGACTTTGCCTGCGGTCATCTTGCTGACCCGGCGTCCTTGAACCCGCAATGCCCGTTCGGGCTGAGCCTGCCCAAGCCCTGCGCGGCGCCACGGCAGGCGCCGCCCCAACGGGTCTCTGTGAGTTCATGCGGGTTCATGCGAGTTCGACAGGGAGCAGCTTGTCGCACCTCATTGCGATGCCAAGCACCCCAGGCCATATCCCATGCGGCGGGTTAAGAGCCATCCCTTTCAAGGTCTTCCAATCTTGATCATTTAAGCTGCTAGCAGCGCGGGGATTTCCGTGCGATCGGGAGCACAAGATCTGGCAAGAAGTCATTG
>CAXIRU010000059.1:0-20076 GCA_964031875.1 Acidovorax facilis
CAACGAGGCCTACCTGATGCACACCAGCACCAGCCCGCAGTACAGCATCATCGCCAGCTGCGACGTGGCCGCCGCCATGATGGAGCCGCCCGGCGGCACGGCCCTGGTGGAAGAAAGCCTGCTCGAAGCCCTGGACTTCCGCCGCGCCATGCGCCAGGTGGAACACGACTTCGGCAAGAGTGACTGGTGGTTCAAGGTCTGGGGCCCTGAAAAGCTCGTGGACGAGGGCCTCGGCCGCGCCGAGGACTGGATCATCCGCAGCGACGGCAAGGGCAAGAAGAACGGCAGCAAGTGGCACGGCTTTGGCCAACTGGCCGACGGATTCAACATGCTGGACCCGATCAAGTCCACCATCGTCACGCCGGGCCTGAACCTGGACGGCAAGTTCGACAAAACCGGCATCCCTGCATCCATCGTTACGAAGTACCTCGCCGAGCACGGCGTGGTGGTGGAAAAGACGGGCCTGTACAGCTTTTTCATCATGTTCACCATCGGCATCACCAAGGGCCGCTGGAACACCCTGCTCACAGCGCTGCAGCAGTTCAAGGACGACTACGAGAAGAACCAGCCTATGTGGCGCATCCTTCCCGAGTTCTGCCAGCAGCACAAACGCTACGAGCGCATGGGCCTCAAGGACCTGTGCCAGCACGTGCACGAGATGTACGCCAAGTACGACATCGCGCGCTTGACGACCGAGATGTACCTGTCGGACCTCACGCCCGCCATGAAGCCCTCGGATGCTTACGCGCACATCGCCCACCGCAAGACGGAGCGCGTGGAGATCGACCACCTGGAAGGGCGCATTACCGTGGGCTTGGTCACGCCTTATCCACCGGGTATCCCGCTGCTGATTCCCGGCGAGGTGTTCAACCGCAAGATCGTGGACTACCTCAAGTTCGCCCGCGAGTTTGCCAAGCTGTGCCCCGGTTTCGAGACCGACATCCACGGCCTGGTGGAGGTGGAAGACGAGAACGGCCAAGTGCGCTACTACGCCGACTGTGTGGCCAAGTCCTGATCAGGTTTGATGAAGTTCTGATCGTCTTCAGATCTCGTTGCCAGAGGGTTCTCTTCAGGCCCTGGGCTGATGGATTCTGAATAAAAATGGCTGCTAGTGCTTATTTATAAAGCGCAAGCAGCTATCATTTTAATAGCTTATTGCTGGATGGATGAAGGTGCCGTGGCGCCAGGCATGTCCAGCCGCACCCGCACAAAGCTGGCAAAGCGCGGCAAGCCGCCGTCGTGCGTGCCGCGAAAGCGGTAGGTCACCCAGCTGCCAATGGGCGGTGGATCGGCGCGGTCGGCGTCCGTCAGGCCTGCGCCCAGCTTGAAGCGCTGGCCCGTGGGCATCTCCACCAACAGCGCGCCCAGCCGCCCGGCGTGCTTGCCCTTGCCGGGCAGGTGGCCCACCACCCTGGCCTCGGTGTCTTCGTGGGTTTTGAGTTTGATGAGGTCGTCGCTGCGGCCTGATCGGTACAGCGAGCTGCCTTTGTGCAGCATCAGCCCCTCGCTGCCCGCGCGCACCGTTCGCTGCAGCAGGGCCTGCAAGGCGGCATCGGTGGCCACACGTTGCTGTGGCACCGCCTGCACCCAGTTTTGCTGAATGGACGCGACCAGCGTTTTCAAGGCGATGAGGCGTTCGTCAAAAACGCCCCCGTGGGCGGGCAGGTCAAACACCATGAAGCGCACCTGCCGCCAGGCCGCGTCATCGGCCTGCTGCTGGCGCGTGGTGGACTGGGCGTGGCCAAAGCGCCCGCGCCCGGCCCACAGCTCGCCGTCCATGGGCGTGGTGGGCCAGCCTGCGGTAAACCACGCAGGCGCGGCCACGGTTTCGCCACCCCGCGTGCGCAACACCTTGCCGTCCCAGTAGCCGCGCACGCCATCGTATTTCTCGCTCACCCAGTAGTCGGCCAGCGGCATGCCGGGGCGGTACACATTGGCCAGCAGCAGGGCAGGCGCATCGGCGGCCCAGGCTGGGGGCAGGGCCAACGGCAGGAGGGTGCCCAGGGGCGCCAGGCCCAGCCAGGTCAGGCAGCGTCTGCGGTGCATGGGGCGATGTGGGGATGGAGGTTTTGCTATCAAAAAAATAGCTTCTAGCGCTTTTAGGGTAAGCGCTAGAAGCCAATTTTTTATGGAGCCTTTACAGCCCTGCTGAGCTTCAGACCTGGTCAGCGCTCAGGCCTGCGGTCTGGCTGAAGCCGCCGTCCACATAGGTGATCTCGGCCGTCATGCCGCTGGCCAGGTCGGACAGCAGGAAGGCCGCCACATTGCCCACGTCTTCAATCGTCACGTTGCGGCGCAGAGGCGATGCGTCGGCCACGCGGCTGAGCAGCTTGCCAAAGTCCTTGATACCGCTGGCGGCCAGGGTCTTGATGGGGCCCGCGCTGATGCCGTTGGCACGGATGCTGCGGCCGTCTTCGGTGCGGCCCACGGCTTCTGCCAAGTAGCGCACCGATGCTTCCAGGCTGGCCTTGGCCAGGCCCATGGTGTTGTAGTTGGGGATGGAACGCAGCGCGCCCAGGTAGCTCAGCGTGATCAGCGACGACTTGTCGTTCAGATAGGGCAGGGCGGCCTTGGCCATGGCCGGAAAGCTGTAAGCGCTGATGTCGTGGGCGATGCGGAAACCCTCGCGGCTCAGGCCTTCGAGGAAGTTGCCGGCAATCGCCTCGCGCGGGGCAAAACCGATGCTGTGCACAAACCCGTCGAACTTCGGCCAAGTTTGCGAGAGCTCTGCAAACATGCGCTCGATCTGTTCGTCGCTGGCCACGTCACAGTCAAACACGAGCTTGGAGTCGAACTCGGCGGCAAAGTCGGTGATGCGGTCCTTGAAGCGCTCGCCCACGTAGCTGAATGCCAACTCTGCACCCTGTGCGTGACAGGCCTTGGCAATGCCGTAGGCGATGGAGCGGTTGGACAAAACACCCGTGATGAGCAGCTTCTTGCCGGTCAGAAAACCCATGTTCAATCTCCTTTTGGAATGGCGAAATGTCGGCGGGCAGGCAGGCGCGTGGGGATATGCGAGTTCTGCAGCGGGGCCCGGCGAACGTAGTGCAGAATTGTCGCATGTGCCTTGTAGCAGTCTGTTCTCGGTGGGCCCGGGCGGTGGTGTGTACCGTGTGTGGCATTGTTGTTGTCCCAACTTCTTGGGCCGCACATGCTTATTCACAGTTTGGCGATGTGAAGTACCCGCCTGGCTTTACCCATTTTGACTATGTCAATCCCGACGCTCCGAAGGGAGGCGAGATACGCTTGATCCCGCCCATCGCGGTCACTAACTTCGACAAATTCAATCCTTTTACTTTGAAAGGAACTCCGCCCGCAGGGATGTTGGAGTTGATTTTCGAATCCCTGTTAACAGGTAATTTGGAAGAGCCGTCCACCGGGTATGGATTACTCGCAGAAGACGTGGAGGTGCCGCCGGATGGCATGTCAGCAACCTTCCGCATTCGCAAGGAAGCGCGATTCAACGATGGGTCTGCAGTGATGGCCGCCGATGTGGTCCATTCTTTTAACACTCTGATGAGCAAGCAGGCATCGCCGCAGTTTAAGACGATCTTTGGTGAAATCAAGGCGGCTCGAGCCTTGGATGATCGATTGGTCAAATTTGAATTCGCCAGTTCCAATCGAGAACTGCCGCTGCTGGCTGGAAGTGTCCCCGTCTTCAGTCGGAAGTGGGGGGCTGGAAAGCCCTTTGACGCTGTCATCACAGAACTGCCGATTGCTTCGGGGCCATATCGGCCATCCAGTGCGCAATTGGGGCGCGATATCACTTATGTTCGTGACAAAAGTTATTGGGGTTCTGCCTTGGCGGTGCGCAAGGGGCAATATAACTTCGACCGGATTACCTATAAGCTATACCTCGATGACACCAGCCGCTTTGAAGGGCTCAAAGCGGGCGAATATGACTTGAAGCGGGAGTTTATTTCTAAAAACTGGGCGCGCCAATATAAAGGCAAAGCGTTTGACTCCGGTGCAGTCAAGAAGCAGGTTTTTGAGCACCGCAATCCTGGTGACTTCCAGGGCTACACATTCAACCTGCGAAATCCCAAATTCAAGGATATTCGAGTCCGCAAGGCTATTGCTTTGACGATGGATTTTGAATGGCTCAATCGACAAATGTTTTATGGCCTCTACAAGCGGGTGGAGGGGTATTTCCCGAACAGTGATTTCCATGCGTCGGGTTTGCCGGGGCCTGCAGAAATGGCTTTGCTAGAGCCGCTGCGCGACAAGTTGAACCCCGATGTTTTTGGCCCAGCCTTGCGATCACCCAGCACGCTGCCTCCATCGAGCTTGCGGGACAACCTGCGCCAGGCGAAACAGTTGCTGGCTGAGGCAGGATGGGTCTACCGGGACGGAGCCCTGAGAGACTCCAAGGGTGAGGCGTTCGAGATTGAATATCTGAACTCGCAGCCATCGTCGGTGCGGCTGGTCAGCCCCATGCAGATTGCTTTGAGAAAGCTGGGGATCAATTTGAAGATACGCAATGTCGATGGAGCCCTGTATCAGCAGCGGATGGATGAGTTCGAATTCGAGTTGGGCAGCCTTCGCATTCCAGGTCGAACTTCTCCTGGCAGTGATCTCTTTGAGTACTTTGGCTCCAAGGCCGCAGGCACGCCAGGGTCTGCAAACATGTGGGGTATTGCTGATCCGGCGGTGGACAGTCTGATTCGCTCAGTGCTCTCTGCAAAGACCAAAGCGGATGTGTCTGCCGCAATGCGCGCACTGGATCGGGTTTTGTCGCACGGCTATTACTCGATCCCCCAGTGGTACAGCGACGAATTTTTTGTCGGCTACCGGCCCGCGGGTTTTGTGTTGCCCCCGACGATCCCGCCGTATTACCAGCCAGACTCCTGGGCTGCCGCCACATGGTGGGCTTCGCCAACCAACCGGTAGGTGCAGACTGCATGCTTAGCTACATACTCAAACGCATCTTGTTGATGGTGCCCACACTGCTGGGCGTGCTGTTTCTGACCTTTGTGGTCATTCAGTTCGTGCCGGGCGGCCCGGTTGAGCAACTGGTGTCTCAACTGCAAGGGCGCTCTTCCGGTGGGGAGGGGGCTGCTCCGAGTTCTGGGGCTGGGGATTACAGAGGCAGGCAAGGGCTGAGTCCAAAGCAAATTCAGGAAATCAAAGAACTTTACGGGTTTGACAAGCCCGCGCATGAGCGCTTCGTGAAAATGCTTTGGTCATTTGCGCGGTTTGACCTGGGGCAGAGTTTTTATCAGCGAAAGGCGGTTTGGGATCTTGTTCGCGAAAAGCTGCCCGTCTCCATCAGCCTGGGCCTTTGGACGTTTTTCATCAGCTACTTGGTGGCCGTGCCCCTGGGCGTTGCCAAGGCGGTGCGCGCCGGGTCACGCTTTGATCTGGTGACCACGCTGCTCATTTTGGTGGGCTATGCCATTCCCGGTTTCGTGCTGGGCGTGGCGCTGCTGGTCATTTTTGGCGGGCAGTTGCAGTGGTTCCCGTTGCGGGGGCTCACCTCGGCCAACTGGGACGAGTTGTCCTGGGGGGCGCGTGTGGTGGACTATCTCTGGCATATCACGTTGCCGGTCATCGCCATGGTGTTGGGCAGTTTTGCTGTCACGGCCATGCTGACCAAAAACGCGTTCCTCGAAGAGATCCGCAAGCAGTATGTTCTGACTGCCCGGGCCAAGGGGCTGAGCGAGCGCCAGGTGCTGTGGAAACATGTGTTCCGCAATGCGCTGATTCCCATCATCACAGGGTTTCCCGCTGCCTTCATCGGTGCATTTTTTGCGGGCTCGCTGCTCATCGAAACCCTGTTTTCGCTCGATGGTCTGGGCCTGCTCAGCTACGAGAGCGTGATTCGCCGCGACTACCCGGTGGTGCTGGGCACGCTGTATCTGTTCACGCTGATCGGGCTGGTGACCAAGCTGGTGAGCGACCTGTGCTACGTGTGGGTGGACCCGCGCGTCAAATTCGACTGACTGCGATTTTGAGGCGTGAAGTTTTGAACATGCGAGATGATTGCATCAACCATTCACCACTGCAAAACGACGTTCTGTGGAAGGTGTTTCCGTCGTGCGACTCTAGTCAGAAATTTCGCGCGAAATGCAAGAGGTTGGCCCCGCAGCTTGTGGCCTTGGATGAGCAGGTATTTGCTGCCGCCATTGCACGCTGGGTGGTTGCACTAAGTCAATTGAAGCACCCAGAGTTTGCCAAATTCGTCCTGCAGGAAGGATTGTGCAGCAACGATCTGGAGTTTCTTAACCTGCGCTGCGCTGTTACCCTCAGGGGGCAAAAATTTTATGACGCTGTTCGCAGCGGCCAATGGAATTTGGCAACAGAATGCCAACCGGATGTGAGTGTGTGGATTGGGTTGTCCGAGATGGTGCTTGGCGTCATTTGGGCAGCGTCTTATCAGAGAGCGGGAGATGTTTCACTGTTTGATCGACTGCTCTCAGACGACGACTACCTGAGCTTGTTAGTCACTGACTTCTTCACTCCACCTGGTGGCCCCTTGATTGAGTTCGGGCCCGATGAGTGGTTGCAACAACTAACAATCGGATGTACCCCTGAAGGAGCTACCGCACTGCTTCACAGGCTTGAGCAATCCATGAGCGATGTAGAGGGACTGCCGTTTCAAATGCCTTCCTGCTCAACACGTGCCCAACACGCAGTGGTTCCACAACTGGGCTGCGTGCGCCATGGTTCAATCCTGATTGACCCCCACGGCGAGAAGCGTTGGGTTTATTCAGCAGCTATGCGCAGCACCGGAGAGGTTGAAATCATGACGTTCAGAAGACAGGGACGTAGCAATGTTGTGCTCACCTCTGCTGGTAAATGGCAATTGTTATCCGCATGACTGCATCAACTAATGGGCATCCAGACAGGAACGCCAGTTCCGTTTCGCTCTCCCCCTCCCGCCGCGCCTGGCTGCGCTTCAAGCGCAACCGCCTGGGGTACTGGAGCCTTTTGATCTTCTGCGCCCTGGTGCTGGTGAGCCTGTGCGCCGAGCTGGTCAGCAACGACAAGCCGCTCGTCGTGCACTACGAGGGGCAGACCTACTTTCCCATGCTCAAGGACTACCCCGAGAAGACTTTCGGTGGAGACTTTGAGACCCCCACGGACTACCTGGACCCCTTCATCAAAGAGCGCCTGAGCACAGGCGGCAACTGGGCGCTGTACACCCTGAACCCCTACGGCCCCAACACGCTCAACTACTTTGCCAAATCGCCCAACCCCTCGGCCCCCACGGCCGACAACTGGCTGGGCACGGACGACCGGGGGCGCGACCTGCTGGCGCAGCTGCTTTACGGATTCCGTGTAAGCGTGTTGTTTGGCTTGGCGCTCACCATCACCGGTGTGCTGCTGGGCGTGATCACTGGCGCCATCCAAGGTTTTTTGGGGGGCAAGACGGACCTGGCCTTTCAGCGTTTTATCGAGATCTGGGGCTCCATGCCCGAGCTGTATTTGCTCATCATCTTCAGCGCGGTGTTTGCGCCCAGCATTGCGCTGCTGCTGATTTTGCTGAGCCTGTTTGGCTGGATGGGCTTGTCGGACTATGTGCGCGCCGAATTCCTGCGCAACCGCCAGCTCGACTATGTGAAGGCTGCCCGGGCCTTGGGGGTGAGTAACACCCAAATCATCTGGCGCCACATCCTGCCCAACAGCCTGACGCCCGTGGTCACCTTTTTGCCCTTCCGCATGAGTGGCGCCATCCTGGCGCTGACCTCGCTCGATTTTCTGGGCCTGGGTGTGCCGCCGGGCACGCCGTCGCTCGGTGAACTGCTGAACCAGGGCAAGAACAGCATTGATGCGTGGTGGATTTCGCTGTCTACCTTTGCGGTACTGGTCACCACGCTGTTGCTGCTGACCTTCATGGGCGATGCGCTGCGCGATGCCCTGGACCCCCGAAAGGCCGACCAGTGACCCCTACGGCCATGACCCCTTTGTTGCAGGTTCAGGACCTCCACGTTCGCTTTGGCCCCAAAGAAGTGGTGCGGGGCGTCAACTTCAGCATTGCCGCAGGCGAAAAGCTTGCGCTGGTAGGCGAGTCCGGTTCCGGCAAGACCATCACCGCTTTGAGCCTGCTGCGCCTGGCGGGCAATGCCGCCATCACCGGCCAGGCAACGCTGCAAGGGCGTGGCGACCTGCTGGCGCTGACCGAGCGCGAGATGCGCGGTGTGCGTGGCGGCGACATCGCCATGGTGTTCCAGGAGCCCATGACCGCGCTCAACCCGCTGATGACCATCGGCCTGCAGATCGCCGAAATCCTGCAGCTCAAAAAAGGCCTGACCGGCGCCCAGTGCGCGCAGGCAGCGATCGAATTACTGGCGCAGACTGGCATCCCCGAGCCCGCGCGCCGCGCCAACAGCTTTCCGCACCAGCTCTCCGGTGGCCAGCGCCAGCGCGCCATGATTGCCATGGCCCTGGCCAGCAGCCCGAAGCTGCTGCTGGCCGACGAGCCCACGACTGCGCTCGATGTGACCTTGCGCGGCCAGATTCTGGATCTGCTGAGCGACCTGCAGCGCCAGACTGGCATGGCCGTGCTGCTGATCACGCACGACCTGAACCTGGTGCGCCGCTTTGCCGACCGTGTGGCGGTGATGGAGCAGGGCGTGCTGGTGGAACAAGGCCCCGTGGCCGATGTGTTTGGCGCGCCTGAGCAGGCCTACACCCGGCGCCTGATCGCCAGCCAACCGCGCCGCGATGTGCTCGAAGCCGCCCCCCCAGCGGGCTCCGCCCCGGTGGTGCACACACAGGATTTGCGCGTGGTGTACCCCACGCCGCTGCCCGGCATCAAGGGCTGGTTCAAGAAAGGCGAGTTTGTGGCGGTGCAAGGCGCCACGCTGCAACTGCTGCCAGGCCAGACGTTGGGAGTGGTGGGCGAGTCCGGCTCCGGCAAGTCCACGTTGGCGCAGGCCATTCTGGGCCTGCTGCCCTCCATCGGCACGTTGCAGGTGGGTGGGCAGGCGTGGCAACAGCCCGCCACGCGCAACACACCGGCCAACCAGCAACTGCGGCGCAGGGTGCAGGTGGTGTTTCAAGACCCGTTCTCGTCGCTGTCACCCCGGCTCACGGTCGAAGAGATTGTGGGCGAGGGCCTGAAGGTGCACGAGCCCGCACTGACCGTGGCCCAGCGGCGCGTTCGCGTTGAAGCGGTGCTGGAGGAGGTGGGCCTGGCCGAGGCGCAGTACCCACGCTTGCTGGAGCGTTACCCGCACGAGTTCTCGGGCGGCCAGCGCCAGCGTCTGGCCATTGCGCGTGCCCTCATCGTGCAGCCCCAGGTGCTGGTGTTGGACGAACCCACCAGCGCCCTCGATGTGACCATCCAGCAGCAGGTGCTGGGTTTGCTGCAGCGCCTGCAGAAAGAAAAGGGTCTGAGCTACTTGCTCATCACCCACGATGTGGATGTGATCCGTGCCATGGCCCATGAGGTGTTGGTGATGAAGGATGGCGCGGTGCTGGAAACCGGCAGCGTCACCGACGTGCTGGATGCGCCCCAGCACCCCTATACCCAACGGCTGGTGGCGGCAGCCACGGTGCCGGATAAAGGCTGATTATTTCAGTTAAAAATGGCTTCTAGCGCTTTATGGATAATCGCAAGCAGCTATTAAATTTGTAGCGATTGTGGATGGGGTGCGCTGGCCCCGAGTACACCAACATGGCCCGTCGGGCGAGCGCGAGGGTGATGGGGCGTGACCGAGCGTGACTGCATTCACAGGTCGTCGGTGCCAGTGCCCGTGTCCGCGCCAAGCCCAGCTTCCGCACCCGCCATGCCAGCCCCCGATCTGCACGCGCCGGGGGCTGATGCCATGGGGGCCAGGATTTATTTGGCTGCTGGCTTGGCTGCCTGGGCTGCCTGGGTCTTGTTGTAGACCTCCATCACCGTGGCAAAGTCCCGCTCGAAATTGATGGGCAAGAAGGTGTCGTTGCCGGGCAGCAACTGGCGCAGCTTGGGCGAGAAGCTATAGCTGTAAGAGCATTTCTTCACGCGGTTCTGCAGGTCCGCCGACACGTCCTTGCCCAGGGTCCAGGTCTCGGTCATGAACGGCGGGCTCTCCCACAGCGTGCGGATGCTCGAGCCCTTCACGTCGCCCTTGAGCACCATGCGCTGGTACAGGTCACTGGCCACCGCAGCGGCAGGGTAGAAGCCATGCATCACACCCGTCACTGAGCGCTCGTGGCCGTTGGAGAAGACCACCTCGTAGTTCTGATCCGGCACCAGCCCAATGGCCGGGAACAGGGCGCGCGGTGCGAGGTTCCCTGAGTTCGAAGTGGGGGTGGAGTGCGCAATCTTTTTGCCCACCAGGTCTTGCGGCTTGGTGAAAGGGCTGTCCACGCGCGAAATCAGGATCAGTGTGTAGGAATTGCGTTTGCCGCTGGCCTTGTTGCCAGGCACTCCAAAAGGTGCAGGTTGACCAGCAGCCACCAGTTGGGGCACCAGGCCAGGGTTGACCTGTGCCAGTTGCACCTTCCCGCTCTGGATGCCTTCGATCAACTCCTTTTCGCCCAGCGTGTCGATGTTGGTGCTCTTCTCCAGCGATTCGCCCTGGATGTTGTGCAGGTCGATGTTGCCGCAGCGTGCAAGGTGATTGAAGTAGTCACCCCACAGCAGCATGGTTTCGCTCTTGGCATAGGTTTTGGGCATGGCCACCACCATCTTTTCACGGGGGCTGCTTGCAAAGCTCGTGGCGGCCGGGGCGGCCGCTGCGGTGGTGCGGGCGGGGGCGGCCCGGTCGGTCTGCGCGGCTACCGGGCCCAGCATCAGAGCGGTGCCAGACAGCAATGCGTAAAAGCGGGTATCGAATCGCATGGTGGTTTTCCCTCCAGTTGTAGGTGAAAGCGCGCGCCGCGCGCGGTTTGGTTTGTGCAGTATGCATGAACATTTTGTGACAATCACCGCTTTGGCGACCCGTGCCAGTGGACATTTTGTCAACTTCACGCAGCCCTGGCATGGACAAGCCCGCAAGGGACATGCGCGGGCCTGGTCCACACAATCTCAACCTATCGCAACGCCCACCGCTGTGAACAGCGCACCCCATGTCGCAAAACACTCTGACCCTGCAATTGTTTTTCGAAGAGCCGATCAAGCTGAAGCTCGCCCAGCTGACGTACCAGTACCTCTGCTCAGACAACACGGAACAGTCCCAGCGCTGGGCCGACAAGCTGGGTGCCTCCGACCTGGAGGCCCTGTGGGACGCGCAATGGTTCAACACATCGGCCTCTGCTGCTTCTACGCATTTGAAGCTCCAGTTCGACACGGGCAAGAGCGATCCACCCCCCTTGCGCCAGCTCGAAACCCTGTTCGCCCACGGCCTGCGGGCTGCGGTGCTGGAGATCTTCTACGACCAGGTGGGTGAAACCGAGCGCATGCACTTCGACCGAGGCCAGTGGGTGTCACGCAAGGCATTCATGGATGCCAACCCGCAGTGGCGCGCGGTGGTCGAGCCCGCGCAGCAGGAGAGCGAAGACAGTGAGGGTGCGGCGGATGACCCCTACGCCTGCTCCAAAGACCCGGCCAAACCCCTCGCCGTGGCCAAGTTGCGCCAGCAGGAAGAAAAACGCATGCGCGAGGCCCAGGAGGCTGCCCAGGCGTTTATCGACATGGCGCAGGCCATGGGCAAGAGCGGCAAATCGCCCATCCAGGGCCTGGTTGCGGTGCTGCTGCTGCGCGCCGGACTCAAGGGGCTGGTGCATGCGGTGGCGTTCACGGTAGTCACCGTGCTGCTCTTCAAGGGCTTTTGGCTGTGGATGGGCCTGGGGCTGGTGCTGGCCGTGGTGCTGCCGCTGTACTACATCGTCACCGAACACAAGGAGCTGCGCGGGGGTGGCGACAGCGACAGCGATGACGCCAGCGACAACAACAGCGATGACAACGACCCCGGTGATGGTGACCCCGCCACAGTGATGGCGCCTCGCTAAATGAACCTTAGGAGAACAACAACATGCTGACGCAAATCGAATGGTGGGGTGGAGTGATTTTTGTGCTGGGTGCTCTGGCCTACCGCATGGTCATGGGTGCGCTGGACAGGCCGGCGCAAGGCATTCCCTGGTACCGGATCATGATGCACGTGTTCTTTCTGGCCCCGGCCGTGCTGCTGGCGGGTT
The DNA here is from genome assembly GCA_964031875.1 of Acidovorax facilis. Classification (GTDB taxonomy): domain Bacteria; phylum Pseudomonadota; class Gammaproteobacteria; order Burkholderiales; family Burkholderiaceae_C; genus Acidovorax; species Acidovorax facilis_A. Next base: position 12,070 of record CAXIRU010000059.1, read on the forward strand.
ACTTCTACCCGCTCACGCCGCCCGCGCTGCAATATGGCTACCTGGCGCTGCTGGCCGTCTCCCTGCTGGTGGTGGCTGTGATGCTGGTGCAGGAAATGGTGGGCGATTCGGGGCCCAGCGAGGACGAAGGCGGCGACCCGAAAAAAGGGCTAGAGAAGGCGACGGAAAAGGGCAGGGGGGGCGAGGCCGCCGATGCCGACGACTCCGATGAGCCAGGCTGGCTGCTGACGTTGGTGGGCGCCATCGTGCTTTACAGCCCCGTGCTCGCGGCCTGCGGCCTGGCCTGCACCAAAGCCTGGCCCATGGTGCAGCGCCTGATGTAGCGCATTCCTCATGCCCCCACGGCGGTGGTTGGCCCGGTAATGGCGACAATCCCCGCCTGCCACCGCCGGTCACCCGCCGGTTGTGTGCGGGGCCCGCTTTTGCCTGGCGTACCGGTCCTTGCCCTTCAGCCCCCTTGCCCATGCCCCTCGAATCCTTTGCTGACCTCTTGTCGATCTACATGCGCCGCATCCGTGCCAGTGCCTCGGGCGTGGCCACCGAAATCGGCCTCAGCCGCGAGGCGGTGAACAACTGGCGCAACGGCATCTCAGTGCCCAACCCCCGCTCTCGCGACAAGCTGGTGGCCTGCACCCGCTACCTGCGCCTTACCGAGAGCGAAGCCAACCGCCTGCTCAGTGCCGCAGGCTTGGCACCTGAATTCCCGCTGCAGGCCGAGTCGGCGGGCGCGCAGCCATTTTCCGCGTTTCAGGACAAAGTGTTTGCCCAGCTCGCGCAGGCCGTGCCTTATCCCATCTCGCTGCTGCTGTCGCCCGCGCACTGGGGCCAGCCGCCGTTCCGGCACGAGCTGCTGCAGCGCGCCCGCGCGCAGTATGGCGAAGGCTCGGTGCTGCACATCCAGCCGCCCTACAGCGTGAGCACGGTGCCCGCCGAATACTTCGCCGCCATCGGCCGCCAGTGTGGGCTGGGCGATGTGGCGTCTGACTATGAATTCGAGTCCGCGCTGGAGCGGCGTTTGCTGGCGGGCGAGCGCATCTTCTGCCTGGTCAGCCGCTTCGAGCAGGGCACCCCCGCGCTGCGCGAAACCCTGGCGGGCATCCTGCGCAGCCTGAGCGAAATGCACAGTGGCCGCCTGCACCTGCTGCTGTGCGGCGGGCAGGCGCTGGCCGATCTCAAATACCGTAGCGGCGACCTGTCGCTGCTCAACATCGCGCAGGTCTACCACTGGCCTGACCCCACGCTTGATGACCTCATGCAACTGGCCCGCCATCGCTGGCCTGAGCACACGTGGTCCGAGCCCGTGGTGGCCGCGCTCCAAACCCTCAGCGGCGGCCATCCCGCGCTGTTTGAAGAAGGGTTGCAGTGGCTGGTAGACCACCCCGGCACCAGTGCCTCCTTGCACGAAGGGCAGGCCGTCTTCAGTGCATTGCGCACCCACCTGGCCAGCAGCCCGCGCCTGTGGCAAACGTTTTTGCCGCTGGCGCAAGCGCCTGCCAGCCGTGCGCGCCTGCAGAAGCTGCTGGTCGCCGAAGACCTGGGCCGAGCGCGACCCTACCTGCAGGACGACGACCTGCGCAGCCTGTTCTGGGGCAACCTCATCCATGCCCGTGGCACCGGTGAGGCTGCGCGGTTGCACTGGCGTTGCCCCACGGTGCGCGAGGCGGGCTTGATGGTGCTTGGTGCATGCTCGGCCGACTGAGCCCCTGGCTCTCCAGGCCCGTGGTGCGCGGCGTGGTCATCGCGCTGGTCACGGTGTTTGTGGCCAGCGCCCTGTTCACGCCCCAGCACAACCCGGCCACACGCGGCAGCTTCCTGGCGTCCATGAACGTGGGGCCCGTGTGGGGCGAGCTGGTGCAGTGGCGTGTGGCCATGGTCAACGCACGCAACGAGCTGGGCCGCTGGCCCCAGGACATCTACAAGTACGCGCCGACCATTGCCAACCCGCAATTGCGCGTCACATCCCCGCGTCCCAACGTGCTGCAGGCCGACATCGCCCACAACCCTGAGTTGGGCAAGCTGGCGGGCACCCAGGTGCTGGTGGAACTGCAACCGGGCAGCCACGACTGGACCTGCAGTCCGGGAACCCCCCCCATCCCCATGGGCTACCTGCCCATCAACTGCCGGGAGGGCGCGGCGAACGACTTTGAACCCGCCAAGCCCGTCCCCGACGCTGACCCCTTTGGGTGGATGCGCTCGCTGATTGCGTGGTGCGCGGTGATTTTTGCCGTGGGTGCCGTGGTGTGGGTGGTGCGTCACCCGCTCATCGGCGCGGGGCAGTTGCGCCCCGCTCGCCTGCGCCGCACGCCGCTGGCGCGCCTGCCGCAGATGGACCGTTTGTTGCGCTGGCTGCGGCGGCTGGAGCCAACCCTGCTTGCGGCCGACATCCGCATGGTGGATTGGCGCCGCGCCGTGTTGTGTGCCCAGGCCTCTGGTGCTGACCATGCCCCGGCCCTGGCGCGTGCGCTGGCCGAACGCGTATCGGCCCGCTGCCAGCCCAGCCCCGACTGGGCGCTGCCTGGCCAGATGTTTGAATGGCAGTTTCCGCCCGATTTGCCTGTGTCGCTGGACCGCTGCATGGTCTTTGTACCTGCGCCGGGCATCGACGAGGCCACCGTGCTGCGCCAGTTGCGCGCCACGCAGACCGGCAGCGACGTTCTGCTTATCCTGAGCGGGCACAGCGTGGACACCCCCTGGCCTCTGCTGCAAGCCCACACCCAGGACCGTGCCAACCTGCATGTGATGGCCGACAGCGCCAGCCAGACCGAATGGCTGATCGGCGGCGATGCGCTGCAGGTGCTGCTGCGCCTGCTGGCCGCGCAGTTGCGCATCACCCGCATATCGCCCTACCAGACGCGCGGCGGCGTCACGCGCGAGGGCGCATTCTTTGGTCGCGCCCAGCTGCTGGCCCGCGTCATCAACCGGGAGCCCGCCAACTACCTCGTGGTGGGCGGGCGCCAGCTGGGCAAGAGCAGCCTGCTCAAGGCCGTGCAGCGCCGCATGGCGGGCCACCCGCACACCGTGTGCCACTACGTTTCGCTGCGCGACCACCGCCTGGCGCCGCGCATGGCGCTGCAGTTTGGCCTGGCGGCCGACACCCCGCTCGAAGCCATCGTGGACCACTTGCAGGCGCAGTACCAAGGCAAGCGCCTGGTGCTGCTCATCGACGAGGCCGACCTGTTCTTCCGCGACGAATCGGCCAATGGCTACGTGCAGCTGTCCACGCTGCGAGCCCTGAGCGAAGAGGGCCGCTGCTGGTTCATGCTCGCGGGCTTCTGGGACTTGTATGCCACCGCCGTGCTCGACTACCAAAGCCCCCTGCGCAACTTTGGCGAGGTGCTCGCCATTGGTGGCCTGGAGCGCGACGCCTGCCGCGAACTGGCCACCGAGCCGCTGCGCAAGCTGCGCCTGGGCTTTGACAACGAGCACCTGGTGAACCGCCTCGTGGACGCCAGCGGCCAGCGCGCCAACCTGGTCGCCATCTTGTGCCAGGAATGCCTGGAGGCCCTGCAGCCCGGTGAGCGCGTGATCGAAAAGCGCCACCTCGACCAGGCCCTGGCCTCGCAGGCCGTGCAAGACGCCCTGGCCGGCTGGGGCCGCCTGAGCCACGACGAAGCCGCCTGCCGCCTCGACCGCAGCGTGGTTTACCACACGGCCCAGGCGGGGCACTCCAGCCTGGTCACGCTGGCCCAGCTCCTGCAAGGCCACGGTATCGCGGGTGATGCGCAGGCTCTGCGCCAGTCACTGGCGCGCCTGCAGTTGGCCTACGTGCTGCGCAAACACGAGGGCGGCGAATACCGCTTTGCCATTCCGCTGCTGCAGGACCAGTTTGAACCGGCCGAGGTGGAGCTGCTGCTGCACCAGGAGCTGGCGGTGCTGGGGCGTGGAGGGGCTGCAGAGTGAGGAACCCACGAAAGGCACTGGAGTTGCCGTCTCAAAGTTGTTGGTCTAGAGGTCGGCTTTCGCTTTTCTGGAAAGCGCTGATAGCTATTAAATAAATAGCAGAGGGCGGAGCTGCTCAGGGCCGCTGTGCCATCACCAGCGCATACAGCGCTTGCGCCGCAACCGACAAACTCTGGTCCCGCCGCCGCACCAGATAGATCTGCCGCGTCAGCCCCGGCAGCGACAGCGGCCGCGTGACCAGCCCCGGCTGGTCAAAGTGGAACAGCGTGAGCGCAGGTACCACGCTGATGCCCAGGCCCGCGCGCACCATGCCCATCACGGTGGCCAGTTGCTCCACCTCCATCAGCGTGTGCATGGCCTGCGGGTGCAGGGCGGCCTCCAGGTATTGCCGAACGCTGCTGGTGCGCGCCAGATGGATGAAGGGCCAGGCTGCCAGGTCCTGCGCGGTAATGGCCTTGCGGCGGCGTGCCAAGGGGTGCTCGGCCGGGCACACCAGGTGAAAGTTGTCGCTGCAAAACGGCTCGGCCTGCAATGCGGGCGTGTCGGCGCGGATGGCGGCCAACGCAAAGTCCGCATGGCCGCTGGCCACGCGGTCGATGCAGGGCTCGGACAGCACATCGGCAATGTCGATCTCGATGCCCGGGTGCGCTGCGTGGTACTGCGCCAGCACGCCCGGCAGCCAGCCTGCGGCCAGCGACGGCAGCAGCGCCACGGCCACCCGCCCGCGCTGCAGAGTGGCGGCGTCGCGCACGGCAGCCAGGGCGCCGGTGATCTCGGCGCGGATGCGGCGGGCCGACTCCAGAAAGTTCTCCCCCTCGGGTGTGAGGTCCACATGCCGCGTGCTGCGGTCAAACAGGCGCAGGCCCAGGTCGTCCTCCAGCGCGCGGATGAGGGCGCTGAACGCGGGTTGCGACAGGTGGCACAACGTGGCGGCGCGCGTGAAGCTGCGCTGCTCGGCCAGCGCGAGAAAGGCGTCGAGCTGGCGGCTGGAGGGGTGGGGAGCGCTCATGGCGGGCTGGTTTGATTCATCTGTATTTCGGATGGATTCATCAAAACAATCGATTTCACAGAATACCGCGATGTTCCTACAGTCGGCGGGAGGAGACAACGGATTCATGCCGAACGACCAAAAATCCAAACTGCTGGTGGGCTGCGCCGCCGGTTTTTCGGGCGACCGCACCGACGCGGCCCTCCCCGTGGTGCAGGCGCTCATCGCCAGCGGCCAGCCTGCGGTGCTCATCTTTGAGACGCTGGCCGAGCGCACGCTAGCCCTGGCCCAGCTCGCACGCCGCACTGACCCCGATGCGGGTTATGAACCCCTGCTGGTCGATCTGCTGCGCCCCGTGCTGGCGCAGTGCCTGGCGCATGGCGTGCGCATCGTCAGCAACTTTGGCGCAGCCAACCCGCACGGCGCCGCGCGCCGCATCCACGCCCTGGCGGCCGAGCTGGGCCTGGCCCGCCCGCGCATTGCCGTGCTGCAAGGCGACGACCTGAGCGGCCCCGAACACCGTGCGCTGCTGCAAGGCGCGTTGGGCAGCGCGATGCCCACCGAGCCCATCGTCAGCGCCAATGCCTACATCGGCGCGCAAGCCATTGCCGATGCGTTGCGCGCAGGCGCCGACATCGTGGTCTGTGGCCGTGTGGCCGACCCATCGCTGGTGCTGGGCCCCGCGCTGGCGCACTACGGCTGGGCATTGGACGACTGGGACCGGCTGGCCCGCTCCACCATGGCCGGGCACTTGCTTGAATGCGGCGCACAGGTTACGGGCGGCTACTTTGCCGACCCTGGCTACAAGGACGTGCCAGGCCTGGCGCACCTGGGCTACCCCATCGCCGAGATCGACGCCGACGGCCACTGCACCATCACCAAGCCCCCGGGCACGGGCGGCTGCATCACCGAACGCACGGTGAAGGAACAGCTGCTGTACGAGCTGCACGACCCGGCCGCCTACCTCACGCCCGACGTGGTGGCCGACATCACCTCCGCCTGCGTGACCACGGTGGCCGCTGACGCCGTGCGGCTGGAGGGCGTGCAGGGCCACGCGCGGCCCGCCACGCTCAAGGTCAATGTGTGTTTTGAATCCGGCTGGTTTGCCGAGGGCGAAATCTCCTACGCGGGTCCGCGCGCCGAAGCCCGAGCCCGCCTGGCAGGCGAGGTGCTGCGCGAGCGCTTGCAGGGCCTAGGCCCGCTGCGCATCGACCTGATTGGCGTGACCAGCATCTTTGGTGACGACACCAGCCGCTGGTTGGATGCACCTGCGCAAAGCGACGACCACACCCGCGATGTGCGCCTGCGCGTAGCCCTGCAGCACCGCGACCATGCCAGCGCCCAACGCCTGGTGCGCGAGGTGACTGCCCTCTACACCTGCGGCCCTGCAGGCGGTGGTGGCGTGCGCACCGCCATGCGCCCGCGCCTGGGCACGGTGTCGTGCCTGGTGCCGCGCGAAGCGGTGGCCGTGCATTTTGAGATGGTGGAGCCCGCACCGCAGCCACTGGGAGTAAAGCCATGACCGATGCAAAGAATGCTTCGCTGAGCCCACAGCCTACCAACATGGCGCGGCCTGAGCCAGCGGCCGCCGTGCAAGGGCCGCCCCGCCGCACGGGCGGCGTCCCCCTTGGGGGGGAAGACGCGCAGCGTCTCAGGGGGGGCTTCCTATCTGTGCCCCTCTACCGCCTGGCCCACAGCCGCACCGGCGACAAAGGCAATCGCTCCAACATCAGCGTCATCGCCTGGCACCCCGCGCTGTGGGATGTGCTGGTCGAACAAGTCACCGAGGCCGCCGTGGCGCAGCAGTTTGCCCAGCGCTGCCCGCGCCAGGTCACGCGCTACCTGCTGCCGCAACTGCAGGCCATGAACATCGTGCTGGACGACGTGCTCGATGGCGGCGTGAACGATTCGCTCAACCTCGACAGCCACGGCAAGGCACTGAGCTATCTGCTGCTCAATATGCCCGTCACTGTGCCCGCGCACCTGGCGCCGCACTTTGGCGGCCCCACGGCCTAGACCTTCCGTTTTGCTTTTTCACCCATACCAACACCAGGAGACAACATGACCCCTTCATCCCCCCGCCGCGCTCTGCTCGCCACTGCTGCTGTGCTGGCGCTGGGCGCGTTGCACGCCCCCGCTGCGCTGGCCCAGGCGGCCGGTGCCTACCCTGCCAAGGCCATCACCTTCGTCGTGCCCTTTGCCGCAGGCAGCGCCACAGACCATTTGGCGCGCGCGCTCGGCCAGTCCATCACCAACGACACCAGGCAGCCCGTGGTCATCGACAACAAAGCGGGTGCCAGCGGCATGATCGCGGCGTCGGCCGTCGCCAAGTCGGCGGCCGATGGGTACAGCGTGCTCATCACAACCAACACCACCCACGCCGCCAACGAGCACCTGTACAAAAAGCTCTCGTACGACCCGGTGAAGGACTTTGCGCCGGTGACTGGTCTGGGTAAGGGCGGGCAGGTGCTGGTGGTCAACGCCAGCGCGCCGTACAAGAGCGTGGGCGAGCTGCTGGCCTTTGCCAAGAAGAACCCCGGCAAGCTCAGCTTTGGCAGCGGCAGCTCGTCAAGCCGCATGGCGGGCGAAATGCTCAAGCAGCTCGCGGGCGTAGACATCCTGCACGTGCCCTATAAGAGCAACCCGCTGGCCATCACTGACCTGCTGGGCGGGCAGATCGATCTGATGATCACCGACACCTCCACCGGCGTGCCGCAGGTCAAGGCGGGCAAGCTGCGGGCGCTGGGCTACTCCACGCAAAAGCGCAGCACCCAGCTGCCTGACGTGCCCACCATCGACGAAGCCGGTGTGAAGGGCTACGACATGGGTTACTGGTTTGCGGCCTATGTGCCAGCGGGCACGCCCGCGCCGGTGGTGGCGCGCCTGAACGAGCTGCTGACCGCCGCTACCAAGAGCGCTGCGGCGAAGAGCTTTTTCGAGAACGCAGGCTCCGAAGCCTGGACGACCACACCTGATGAGCTCTCTAAGTTCCAGGCTGCGGAAACCCAGAAGTGGGGCAAGGTGTCGTGGTCAAGTCTTTTCGGACATTCCGATAGGGGATGTTCATTCAAGCTGAGTGAGCTGCCAACGCCTGCTGCATCTCGTAGCTATTGGGTGAC
>CAXIRU010000060.1:0-30975 GCA_964031875.1 Acidovorax facilis
CCGTTCGTGTGGCGCAAAAGCGCCGACACCATCCTGGCATCCGTCGCTCGCGCTGCAGGCTCTATTATTTGATGCTTACTTCTGAGACACCACACTAGGGATCCTCTGCACGAATCATCGCGCCGTGTGCATATGCGGTCTCGGGCGGTCTGCAGCGTTGCAAATACTCGCAATAGCTACGGCTATTGCTGCGTTTTGCGCCTTGCAGCCCCTCCCGATCCGCAGCGCACACTGACCGCTCGATTCGTGCAGAGCATCCCTAGCCGCCTACCCGCTCCTCGGCAGGCACAGGGGGGGCCACATTGCCAGGAACACCTGGCGCCCCTCCAGGCACAGACGGCTGGTTTGGATCGCTGCGGAACAGCCCCCGAAGCCAATCGCGCATGGTGTCCAGCGAGCTGTCGGGCGGCGGCGCCGGGCGGGTGTCGAACTCGTCCACAAAGCGGTCATTGCCATCGATCACCTTGCTGCGGATGGCCTGCTGCATGAACTCGCCCACCATGGGCAGCGCGCTGCGGGCGCCCTGCCCCCAGTAGTCGCTGCGCAGCGTGATGCGGCCGTCGTTGAAGCCTGCCCAGGCGCCCACCACCACACGCGGACTCATCAGAATGAACCAGCCGTCGGTATTGTCCTGGGTGGTGCCCGTCTTGCCCGCCACATCGGCCTGGATGCCGTAGCGGCTGCGGATGGCGGTTGCCGTGCCATGGTCGATGGCGCCGCGCATGGCGTTGCGCAGGGTTTGCGCGGCGCGGGCGTCGAAGGCGGCCTCGGGGGCCGACGGGGCAAAGGTCTCCAGCACCTTGCCGTGCCGGTCTTCGATGCGGGTGATGAGCACCGGCTCCACATAGCGCCCCAGGTTGGCGATGGAGCTGTAGGCCGACACCATTTCCTTGAGCGTGACCGGGCTGGTACCCAGCGCGAGCGAGGGCACCTCTTCAAGCTTGGACTGGCGCACGCCCAGGGCCCGCGCCACCTCGGCCACACGGGCCGGGCCCACCTGGTGCATGACCTGGGCGGTGATGGTGTTCTTGGAGCGCGCCAGGCCATCGGCCAGCGTCATGGGTTCGTCGCTGGGCGGGCCGCCATCGGTGGGGCGCCACACGCGGCCGCCGCCCAGGGGTATCTCCACCGCCGAATCCATGAGCGTGTCTTCGGGTAACGCGCCCTGCGCAAAGGCCGCGCCATACACAAAGGGCTTGAAGGTGGAACCCGGCTGGCGCCGCGCGGCCTGCACATGGTCAAACGGGTCCTGCGCAAAGTCGCGGCTGCCCACCCAGGCCAGCACATGGCCGGTGACCGGGTCCTGCGCCAGAAAACCGGCCTGCACGCGCGTCTTCTCGGCGCGCAGCTTTTGCAGGAAGGCGGCGTCCTCCAGCAACGCCTTGAGGGCATCTTCAGGCGCCTCGCCCTTGTCCACGGCGGTACGGTATTCGGCACTTTCGCGCACCAGGGTCTGCACCAGTTCGCTGTTGGGCCCCCAGCCATTGCGCTGCGACCAGGCCGTGTCTGCCACCCCCTGCAGCTGGCGCCCCTGGCGCGCCACGGCCTGGTTGGCGATGGCCTGCAAGCGCGAGTCGATGGTGGTGCGGATCACCAGGCCATCGGCATACAGGCTGTAGCCATGGCTGTCGGCCCACTCGATAAGCTGCCTGCGCAGCTGCATTGCAAAGTGCGGCGCCGGGCCCATCACTTCCGTCTGACGCTCGAAGTTCACGCGCAGCGGGCGCTTTTGCAGGGCCTCCAGTTGCTTTTCTTCGAGCTTGCCACGCTTGACCATCTGCGACAGGACGGTATTGCGCCGTGCCTGCGCACGCTCGGGGTTGAGCACGGGGTTGTAGTAGGCCGTGCCCTTGAGCATGCCGATCAGCGTGGCGCTCTCCAGCACGTTGAGCTTGTCGGCCGACTTGTCGAAATACGTGCGCGCTGCCATCTCGATGCCGTAGGCGTTGTACAGAAACGGCACGGTGTTGAGGTAGGTCTCCAGGATCTCGTCCTTGGTGTACGAGGCCTCGATCTTCAGGGCCGTGATCGCCTCCTTGAGCTTGCGCGTGAGCGCCTGCGGGAACACGCGCGAGCGGCCGATCTCCTCCGGGAACAGGTTGCGCGCCAGCTGCTGCGTGATGGTGGAGCCGCCCTGCGGATCACCCCGCAGCGTGTGCACTACCGACGACGCCGTGCGCCGCCAGTCCAGCCCGAAGTGGTCGTAAAAGCGGTGGTCCTCGGTGGCGATGAGGGCATTCACCACATGGGGCGAAATCTCGCTGAGTTCCACCCATTCGCGGTTGGCCCAGCGGTATTCGGCCAACAGCTTTCCGTCCACCGACATGAGCTGCGCGGGCAGCTCGCTCTTGGCCTTGCGGATATCGCTGATGGAAGGTGTGAACGGGATCAGCACCAGCGCGTAGGCCAGCACGGCGGCAGGCACGGCCAAGATGCCCCACAGCAGCGCGCGGCGCAGCGAGCGGGGCATCCAGGCGAACAGGCCCGCAGCGCGGGCCTGGAGAGAAAGCAGCAAGGTGCGCATCAAAAACCCAGAAAAAAGGGACCAGCGCCTCAGGCGCCAGCGCCCGCCAGCAAGGCCAGCATGCCCGCTTCATCCAGCACCGGCACACCCAGCTCTTCAGCCTTGGCCAGCTTGCTGCCCGCCTCGGCACCCGCCACCACGTAGCTGGTCTTCTTGCTGACCGAACCGGCCACCTTGGCGCCAGCGGCCTCCAGCATGTCCTTGGCCGCATCGCGGCTGAGCGTGGGCAAGGTGCCTGTCAGCACCACGGTCTTGCCCGCCAGGATCTGCGGGGCACGCTCGGCCACCGGGCCTTCGGGCCAGGTCACGCCGCAGGCGCGCAGTTGCTCGACCACTTCGCGGTTGTGCGGCTGCTGAAAGAAGGTGTGCAGGCTCTGCGCCACCACGGGGCCCACGTCGTTCACCTCCAGCAACTGCTCCACGCTGGCGTCCATGATGGCGTCCAGCGTGCCAAAGTGCCGCGCCAGGTCCTTGGCCGTGGCCTCGCCCACGTGGCGCAGCCCCAGGCCGAACAGGAAGCGTGGCAAGGTGGTCTGCTTGGATTTTTCGAGCGCAGCCAGCACGTTCTGGGCCGATTTCTCGGCCATGCGCTCCAGCGCGATGAGCGAGGTGAGGCCCAGCCGGTACAGGTCGGGCAGCGTGCGGATCACGTTGGCATCCACCAGCTGGTCCACCAGCTTGTCGCCCAGACCCTCGATGTCCATGGCGCGGCGCGCGGCAAAGTGCAGGATGGCTTCCTTGCGCTGCGCGGCGCAGAACAGGCCGCCCGTGCAGCGGTGGTTGGCCTCACCTTTTTCACGCACCACGTCGCTGCCGCACACAGGGCAGGCCGTGGGCATGCGGAAATTCTTCACATACCCCGCCCGCTGTCCGGGGATGACGCCCACCACCTCAGGAATCACATCGCCCGCACGGCGCACGACGACGGTGTCGCCCGCGCGCACGCCCTTCTTGCGGATCTCGAACAGGTTGTGCAGCGTGGCATTGGTGACGGTGACACCGCCCACAAACACCGGTGCCAGGCGCGCCACGGGCGTGATCTTGCCGGTGCGCCCCACCTGCACATCGATGCCTTCAATCTTGGTGGCCATCTCCTGCGCCGGGTACTTGTGCGCCACTGCCCAGCGCGGCTCGCGGGTCTTGAAGCCCAGGTCGCGCTGCAGCTGCAGGGAATTGACCTTGTAGACCACACCGTCGATGTCGTACGGCAGCGCATCGCGGCTGGCACCCACCCGCTGGTGAAACGCTACCAATTCAGTAGCGCCTACTGCAATCTGCACCTGCGCTGCAACTGGAAACCCCCAGGACTTCAGCGTCTGCAGCATATCGTAGTGCGTGCGGAACACCGGCCCGCCCTCGGCAGGCGGCGTGATCGCACCCAGGCCGTAGGCAAAAAAGCTCAAAGGCCGCTGGGCGGTGATGTTGGAGTCGAGCTGGCGCACCGCCCCAGCGGCTGCGTTGCGCGGGTTCACAAAGGTCTTGGCGCCCTGCTCCCGCTGGCGCTCATTCAGCGCGTCAAAGTCGGCACGGCGCATGTAGACCTCGCCACGCACCTCCAGCAGCGGCGGCACGCCTTCAGGCAAGGTCAGCGGAATCTGCCGGATGGTGCGGATGTTGTGCGTCACATCCTCGCCCACCTCGCCATCGCCGCGCGTGGCGGCCTGCACCAGGCGGCCGTTTTCGTAGCGCAGGCTCATGGCCAGGCCGTCGAACTTGGGCTCGGCCACGTACTCGATGGCGGGGTCGGCGTCGGACAGACCCAGCTCGCGCCGTACGCGGGCATCAAACGCCTGGGCGCCCGTCGCTTCGGTGTCGGTTTCGGTGTGGATGCTGAGCATGGGCACCGTGTGGCGCACGGGGGCCAGGCCGTCCATCACCGCACCAATCACGCGCTGCGTGGGCGAGTCGGGGGTGACCAGGTCGGGGTGCGCGGCTTCCAGCACCTGCAGCTCGCGGAACACGCGGTCGTACTCGGCGTCGGGCACGGTGGGCTCGTCCAGCACGTAGTACTGGTGGGCCCAGCGGTTGAGCTGGTCACACAGTGCTTTGATTTTGATAGCTGGTTGCGCTTGATCCACGGGCGCCAGGGCCGAAAAAAGATCAGATTGTTCAGTCATGGCGGACCGCCCTGGGGTTCTTCTGGACGAAGCCCAATTCCTGGTTGCCAACAAAGCCGGCAGATTCATAGAGTCGGTGCGCTTGCTTGCGCTGAGCACCCGAGAGAAGAAATACCTTGCAGCAATTCATTGTCCAAGCTGCATCCAGAGCGAACTCCAGAGCAGCAAGTGCCAGCCCCCGGCGACGAAAGCGCTCGCCCGTAATCACGTGCTCAATGACGCCGATGGGCATTCCTGCACTCGCGAAATTGGGGATCGAAGCCAGCATGCAGGTGGCACCGACTTCGCCTTCGCAAAGCGCAACGACGAGGCGCGCCTGCGGAGACTGCAACACGACCCGAAAATGCGCCAAGGATGCATCACTGTCCACCTCGGGGTCCTGAGGCCGCAGTTCTCTGTACAGAGCTTTAACGGCGCCGTGGTCGGCTTCGGTTGCCAGACGGACCTGCATTGCACTCATGCGCTGCACTAGCTGAACAACCGCCGCGCGAGCACCGACCCCGCCGACAGATCGCGTCCATCGAGCTGGTCATACAGCAGTTCCAGATCGCCCGCGATCGGGTCCATGGCCATCGCGGGCAGCGGGGTGCCGTTCTGGTCGCACAGCACGCCGTCCATGGCCTGGCACAGGGCGGCGGCCACGTCGCGCAGGCGGGCAAAGGGCTGCTCGGTGCGGTGCACCTGGGCCACGTCCAGGCTCAGCGTGATGTCGCGAATCGCGGACTGGTCGGGGTCGTCGGCCAATGCGGCCTGGGTGTCGTAGCCCAGCGTGAGCAGCGGCGGCAGGCCGGGGGTGCTGGCGGGCAGCACCAGGCGGCCAGGCATGGCGCCGGGCACAAAGCCCAGACGGGCGGCATTCTGCTGCACATAGCCGGGGCTCCAGGCGGCCTGGCGGGCGCGGAGCATGAACATGAGCTGGGCATCGTGGTCGCTGGCGAACTGGTCCAGTTCGCGGGCGCGGGCCACTTCCTGCAGCATGTCGGGGAAGTCGGGGGCGGCATTGATGGCGTCGGCAAAGGCCTGGGCCTTCATCACGAATTCGGAAAACTCGATCTCGTTGAGCGCACCCATGCGGTTGGCCAGTTGCACACCTGCCTGGAACGACTGGTAGCGCTGGCCGGGGGCCGGGGTTTCCCACTGCTGGCTGGTTTCGTTCAGGCCTTCGATGGCAAAGGGCTTGCTGCCAGCGCGGCGCGTGGGCGGCAATGCGGCCAGGGCTGCGTCGCCCGACACCACGTGCTCGGGCTGCAGCGCAGCGATCACGTCGATGAGCGGGTCCAGGCCGGGGCGGCGCTCCGAGGCAAACGACGGCACGGGCAGCTGCAGCGCATCGCCTTCGTCCACGGTGTGGGTGGAGGGGTCGGGCCCCCGGTCCAGCCCATGGAATTCGCCGCTGGGCGCCACTGCAGAGGCATCAAAGCCAGGTTCCTGGCGCAGTGCCGGTTCTGCCGCGTGTTCACTGTCCTGCGGCAGGGCGCGCTTGGGCGCGTTGCGGCGCGAGGTCCAGGTGTTGTAGGCCACGATCAGGGCCAGCACCAGGCCACCGATGATGGCCAGACTCAGTTGCAATGTGCTCATAGAAAGAATTTTCGGCTAACCGTTGCATTGCCCACGCCCATGACGCATCGGACTGGCACGGCCCGTGCGAGGGACGCCAAGCAAGGGCCGCCCCGCAGCGAGGGCGTCGTCCCCATGAGGGGGAAGGCGCGAAGCGACTCAGGGGGCAAGCTCATACATCCACCATCGACAAAGCGGACTCCATGTCCACCGCCACGATGCGCGACACGCCCTGCTCCTGCATGGTCACGCCGATCAGTTGCTCGGCCATTTCCATCGCGATCTTGTTGTGGCTGATGAACAAAAACTGCGTGCCCTTGCTCATGCTGGACACCAGCTTGGCATAACGTTCGGTGTTGGCGTCGTCCAGCGGCGCGTCCACCTCGTCCAGCAGGCAGAACGGCGCGGGGTTGAGCTGGAAGATGGCAAACACCAGTGCGATGGCCGTGAGGGCCTTTTCGCCGCCCGACAGCAGGTGAATGGTCTGGTTCTTCTTGCCGGGCGGCTGCGCCATCACCTGCACGCCGGAGTCGAGGATTTCGTCACCCGTGATGATGAGCTTGGCCTGGCCGCCGCCAAACAGCTCGGGGAACATGCGGCCAAAGTGCGCGTTCACGGTGTCGAAGGTGCCCGAGAGCAGCTGGCGCGTTTCACCGTCGATCTTGCGGATCGCGTCTTCCAGCGTATTCATGGCCTCGGTCAGGTCGGCGGTCTGGGCATCCAGAAACACCTTGCGTTCGCTGGCGAGCTTGAGTTCATCCAGCGCGGCCAGGTTGACAGCGCCCAGCGCCGCAATCTCGCGGTGCAGGCGGTCGATTTCGCTTTGCAGGCCGCCCATGCGCACATTGCCCTCGGTGATGGACTGGGCCACAGCCTCCAGGTCGGCCTGGGCGTCGGCCAGCAAGGTGGTGTACTGCTCCAGGCCCAGGCGTGCGGCCTGTTCCTTGAGCTGGAATTCGGTGATGCGCTGGCGCAGCGGGTCTAGGGCACGCTCCAGCTGCATGCGGCGTTCGTCGCTGGCGCGCAGCTTGGTGGTCAGGTCGTCGTACTCGCTGCGCTGGGCGCCGAGGGCCTTTTCGCGCTCCATCTTCAATTCGAGCGCGGCTTGCAGGCCGCCCTGCGCGGCGGCGTCGGACAGGCGGGCAAGCTCATCGCGCGCGCGCTGTTCCTCGTCGGCCAGGGCCTTGGCCTGCTGGGTGGCGGTTTCGATGGACCGGTTGAGTTCGCCCCGGCGCGCTTCCAGGCTGCGCTGCGAGAACGTGGCCTCTTGCGCCTGGCGCTCCAGCGTGCGCTGCTGTTCGCGGCAGGCGGTGAGCCGGCGCTCCGCCTCAATGACCTTGTCGCCCAGCTGGGCCTCGCGCTCCTGGCTGTCGGCCAGTTGCATGTCCAGCTCTTCAAAGCGGGCCTCGGCGGCCACGCGGCGTTCTTGCAGGTCAGCCAGCTGGGCTTCGACCTCGGCCAGGTCGCCGTCGATTTGCTGGCTGCGGGCGCGGGTCTGCTCGGCCAGCTGGGTCAGGCGCAGGGTCTCGACCTGCAGCTCATGGGCGCGGCTTTGTGTTTCAGTCGCTTCGCGGCGTGCAGCCACGAGGCGCTGCGAGGCGTCGGCATAGGCGGCCTCAGCGCGGACCAGGGCGGCGCGCGATTCTTCGGCAATCAATGCCTGGGCACGCAATTCCTTTTCGAGGTGCTCGATCTCCTGCGCGCGGGCCAGCATGCCGGACTGCTCGGAGTCCTGCGCGTAAAAGCTCACGCTGTGCGCGCTGACGGCATGGCCCGTGGGCACAAACACCACCTCGCCGGGCTGCAGCGTGCTGCGGCGGCTCAGGGCATCGTCCAGCGTGGGGGCGGTGTAGCAGCCCTGCAGCCAGTCTACCAACACGGCGCGCAGGCCCGCATCGTTCAGGCGCAGCAGGTCCGACAGGCGGGCGTGCGGTGACGGAGTTTCAGGGTGGCCCGCAGCAGGGACGCTGTAGAACGCCAGGCGGGCGGGTGGCGCATCGTTGCCGCCGGAGCCCAGAAAGCCGCGCACCATGTCCAGGCGCCCTACTTCCAGCGCGGCCAAGCGCTCGCGCAGCGCGGCTTCGAGGGCGTTTTCCCAGCCCGGTTCGATGTGGATGCGGCTCCACAGGCCTTGCAGGCCGTCCAGGCCGTGCTTGGCCAGCCAGGGGCGCAGCTTGCCGTCGGTCTTGACCTTTTCCTGAAGGGCCTTGAGCGCCTCCATGCGGGCCGACAGCTCGGCCTGGCGGGCGCTTTCGCTGTTGACGGCCTGCTGGCGTGCGCGGCGGTCGTCGTCGAGCTGGGGCACGGACTCCTGCAGCTCGTGCAGGCGGGCTGCGGTGGTTTCGGCGATCTCCTGCGCTTCTTCGAGTTGCTCGCGCAGGTTGGTCAGACGGGCTTCGTCGGGCGCGGCCAGTGCGTTGCGGTCGGTGCGCAGGCGCTCGAAGCGGGCGTCGAGCTGGCGGCTTTGTTCGTCAAAGCTGCGCTGCTCGGCGGCCAGCACGCCAATCTGCTGCTGCACCTGCACCACGCTGCTGCGTTGCTCGGCCGTGCGGCTTTGGGCCTGGCGCAGGGCTTCTTCCAGGTCGGGCAACTGCATGGCCTGCTCTTCGACCTGCGCGGCCAGCAACTCGGCCCGCTCTTCGGCGTCCACACCGGCACCGGCCAGGTTTTCCAGCTCCACATCGGCGTCTTCCTTGCGGGCCTGCCACTGGGCGATCTGCTCGGCCAGTTGCACCAGCCGCTGCTCCACGCGCTGGCGGCCTTCCACCACGTAGCGGATCTCGGCTTCGAGCTTGCCGACTTCGGCTGTCGCTTCGTAGAGTTTGCCCTGGGCCTGGTTGACCTGATCGCCCGCCGCGTAGTGCGCCTGGCGGATGGTTTCGAGGTCGGACTCGACCGCGCGCAGGTCGGCCATGCGCGATTCCAGGTCGTTCACGGCCTGCAAGCCGTCCAGGCGCACCTTGTTCTGCTGCTCTTCGGCCTCGGCCCGCTTCAAAAACCACAGCTGGTGCTGCTTGAGCGTGGCGTCGGCCTGCAAGGTGTTGTACTTGGCGGCCACCTCGGCCTGTTTTTCGAGCTTTTCGAGGTTGGCGTTCAGCTCGCGCAGGATGTCTTCGACCCGCGTGAGGTTCTCGCGCGTGTCGTGCAGGCGGTTTTCGGTCTCGCGGCGGCGCTCCTTGTATTTGGAAACGCCAGCGGCCTCTTCGAGGAACAGGCGCAGTTCCTCGGGGCGGCTTTCGATGATGCGGCTGATGGTGCCCTGGCCGATGATGGCGTAGGCGCGGGGGCCCAGGCCCGTGCCCAAAAACACGTCCTGCACGTCGCGGCGGCGCACCGGCTGGTTGTTCAGAAAGTAGCTGCTGGTGCCGTCGCGCGTGAGCACGCGGCGCACGGCCACCTCGCCGTACTGCCCCCACTGGCCGCCTGCGCGGTGGTCGGAGTTGTCAAACACCAGCTCCACGCTGGCGCGGCTGGCCTGCTTGCGGGTGGTGGTGCCGCTGAAGATCACGTCCTGCATGCTCTCGCCACGCAGCTCGCTGGCCTTGCTCTCGCCCAGCACCCAGCGCACCGCGTCCATGATGTTGGACTTGCCGCAGCCGTTCGGCCCCACCACGCCGACCAGTTGCCCGGGCAGCATGAAATTGGTGGGTTCAGCGAACGACTTGAAGCCGGAGAGCTTGATCGAGGTAAGACGCACGGGTCAGAAGTCGGGCAAAGAGGGGCGTGGCAGAAGGGACAAGGTGGCTCCAGCCGGGCATTCCACAGGGAACCCGCTGGTTGCGGCAAGGGCGGAATGATACCGCGCCACCTTGCACTCGCCTGCTGCAAATGGTTTGCGACCGGCGCTCTGGCAGTGCGGCGCTGCTATTGGGAGTCAAAAATGGCTTTAGCGCTTTACTGACAAGCGCTACAAGCTATCATTTAAGGAGCAAATGCATGCAGCGCCAGCTGGGCAGGTGGCGCTGCGTCAACCCAGTGCCCCCGTGAAACGGGCTCCGCCACACCACCGCGGGCGTCCCCCTTGCGGGGAAGGCGCGCGCAGACTCCTAACTGTTCGTCCTGCGCACCAACGCCTCGAACTCGGCCACGGGCACGGGCGGGCTGAAAAGGTAGCCCTGCCAGGCGTGGCAGTTGTGGCGCTCCAGAAACACGCGCTGGGGCTCGGTTTCCACGCCTTCGGCAATCACGCGCAGGCCCAGGCTGGTGCCCAGGGCCACCACGGTGCGGGCAATCGCTGCGTCGTTGGGGTCGGTGAGCACGTCGCGCACAAAACTCTGGTCGATCTTGAGCTGGTCCAGCGGCAGGCGCTTGAGGTAGGCCAGCGACGAATACCCGGTGCCGAAGTCGTCCAGAGAGAAGCCTACGCCATAGCCCTTGAGCTGGCCCATTTTCTCGATGGTGTCCTCCACATCCTGCAGCAGCAGGCCTTCGGTCATTTCCAGCTTGAGCTGCTGCCCCTGCGCGCCCGAGCTGGCCAGCGCCGCCAGCACCTGGGCCACAAAACCGCTTTGGTGAAACTGGCGCGGGCTCACGTTCACCGCCATGCCCAGCACCGCCAGGTCGGGGTGCTCAGCCCAGTGCGCCAACTGCGTGCAAGCGGCCTGCAGCACCCATTCGCCCAGCCGGAGGATGAGGCCGGTCTCTTCCGCCAGAGGGATGAAATGCGCGGGCGAGACAAATCCATCGCGAGGATGGCGCCAGCGCAGCAGCGCCTCGGCACCAGTGATGCGGCCCCGGTCGATCTGCGGCTGGTAATACAGTTCGAACTGGCCCTGCGCCAGGCCAACGCGCATGTCCAGCTCCAGCGCGGCGCGCGCGCTGACGGCCGCCTGCATCTGGGGATCGTAAAACCGCAGGGTGTCACGGCCCGCGTTTTTGGCCTGGTAGAGGGCCAGATCGGCACGCTTGAGCAGTTCGTCCACCGTCTCGCGCATGCCGCTGAAGAGGGTAATCCCCATGCTCAGCGAGCTGTGGTGGGCAGCGCCATTGAGCAGGTAGGGCTCGCGCAGGGCGGCCAGGATGCGCTGGCCCACCTCCTCGCTGCGGGCTGCAGTCTCTTCGGGGTTGTCCCCCAGGTCTTCCAGCACCACCACGAATTCGTCGCCCCCCTGGCGGGCCACGGTATCGTCTTCGTGCACGCAGCTGCGCAGGCGGTGCGCCACCTGCAGCAGCAGGTTGTCGCCGCTGTCATGGCCCCGGGTTTCGTTGAGGGTCTTGAAATTGTCCAGGTCGAGCAGCAGCAAGGCGCCGCTGCGCTGGTGGCGGGCGCTCGTGGCCAGCGCCTGTTGCAGCCGGTCCATCAGCAGACGCCGGTTGGGCAGGCGGGTGAGCGGGTCGTAGTAGGCCAGATGGTTGATTTCTTCCTCGGCCGCCTTGCGCTGGCTCAGGTCCTGCATGGTGACAAGGTGCCCGCCTTCCACCACCACGCCCGACACCTCGATGGGCCGCCGCGTGCCGTCGGCACAGCGGATGGTGTATTCGCCTGCGGGTATTACGCCTCCACCTGCAACAGCGGTCTGGGCGGCTTGCCGCCACGTGCCCCGGGCGATGGAGCGCTCGGCTTCATCGGGGAAAGCGCGCTGCCACCAGGTTTCCACATCGGGTACGTCTTGCGCTGTGTATCCGCAAATCTGGATATAGCTGTCATTGCGAAAGCTGATGCGGCCGTCCGACTGGACCAGGCACAGGCCCATGGGCAAGTGCTCCAAAATGCTGCGCAGCCGCAGTTCGTTGCTGCGCAGGGTGTCTTCCATGCGCTTGCGCGCGGTGATGTCCTGCACCACCGCAATGTGGTGTTCAGGGCGCCCGCCGGGCTCCCACATGGGCGAGACGGTGAGGTCCACCCACACGATATGCCCGCTCTTGTGGATGTAGCGCTTCTCCAGCCGGTACTCGGGCACCTCACCTTTCTTGAGGCGCTCCAGGTGCAGCGTGTCGGACTCCAGGTCGTCAGAATGGATGAGGGCCTGGACGTGGAGCGCTGCCATCTCTTCAGGGCTGTAACCCACGATGTCGCAATAGCGCTGGTTGGCGCGCAAAAACCGGCCCGTGGCGGTGTCCAGCAGTGCAACGCCCACGCTGGCCTGGTTGAAAAGGGCACGAAAACGGTCCTCGCTCTCGCGCCGGGCATCGTCGGACACCTGTGCCCGCATGAGGGCCAGTGTGCGCTGTCGCACCAGCAGACCTGCGGTTGACGCCAGAAGCAAAGAGACCAGCGACCCGCCCAGCGCCACCCACAGGGGCAGCCGCGCCTCCGTGGGCGACAAGAACGAGCGCGTGGGGTAGAAAGTGAGGCGCCAGCGACGGTCATGCACCTGCAGGTCGCGCACAAACGGCTGCGCCCCAGGCAATGCGGCCGAGGTCGCTGCGAGCAGCGGCCGCACTGTCGTGTCGGTAGCGCCCGTCCGCGCCGATCCGTGGTCGGCCATAGACACGGAGATACCGTTGAGCAGCCCCTGGCTGCCCAACGCCTGCACCAGATCAAACACCCGGATCGTGGACGCCACGGCACCCACAAAGCGCGGTTCCGGGGTGCCGGCCGTGTGGTCAAACACCGGCACGCGGATCACGAACCCCTGGCGATGCGTTTCCTCCTGCAACAGGTCAAACGGTGCGGAAGCCACGGTGTGGCCGCTGTCTCGGCTGTATTGCATGGCCGCCAGGTTGGTGGGCTGGCTGCTGATGTCCAGGCCCAGTACGCCCTCGTTGCCAACCATCGGCCACAGGTAGTCCACTACAAAATACTCGGCCCGCTCTCCAGGTGGGCGGATGGAGAAATCGGGGTAACCCTGGGAGGTCAGCGACGTGTCGGCACGTACCCGGGCTTCATAGGCGGCGCGCTCGGCGCCAGGCACCCAGCGGGCGAACGACAGGTTGCGCACACCCGGGTGGCGCTGGCCAATTTCCAGGTCGCTGGCCGCGCGCTCAAACTCCAGCCGTGTGAGGCGGGGATTGGCCGTAAACAGCCCGCGCAGGCCGTTGACGATTTCGGTATGCCCTTCGATCCGCTGGCTCAGCGCATCGGCAAATCCACGCGCCTCCTGCATGAAACGCGCGCGCCCGATGTGTTCCACGGAATCCGCTTGCTGCCAACCCAGCCAGAGGCTCGCGGCCACGCCAAGCGCAGCCACGCCCAGCCCGGCCATCCAGTGCCGGTAGCGAGCGTTTTGCATCAGAGGGGCCATGGCATGCGGCGGGTGGGCGTTGGGATTCGGTGTCAGAACAGAGCCCGGACAGGGCTACAGACAATGGGGGGCTACGCGGCACAAGGGGCTCTACAGTGCAGACTCCAAGGGTGCGAGCCTGCGGGGTGGGCCCGTGACAGCCGCCCCAGGGTCAGAACCAAGCGCAGGATAGCGGCAATCTGCCATGCGGTGGAGCAGATAGCGGCACAACAACTCGTTACCAATCAGTTATTTGGTAGAAAGTGCCGTCAGCGCAACATCCTCATGCGACGGCAGCTATGAATTGATGAGCGAGTTACCTAACCCAGGTCAAGGCGGCATGCGCCCTGCTCCGCTGGCCACTGGGTAGGGCGCGAACTGGCTGCGGTTCTCGTTCACGTCCAGGGCCCGCCCGATGGGTGGAAACGCGCGCTGCGGGCAGGCATCGCGCTCGCACACCTTGCAGCCCATGCCGATGGGTACGGCAGCCTCAGGGTTGGCCAGATCCAGCCCGCGTGAATACACCAGTTGAGGCGCATGCCGGATGTCACAACCCAGCGCTACCGAGAACTCCTTGCCCGGCACGCCCCACCCGCCCCCGCTGCGCGACACGGTGCGTGCCACCCACAGATAGGCGCGGCCATCGGGCATGCGCGCCACCTGCGGCACGATGCGCCCGGGCTGGGCGAAAGCCTCGTACACATTCCACAGCGGGCAGGTGCCGCCGATCTTGCTGAAGTGAAAGTGTGTGGCCGACTGCCGCTTGCTGATGTTGCCCGCGCGGTCCACGCGGATGAAGAAGAAAGGCACGCCGCGTGCACTGGGCCGCTGCAGGGTGGACAGGCGGTGGCACACGGTCTCGAAACCTACGCCAAACTGGTGACCCAGCCGGTCGATGTCATAGTGCGCCGCCTCGGCCCCCTGCAAAAAGGCCGTGTAGGGCAGCACCAACGCCCCCGCAAAGTAGTTGGCCAGGCCAATGCGCGCCAGCGCGCGGGCCTGGTCGCTCGACAGTCCGGCGCCGTCCGCAATCCGCTGCAGTTCTGCCCCCTGCTCCAGAAACGCCAGTTGCGTCGCCATCTGGAACGCACGCTGCCCCCGCTCCAGCCCTGCCGCCAGCTGCAGCACGCCGGTGTCGGCCTGGAACACGCGCTGCGCCTGCCCCGGCAGGTCGGCTACATCCACCACCCGCACGCCATGGGCCGCCAACAGGCGCTCGGCCAACGCCTCATCGGCGCGACCAGGCAGCAGGCCCCAGTCGGCGGCGCAGTGCTCGGCGGCGTCGTCCAGCTCGGCAATGTGGTTCTGCCGAGCAAAGAAGAAGTCGCGCACTTCTTCATAGGCCATGGGTGGGTGGTGGGCCATGGCACCCTCCCCGCCCCGGTCATTGCCCAGGGCGGCCAGGCGCTCCAGCGCCTGGCGGTGGCGCTGGTGCAGCGCCAGCAGCGTGCGCGCCACGGCGGGCATGCCTGCAGCCAGCTCGCGGATTTCGACCAGCGATACGGCATCCCCCGCACCCTCCCCGCCCACACCCGCCGGCAGGTCCGCCAGCACCTCGCGCAGGCCGGTGATCAGGCGCGCCTCGTCGTCGTCCGAAAACCGCTGCACATCCACACCGAACACGGCGTTGATCTTGAGCAGGACGGGCACGGTGAGCGGGCGCTGGTTCTGCTCCAGCTGGTTCAGGTAGCTGGCCGATAGGTCCAGCGCCCGCGCCAGCGCAATCTGGGTCATTCCGCGCTCTTCGCGCAGGCGGCGCAGCCGCACGCCCATGAAGGTTTTTTTCATTCGATCTTTCGCGGTGGCGGCAGAGAGCGACCCAACAATCATTCGCAAAATTTGCAAACCAAGGGTTTTTCGTTCGCAATCATTCGCCAATTTAGCCCTTACAGAGGGGTGCCATTGTGCGTAAATTGCGAAGCATGACAACCCCCACCGGCACCGTCGAGCTGACGGAGATCGTCTTCCCCGCAGAGGCCAACCACTACGGCACGCTGTTTGGCGGCAACGCCTTGCGCCTGATGGCCAAGGCGGCGTTTCTGGCGGCACGCGGTGCCGCAGCGCGCGACGTGGTGATGGCGGGCGTGACCGATGTGCGCTTCCTGGCCCCGGTGCCCGTGGGCCATGTGCTCACGCTGCGCGCCTGGGTCAGCCGCATCGGGCGCAGCTCGCTCACCGTGTGTGTGACGGGTCTGGCCGCCACGCTGGGCTCGCCACCTGAAGAGGTGCTGAAGGGGATTTTTGAAATGGTGGCGGTGGATGGCAAAGGCCGTCCCGTTGCCATCACACGTGCACATGTAAACCAGGAGACCGCATGACCACCACCACTACGGCAGACACCCCAGGCTTCAAGCCCAAGAAATCCGTGGCCCTGTCGGGCGTGACGGCGGGCAACACCGCCCTGTGCACCGTGGGCCGCACGGGCAATGACCTGCACTACCGGGGCTACGACATCCTGGACATTGCCGAGGTCTGCGAGTTCGAAGAAATCGCCCACCTGCTGGTGCACGGCAAGCTGCCTACGCGCGCCGAACTACGCGCCTACAAGGCCAAGCTCAAGGCCCTGCGTGGACTGCCGCTGTCGGTCAAGCAGGCGCTGGAGCAACTGCCCGCCGCCAGCCACCCCATGGACGTGATGCGCACTGGCGTTTCGGCCCTGGGCTGCGCGCTGCCCGAAAAGGACGACCACAACCTGCCAGGCGCTCGCGACATTGCCGACAGGCTCATGGCGTCGCTTGGCTCCATGCTGCTGTATTGGTACCACTGGGCCAGTTCGGGCCGCCGCATCGAGGTGGAGACGGATGACGACTCCATCGGCGCGCACTTTTTGCACCTGCTGCATGGTGCCAGACCCAGCGCAGCCTGGGAGCGTGCCATGCACACCTCGCTGAACCTCTATGCCGAGCACGAGTTCAATGCCAGCACCTTCACCGCCCGCGTCGTGGCCGGCACGGGCAGCGACATGTATTCGGCCATCACCGGCGCCATTGGTGCGTTGCGCGGCCCCAAGCATGGCGGCGCGAACGAGGTGGCCTTCGAGATCCAGAAGCGCTACGACAGCCCCGAAGAGGCCGAGGCCGACATCCGCCGCCGCGTGGAGGCCAAGGAGGTCGTTATCGGCTTCGGCCACCCGGTCTACACCGTGAGCGACCCGCGCAACGTCGTCATCAAAGGCGTGGCGCGCAGCCTCTCGCAAGACGCTGGCAGCACCAAGATGTTCGATATTGCCGAGCGGCTGGAGACCGTGATGTGGGAGGTCAAAAAGATGTTCCCCAACCTCGACTGGTTCAGCGCCGTGAGCTACCACATGATGGGCGTGCCCACCGCCATGTTCACGCCGCTGTTCGTCATTGCGCGCACCAGTGGCTGGGCGGCGCACATCATCGAGCAGCGCATCGACAACAAGATCATCCGGCCGAGTGCGAACTACACGGGGCCGGAAGACCGGGTGTTTGTGCCCCTCGAACAGCGCGCTTGAATTTCCCCTACCCCCTTCTTCCTCCCTCTCCCCTCGCGGGAGAGGGCCGGGGAGAGGGGGGGTGAACAAGCACAGCGTCACCTTGCAAACGCCCCTCTCCCCCAGCCCCTCTCCCGCGAGGGGAGAGGGGAGTGAGTAGCCGGCGCGCCAAAATATTCCGCCAGCCCACCCCATGATGAACACCCAATACCGTCGCCCCTTGCCCGGCACCGCTCTGGACTACTTTGACGCTCGCGCCGCCGTCGAAGC
Organism: Acidovorax facilis; assembly: GCA_964031875.1. Taxonomy (GTDB): domain Bacteria; phylum Pseudomonadota; class Gammaproteobacteria; order Burkholderiales; family Burkholderiaceae_C; genus Acidovorax; species Acidovorax facilis_A. The sequence goes on from CAXIRU010000060.1 coordinate 17,089, forward strand.
CCTGCAGCCCAACGCCTGGGCCACCCTGCCCTACACCGCCCGCGTGTTTGCCGAAAACATCGTGCGCCGCGCCGACCCGGCCACCATGGATGATTGCCTGCGCCAGCTCATCGAGCGCCGCAGCGACCGCGACTTTCCGTGGTACCCCGCACGTGTGGTGTGCCACGACATCCTGGGCCAGACCGCCCTGGTGGACCTGGCAGGCCTGCGCGACGCGATTGCCAAGGAGGGCGGCGACCCGGCCCAGGTGAACCCCGTGGTGCCGGTGCAGCTCATCGTGGACCATTCGCTGGCCGTGGAATGTGGCGGGTTCGACCCCGATGCGTTTGCCAAGAACCGCGCGATTGAAGACCGCCGCAACGAAGACCGTTTTCACTTCATCGAGTGGACGAAAAAAGCCTTTGCCAATGTGGATGTGATCCCGGCGGGGAACGGGATCATGCACCAGATCAATCTGGAAAAGATGTCGCCCGTGGTCCATGCCGACCACGGCGTGGCCTACCCCGACACCTGTGTGGGCACCGACAGCCACACGCCGCATGTGGATGCGCTGGGCGTGATCGCCATCGGCGTGGGCGGCCTGGAGGCCGAGAACGTGATGCTGGGCCGCGCATCGATGATGCGGCTGCCCGAGATCGTGGGCGTTGAGCTGACCGGCCAGCGCCAGGACGGCATCACCGCCACCGATGTGGTGCTGGCGCTCACCGAGTTTCTGCGCAAGGCCAAGGTGGTGGGCGCCTACCTGGAGTTCTTTGGCGAAGGTGCATCCAAGCTGACGATTGGGGACCGCGCCACCATCTCGAACATGGCACCCGAATACGGCGCCACGGCGGCGCTGTTCAGCATTGATGAACAGACGCTGGACTACCTGACGCTGACAGGCCGCGAGGCGGAACAAGTGAAGCTGGTCGAGACCTATGCCAAGGCGGCGGGGCTGTGGTCCGACACGCTCAAAGATGCGGTCTATGCGCGCAACCTGGTGTTCGACCTGTCCACCGTGGTGCGCAACCTCGCGGGCCCCTCCAACCCGCATGCGCGCGTGGCCACGTCCGAGCTGGCCGCGCGGGGCATCGCAGGCCCCTGGGCCATGCCGTCACCCAGCGAAGGCACGATGCCCGATGGCGCCGTGGTCATCGCCGCCATCACCAGCTGCACCAACACCAGCAACCCGCGCAACGTGATCGCCGCCGCGCTGCTGGCGCGCAACGCCAACCGGCTGGGCCTGGCGCGCAAGCCCTGGGTCAAGACCTCGCTGGCGCCCGGCTCCAAGGCGGTGGAGCTGTATTTGAAGGAAGCGGGTTTGCTGGCCGACCTGGAAAAGCTGGGCTTTGGCATCGTGGCCTTTGCCTGCACCACCTGCAACGGCATGAGTGGCGCGCTCGACCCCGCCATCCAGCAGGAGATCATCGACCGCAACCTGGTCGCCACCGCCGTGCTCTCGGGCAACCGCAATTTCGATGGGCGCATCCACCCCTATGCCAAGCAGGCGTTTCTGGCCTCGCCGCCTTTGGTCGTGGCCTATGCGATTGCGGGCACGGTGCGTTTTGACATCGAAAAGGATGTGCTGGCCGAGGTGGATGGGCAGCAGATTCGGCTCAAGGATCTGTGGCCCAGCGACGAGGAAATCAACGCCGTGGTAAGTGCCGCCGTCAAGCCCGCGCAGTACCGCGCCGTGTACGAGCCCATGTTCGCCATCCGGGCGGACGATGGCGAGCGCGTGTCGCCCCAGTACGACTGGCGCCCACAGTCCACCTACATCCGCCGCCCGCCCTACTGGGACACCGAAGGCGTTGGCGCACTCGCAGCCCACCCGCGCACTCTGCAGGGCATGCGCCCGCTGGCCCTCCTGCCCGACAACATCACCACCGACCACCTCTCGCCGTCCAACGCCATCCTGCCCGGCAGCGCGGCGGGCGAGTACCTGGCCCGCATGGGCGTGCCCGAGGAGGACTTCAACTCCTATGCCACACACCGGGGCGACCACCTCACCGCCCTGCGCGCCACGTTTGCCAACCCGCAACTGGTCAACGAGATGGCGGTGGTGGATGGCAAGGTCCAAAAAGGATCACTGGCCCGCGTGGAGCCCGAAGGCCGGGTGATGCGGATGTGGGAGGCCATCGAAACTTATCTCACCCGCCGCCAGCCGCTCATCATCATCGCGGGCGCCGACTACGGCCAGGGGTCCAGCCGCGACTGGGCCGCCAAGGGCGTGCGGCTGGCGGGGGTGGAGGTGGTGGTGGCCGAGGGGTTTGAGCGCATCCACCGCACCAACCTCATTGGCATGGGGGTGTTGCCGCTGGAGTTTGGAGCGGGGGTCAACCGCACCACGCTGGGACTGGATGGGACGGAGGTGTTTGGCGTGGAGGGGGACCTGCAGCCCGGCGCGACGGCGACTCTGGTTGTCCGACGCCAATCGGGTGAGGTAGTGAGAGTGCCCATGCGCTGTCGGCTGGACACTGCGGAGGAAGTGTGGGTGTACGAGGCGGGTGGTGTGTTGCAGCGCTTTGCGCAGGATTTTTTGGCGGCGCAGGCTGCGGGAGCCCCCTCTCCCCAACCCCTCTCCCGCAAGGGGAGAGGGGCTTGCGCGCGATGACAATCGCTGCTATTTGCCTTGCTCCCCTCGCCCCTTGCGGGAGAGGGGCCGGGGGAGAGGGGGCCCCACCGATGGACCAACGCCAGTTCATCAAATCCCTGCGCCAGAACATGACCGACGCCGAACAGTTGCTCTGGCGCCACCTGCGCGCCCACCGCATGGGCGGCCAGAAGTTCCGCCGCCAACAACCTATCGGCCCCTACATCGTGGACTTCGTTCATTTCGGCCTGCGGCTGATCGTGGAGGCAGACGGCGGGCAGCATGTGGATTCAGACCACGACGCGATCCGCGACGCCTGGCTGCGCCGCCAGGGTTTCACCCTGCTGAGGTTTTGGAACAACGACATCCTGCACAACACGGATGCGGTGCTGGAAGCCATTTGGCACGCCATGAATACGAGCGCCCCCTCTCCCCCAGCCCCTCTCCCGCAAGGGGAGAGGGGAGCAACACCATGAAAAACCATCCTCATCAAATCAAAATTCCCGCCACTTACCTGCGCGGCGGCACCAGCAAAGGCGTGTTCTTCAAGCTGCAGGACCTGCCCGTCGCGGCGCAACAACCCGGCGGCGCCCGCGACGCCCTGCTGCTGCGCGTGCTGGGCAGCCCCGACCCGTATGGCAAGCAGATCGACGGCATGGGCAATGCGTCGTCCAGCACCAGCAAGGCCGTGATCCTGAGCCGCAGCACGCGGCCGGGGCATGACGTGGACTACCTGTTTGGCCAGGTGTCCATCGACCAGCCCTTCGTGGACTGGAGCGGCAACTGCGGCAACCTCTCTGCCGCTGTGGGGCCCTGCGCCATCCACATGGGGCTGATCGATGCGGCGCGAATTCCGCAAGACGGCACCTTCGCTGTCCGCATCTGGCAGGCCAACATCGGCAAGACCATCGTGGCGCATGTGCCCATGGCCCACGGGCAGGTGCAGGAGACGGGCGACTTCGAGCTGGACGGCGTGACCTTCGCAGCCGCCGAGGTGGCGCTGGAGTTCATGGACCCGGCGGATGATGGGGAAGAAGGCGGCGCCATGTTCCCCACGAGCAATGTCGTGGACAGGCTCGAAGTCCCCGGCGTCGGCAGCTTTGCCGCCACGCTGATCAACGCGGGCATCCCCACCATTTTTCTCAACGCCCAGGAACTGGGCTACACCGGCACCGAGCTGCAAGGCGCGATCAATGGCGACGCGGCGGCACTCCCACGCTTCGAGGCCATCCGCGCCCACGGCGCATTGCGCATGGGGCTGATCCGCGCACTGGGCGAGGCCGCCACGCGCCAGCACACTCCCAAGATCGCGTTCGTCGCGCCACCCGCCAGCTACACAGCCTCCAACGGCAAAGCCATTGACGCCCAAGACACCGACCTGCTGGTGCGCGCGCTCTCCATGGGCCAGCTGCACCACGCCATGATGGGCACAGCGGCGGTGGCCATTGGCACGGCAGCGGCCATTCCCGGCACCTTGGTCAACCTGGCAGCGGGCGGTGGCGTGCGCAGCAGCGTGCGGTTTGGCCACCCCTCGGGCACCCTGCGTGTGGGGGCCGAGGCAGCGCAAATCAACGGCCAATGGAAGGTGACCAAGGCCCTCATGAGCCGCAGCGCCCGCATCCTGATGGAAGGCTGGGTGCGGGTGCCTGCCGATACGTTTTAAGCCAAATTGGCCTCTAGCGCTTATCCATCAAGCGCAAACAGCTATTAAAAATATAGCATTTTAAATCCCTACCCATGAACACCAAACAACAACTCAAAGCCCTGGCCCAGGCCCGCCGGGGCGTGATCGTGCCCGGCGCGTTCAACGCACTCTCTGCCCGCGTGGTGGCCGACCTGGGCTTTGAAGCCCTCTACGTGACTGGCGCAGGCGTCACCAACATGTGGTTTGGCCTGCCCGACCAGGCCTTCATGGGCCTCACCGACATTGCCGACCACACGGCCCGCATCCGCGACGCGGTGGAATTGCCACTCATCGTCGATGCCGACACCGGCTTTGGCAACGCGCTCAACACCTACCATGCGGTGCGGGTGCTGGAGCGTGCGGGCGCCGACTGCATACAGCTCGAAGACCAGGTCAGCCCCAAGCGCTGCGGGCACTTCAACGGCAAAGAGGTGATCAGCACCGATGAAATGCTGGGCAAGATCAAGGCCGCCGTGGATGCACGCCGTGACCCAGACACATTGATCCTGGCCCGCACCGACGCCTGCGCCACGCAAGGCTTTGAAGCCGCCGTGGAGCGCGCCCAGCGCTTTCAGGAGGCCGGTGCCGACATCCTGTTCGTCGAGGCCGTCACCACGCTGGACGAGATCCGCGCCCTGCCGCAGCGGCTGGCAGCACCGCAGCTCATGAACATGGTGATTGGCGGCAAGACCCCCATCACCAGCGCCGAGGAACTGGCCGCCCTGGGCTACGGCCTGGTGCTGTATGCCAACGCAGCGCTGCAAGGTGCAGTGGCCGGCATGCAGAAGGCGCTGACCGTGCTGCGCGACAACCGGCGCATCGACGAAGACCCCTCCGTGGTGGCGCCGTTTACAGAACGCCAGCGGCTGGTGCGCAAGGCGCAGTGGGATGCGCTGGAAGAAAAATACACCTGAAAAGGCATCCAGCGCTTGGCTGAAGCGCAAAAGATGCTACAAAATATATAGCAAACCTCAACCCTGCCCGATACCCCTTGGACTGCAGCCAGCATCCGAAGTGCGCAAAAAACGGTATGCGCGGCACAATGGGCCACCTTGGCACTTTGTGCGCGCTACCCCCATGCATAGCATCCCTTCCCAGAACGTGGTGGACCTGTTGCTCGACGCCGTCTGCGTTGTGCACAGGGACAGCACCATTGAGTTTGTGAGCCCTGCGTTCGAGCGAATTTTTGGCTACGCCCCCGAGGAAGTCATTGGCAAGCGCATGTTCGACATGGTGCACCCGGAAGACCTGGCCATCACCCAGAACCAGGCGCAGCGCGTGGCCGAAGGCCATCTGCAGCTGCAGTTTGAAAACCGCTATGTGCGAAAGGATGGCTCCATCGCGCATGTTCGCTGGACGGCACGCTGGCTGGCCGACCAACAACGGCGACTGGCCGTGGCACATGACATCACCGAACGCAAGTTCACAGAGTCCATGCAGGCTGCGATCTACGCCATCTCCGAAGCCGCCCACGCCACCCACAACCTGCAGGCGCTGTTCCAGCAGATCCACCAGATCATCGGCCGACTGCTGCCCGCCACCAACTTCGCCGTGGCGCTCTACGACGCGTGCAGCGGATCGCTGAGCTTTCCTTACCACGTGCAGGAGCGAGGCGCCGCCCCCACGCCCCCGCCCCTGCAGCAAGAGGCCCTGTGCACCGAGGTCCTGCGCAGTGGCCGCACCTTGCTGCTGACCCCCGACTCCCCGTTGCCCGCCCTGGCCAGCGATGCACTGCCGACCCCACCGCAAGCACCACCGGAACGCGCCCCGCTCTACTGGCTGGGCGTGCCGCTGCAAACGCAGAAAGGAGCCATCGGGGTGCTGGTGCTGCAAAGCCACTGCGAGCAGGCCCGCTACACCGAAAAGGACAAGGAACTGCTGCAGTTCGTTTCCACCCAGGTGGCCGCCGCCATAGAGCGCAAGCAGATGCACGAGCGCCTGGAGCACATGGCGCAGTACGACCAGCTCACGCACCTGCCCAACCGCCAGTTGTTTCTGGACCGCCTCAAAACCGCGCTGGCCCGCGCCCGGCGCGACCAGAGCATGCTGTCGCTGCTGTTTCTCGACCTGGATGACTTCAAACAGGTCAACGACAGCTTGGGCCATGCCATGGGCGACCTGCTGCTGCAAAGGGTCGCCCAGCGGCTGCTGGAAAGCGTTCGCCATTCAGACACCGTGGCCCGCCTGGGGGGCGATGAGTTCGTTGTGCTGCTCGAAGGCGGCCATGGCCGCGAGCATGCCACCGCTGCCGCCGAGAAAATCCTGGCCGCCTTCGGCCAGCCCTTTGACCTGGAAGGCCTGCACCTGCACATCCAGCCCAGCATCGGTGTGGCCCTCTACCCTGAACATGGGGGCGAGGAACACAGGCTGCTGTGCCATGCCGACGAAGCGATGTACCTGTCCAAGAAAAGCGGCGGCAACCAGGTTCAGTGGGCGCAGCCCTCGGGCGGGCTGGTGCCCTAGCGCCAGCCGCCGGTGGAGCCCGGACGCCCAGCCTGCCTTCAGGGCTGCAACTCCCCGGCATACCCCCACGGCCCGGGCGCAGCGCAGCTATCTGCCAAAGTCCTGTTCAGCGAAAGTCGCGATCTTTTTTGCCCTCTCATTCCTCTTCTAAAGATTTCCCCAGCCGTCTCCCGCTTTCTCCAGCCTTCTCCTGTCCCATCAATTCCAACGTTTCACGTTCAACGCCATGCTCTACAACGCCCTGCAACTCGCCCATGTCCTGTCCATCATTGTGTGGATCGGTGGCATGGTATTCGCCCATTTCTTTCTGCGCCCCGCAGCGCAGTTGCTGGAGCCACCGCAACGTGTTCGGCTCATGCACGATGTGCTGCAGCGCTTTTTCGCTGCGGTGGGGGTGGCCGCCGTGGTGGTGCTGGCCAGCGGGCTGTGGATGATCGGCCGCGTGGCCAAACAAACCGTACAGGCCGGGGGCAGCTTTGCCATGCCCCTGGACTGGACCATCATGGCCACGCTGGGCCTGGCGATGGTGGCCATCTTCGGGCACATCCGGTTTGCGCTGTTTCGGCGGCTGCAGCGGGCTGTGCAAGCCTCAGACTGGGCCGCTGGTGGCAAGGCCCTGGGCAGCATCCGCAGCTGGGTGGGCGTGAACCTGGCACTGGGCGTGGTGATCGTGGTCGTCACGCTGCTCATCTGAGCGCGAGCGCCTGACGGACCTGGAAATCGCCGGCCACCAATCGACGTTCCAAGCCCGACAGGCTCCTGGGCGCGACCTCAACTGGCGTTGCTGCCGCGTCCTGTCGTTCTGCGCGCACCGTGCTCACTGCCTGGGACGCTGCGCCTGGCCAGAGCCGCTCTACGTATTCTGGGAGTTTTGACTTTGTTTCGTTTTTTCGAGAGCCGCGTTTCCCCGTTCCCTGCCGCTGAACCGCACTTGCCTCCCAAGGCCTTCATGGCCTTTGTGTGGGACGGCACCCGTGGCCTGCGCGGCTATGTGGCCGCCATGGCAGGGCTGTCGGCCGCCATCGCCATCTACGAGGCCTTGCTGTTTGCCGTGCTGGGCCATGTGGTCGACTGGCTTTCCACTGTGGCGCCGGGCTCGCTGTGGACCGAGCGCCGAGGCGCCCTGATCGGCATTGCCCTGCTGCTGCTGGCCTCGGTGGGGCTGGTGGCCTGGCAAACCAGCATCAAGCACCAGGTGCTGGCCATCAACTTTCCGCTGCGGCTGCGCTGGAACTTTCACCGCCTGATGCTGGGCCAGAGCATGGCGTTCTACGCCGACGAGTTCGCGGGCCGCATCACCACCAAGATCATGCAGACCGCCCTGGCCGTGCGCGACATGATCTTTACGACCACCGATGTGGTGATCGGCATGGGCATCTACCTGGTCACCATCCTGGTGCTGTTGGCCGGGTTTGACGCGCGGCTGCTGGTGCCGTTTGCTGCATGGATGGTGGGCTATGGCCTGGCCTGCTGGTACTTTGTGCCGCGCCTGGGCAAGGTGGGCAAGGCGCAAGCCGATGCGCGCTCGGTGATGACCGGGCGCATCACCGACGCGTACACCAACATCGCCACCGTCAAGCTCTTCTCGCACACACGGCGCGAGTCGGAGTTTGCGCGTGCCGCCATGGAAGCCTTCAAGCTCACCGGCTATGCGCAGATGCGGCTGATCAGCCTGTTTGAAATCGTCAACCAGCTGCTGGTGGTGGCCATGATCCTGGGGGCCTGCGGCACCGCGCTGTGGCTGTGGTCTGCGGGCGAGGTGGGTGCAGGCGCCGTGGCCGCTGTCACCGCCATGACGCTGCGCGTATCGGGCCACGCGCACTGGGTGATGTGGGAGATGACCACGCTGTTCGAGAGCGTGGGCACCATCCAGGACGGCATCAACACGCTGACCAAGCCCCGCGCGGTGGTCGACGCCCCCGACGCCAAACCCCTGGCTGTGACACACGGCGAGGTGCGCTTTGAGAACATGCGCTTCGCCTATGGCAGCGGCCCCGACAGCCGCCCGGTCATCGACGGGCTCAACCTGACCATCCGCCCCGGCGAAAAGATCGGGCTCATCGGCCGCTCGGGCGCGGGCAAATCCACGCTGGTCAACCTGCTGCTGCGCTTTCATGACGTGCAGTCGGGCCGCATCCTGATCGACGGGCAAGACATTGCCCACGTCACACAAGACAGCCTGCGGCGCAACATCGGCATGGTCACGCAAGACACCTCGCTGCTGCACCGCTCCATGCGCGACAACATCCTGTACGGCCGCCCCGACGCGAGCGAGGCCGATCTGCTCCAGGCGGCCGAGCGCGCCGAAGCGGCGGACTTCATTGCCACGCTCACCGACCTGCAGGGGCGCACAGGCTATGAGGCCCATGTGGGCGAGCGCGGTGTAAAGCTCTCGGGCGGCCAGCGCCAGCGCGTGGCCATCGCGCGCGTGATGCTCAAAGACGCGCCCATCCTGCTGCTCGACGAAGCCACCAGCGCGCTCGACTCCGAGGTCGAAGCCGCCATCCAGCAAAGCCTGGACAGCCTGATGCAGGGCAAGACGGTCATAGCGATTGCCCACCGCTTGTCCACCATCGCCGCCATGGACCGCCTTATCGTGATGGACGCGGGCCGCATTGTGGAAGAAGGCACGCATGCGCAGTTGCTGGCCCTGGGCGGCGTGTACGCACGGCTGTGGGGGCACCAGAGCGGCGGGTTTCTGGGGGAGTCTGACGAGGACTGAGCGGCGCACGCACCGCAGCACTCGGGCGCCGGGCGCGCCCGCAGCTGCCAGCGCAGCCGAATCGAGCACCAGAACCAGGAAAAATTAGACCCAAAATTACCACCAGCGCTTATCCAGCAAGCGCAATCAGCTATCAAAAATATAGCTGAAAACTTCCCCATACCTCCCCGTAGCCAAGCCCTGGCTACACCATAGCCATGTCATTGTGAGTCGACTGCCTGCCATGAAGCCAGATACACCATCGCCCTGCGTCATCCTCCCCATGCCCGTGCCCACAGGCGACCAGCTCAAAGCCGCCCGCACTGCCGCCGGGCTGAGCCAGGCCCAGGCGGCCGAACTCATGGGCTACCCGCTTCAAACCGGCAGCCGGGGCGGCGTGCAGTCGCGCACCTGGCAGGCGCTGGAGAGCATGAGCGACGAGCGCAACATGCAGGGGCCTGTGTTTGCGATGTTTCTGCTGCTCACGGGGCAGCACCCCGATTTCCACTTGGAACGCAAGCAGCGCCCAGACAGCGCGCACGGTCCAGAAGCGGCAGACGGCAAGGAAACTGCTCCCTCCGAATAGTCGCCCGCCGCGCACCGCCCGTGGCCTGAGGTACGGGTGCGGCCCAGGCCACTGACCCCCGCGCAAGGGCCGCCAAGCCGCGTATGCGGCGCTTGGCTTGCGTGCGCCGGGGCATGCCCCTCCCGCGAAGCGAGAGAGCGGGAAGGCGTGAAGCGACTCAGGGGGCCCCCCCTTCTTCAATCCACCTTGATGTTGGCCGCCTTGATCACCTGTGCCCACTTGTCCACTTCGGCTTTTTGAAACGCTGAAATCTGCGCCACAGTCATGTCGGCAGGCTCCATGCCAAAACCCTTGAGGCGGGTCTGCATGTCGGGCTGGGCCAGGATCTTGCGGATCTCGTTGTGCAGACGGCTCACCACCGGGGTGGGTGTGCCCGCCGGTACAAAGATGGCCTGCCAGGACTGCACCTCAAAGTCCTTGAGTTCGGACACCCCAGACTCTGCCACGGTGGGCACGTCGGGCATGGAGGCCAGGCGCTTGGGGGATGTGACGGCAATGGCACGCAGCTTGCCGCTCTGGATGTGCGGCGCCGCCACCACGGTGGTGTCAAACATCATGTCCACCTGACCGCTGATCACGTCCTGGATGGCAGGGCCGCTGCCCTTGTACGGAATGTGCGTGAACTTCACGCCCGACTTGTAGGCCAGCAATTCCACCGCCAGATGCTGCGAGCTGCCAGTGCCCGCCGATGCCGACGACAACCCGCCCGTCTTGCCCTTGGCGGCCGCCAGCACGTCCTTGAGGGTTTTGTAGGGGCTGTTGGCCGCCACCACCAGAACGACCGGGTTGGTGCCGATCAGCGTGACGGGGCTGAACGACTTGATGGGGTCGTACCCCAGCTTGGGGTACAGGCTGATATTGATGGCGTGCGAGCTGACGGTGCCGCCCAGCAGGGTATAGCCGTCCGGGGCCGAGCGCGCGGCCGCCTCCGAACCGATGCTGCCGGCCGCACCGCCCTTGTTCTCCACGACCACCGTGGTGCCCAAGGCTGTGCCCAGTTGCTGGCCGATGAGCCGCGCCAGCGTGTCGGTGGTGCCGCCTGCGGCAAACGGCACCATGTAGGCGATGGGCTTGCCGGTGGGCCAGGTGCCCTGGGCCGCTGCGGGCAGACCTGCAAGGGTGCTGAATGCGGCGGCCGCCAGGGCTGCGGTGTGGATGAGGGCTCTGCGTTGCATGGTGATGTCTCCTGGGTGTTTTGTGGATGGTGATCGCAGCGGCGACAAGGAAAGAGAGTGCAAGAGGCCGGTTTGGCGGGTGCCTGCGTGAGATCTACTCAGGGCAGATCGACGATCTCGATCCAGTTGGGGTTTTTGCCCGCTGGTACCCGCGTGGGCGTGCCGGGGATGCCGGTGGACGGGTCGATGGGGTGCAACGCCAGGTGGTGCGACTCTTGCCCTGCCGCGATCAGAAAGCGGCCTGACGGGTCCACGGCGAAACCGCGCGGTGATTTCTCGGTGGGCACCTGGCCCAGCGGCTGCAGCTGGCCGGTGGCCGCATCGACGCGAAAGCTGCTCAACGTGCTGGAAGTGCGCTCGGACGCATACAGCGTGCGGCCATCGGGCGACAAGTGAATGTCAGCGGCCCAGGGCTTACCGGTGAAGCCTGGCGGCAGGGCTGTGGTGCGCTGCAGGTGGCGCAGCGTGCCGCGCTCTTTGTCATAGGCCATCACCTGCACTGCGGCATCAAGCTCGTTCAGCACGTACATGGTGCGCTGGGCGCCGTCTCATACAAAGTGGCGTGGACCGGATTTTTCAGGAGCGACCTGCGTCAGCGCTGGCTCGTGGGCGCTGAGCTTGCCGGTCTCGGCATCGAAACGCCAGGCCGACAGGTTGTCGCCCCCCAGGCTGGTGGCAAACACGTGGCGATTGGTGGCATCGGCGTGGATGGCATGCGCGTTGGGCGCCGTGGGGATGAGCTGCTGCACCGCACCGACCACGCCATCCTTGCCAATGCTGTTGACCGTGACCTTGTGGCCTGGGTACGAGGCCGCAAACAGCCAGCGCCCCGTGGCATCGGTATCGATGTTGGCCATGCTGTCGGCCAGCGGCGCCTCGCCCAACTTGCGCAGCTTGCCGCTGGCGGGATCAATCGCCAGGCTGACCACCCGAAAAGGCTGCGAGCGCAACGCCACATACAGTACCTTCTTGTCCGGACTCACGGCCATCGGCATGGCTGTGCCGCCCAGTGGCATGGTGTCTACCAGCCTGAGCGTGGCGGCGTTGCGGTCCAGTTCAAACACCGAGACGTCCTGGCTGTCCGCGTTGGCGGCATAGACCCAGGTTGCTGCCCAGGCGCCGGGTGTGCTCAGGGCCGCAGCAGCGGCCAGTGTCAGTCGTGCGATCGTCAGTCGTGCGATCCGGGTGCGGACGCGTGGCGCTGCGGTCATTGCCGTCTCCTGAAGGGGGCTGCGCGGTAGCATGGGGCGCACTGCCGGGTGTTGGAGTGGGTGTTCATCCGCCGGGCTGTGTGCGGGGACACCAGGTTGTTGTCGACGCGCTTTGAGTGCGGCGTTTGTCATATGTCGTCGTACAACAAGATTCGCATTGTCGCCACAAGTCTTACGCCACCGCGCAGGGATTACCCGAATTTCGATGGGTACACCGAAGGTTTTTTTGCCGCGCTGGCACAGTGTCTATTGCGCTGCAAAACGCTAGTGAAAACCCGTATTTCGCACTGAGATCGCATAGAAATCTCACTGAGTTGCTTGTCATTCCTCACCCTTAGTTGTACGATGACTAACAACAAACAAAGGAGACATTCCATGACCCTGTGCCGCAGAGCCGCCCTGCTCGCCTGCATCGCCACCCTGGCAGCGGCCTCCGCCACCGCGCAGAGCACCGCAAGCTGGCCCACCAAGCCACTGCGCATCGTGGTGCCCTACCCGCCTGGTGGCAGTTCGGACATCATTGCGCGCTCCATCAGCCAGGCCATGTCCGAGACGCTCAAGCAACCGGTCATCGTCGAGAACAAGCCTGGCGCCAACGGCAACCTGGGCGCAGACTTCGTGGCCAAGGCCGAGCCCGACGGCTACACCCTGCTGCTGTGCGATGTGGGCGCGCTGGCCATCAGCCCCTCGGTGTACACCAAGCTGTCGTTCGACCCCTCCAAGGACTTGCGCGGCGTGACCATGCTGGCCTACTCGCCCCACCTGCTGGTGGTGCACCCCTCGGTGCCGGTGAGCAATCTCAAGGAGCTGGTGGCGTATTCGAAAAAGAACGACCTGAACTTTGCCGTCACCGCCACCGGCAGCGCCCCCCACGTGGCAGGTGTAGCGCTGGAGCGGGCCGCTGGCGCACGCTGGCAGTACATCCCCTACAAAGGTGGCGTCACAGCCATCCAGGACACCGTGGCCGGCCAGACCCAGGTGCTGATGAACGGCATGCTCGCCACCCTGCCCCAGGTGCAGAACGGCAAGCTCAAGGTGCTGGGCGTCTCCAAGGCCACCCGCATGCCGCTGATCGGTGATGTGCCCACCCTGGCCGAACAGGGCGTGGCAGGCTTCGAGTCCGGCACCTGGCAGGGCGTTCTGGTACCCCGTGGCACGCCAGACACCGTCGTGCAAAAGCTCAACCAGGCACTCATCACGGCCATCCGCTCGCCAGAGATCCGCTCACGCCTGGCGGGCCAGGGCGCCGAGGTGGTGACCATGGCTCCTGCAGAACAAGACCAGTTCTTCTCCAAGGAGCGGGCCCGCTGGGCCAGCGTGGTCAAGGCCGCCAACATCAAGCTCGACTGAGACCCGCTCCACCGCTCCGCTCCACCCATTTTTTTCTTTGCAATGACCACCATGACCCCTCAAGAACTCAAATCCATCATGGGCTCCGGCCTGCTGTCCTTCCCCATCACGGACTTCGACGAGCAAGGCAACTTCCGCCCCAAGA
>CAXIRU010000061.1:0-8227 GCA_964031875.1 Acidovorax facilis
GATGCTTTGCAGGTGGGCGAGCAGGCTCATCGAAAAACAGCGCTTGGGCAGTCGTCAAACGCTGGAGTTTCGCTCAGGCACAGGTGACTGTTTTAGATACGATTGCCCTGTCTATAAGCGCAAGCAGCTATATATTTAATAGCATTTCAGGCCGATCATGGGCCTTTGTGGTGGGGGCGCGTGGGGCATTCGGCACGCGTGCAGATGCCATACAGCGAAAGCGCATGCTCCTGCAGCCGAAATCCCTTGGCCTGCGCGATCGTCGCCTGGCGGGCTTCGATGGATTCGTCGTGAAATTCCTCCACCTTGCCGCAGTCCAGGCACACCAGGTGGTCGTGGTGCTGCCCGTCATCGAGCTCGTACACCGCGCGGTCGGCCTGAAAGCTGCTTCGCCGCAGCAGGCCCGCCTGCTCCAGTTGTGCCAGCACACGGTACACCGTGGCCTGCCCCACGTCGGCGCGCTCGGTCAGCATGCGCCGGTAGACATCCTCGGCAGTGAAGTGGCGCGGCCCCTCGGGCTCGGCCTGTGCGGCCAGAAAGATCTCCAGAATCTTCATGCGCGGCAATGTGGCTTTCAGACCTGCCTGTTTGAGGGGGTCCGCCCGTGGCACAAGGGTACCGTGCAGGGGCATGTGTGGGCTGCCGTGGCGGGCCATGGGTCAGTCCCACACCGGGAAGGGGTCGTCGTAGCGGGTCCAGGCATGGGGGCCCTGGGCCATTTCTGCATCCGTCAACAGACAGGCGTCCAGCCGCTGGCGCAGGGCCTGCTCATCCATGCCAACGCCGATCAGCACCAGTTCCTGCCGCGCATCGCCCACGCCCTCATGCCAGTGTTTTTGGATCTGCGCGCGTGATTGCGCATCGGTCGGCCAGCGCTCCTTGGGCACTGCGGCCCACCAAAACCCCGCCGCCCCATGGCGGGCCACCGCGCCCGCCTGCGACCACGACCCCGCATAGGCCGGGCGGCTAGCAAGCCAGAAGAAGCCCTTGGAGCGCACCACGCCGGGCCATTCGCTCTCTACCCAGTCGAAAAAGCGGCGCGGATGGAACGGCACGCGGGCGCGGTAGACAAAGCTGGTGATGCCATAAGCCTCCGTCTCGGGCGTGTGCTCGCCGCGCAGCTCGGCCAGCCAGCCGGGGGCCTTGGAGGCCTGCTCGAAGTCGAACAGGCGGGTGTCCAGCACCGAAGCCAACGCCACCTTGCCGAACTGCGACACCTCGATGCGCGCACGCGGGTTCAAGCGGTGCAGGATGGCCATGAGCTGCTCGCGCTGCGCGGCGTCGATCAGGTCCACCTTGTTGAGCACGATCACATCGCAGAACTCGATCTGCTCGATGAGCAGGTCCACCACGGTGCGCTGGTCTTCGTCGCCCAGCGACTCGCCGCGCGACTGCAGACTGTCGCGCGAGCTGTAGTCCCTGAGAAAGTTGTAGGCATCGACCACGGTGACCATGGTGTCCAGCCGGGCGATGTGCGAGAGGCTTTTGCCGTCCTCGCCCGTGAAAGTGAAGGTTTCGGCCACGGGCAAGGGCTCGGAGATGCCGGTGGACTCGATCACCAGCTGGTCAAACTTGCCCTCTTTGGCCAGGCGCTCCACCTCCACCAGCAGGTCTTCACGCAGCGTGCAGCAGATGCAGCCGTTGCTCATTTCCACCAGCTTTTCGTCGGTGCGCGACAGCTCGGCACCGCCCTGGCGCACCAGGTCGGCGTCGATGTTGACCTCGGACATGTCGTTCACGATGACCGCCACGCGGCGGCCCTCGCGGTTGTTCAGGATGTGGTTGAGCAGCGTGGTCTTGCCCGCGCCCAGAAAGCCCGAGAGCACGGTGACCGGCAATCGGGCCTGCGGACGTTGTGGGGGGCGGCGTGTTGTGGCGAGTGTCATGGGGTGGGCGCACAGGTTGCCGCTTGCTCCGGTCGCCGTCTGGCCCAGCACGAACAAATGCAACTGTTTTGCGTTAAGCAAGCATAACGCAACTTGATTGCATTTTCAAAAACCTGCCGAGGTACAGGCCCTGCACCGCCCCAGGCGCACGCCGCGCACCGACCTTTCAGTGCGCCAGCAATTGAGCACGCAGACCGCTCAACGCGGGGGATGCGAGCCCGGCGGGCCAGGCAAGACCGGCATCCCACCGTTCCAGACCGCACGGGCTACCTTGACCAGTACCGCCAGTCCAAACCATCCCGACAGCGAAGACAACACCAGTGCCAGGGCAATGAGGCCCGGCCGCAGGCGGCGGTCCACCACCGACTCGGCCGGGTTGCGGGGATTGACCCACACCGGCACGGCTTCGCCCGTGCGCTGCAGGCCCTGCACGCGGCGTCCCAGCTCTTCCTGAAAGCTGCCAATGTTGTCGGGCCGCTCATGAATGGCGGCGCGCTGCCCGGTGTAGGCCACGCCCTCCACCACGTAGCGATAGCGCACCGAAACACTGCGCGTGGTGCCGCCCTTGCTGGATGTGTGGCTTTGCAGCGTGGCCGACTCGACCACTGCGGGCACCGGCTTCCAGGTTTGCATGCGCGCCCAGTCGTACAGCGGCGACGCCACCATGAACAAAAAGATTCCAATGCCTGCTGCAGCGAAAGGCACGGCGAACACGGCCAGCAGCCATACGCCCTTCGGCGGGGCTTCGCGCTTTGGCCCGGTACCTGCTGAGGATGCGGCGCGCTTCACGGCAGACGCTGGTAGGTGGCTTTGGAGGGCACGTCCGCATTCGAGTAATACGGGTCGGGGTCCAGGCTCAGCAACGTGCCTTGCTGCGTGATGCTGTAGGCGCTGCCGGTGTCGCGGCGCGGGCTGTTCGACACGTACAGCCGCGCTCTGTCAGCACGCCAGGTGCCCCGCATCATGGCATCGCGTAGCGCTTTTTGCACAGCGCCTTCCGACGGGGCTGCGCCACCAGACGCGCCCAGGTCGAGGTTGATGACCTGGGCATCGGCCTGGATCACCAGCACCTGGCCGGCCAGGAACTTGGGCGGCGGCGCACCGTTGATGCTGGCCACCTTCCAGCGCCCCACCAGGGGGTTGGCGCCCTGCGGTTCAGCCGCCCAGACGGCGGGCTCCAGGGCGACAGCTGCGAGAGACAGTACCAGCAGCAGGGCACGGCTGGCACCTGCCCTGCGGGTCTGGCAGGCTTGGCGGGTGTACGGCATGAATCTCCTCCCTAACGATGGGTTGTATTGTGGAGGTGCCAGGCCCCCACAAGCCGCGTGCAGTCCAAAAAGGAGTGGTGTGCGCCAAGACCAGGTCACGGGTGGGGAAATTTGGGCCATTTTGGCCTCTGGCGCTTGTCTACCATGCGCAATCAGCTATTATTTTTATAGCAATAAACACCGCTCAGCCCTGTGCCTCGCCAGCCGCACAATTCAAAAGCAAGTTTCAGAGTGCGCACTGCGCACCCCGTCCCTAGAGTGCATGGCATCGCAATCCATCCCGAGAGCCATCACCATGAATGTCCGCCAAGTCTGCACCGGTGCCCCGAGCGTTCCATTCAGCCCCACCTCCGTCATGCCCGCTCGCACCACACCGCCCGCCAAAGCCGCACAGGCTGCAGCCAACCAGGCCGATCCGCGCTGGGCGGAGGTACTGGCGCGCAGCGTGGCGGCCGATGGCCGCTTCTGGTATTCGGTGCAGAGCACCGGCGTGTACTGCCGCCCCAGTTGTGCCGCCCGCCCACCCCGGCCCGAGAACGTGCGCTTTCACGCCAGCTGCGACGACGCGGAGGCGGCAGGCTTTCGCCCCTGCCAGCGCTGCAAGCCGCGCCAGCCCACGGCGCAATCGCACCATGCCGAATGGGTCACGCAGGCGTGTCG
The DNA here is from genome assembly GCA_964031875.1 of Acidovorax facilis. Classification (GTDB taxonomy): domain Bacteria; phylum Pseudomonadota; class Gammaproteobacteria; order Burkholderiales; family Burkholderiaceae_C; genus Acidovorax; species Acidovorax facilis_A. The sequence continues at coordinate 3,815 of CAXIRU010000061.1, forward strand.
GCTGATCGAAGCCGATGCGGACCAGGGACGCGCGCCCACGCTCGATGCGCTGGCCACCCGGCTGGGCCTGAGCAGCTCCCACCTGCACCGCATCTTCAAGCAGGCCACGGGTCTCACGCCCAAAGCCTACGTAGCGGCACAGCGGGAGCAGCACGTGCGCCGTTCGCTAGAGCAAACCACCGACTCGGTGACCGATGCCATTTACAGCGCGGGCTACCAGTCCAGCAGCCGCTTTTACGAAAAGTCCACCCAGGTGCTGGGCATGACCCCGACACGCTACCGCGCCGGAGGCGCCGCACAACACATTCACTTTGCCGTGGGGCAATGCGCACTGGGCGCCATCCTGGTGGCTCACAGCGGGCGCGGTTTGTGTGCCATCTTGCTCGGGGACGATCCGGAAACCCTGGTGCGCGACCTGCAAGACCGCTTTGCCCAGGCCCAGCTGGTGGGCGGCGATGCGCAATTCGAAGCGCTTGTGGCCCAGGTGGTGGCCTTTGTCGAAGCGCCTGGCCTGGGCCTGAACCTGCCGCTGGATGTGCAGGGCACGGCCTTCCAGCAACGCGTGTGGAAGGCGCTGCGCGCCATCCCGCCCGGGCAAACCGCGAGCTATGCAGAGATCGCAGCACGCATCGGTGCCCCCACCGCCACCCGCGCCGTGGCACAGGCCTGTGGCGCCAATGCGCTGGCCGTGGCCATTCCCTGCCACCGGGTCGTGAGGAGCGATGGTGCGCTCTCGGGCTACCGCTGGGGGGTGGAGCGCAAGCAGGCACTGCTGGGGCGCGAGTTGGGTGCCGCCAAGCCCACCAGCCCGCAGGAGAAGGCCGCATGAGCGCTCTGCCCAGCACCACGCTCTCCAGCCCCAGTTCCAGTTCCTGGCCCGAGCGCATGGCCGCGCTCGACTGGGCCCAGGCCACTGATGACCTGCACACCCAGGGCCACGCGGTGTTGCCGCAAGTGCTGAGCGCCGAGGAATGCACGGCCCTCGCCGGGCTGTACCAGCAGGCGGGCCCGCCCCTCTTTCGCAGCCGCGTCGTCATGCAGCGCCATGGCTTTGGCCAGGGCGAGTACCAGTATTTCAGCTACCCGCTGCCCGAAGTGGTGGCCGGTCTGCGCGACGCGCTCTACCCCCACCTGCAGCCTATCGCCAACCAATGGAATGCGGCCATGGGCATGGATGTGCGCTACCCGGCGCAGCACGCCGATTTCATTGCCCGCTGCCATGCCGCAGGCCAGCTGCGCCCCACGCCGCTGCTGCTGCAGTACGCGCCGGGCGACTACAACTGCCTGCACCAGGACCTGTATGGCGAGCATGTGTTCCCCCTGCAGGTGGCGATTCTGCTGTCGGAACCCGGCAGCGACTTCACGGGTGGCGAATTCGTGCTGACCGAGCAGCGCGCCCGCATGCAATCGCGCGCCGAGGTAGTGCCGCTGCGGCGCGGCGACGCCGTGGCGTTTGCCGTGCACCACCGTCCGGTGCAAGGCACACGCGGCACCTACCGCGTCAACCTGCGCCACGGTGTGAGCCGCGTGCGATCGGGCCAGCGGCACACGGTGGGCATCATTTTTCATGATGCTCAATAGGCGACGATGAACCTCTGCCTGTTTGACGATCTGCCCGCCACACCCCAGCCCCCCGAATGGCTGGAGCCCGGCGCCGTGGTGCTGCGCGGCTTTGCCTTGCCGCAGGCGGCCGAACTGCTGCAGGCCGTGGATGCCATCACGGCCCAGGCGCCGTTTCGGCACCTCATCACCCCTGGCGGGCTGCGCATGTCGGTGGCCATGACCAACTGCGGCGCGCTGGGCTGGATCAGCGACCGCAGCGGCTACCGCTATGGCCCTACCGACCCGACCACCGGCCTGCCCTGGCCACCCATGCCTGCAGTGTTTCGCCAACTCGCCCGTGACGCGGCAGAGGCTGCGGGCTACCCTGGGTTTGCGCCCGACGCCTGCCTCATCAACCGCTATGCACCCGGCACGCGGCTGTCACTGCACCAGGACCGCGACGAGGGCAACTACGAGCACCCCATCGTGTCGGTGTCCCTGGGCGTTCCGGCCGTCTTCCTGTGGGGCGGCGCACAACGCGCCGACAAGGCCCGGCGTGTGGACCTGGTGCATGGCGACGTGGTGGTGTGGGGTGGCCCGGCGCGGCTGCGGTTTCATGGGGTGTTACCGCTGCCCGAGGCCCATCACCCGCTCACGGGCAACTTCCGCATCAACCTCACCTTTCGCAAGGCGCGCTGAACCCGCTCCCTTCACCGGGCGTAGCCCGTGGCCTCGGCCAAGGTGCTGAGCATCTGCTCCGCCACGGGGCGGCCCTGGAGGCTGTCGGCAATGGTCACGCGCTTGCCATTGCGCAGCTGCACCTGCACCCGAAAGAAGGTGGTGCGCTGGTCGCCGCTTTGCAGCGTGTAGCTTTCCTGGATGGCGAGGCGGGCAATGTCGTGCGCAGGCACCTGCCGCCAGGCCAGCATCAGGCCCATCAGGCGGCGTTCGGTGCGCAGGCCCTGGCGGTCGAGCTGCACCGTCAGGCTGTTGGACACCGCATACAGGCCCCAGACCAGCATGGCGCCCCCCACACCGCCAAAAAACAGTGGAAACAACAGGGGCGCGGCGAGATAGCGCGCCATGACGCCGAGTAGAAAGAAGCCTCCCCCCATCACCAGCCACAGCAGGTTCTGCCGCCACAGGCGGCCGTAGGGCTGGTACAGGCGTACACCCCCTTCCACAAGCTCGATGTCGCTCACCGCGTCCAGCTCGGCCTCGCGCTGGGCTTGCATCTGCGGGTGCCTGGCAGCATCGTGTGCGAGCCAGGTGGACTCCGCACCCGTGGCATACACGGGCACCTCAAACCGGCGCGAGAACTTCAGCGCCGGATCCGTGCTTTCCAGCAGCACCGTCCAGTGGTGCTCGTTGGGGCCCACGGCTTGCTCCGACTCGGGCAGGCCCTTGGGTACGCTCAGGCGGAACGCCACGCGGCTGCCGTGCCCCTGGGGCTGTACCTGCGCTGCGCCCTCGCCCTCCCAGACCATCTGCTCGCGCGACTCGGTACTGTTGTCGCCGCCACCTGTGCGTGTCTGGTAGTGGTAAGCGCAGCGCAGCGTCACGGCAAATCGCAGATCAGGCCGGTATGGCACGCCGGGCAGGTCCACGGTGGCGCCCACATGCCCGCCGATGGCGCCAGGAAAGGGGTCCATCACCAGGCGCAGCTCGCCATGGCGCCGCGCATCCAGCGTGGCGCGCACAGCCCACACCAGCAGGCCCAGCCCCACGGCCACCATCAGCACCAGCACACACAGCACGAGGTGGTTCTCGTTGCGCCAGGCTCGGGGAATGGCAGACAACGCCGCCGGGTAGGCGATGGCACCCCACACCACGGCAAAGCCCCAGGCGAACCACACCTCCCAGCGCTTGCCGGAGCGGATGCGGTTGTCGGCCCAGGCCTTGTTGGCGAGCCACGGCTCACCGCCCACGGCCTGCAAGCGCTCCGCCTTGTGCGCATCGCTGCGCCGCATGTGGCGCCCCCAGAGCAGCATGCCCACCCCGACGCCGCCAAACACCACCACAAAGATCATCTGAAAGCCCAGCAGCCCCAGACGCAGGCTCCGGTCTGCCACAGCCTCATCGGGCCGCGACGGATTCACCCACACTGGCAAGGGCGTGCCACTGCGCTGCGCACTCTCCAGGCGCCAGGCCAGGTTCGCATGAAAGTTCCCGATGTTGTCGGCCGAGGTGTTGATGGAGGGGCGATGGCCGTCATACGCCACGCCCGCCACGTCATAGCGGTAATGGGCCGATACGCTGTAGCTGGGCCCCGATTTGCCGCCCCGGTGCGTGTTCAGGTGGACGGACACCACCCGCGCTGGCACCTCGTGCCAGAACTGCATGCGCGACCAGTCGTACAGCGTGGGCAGCACGGCCAGCAGCAGCATGCCAATGCCAACACCCGCAAAGGGCAGCGCAAACAGGATAAGAAACCACGCGCCGCTCTTTTTCTCGCTTGCGGCTTTGTCGGCGTGGCGCTGTGCGCCCGCGCGGCTGTGCTGCTTGCTGGTATCCGCCATGCTCCCCTCCGGTGTCTGCCCGTTCCGGGCTTGTTCGTGTTGCTTGTGCCGCCTGCAGTCGGCGCCGATTCTGCGGCCAAAGAAGGTGGCGGACCAGGGCTCCAGCCAAGACCTACAGAGCGTGTGTATTTGCCCTGGCAAGCGGCACAAGGTTGCCGCCTCCAGAATCCCATCAAAAATTGAATGGAATTTGACTCTAGCGCTTTATGGATAAGCACAAGAAGCTATCAAAAAAGGAGCAATCTGGTTGCCCTACCAGGGCAATCGCATCTAATCAGCGATGCCCAATAGCTGCCCCAAGTAAGCCAGATTCCAGCCAGCGCGCTTGCGCTTAGCTTGCACGCCGATCTTC
>CAXIRU010000062.1:0-18515 GCA_964031875.1 Acidovorax facilis
TTCTGTTCTCGGACCATCTTGACCACTTGCAGCTTGAAGGCTGCGTCAAACGCCCTGCGCGCTCTTTTGTCTTTCATGTTCGTCATTTCCTCTGGGGTCTATGGGCCCCTATCGAGGTGTCCTATTTCATTGGACCATGACAGACCGCTCGGCGGCCTATGCGGCATGCTCGCTACCGAATGCTGTTCGAAGGCTGGTCCATCATCTTTTCCCTCTAACAGCCATAGATGAAGACGAATTCGCGTTGAGCCAGATTCGAGATGTCGAAGGCCATCTAGCGGCACCGACACGACTGCTCGTTGCGCTTCAACTTAGTGTCAGCCCTTCCGACGTTAGTCTCGTGCAAGCTCGACTTTATCTCCTACATCCGGACAGGCGCGAGAGCATCGAGCAATCTCTGACAGTTCGAAACTGCCTAGAGTTTCTGGAACAGCTTGGAGATGTGGCACTCGCCATGCGCGGCAAAGGTATTGCAGATCTGGACGGCCTCTGTCTTGACATTGCGCGTTTGGTGGATCGGGCACCGTTCCCCGCACGGTCGGAAACCCGATCTTTCTTCGGTATGCCCGCAGAACGGCTCGCGATTCGAACCATTGAGATGATTGTCAAGGCCGTGGATCAGGTTCGAGCAGATAGCATCGCGCCGTTGATCATCCGAGATAGTAGATCGCTGACAACGGCGATGAGACTGATGGTGCTTAGTTATCTGGCGGAAGACATCTCTGATGACGATCGGTTTGTCGCGGCAGCGCGAGAGGAAAAGGACGAACTAATCGCCTCATTCGCTGCGAACGCCGTGGCTGCATCCGCACATGGCCAACTGCTTGCGACATGTAACCCTGGGCTGATTCTTTGGAATCTCTCGCGGCTTGCGCGAGAAGTGTGCCCCCAGGTGTTCGAGGCACTCCGGGAGACCGACCCGGCGCTTGACGGCTTTGCACTGCAGATACTCAAGCACAGTTTCGACTCCAACAATGGCCAAGCGTATAGGCCTCCCGAGGAGGAGGATGTTCTAGAAGCCTACTGCCCCATCAATTTGCTGCGTGAGCACGCATGCTCACGTCTTGCTGACGCTTCACTGGAGTACCCGGAGCGAGCTGCGTGGCAATCATTGGTTGAAGGTCGCGCGCTCTATGGAAAGGATGGCTCTGTGGTTGTTCGATGAGTGATGGCGCTTGACTCGGGTACGTCCGAGTCAAGACAGAAGGACGTATTTGAGGCGATCACTGTATGAGACTCCACCGCTTTTGCTTATGGTCTGCCGAAAGATTGCGCATCTGGAATTCTTACTCGACCAATGAGTTCAAGCAGCCAAATGCCTGCAGCCAAGGAGCCCAACTGCCAAAAGACATTTACGGTCTGAAACGGGACAGCCTCAGCTTCTTTGTACAGCCCTGCTACACCAAAACACAAAAGGCAGATCGCTGCAGCCCCGAGCAGAATGCTTGAACCGAAGAGTGCCGAGACGCAGACAAGTAATCCGTAGCCGAGAAGAATGGCTGCCGTTGTCAGCAGCATTGTGAGAATTACCTTCGCAGCGAAAACTAAATCGGGCGCTAGTAAGGCGGCGCTATCAAGTAAACGATCGTGCACTTGAGAAATCCCGAAGTCCATGAAATAAGCCAGCCAAAAAAGTGGAATGATGAAAAAGCCGGAATATTTTTTGAGTGTGCCAAAGTGTTCCATGAGCTTTTCTATCAGTTGTGGCTATTCGAAGCGTGACAGAGGCCACTCTTGCGGTGCGGAGGAGGAGCCTCAGCGTGCCTCGCCGCCAGGTTACCTTACTGCGGTGCTGTGGATCAAATCGATCCTGCAGCCTGAAGTGCGTCGTAAATGTTCTTGCCGATGCTGGTGACGGCGTCTACGGCTGGAAGTGACGCGAGAAGTGCTGTGACGATCGACTTCTTTGGTCTCCCGGAATTGACCTGATTTTCGATCTCGTCCACAACCTCAAGCGCCGCATTTTTCTCATCGGCGCTGAGTGCTGCATTCTGAATTTCCGAGCGCAGTTGTTGAAGATGGGTCACGACGGAGGTGTTAACGGTCACCACATTGGTCGAATGATCGGCGGAATGGTTGTTGAACCTGGCACCATGGCCGTTCATGTGTACAGTCAGGTGCTGAACTGCACGCGCCACCTCTGGGAGCCCAAGCTTGCGCACCTTCATTTGGTACGAAGCCGGGATGCCATGGGCCTTCTCGTGAAAACCAGGATCCACGACTAGGAAAGTTTCCTCCGCGCCGTTGGACATCCGTCGCCGTACAAGATCGTCTGGCTCGATGAGCAGTCCGTCGGGTACACCAACAATGTAAATCCCGCGCGACTGCACGCTTGCTTTGATGCCTGACCGGACCTCCCCATTCTTCTTGAGAAGCTCGATCGTGTCTGTCATCAGGCTGGCGAAACTCATATTCTGTTCCAAGTCGCTGTGTTGATCAGTTGTGCCCGGCTTGCTTCGCTCAGCAGGCGTCAATAAAGTCCAATGCCACAGCTTCAAAGGCCGCGAAAGATTGTTCGAACGGTGGGGCATCGGCGTCATACACAAGGGGCATCAAATGCTTCGTGTATTGCTCCTGAAGCGCGCCGTTCGCTTTGGCTGCAGTAAGGGTGCGTCGTAGCACTCCAATCGGATCTGCATCGAAGTCGGGATTCTGATTCTTGAATTCCATCCGGTCGTTTTCCACCAGCTGGGGAAAGATTCTCTTTGCCGCCGCGAGCGAACCCCCTGCGTGCTCTGCGATGCGAGCGACGTCGTAAACGTGCCGCACCAATGCAGGGTCAATGTCACCCTTCTTTTGATGCCCGTCCCATTTATATGCGCAGCGCCGCAAGAGTGAGAGAACCTTCTCCGCAGCGGTTTCTGCCACTGAAATGCATTCGATCGACAGCGAGCTGGTAGGGCGGAGGCCCGCCAAGTGCTCGTGCAGGTAGCCAAACTCCCTGCGCTCTAGCGGAAGCATCGGGGTGCGCTGAATAAGTTCCAACTTCAATTCGGGCCGCAGGCTCGCGAACTCTCCGTACCGAGTCTGATAGCCTGCCCCAATGACGTAGTAGCGATGCGAGTCGCGGATGCGTGGATTACTACCCTCAGGGTATTCAAGAAGAGGAAAACCAAGGCCTTCCAACAATTCCGGGATTCGCTCATGCAGGGCCTTCAAGCGAACTCGATCAGTCACTCCCTTTTTCAACGGCTTCGCCGTCGGATCTAGAACGACCTTAATGTCGATGTCTTCAGACATTCGACTGATGAGTCCATGTGCTTTGGAGAGGCAGGTGCCACCTGAGAAAATCAGGCGGATACCTTGATCGTGACGGGACGCTTCACCCTTTTGGTAATCCAGATCGCCAAAATGCGCGTGATGAACCCGCAGTTGGCTCAGTCCTCGCAGCAACTCGGTGACGTGAATATCTTTTTCCGCCGTTTGTACAGGGAGGCCTCTGAGAAGGCCTTCGGCTGAAAGATCTTCAAGCGCTTGCTTTTGCTTGTCCGTAATCGTTCTCATAGGTCACCTTGCGCCCCCCAACCGCAATAGCTCTTTTAATGCGCCGCTTGCCAGTGTTGGCCACAAACACTCCTGGCAACTGTGTCGTCTTCCCTGCGTTGTATGCCCTCGCTGCTGCGCCTGCTGTGACGGCAACACCAAGTTTTTGAAAGACCTCAGGAGCCAAGGTCTCCAGGCTACCTACAGGAATGATTGCGCCGGTCACTGAACTCACGCGCGTTTTGGCATACACCCCCGTCCCGATGCGAACGATCACCTTCTTGGCCTGAAGAGATTTCAACGCCTCGGAGATCTGTGTGGAGCTGCCCATAGCGGCGAAATCCGACCGCAGAACGATGTTGCCGTTCCGCTGTTGGATTGATCGCTTCATTCGATCCTCAAGCTTCATGATGGCCATCCTGGGTGACTATTGGGAATGAGTATATCACCTTCGAAGTAATTTGCAATTTTTTCTTTATAAAACAAACACTTAGCTGTCCACGTTTGTCCGGGAGGGCGGTAAAGTGTGCAAGAAATAACGGCGCTTGTTGGTAACGCATGGTCTCAGTCTCGAAGGTTGGCGCGAAGCATGTTGCAAAAGAGCGCACCTTGTTCAATCGCATCGTCCAGAGCTACATGGGTATGTGGGTGCTCATCGAACCAGTCGCGAGGCATGTTGCGCTTGGTGCTGCTTCTGTAGCCGGTCTTGAGCAACGCCATGGCGTAGGTCTTCATGTCCAGAGCTGAATGGCTGAAGGGGCTCTCACCGACAAAACGCATCAGGTACCAGTACACGAACAAGAAGTCAAAACCAGCGGGATAGGCTACGAAAACGGGCTTGCCCTTCAAGCCCTTGATCCAGCCCACGTAGTTGCGCATCGCGGCCTCGGGATCCTGGGGATCCCGACGACACGCCGCCCAAGCTTCCGGCTGGGTCGCCCACCATTGAGCGGTGGCGGGATGAGCCGTGGCGCCGTCCAGCGTCCTCAAATTAGCCGAGAACGTTGCTACCAGTTGCTTATCTGGGGTGTACGCGGCCGAACCGAAGCTGAGCATGGAGTGCGGGCCTGGGATTGGGCCGTCAGTCTCGACGTCTGTGCTGATGTAGATCTCGGTCATATGTTTCGCTCCAAGCACTGTAAATCTAAGACAAGACTACCCTTGGCATAGAGGCAATGCCCAATTGTTGGAGAATTAGCACTTCCAGCCCCAACCCCGTACTTTCTCAAGATCCGCCATGCCGCGCCCTTGCATGCAGGCCATGTCTAGCTGATGCTTGCACTCCCTCGGCGCGTAACCTCTCGACTGAGTCCGACCTATCGGGTGGCTGTTGGGGTATGGGGCCGTGCCCCATGTCTGCCCGCTCTACAGGCAATGCCTTACCCAGGCCGCTACGCGGCCCGCCAAGGCGCTTCACGGCCTATGGCAAGTAGTGGGCGCTTGGCGCGCCTCAGCACATCCTGTACCTCGCCTAGGCATGCCGCCGGAGCGCGCAGCAGGGCGTTTGGGCGTCCCCGGCCCCCATCGTCGCTGGAAAACGGATCTCCCGCCGAAGGCGCTCAGGACTGCGGACAGGTCATCCGAGCTTGGCAGCCTGCTCGGAGGCGTGCAACTGCACATAGAGCTGGAGCAGCCGTAGAGTCTTATGGCCGCTGATCCCGGAAAGCTCCAAAACCGACAGATCCCCGCGCTCAGCGAGGCGCGAGAGCGCCTCATGGCGCAGATCGTGCCATCGGAAGTTCTCGATACTTGCGCGCCTGCAGGCTGTGCGAAAGACCGTGGAGAGGGTTTGCTTCTCGATGGGGAACACCCGCCCATCAATGGAGCGTGGCAGGCCCTCCAGCACGGCTTTTGCCGTGCTGGACAAGGGGACGGCGCGCGCTGTTCCGTTCTTGGTTTGAGGGAGCCAGGCTACACGCTTGGCCAAGTCGATGCTGTCCCAAGTCAGTGCGAGTTGTTCGCCCTGCCTCATTGCCGAGGCAATCGAGAACTCCACCGCTGGCAAGAGCCACCGGTTTTGTGACTGGCCGCAGGCGTTCAGCAGCGCCTCAGCGTCCTGCGCCGTGAGGCGCCTGTCCCGCGAAGGGCTGTCCTTGGGCTTGCGGATCTGCGCCACGGGGTTGCCCATGGGTAGGGGAATGCCGAACTCCTTGCTGGCCACGTCCAGGACCTTGGACAGCAAATCCAATTCGGTTTTGACTGTCGCACCGCTGATGCGGGGCGCGGCCTTTGGGTCTTTGTACCGAGGGTCAGGGTCGGCCAAACGCTGATCTCTGTACCGAGCCACTCGTTCCGGCGTGATGGCTATGAGCGAGAAGGCCCCAAGGCGGGCCACCAAGTGGGCTAGCTTTGCCTTCCAGGCTTCCCCCCGGTAGTGGTGGGGCGCATAGTCCTTGGCGAAGTCCTGGGCCAGTTCCTTGAAAAGCTTGGCTTCGGCGCGTGCCGTCGGCACGAAGGCTCCGCGCTCAATCTGCGCTTCGACCTGGCGGGCCCACGATTCGGCCAGGGTTTTGGTGGGGAAAGTCTTTGACTGCAGGGGCTGGCCTTTGCGCCGAATGCGCGCTTGCCAGTAACCCGATTCAAGCTGTTTGACGGCGGCCATGGGTGAACCTCATTTGGCATGGAATTGGCATGGAAAACCAATTTAACCACATCAAATCGCTTTCTATGCCGCTTGAAATCTAGGTTCTTTTGAAGAAAATTATTCCCCTGCTAAGGGAGTATGGGGTGTAGAGCCTCATCGAGGGTTCGAATCCCTCCGTTTCCGCCAGATGAAGCCCAAGTGACTCAGTCACTTGGGCTTTTTTCTTGGGCGGAGTCCTTCATCCTGTCTCGTCGATTTCCCACTGCGTACCCGCTAAGCCTTGGCTGTGCTCATTCGTCGATAGACGCACTCCAGCGGCTGCCCCAGTCGCCCCCCTTGTTGTTGATCTTGTCGATTTCGCGCCGATCCCGCTTGGTGGGGCGGCCTTCTTGCAAGGTGGTCGCGGGCTCTGGCGCAATTCGGCGCAGCTCGGCAGCCTTTTCGCGCGCGGCGATGCTATCGGGTGTTTCCTGGTAGAGCTGCTGGGCCACAGGTGCCGGGCCGCGTGCTCCGCTCAGGCCCATCACCCGTACCGTGCGTGCCACCGGCCCTTGGCGCAGCGCTACGGTGTCGCCGCAGCGCAGGTCCCGTGCGGGTTTGGCCAGTTGGCCATTGACCGTGACGCGGCCCTTGCCGATTTCTTCGGTGGCCAGGCTGCGGGTTTTGTAAAAGCGTGCACACCAAAGCCACTTGTCCAGCCGCATTGTCTCCAGGGTGTTCATGTCGGGGATTGTGCCGCGTGTGTGGGGTTGCCGCTGTCAGCCGAGGGTGTGGCCAGTGGCAGGCGCACCACGGCGTCCAACCCTTCCAGCTTGCTGCCAACCACGCGGTTGGTCAGCGCGATGCTGCCGCCAAGGGCTTGAACGATCTCATGGCAGATCGCCAGGCCCAGGCCGCTGCCCGTGCGTACGTCCCCGGCCGAAAAGGGTTGAAAGAGGCGCGTCGCCAGTTCGTCATCAATCCCGGGGCCGTGGTCGCTGATGGTCAGCGCCACATGGTGGCTGTCGGTGCGCAGGTCCACTGTGAGTTCGCTGCCCTGGGGGGCATGGCGCACGGCGTTGTGCAGCAGGTTGCGGCTCAGCTCGCGCAGCATCCACTCATGGGCCTGCACCGGCGCGGGTTCTGTGTGGATGCCGAAATCCAGGTCGCGCTGAGCGATCAGGGGGGAGATTTCTAGTGCCACGGTCCGCAGCATGTCGTCCAGTCGTGTGGTCGGTGGGGTGCTTTGCTGGCGCAATTGCTCCACCTTGGCCAGTGCCAGCATCTGGTTGGCCAACTGGGTCGCCCGGTCCACGGTGTCGCTGATTTCATGCAGGGCTTGCTGAGGCTCCACGTCACCGCGCAGGGCGGATTGCACCTGGGTCTTGAGCACCGCCAGTGGCGTGCGCAGCTGGTGCGAAGCATCGCGCACAAAGCGTTTTTGGTGCCGCAGCAGGTGGCGCAGGCGCTGCATGACCTCGTTGGTGGCATCGATGAGTGGCTGCAGTTCGCGCGGGGCGGAGGGGGCGGCGATGGGGCTCAGGTCGCCTTCCCGGCGTCCTTGTAGTTGCAGGCTCAGCTGCCGCACCGGGTGAATAGCCCTTTGCACCACCAGCACAACGGTCAATGCGATCACTGCGATCAGCAGTGCCTGGCGCAGCAGCGTGTTGCGCAGAATCTGCAAGGCCAGAGTCTCGCGCACCTCCAGGGTTTCTGCCACCTGGATTACGGCCATGGTGCGGCCCTCCGCACTGGCCACAGGCTGCAGCAGCACGGCCACCCGCACATCGCGTTCTCGAAAGCGATCGTCGTAGAAATCCACCAATGCCGCATACGGCGGGCGGGCCGGTATCTGGCCGCGCCATACCGGCAGTTCGGCAAATCCAGAAACCAGGTCGCCTTGCAAGGTGGATACGCGGTAGAACATCTGGCTCTGGTTGTCCGCCTCAAAGGCTTCCAGCGCCGAGTACGGCACCGTGGCGCGCAACACGGCCGCTTCGTCGTAGCCTCGCACATCGAGTTGCTCGCTGATGCTTTTGGCCGATGCCAGCAGGGTGCGGTCGTAGGCGGTGTTGAGCGAGGCCAGGGTCTGCTGGTAGAGGCTGTAGGTGTTGAATCCGATGAACAGCGCCACCGGCAGCAGGATGCCCAGCAGCAGGCGCCTGCGCAATGAAGGGTGGCGGCCCGAGCCCGTTGCAGCGGTCATGTGTCGGCCCGCAGCAGGTAGCCCAGCCCACGCAAGGTCATCAGGGTCAGGCCGGTGCCTGCAAGCTTTTTGCGCAGGCGGTATACCACCACCTCGATGGCTTCGTATTGCACATCCAGCTGTCCGGGGAACACCAGTTCGTACAGCCGCTCTTTCGTCACGGCATGGCCGGGCTGTGCGAGCAGGGCATGCATTAGCGCCAGTTCGCGCGGTGTCAGCTCCATGACCTCACCGTTCAGGTAAAGCGCGCCGCTGTCCTTGTCGTAGCGGATGGCACCGATCTGCACGGTGCTGGGCGCCAGGGGCGTGCCGGGGGAGGGCTCTGCGCTGCGTCGCACCAGTGCGCGCAGGCGGGCTTCCAGTTCGTCCAGGTCGAAGGGTTTGGGCAGGTAGTCATCCGCGCCTGCGTTCAGACCCATCACCCGGTCACCCACCGTGCCGCGCGCAGTCAGGATGAGCACGGGCGTGCGCAGCCCGCGCGCGCGGGCCTGCTGCAGAACCTGCAGGCCGTCAAGTCCGGGCAGGGTCAGGTCCAGAATCACCGCGTCGGGCTGGCGTGCGGCCCACTGGCTGAGCGCCGCGCGCCCGTCTCCCACGGCGGTGACTTCCATGCCACGGCGTGTCAGTGCGCGGTGCAACGTGGCCTGCATGGTGGGGTCGTCTTCAACGAGAAGCAATTGCATGCGCGGCACCATATCACTTCAGAGGAGCGTTGCACCACAGAGGAACAGCCAAAGACTGGGTCCCCCAATTCGTCGGTGTTGGGTTGGTCTCGGGTCGGTCTGGGGTCGATCTTTGGTATCTGCCTTCTGTACAACTGGCGCGCCCCAGTCCTTGCCCAACTGCAAGCGCCGCCAAGTTGCGCATGCGGCGCTGTGTTCGCGTGCGTGCCCCCGCCAATAGAGCGGAGTGCGCACAGCAGCGCAGAGTTTTCCGATGCTAGTGTTTTCCCTGAGTTCATGGACAGCCGTTTGACAGGCAGCGCGCGCATCATCGAGCGGTTCGCAAACCGTACAAGGAGACACCATGCGTCGCGATACCTTCCTCAAATCACTGGCTGCCATGGCTGCCGCAGGCGTGTTGCCTGTGTCGGCCCAGAGCGTTCCATCCCTGAAGATGATGATTCCCGCCAACCCTGGCGGTGGCTGGGATTCCACTGGCCGTGCCCTCGGCAAGGCCATGCAGGATGCCGGCGCAGCGGCGTCGGTCTCCTATGACAACAAGGGCGGCGCAGCGGGTGCGATCGGTCTGGCCCAGTTCGTCAATGCGAGCAAGGGCGATCCGAATGCCCTGATGGTGATGGGCGCGGTGATGCTGGGCGGCATCATCACCGGCAAGCCACCGGTGGGCCTGGACAAGGTCACCCCGCTGGCGCGCCTGACCAGCGAATACAACGTGTTTGTGCTGCCAGCCAACTCGCCCTTCAAGACAATGAAGGATGTCGTGGACCAGCTCAAGAAGGACCCTGGCAGCGTGAAGTGGGGCGGCGGATCGCGTGGCTCCACCGAGCACATTGCGGCCGCCATGATTGCGCGCGAGGTGGGTGTGGACCCCTCCAAGATCAACTACGTGGCTTTCCGTGGGGGCGGTGAGGCCACTGCCGCCATCCTGGGCGGCAACGTCACGGTAGGCGGCAGCGGCTACAGTGAGTTTGCCGAGTACATCTCCACGGGCAAGATGCGCGCAGTGGGCGTCACCTCGGGCTCCCGCCTGAAGGGGGTGAACGTTGCCACCCTCAAGGAGCAGGGCATCAATGTGGAGATCGGCAACTGGCGCGGTGTGTATGGCGCCCCCGGCATCATGGCCGAGCAGCGCAAGGCGCTGATCGACGCGCTGTCCAAGACCTTCAAGCACAAGGCCTGGCAGGATGCCATGGAGAAGAACGGCTGGACACCGGCCTGGATGGCCGGTGACGAGTTTGCTAACTTCGTGGACTCTGAGTTCGCCAGCATGCGTGCCACGATGGCCAAGTCTGGAATGATCTGATCGGCTTGGCTCCGCGCTGATCCGAGACAAGAAAACAAGCAGGTCAAGGTGCAGGCTGCGCACCCCTCGCGGGGTTGTGCAGCCTTGCCGTCGGCCGTTCGGTGCGAAAGAAAAACATGACACAACAACATTCATCGCGCTCCAAGCCCTTGCAGACCCTGATCGGGGCGGGGCTTGTCGTTCTTGCGCTGTGCCTGGCCTGGGGGGCCAGCTCTGTCAGCTCTGAGGCTGGCTACGGCGGTGTGGGGCCCAACTTCTTCCCCTGGGTGGTCAGCATCGCCTTGCTGGTCTGCGGCGTGCTCTGCGTGGTGCACGCGTTGACGGGAGGCTTTCGCGCCCTGGAGGAAGGCTCCGGCGATACACATGCCCACTGGAAGGGGTTTGTCTGGGTGTCTGCCGGGCTGCTGCTCAATGCCCTGCTCATCACCACGCTGGGCTTCATCCTGAGTTGCGCGCTGTGTTTCGTGCTTTCGGTGCGCGGCTTTAAGAGCTCCGAAGGTGAGCTGGACCTGCGTCTGCAGGCCTGGATCAAGGACTCTGCCATCGGTGTGGCCGTGTCTGCGCCGGTGTTCTGGATGTTTACGCAATTGCTGGCCATCAACCTGCCCGGCCTGACCAATACGGGGTGGCTGTAAAGCCTGCACACCATGGAAACGTTGAATCTTCTGATGCAGGGTTTTGCCACTGCGGCAACACCCATCAACCTGATGTGGGCCTTTGTGGGCTGCATGATCGGCACCGCTGTGGGCGTGTTGCCGGGTATTGGTCCAGCGGTGGCCGTTGCCATGCTGCTGCCCATCACCGTCAAGGTCGAGGCCACGGCCTCCATGATCTTCTTTGCGGGCATTTACTACGGTGCCATGTATGGTGGTTCCACCACATCCATCTTGCTCAACACCCCGGGTGAGGCTGGCTCCATGGTTACGGCGATGGAGGGCAACAAGATGGCCAAGCACGGCCGTGCGGGCGCCGCGCTGGCCACTGCAGCCATTGGGTCGTTTGTGGCAGGCACCATTGCCACCATCCTGGTCACTTTCTTTGCGCCCCTGGTAGCCGAATACGCGGTGCGCCTGGGCCCGCCCGAATACTTCATGCTCATGGTGCTGGCCTTCACCACCGTCAGTGCGGTGCTGGGCAAGAGTACCTTGCGTGGCATGGTGGCGCTGTTCGTCGGCCTGGCCATGGGCCTCATTGGCATCGACCAGATTTCTGGCCAGGCGCGCTACACCGGTGGTGTGCCCGAGCTGATGGACGGCATCGAGGTGGTGCTGAT
Organism: Acidovorax facilis; assembly: GCA_964031875.1. Taxonomy (GTDB): domain Bacteria; phylum Pseudomonadota; class Gammaproteobacteria; order Burkholderiales; family Burkholderiaceae_C; genus Acidovorax; species Acidovorax facilis_A. Next base: position 11,512 of record CAXIRU010000062.1, read on the forward strand.
CGCCGTGGGCCTGTTTGCCGTAGGAGAAGCCCTGTACAACGTGATGTACGAAGGCCGCACGGATGAAACGCAGAACCGCCTGACGAGCACGCACATGACCAAGGAGGAGTGGAAGCGCTCCTGGCCCGCGTGGATTCGCGCCACGTTCATCGGTTTTCCGTTTGGCACCGTCCCAGCGGGCGGCAGCGAGATCCCCACCTTCCTGAGCTATGCCGCTGAAAAGAAGCTGAGCAAGAACAAGGAAGAGTTTGGCACCACAGGGGCCATCGAAGGCGTGGCAGGCCCTGAGGCCGCCAACAACGCGGCCATCACGGCCACGCTGATTCCGCTGCTCACGCTGGGTATCCCCACGTCCAACACCACGGCCATCTTGCTGGGTGCATTCCAGAACTACGGCATCCAGCCCGGCCCGCAACTGTTTGATACCAACGGTGCGCTGGTGTGGGCGCTGATCGCGTCGATGTACATCGGCAACGTGATGCTGCTGATCTTGAACCTGCCCCTGGTGGGCCTGTGGGTCAAGCTGCTGAACATCCCGAAGTCGTACCTGTACGCGGGCATTCTGGTCTTCTCCACGCTGGGCGTGTATGGCATGCGCCAAAGCGCGTTTGACCTGGTGTTGCTGTATGCGATTGGTCTTCTGGGCGTGGTGATGCGCCGCTTTGACTTCCCGGCCGCGCCGGTGGTGGTGGGCATGATCCTGGGGCCCCTGGCCGAGGCGCAGATGCGCAATGCCGTGTCGATTGGCGAGGGCAAGTGGACGATTTTCCTGGAGCGGCCCGGTTCGCTCACGCTGATCATCATCGTGCTGGCGGTGCTCATCGTGCCGCGCCTGCTGCGGCGTTGGGCGGCGCGCAAGCTGGCGTTGGCACAGGCCTGACCGCTGCGCGCTCAGCGCCTTGCATTCATCCAACAAAAAACCGCGCTGCGATGGCGCGGTTTTTTGCTTTTGGGAACCCTTTGGCAGGGATGTTTGAAATAGAAGTTGCACGCACTGCGCAAGCCAGACACCGGGGGCTTCATGCCCCCGGTGCCCTCCCCACCAAGGTGACTTGCGTGCTCACAAGCTGTGAATCGTACCATAAAATGCGAATAGTTCTTATTTGCAAGGGTGGCGCATGCATTCACTTCCGCAGGAGTTTCTGGCACTTTGCCGCCAATTGGGTGAAGTGCAAAAGCGCTGCAGCGCAACGGTTGCAGCCCAGGCAGCGCAGATCGAGGCTCTGCAGGCGCAGGTGCTGCGATTGCGCGCCGAGTTGATCGTGCGAGATACGCGCCTTGCCATGGCGCACGATGCGCTGGCGCAGCTTAAGACGGCCGACCCCAGCCTACCGCGCCGCAAGGCCATGGCGCGCCATATCGGCGTACTGGCTGAACGCATTGCCAGCCTGTCGCGCGAATGCCTGCGCTGGCGGATGGCCGCCCAGGCCGAGGCGCCCTCGGCCCCGACCGCAGAGCCCCCATACAACCGGGGCAAGGCCGGTCTCCCGCCGGGCGCGTATGGGGCCGGCCGCGCGGGGTGCGATGCCCCGCCAGACGACATGTTGGACGCCAATCTTGCCGCTGCCGACCTGGTCATCTGCCAGACGGGCTGCATCAGCCACGACGAGTACTGGCGCGTGCAGGACCACTGCCGCCGCACTGGCAAGCCCTGCATCCTGGTGGACCAGCCTCTGGCCGTGCGCACGGCCGAGGCACTGGCTACCGTCCAGCCAATGGTGGTTTTGCGCATGGCCCGCGCCCAGCGCCCCGTGGACAGTGTCCAAGCAGAAGATACCCACAAGGTTTTGTATAAAAATAGCCTTTAGCGCTTGTTGGTATTGCGCTAAAAGCTATTAAAACTATAGCAATGCATGGGCCGATGTATGGAGCGCTCTGAATGCGAATCCGGAGCGCATGGGTTGCGTCGCGACTGCTCCTGGCCCCGCACTGCCGCGCTACCATCCGCAGATGCCTTTGCTCACCAATGATGCCCCCGCGCTGCCGCTGGATGCCCAGGGCATTCTGGAACTGGCGGCTCGCTCCATGTTCCAGCTGTTCTCCAGCGTCAGCCAGGGGATGCTGCTCATTGACCTGAGCGGGCGCATTGTGTGGATCAACGAGGGCTACCTGCGCTTCCTTCCTGACCTGGGATTCTCGTCGGTGGACCAGTTCGTGGGGCGCCCGGTGGAGGACGTCATCCCCAACACCCAGATGCACCGCGTGCTGGCCACCGGCCAGCCCGTGCTGGTGGATTTGCTCACGAACCATGCGGGCACTTTTGTGGTCAGCCGCATCCCGCTGCGTGACGAGGCCGACCGCGTGATTGGTGCCATCGGTATCGTGCTGTTCGACCACCCCGAGACCACGCTGCAGCCCCTCATCAGCAAGTTTGCGCTGCTGCAGCGCGACCTGGACGATGCCCGGCGCGAGCTCGCCAGTCAGCGCAACCGCGCGCTGGGCACGGCGGGTGACGGGCAGCGCCGCGCCAAGTACACCTTTGCCAGTTTTGTGGGCTCCAGCCCCGCAGCGGCCGAGGTCAAGCGTCAGGCGCGGCGCGCTGCGCAGTCGAGCAGCCCGGTGCTGCTGCTCGGTGAGACGGGCACGGGCAAGGAGTTGCTGGCCCACGCCATCCACGCGGCATCGAGCCGCGCCAGCGGCCCCTTTGTCAGCGTCAACATCGCCGCAGTGCCCGATACGCTGCTCGAAGCAGAGTTCTTTGGGGTGGCCCCCGGTGCCTACACCGGGGCCGACCGCAAGGGCCGCGACGGCAAGTTCAAACTGGCCGATGGCGGCACGCTGTTCCTCGATGAAATCGGCGACATGCCCCAAAGCCTGCAGGCCAAGCTGCTGCGGGCGCTGCAAGAGGGCGAGATCGAACCGCTGGGCAGCAACAAGCTCGTGCCCTTCAACGTACGCATCCTGGCCGCCACCTCGCGCGACCTGGCGGCGCTGGTGCGTGAAGGCAAGTTCCGTGAGGACCTGTTCTACCGCCTGCATGTACTTCCGGTGCGCGTGCCACCGCTGCGCGCACGGCGCAGTGATGTTCCTGCGCTGGTGGAGGCGCTGGGCGACGACCTGGCGCTGCGCAACGGCACGCCACCGCCCGAGCTGCTGCCCGAAGCCATGGCCCTGCTGGCCGGCCAGCCCTGGCGCGGCAACATCCGCGAGCTGCGCAACGTGCTGGAGCAGGCCGTGATGCGCAGCGAGGGCCAGGCGATTGACGCAGCACAGCTGGAGCGCATCCTGCGCGAGGCGGGCGTGGAGCCTGCAGCGCCGGTGCAGGACACCACTGCCCTGGTGGTCGAGGCCGAGGAAGAGTCGCGCTACCTGCGGCCCCTGGCCGAACAGGTGGCCGAGCTGGAGCGCCGAGCCATACGCGCTGCCATGAAGGCCCACGGCGGTAACAAGCTGGCCACGGCACGGCAGCTGGGCATCTCTCGTGCAACGCTCTACGGACGTCTGGAAAACCCTGAGTAAATTTCAGGCAAATGTCTGAAATATGGTCAATATGTGTGTATTGAATTCAGTCAAATTCTCCGGCATCACCGCGAAAGTGTCTTTGAAATCAAGCACTTGGCCGCTGGCACAGACTGTGCAATAGGGAAGCATCACAACAGGAGACATCGCCATGCACCGTCGCACTCTGGTCGCCCTCGCTTGCGCAGCCGCAACCGCCGCCACACTTTCTGCCCCCGCATTTGCGCAGACTGGCGAAATCCGCATTGCCCACGTTTACAGCAAGACCGGCCCTCTGGAGGCCTATGGCAAGCAGACCCAGACTGGCCTGATGATGGGCCTGAACTACGCCACTGGCGGCAGCATGACCGTCAATGGCAAGAAGCTGGTCGTGATCGAAAAAGACGACCAGGGCAAGCCCGACCTGGGCAAGAGCCTGCTGGCCACCGCGTACTCTGATGACAAGGCCGACATCGCCGTCGGCCCCACGGCATCGGGCGTGGCGCTGGCCATGCTGCCAGTGGCCGAGGAGTACAAGAAGATCCTGCTGGTCGAGCCCGCCGTGGCCGACTCGATCACCGGCGACAAGTGGAACAAGTACATCTTTCGCACGGGCCGCAACAGCAGCCAGGACGCCATCTCCAATGCCGTGGCGGTGGACAAGGAAGGCGTGACCATTGCCACCCTGGCACAAGACAATGCCTTTGGCCGCGATGGCGTGAAGGCCTTCAAGGATGCCGTGAAGAAAGCCAAGGTGGCGCACGAGGAATACCTTCCCGCCGCTACCACCGACTTCACTGCCGGTGCCCAGCGCCTGATCGACAAGCTCAAGGACCAGCCGGGCCGCAAGATCATCTGGATCGTCTGGGCTGGTGCGGGCAACCCCTTCAAGATTGCTGACATGGATCTCAAGCGCTACGGCATCGAGATCTCCACAGGCGGCAACATCCTGCCCGCGATGGCGAGCTACAAGAACTTCCCCGGCATGGAAGGCGCCACGTACTACTACTTCGGCATCCCCAAGAACCCTGTGAACGAAGCCCTCGTGGCGGCGCACTACAAGGAGTTCAAGACCCCGCCCGACTTCTTCACCGCTGGTGGCTTCAGCTCGGCCATGGCACTGGTCACGGCCCTCAAGGCCACGGGTGGCGACACCAATACGAACAAGCTCATCAAGACCATGGAAGGCATGAGTTTTGACACGCCCAAGGGCAAGATGACCTTCCGCAAGGAAGACCACCAGGCCATGCAGAGCATGTACCACTTCAAGATCAAGGTGGACCCGGCGTTTGCCTGGGGCGTGCCAGAGTTGGTGCGCGAGATCAAGCCGGAAGAAATGAACGTGCCGATTCGCAACAAGCGATAAGCCGGTCTTTTCAATGCGTTAGCGAGGCCTGACGGACAGGACACCCTTCCTGCTCCGTCGGGGTTTATCCCGCAGGGGCGGCCGCCCCTCTTTTTTCAGTGAATTGAAAGCATGAACCTCCGGAAGACACGGGGGCTGGTCACACTTTTCCTAAAAACTTGGAGACAGACGCCATGACTTTTGCATTCATCCGGGCGGTCACTGCCAGCGCTGCGCTGGCACTCGTTGCTACAGGGGCCGCCACGGCTGCTGTCAACCTCCCCGCACTCAAGATCGACAAGACGCAGACCACGGTTTCCGGCCTGTCCTCGGGCGGCTACATGGCCGTGCAGCTGCATGTGGCTTACTCGGCCACGTTTGCCAAGGGGGCGGGGGTGGTCGCAGGCGGCCCTTTCTACTGCGCAGAAGGCTTTAGCCTGTACGCCACCGGGCGTTGCATGGACAGCCCCTCAGGCATCCCCACCAGCACGCTGGTGAACACCACCAACACCTGGGCTGGGCAGGGTGTCATCGACCCGGTGGCCAACCTGCAGAACTCCAAGGTCTACCTCTTCTCAGGCACGCTCGACAGTGCCGTCAAGCCGGGCGTGATGGATGCACTGCGCACCTACTACAGCAGCTTTGTACCGGCCGCCAATGTGGTCTACAAGAAAGACATCGCGGCCGAGCACGCGATGGTGACGGACGACTACGGCAACGCTTGTTCCACCAAGGCGCCGCCGTACATCAGCGACTGCAACTTCGACCTGGCGGGCGCCATACTGCAGCACCTGTATGGCACGCTCAACCCGCGCAACAACGCTGCGCTGCCCAGTGGCAACTTCATCGAATACAACCAGAGCGAATTCATCACCAACCACGGCATGGCCAGCACCGGCTGGGCCTATGTGCCCCAGGCCTGCCAGGCGGGCGGCACGGCCACCTGCAAGCTGCACGTGGTGCTGCACGGCTGCAAGCAAAACGTGAGCGATGTGCAGCAGCAGTACGTGCGCAACACCGGTTACAACCGCTGGGCGGACAGCAACAACATCGTGATGCTGTACCCCCAGACCAGCCTGGCCGCCACCAACAGCTGCTGGGACTGGTGGGGCTATGACAGCGCCAACTATTCCAAGAAGTCCGGCCCGCAAATGGCAGCCATCAAGGCCATGGTGGACCGCGTGGGCAGTGGTGGCACCACCAACCCGCCCGCCAGCCTGCCAGCCCCCACGGGTGTGACCACCTCGGGCGCCACGGCCAACAGCATGGGGATTGCCTGGAACACCGTGGCAGGCGCGGCCAGCTACAACGTCTACCGCAACGGCAACAAGACCAATGCGCTGCCGGTCACCAGCGCCAGCTTCACCGACACCGGCCTTGCCGCATCCACAACCTACAGCTGGACGGTACGCGCCGCCGACGCTGATGGCGCAGAAGGCACGGCGTCTGCCGCCGCTTCGGGCACCACGCTGGCCGCTTCGGGCGGCGGCACGGGCACCTGCACCACGGCCAGCAACTACGCCCACACCCTGGCCGGGCGCGCCTATGCCTACCTCGGCTTTACGTACGCGCTGGGCTCCAACGAAGGCATGGGCTGGTGGAATGTGTTCACCACCACCACCACCACGCTCAAGCAGACCGGCCCCAACTACTACGTCGTTGGAACGTGTTGAAAGATGGACCACCTCCCTGAGTCGCTTCGCGCCTTCTCCCTTCTCTCGAATGGCTGGGCCATTCGGGAGGGGGGACACCGCCAGCGCACGCAAAGGAAACGCAGCCACGCCGCTTGGGCGGCCCTTGCGCGGCGGTCGCTGGCCTCGGCCCCGCCAGTTGTGAGCGATTTGAACCCCATGAAAGCGAAACACCACCCATGAGCACCTTGGCCACCAAGGACTTGACCATCCGTTTCGGCGGCCACGTGGCGGTCAATGCCGTGACCTGCTCTTTCGAGCCTGGCACGCTGACCGCCATCGTGGGCCCCAATGGCGCGGGCAAGACCACGTACTTCAACCTGATATCGGGGCAACTCAAGGCCTCCAGCGGCAGCGTGATGCTGGGCGGGCAGGATCTGACCGGGCAGTCCGTCTCGGCCCGCACGCACGCAGGCCTGGGCCGTGCGTTTCAGCTCACCAACCTGTTCCCCAACCTCAGCGTGCTGGAGAACGTGCGCCTGGCCGTGCAGGCCACGCAAGAGGGCAAGCACCGCCGGGGGCTGAACCTG
>CAXIRU010000063.1:0-47810 GCA_964031875.1 Acidovorax facilis
CAGACCGCCCGGCAAGGCACTTGCCCGCAGGGTTGGAGTGAAATCGGGCGATTGGACGCCCCGGCTGCTTGCATGGGCACAAGCCCATGCGGCGCATCCAAAGCATCCACTCATCCCGATTGCACTCCAACGCGATCCCCGAAAAGATTTTGAACAGGTTCTCAGCGCGTCGAAGCGACGCGGTGACAGTCAACGCCCATGGGGCTCTCTTGCAGGTGGCAAGCGGACAACCGCCGCTTCCAGGATGTACGATTGTGTCCCATGCTGTCATGGCTGCGGGTTTGTCCCGCACTGCAGCAAACACCAACGCCTTACACTTGGTCATACCCACTCGCCGGTACACACACTGAATGGCAACCGAGACCGTTTCAACCGAAGCCGCGCCGGTACTTGCCCTGATTGTGGACAGCAACGCCACCTCCCGCAGCATTCTGGTAGCCCAGTTGCGAGAGTACGGCGTGACACGGATCGTGCAGTGCAGCCGCGTACGCGATGCGCGCAACCGCCTGGAACACACGGTGTTCGATTACGTGCTGTGCGAGCAGTTCTTTCTGGAAGGCGGCTACTCCGGCCAGACCCTGCTGGACGACCTGCGGCGCGCCCAGCTGCTGCCGTTCTCCACGGTGTTTTTCATGGTCACGTCCGAAGCGTCGTACGCCGCCGTTGCAGAAGCTGCAGAGTCGGCACTGGACGGCTACCTGCTCAAGCCCTTCACCCCCAGCGCACTTTTTGAACGGCTGAGCTTGGCGCGCCTGCGCAAAATCCACCTCAAGCCCATCTTCGACGCCATCGAGGCCGAAGACTTCCAGGAGGCGGCCATGTTGTGCGTGGAGCGCTTTGAGGCGCGCAAGCCCTATTGGCTGTATGCCGCACGCATCGGCTCGGAGCTGCTGCTGCGCCTGGGGCGGCATGACGAGGCACGCACCCTGTTCGAGGCCGTGATTGCCGCACGCGCCCTGCCCTGGGCCAAGCTGGGCGTGGCGCGCGCGCAGATCGAATCGGGCCAGGCCGCGCGGGCCATCACCACCTTGCAGGAGCTGATTGGCGAAGACGCCTCGTTTGCCGATGCCTACGACGTCCTGGGACGGGCGCAGGTGGAACTGGGCAACTTCACGCAGGCTATCGAAACCTACCGCACGGCCAGCAGCCTGACGCCAGACTCCGTGGTGCGGCTGCAGAAGCTGGGAATGATGTCGTACTACATGGGCGACCGCAAAACCGCCACCAAGGTGCTGGCGCGGGCGGCCATCCTGGGCATCGACTCCAAGCTGTTTGACTTCCAGTCGCTGGTGCTGCTCACGTTCTCGTACTTTGCCGAGAACGATCGCAAGGGCATCGACCGCTGCATGGCCGACTTTGGCCGCATTCTGGAACGCAACCAGGGCAGCCCCCGCCTGCAGCGCTTTGCAGAGGTGGCGCGCACGCTGCAGCTGATCCAGCAGCGGCAGTTCTCGCAGGCGGTGGAGTCCGTGCGCAGCATGGCCCGCGAGATCACGTCCAGCAGCTTCGACTTCGAGGCTGCTTGCAACCTGGGCAGCCTGCTGGCGGTGCTCGCGGTCACGTCGATCGATCTGGCCGACGGCGAAAGCTGGGTGCGCGCACTGGGCATGCGCTATGCCAACACCCGCGGCCTGACCGAGTTGCTGGCCAACGCCTGCAACCTGCATGAACCGTATGGAGACATGGTGCGCGATTGCCTGGTCCAGATCAACAAGACCGCAGAGACCGCCATGGCGCGAAGCCTGCACGGAGATCCCACGGGGGCGGTCCATCTTCTGCTGGCGCAGGCCGAGCGGACGCTCAACTCCAAGCTGGTGGACATGTCACAACAGGTGCTGCTGCGCCACCGAGCGCGCATGGACTCGCCCGAGCCATTGCAGCAGGCCATTGACGCCCTGCGCACCCGCGTAGGCAACACGCCAGCCCGCGCCATCCTGGGGCAAGACAGCGAACGGCGGCCAGGGGGGGTGGTCATCCGCTCGCGCAGCGCCGCCGAGCCCAGCCCCGTACCACGAGCGCCGGTCAGTGAAGAACCGGGTGTCTCCAGCAACGCGGAACCTGTGGACCCGGCGGATCACTTCAGGCTGCGACCTGCCGGATAGGGGCGAGAGCGGCACGAAGGCTGAGCCAGGCAGTATGTGCCTTGCAGCTTTCATCAATACGCAGCGGGAGACGGAGCGCCAACTGCTGCAGCCAGACTCAACGGTCTGCCAAAGCGTGCGGCCAAGTCCCGCGTAGCGGCCACCAGCAAGCTGGTATCCACCCCGACAGCAACAAAGACTGCGCCCAGTTCGAGGTAGCGGCGTGCCAATTTCTCGTCGGCCATCAGGATGCCGGGGGCCTTGCCTGCAGACAGCACGCGGCGTATTCCATCTTCGATCACAGCCTGCACGTCGGGGTGTCCGGGGTTGCCTACATGCCCCATGCTGGCCGAAAGGTCCGCAGGGCCAAAGAAGACACCATCGACGCCGGGCGTGTTGGCAATCGCATCCAGGTTCTGGATGGCCAGCGCACTCTCTGCCTGCACCAGCAGGCAAACCTGGGCATTGGCCTCCTTGAGATAGGCGGGGTAGCGCATCCACTGCGAGGCACGCGCCAGGCCTGCACCCATGCCACGGATCCCCCCTTGGCCATCGTCCTGCGGGTAGCGCGTGGCACGCACCCACTGCGCCGCCTGGTCCGCAGTGTCCACCATCGGCACCAGCAGTGTTTGCGCACCAATGTCCAGGTACTGCTTGATCAGCGCAGTGTCGCCCACGGGCACGCGCGCCACCGGGTGGGGGGCTGTGCCCAACATGGCACGCGCGCTGGCAACCCCTTGCAACTGGGCGAGCATGAGCGGCACGTCATTGGGGGCATGTTCGCCATCGAGCAGCAACCAGTCAAAACCGGCGCCCGCCACCAGTTCTGCCGCATAGCCATTGGCCAGGCCAAACCACAGGCCAATCTGCGGCGTGCGTGCAGCCAGAGCCGCCTTGAAAGTGTTTACAGGGGTATGCACAGTACGACCCTCAGACAACTCAGAAAAATCGAAAGGCAATATTGCCCAGGGGCCCGTAGTCGGCATGAAAGGTATCGCCCGTGGTGGCTGCCACTGGGCGTGTAAAGGAGCCGCCCAGCACCACCTCACCCGCCGCCAGGCCCTCGCCATAGGGCGCGAGCTTGTTCGCCAGCCAGGCCACGCCTGTGGCAGGGTGGTTCAGCACAGCGGCCGCCAGCCCCGATTCCTCGATGACGCCGTTCTTGTAAAGCAGCGCACCGCACCAGCGCAGATCCACCGCATCGGGGCGAACCGGACGCCCGCCCGTGATGATGCCGGCGTTGGCTGCGTTGTCGGAGATGGTGTCGAACACCTTGCGCATCACGCCCGTGCGGCGGTCATGCTGCTCGATGCGCGCGTCAATGATCTCGATGGCAGGCACCACGTACTCGGTGGCAGCCAGCACGTCGAAGATGTTCACCGGTGGGCGCCCAGGTTCGCCACGCAGAGGCTTGTTGAGCACGAAGGCCAGTTCCACCTCCACGCGCGGCAGGATGAAGCGCTGCATGGGAATGTCTCCGCCTTCGGCAAAAAACATATCGTCCAGCAATGTGCCGAAGTCGGGCTCGGTGATTTGACTGGCTACCTGCATGGCGCGGGAGGTCAGTCCAATCTTGTGGCCGCGCACCGTGCGGCCCTCGGCGATTTTCATCGCCACCCAGGCTCGCGAGATGGCATATCCATCTTGCACCGTCATGCCGGGGTAGCGTTTGGAGAAGTGTTCCACCTGCACGCGGGTCTTCTCTGCCTGGTGCAGTTCTGCAGCAAGCTGCTGGATCAATGCGTCATCAAACATCGGTCATTCTTTCTTCTCGGTGGTGCGCCTTGGCTACCCCGCAAGAGCCGCCAGGGCACGCATGCGGCGCAACGCCCCTGCAGGCGCGTCGAAGTGCTCTCCACGGAGGGACAGGCGCAGAGTGACTCAGTGGGTCAAGACTCGGCGGTAAAGCCAATGGCCTTCACGATGGGGCCCCACTTGTCCGCATCTGCTTTGAGCAAGGCGGCCAGCTCAGCGGGCGTGGACGAGCGGGCCTCCAGCCCCATGGCCGCAAGTCCGCCAATCACCTCCTTGTCAGCCAACGCAGCACGAATGGCGGTATTGGCCTTTTGCACCAACTCCGCAGAGGCCTTGCCCGGCAGGAAGAAGCCAAACCACTCACCGTAGACCATGTCCTTGAAGCCCTGCTCCACCAGCGTACTGACACCGGGCAGGAACTTGTTGCGGGTGGCACCAGAGGTGGCCAGCACCCTGAGCTTGCCACCGGCAAGGTGTGGCAAAAACTCGCCCACGGGCGCGGAGACGGCTGCAATCTGCCCCCCCAGCAAGTCCAGAATGGCGGGCTGAGACCCGCGGAAACCCACGTGCCGCATGTCTACATTGCCTGCACGGCTGATGAGTTCGCCCACGAAGTGCGGCACTGACCCTGGCGCTGGCGAGCCAAAGTTCGCTCCGGTGGGATGTGCTTTGCACCACTCCAGAAATTCAGGCACGGTTTTCACAGATGCTGGCACCTGAGGCCCCACCGCAAAACCCATGTCAAACACCACGCCCAATGAGACCGGTGTGACGTCGGTCGCCGGGTCATAGGGCAATTTCTTGTAGGTGTGGGGGTAGATGCCCAACATGGACATCGGGGTCACCAGCAAAGTAGTTCCGTCTGCCGGAGCCGCCTTCAGCGTTGCAATGGCAATCTGCCCACCAGCCCCGGTCTTGTTCTCGACCACTGCCGATTTGGCGTAGGCCGGGGCCAGTTGGGTTGCCACGCGCCGGGCCAGCGTATCCACAGTACCGCCAGCGGCAAAGCCCGCCAGTATCTTGACGGCATCGATGGACTGCGCTCGGCCCATCAGGGGCAGCGAGCCAGCAGCTCCTGCCAGCGCCATGTGCAAAACGTTACGGCGCGAAGTTGTCGAGGAAGATGTCATGGTTTGTCTCCGGGTAGTTATGGAACGGCCAAGGGGAAGCACGAACAAAGACGGGCACCACAGCGATGGCGACTAGTTTCTGGCGGCCTGGCGGTAGTTGGCTTTCAAACCGTCGGGCACACGCTCGTCAAAGCCGAAGGCCACGCGCCGCACTTCGGGGCTATCGGTGGGCTGGTGCCCCACGCCCAGACCCGATGCTCGCGGCGCGGGGATGGCGACCACCGTACCCGCCAGGCGCCCCAAACCGGTGATTTCGCACTCCACAAGGTCACCGGGGTCCACCGAACGTGAGTGGCACGGCGTACCCATCAGGATCACGTCGCCCGGGACCAGGGTGATGTGGCGCGCGATATCCGCCACCACGTAGTGCGGACCCCAGATGGTCTCATCACCGATGTGCGCCTCCTGCACGACCAAACCATTGCGATAAGTGCGCAGCGTCTGCTCGAACAGGTTCACGCCGCGCACGATGCCGGGGCCAATGGGCAGCAAGGTGTCCGCCCCCTTGACGCGCAGCATGCTGCCCTGGTCGGTGTCGCGGTAGTTCTGCAGCCCCATGTCCAGCGCCGGACAAAAACCTTCGATGAAATCCCATGCCTCATCGGGGAGTACGTTGCGGCAGGTCTTGCCGATGACCAGTGCGTACTCGCCCTCGTAGTTGAGATACTGGCTGTCAGCGGGCTTGTGAATCTCGCAACCATGCCCATTGACCGAGGTCGGCGGCTTGGTGAAGTACGTGGGGGTCTCGGTGGGCTTGGGCTGGTTGCGCGTTTCAAAGCTGCGGGAGCTGTACGAAATGTGCACCGCGATGATCTTGCTGGGCGACACGGGCGGCAGGTGCTGCACCGTAGCGAGGTCCACCACACGGCCGTCGTCCAGGCGCAGCAGGCCTTGCTGCGCGCCCTCCTCCACCAGAGTACCCCAACAGGCGCTGCCGCCCACCAGCACGCGACGGCGCTCCACACGGGGCCCACGCATCACGGCGGGCAGCTCTTTCAGGGGGAATTCGAAATTCATGCCACCACCTCTTGCGGTTCGAACCACATGTGCACATTGCCGGTGCCGCGCGCGTTCTCGTAGGCAGACAGTGTCTCGCCCCGCGCACGACAGGCCCACCCGCCCATCGCTCCCACCATTTGCAGGTAGTGGGCGCCAAAGGCTTCCCAAGGTAGCTGGCGGTACTCGTCCTGCCAGCGATCCAGCACGGTGTCGTGTCGGCCCTGCTGCATGAGTTCAATTGCGCCCTTGTCACTGGCGATGTTCTCGGGGCGCGAAACATTGCTCTCATGGAAGATACGCGGGTGGTTGGGCTTCCAGTCGATGGGGTTGAACTTGTGACTCAACGCGCCAGAGGCGAGCAGCACCACCCGAAGGTTGCTGCGGCGGACCGCCTCGCCAATGGCCTCTCCCGATTTCACAAAATGCGTCCAGTCGCAGTTCTGGCACGAACTCACGGTCACCACTGGCGTATCGCTGTGCTCCAGGCGCAGTTGCTTGACCAGATTGATGGTGGCGTACTGACGGCCCAGTTCAGGATGGTTGATGACGCGGTTATATCCCCCCTGCTCGCGCGAAACGGCCTCGATCTCCAGAGCCAGGTCAGGATACCCACGGTAGTCGTATGGCACGCCATGCAGGTACCAGGGCATCTCGTCCGAGATGTAGTTGCCCTGGTACCGTGGCGCGCCATCCACCAAGTGGTAGCCCGTGGTGAACCAGTGCGAGTCAAAAATGATGACCACATCAGGCCGGGCTGCAGCGAGCTTGGCGCGTAGCCGCGCATATCCAGCGATAAGGTCCGAGTCGGCCCCCGCGCCCTGCAGCACGCGAAACTCCTCGCATTGCATCAGGCCGGGGTGGTGCGAGACGATGGCTGCGCCAACGATGCTTCCCATGGTGGTGTTCTCCTGCATTGGATTGGGGTGGGGTCAGCGGTGGCTGAAACTTGCTCGGAACGGCTTTTTGGGCAGCACCACATCCTTGACATCGCAGAAGAACTCGAAACTCCAGTCCCCGCCCTCGCGGCCTACACCGCTGCGCTTGATGCCACCGAACGGCGCAGCCAGGTCACGAATACCGAAGCTGTTGACCCAGATGAAGCCAGTGCGCACCTGCTGTGCCACGGCGCTGGCATGCTCCACTTCGCCATAACAGACGCCGCCCAGGCCGTAATCAGTGCCGTTGGCCAGGGCGACGGCCTCCTCGTCGGTATCAAAAGCCTGCAAAGTGAGCACCGGACCGAAGACCTCGTTCTGCACGATCTCACTGTCCTGGCGCACGTTGGCGAGCAGCGTGGGCTGGTAATACTGAGCGCCGAAGGGATGGTGCGAGCCGCCCCACAGCAGCGTTGCGCCATCAGCCACGGCGCGCTGCACGAAACCATGGACACGCTCCACCTGGCGCGGGTGGATGATGGGGCCGACCTCGGTGGCCTCGTCGCGTGGGTCGCCTACCGTGAGCTTTTCCACGTAGCTGCGCAGCGCGGTCACAAAGGCGTCATGCACCTTGCGGTGCACCAGAAAGCGTGTGCCCGCAAGGCATACCTGGCCTGCGTTGCGGTACATCAGCGCACCCGTAGCGGCCGCGTTGTCGATGTCTGCATCCTCCAGCACGATAAAGGCCGACTTGCCACCCAGCTCCAGGCTGCAAGGCACCAGGTTGGCACCTGCAGACTGCGCGATCCACTTGGCTGTGGGCACTGATCCAGTGAACGAAATACGTGCCAGGCGCGGGTCGCTGACCAGGCGTGCGCCGGTGTTTGCACCACTGCCCTGCACGATGTTGAAAACCCCCGGCGGCAGACCGGCGGCATGGGCGCAGTCGGCCAGCAGGCTGCTGGTGAGCGGAGCCCATTCCGGCGGCTTCACGATGACGCAGTTCCCCGCAGCAAGCGCCGGGCCGAGCTTCCAGGTGGCCAGCATGAGCGGCGCGTTCCAGGGCGTGATGATGGCCACCACACCAGCCGGGTCATGGCGCACAAGGTGGGTGGCCTGCGCGGTCTCGATGGAACGATCCTGCAGGCTGAGCGCATGCTCTGCGAACCAGGTGATGTTGAGCATGGCGCGCGGCACGACGCCATGCTTCATGCGCGAGAGCAGCACGCCCGCATCGTTGGATTCGAGCGTGCAGAAAGCCTCGGCGCGCTGGCCGATCTCGGCCGCAAACCGGTCGAGATACGGTTTGCGCTCGGCAGCCGTGAGTGCGCTCCAGGCCGGAAAGGCGCCCACTGAGGCCGTGACGGCCGCATCTACATGGGCCGCAGACCCCTCGCTGATGTGACCGAGCAGCGCCTGGTCAATGGGCGAATGCAGCTCGAAAAACTGGTCAGACGCCACCCGCTGACCCGCGATGTAGTGGTGGGGTGAAATGGGGATGCCAGCGACATTCAGCGTATCGGTGCTCACAGGGCTTTTCTCCAAAGGTTCAACAAGGCCATCAGGGACGATGTGAAGAAGACGTTTCGGGCAGCAGCTTGGCGGGGTTCATGAGACCTGCGGGGTCCAGCGCAGCCTTGATGCACTGCATCAGACGCAGTTCCAACGGTGCCTTGTAGCGAGCCGATTCGTCGCGACGCAGCACGCCCAGCCCATGCTCGGCACTGATGGAGCCCCCAAAGGCATGGACGGAGTCATGCACCAACTGGTTGAGCGGGCCCTCGAGCGCAAGGAACGCAGCTCGGGAGGTCGCATCGAGGGGATCAGAAACTGCAGGGGAGGCGTTGTAGTGCAGGTTTCCATCACCCAAGTGGCCAAAAGTGACCTGGCGCACCTGCGGAAAGGCGTTGGCCACGGCAGCGTCGGTGCGGGCAATGAACTCGGGGATGCACGAGATCGGCAGCGCGATATCGTGCTTGATGGTCGGCCCGTAGGCCCCCTGAGCTTCCGAGATGTTCTCGCGCAGCGCCCAGAGCGCATCGAACTGAGAGAGCGTCGCGGAGAGCGCCGCATCTGTGGCACAGCCCTGCTCCACCGCCGCTTCGAGCAACTCTTCCATCTTGCGCGCGGCACGGGCCTGGGCATCTTCCTTGTCGCCGTGCACGGAGAGTTCCAGCAGTACATACCAGGGCGAAGCCACTGCCAGCGGACGCCGCGTGCCCGGAACATGGTGGAGCACCAAGGCCATGCAGGCATCCGACAGCAGCTCGAACGCAGTGAGCGACGCCCCGGTGCGCTGTTGTGCCAGCGTCAGAAGCTGCAAAGCCGAGCCAGGATCCTGGACTGCGACCAGCGCGACGATCTGGGCGGCGGGCCGCGGAAACAGCTTGAGCACTGCAGCGGTAATCACACCCAGCGTACCTTCTGAACCGATGTACAGGTCACGCAGGTCATAGCCGGTGTTGTCCTTGCGCAGGGTGCGCAATCCGTTCCACACTTCACCATCGGGCGTGACGACCTCCAACCCCAGGCACAGCTCTCGTGCATTGCCATAGCGCAGCACCTGCACGCCACCCGCATTGGTGGCCAGGTTTCCACCGATCGTGCATGAGCCCTCTGCGGCCAGACTCAATGGAAAAAGACGTCCCGCCTCGCGGGCGACATCCTGCACCTGCTGCAGTGTCGCGCCAGCCTCTACCACCATTGTGTTGTTGAAAGGATCAAGATGGCGCACGCGGTTAAGACGAGTCAGGGAGAGCAGCAGCGGCAAGCTGCGGCCGACCGATCCAGGCTCGGGCACGGAGCCCCCTGACAACCCAGTATTGCCCCCTTGAGGAACCACAGCCACGCCTTGCGCATGGCACCAGGCCAATAGTTGCGCGACTTCATCGGTGCTAGAAGGCTGGGCCACGGCAAGTGCAGGCCCATTCCACTTGCCGCGCCAGTCTGAGAGAAACGGCGCCATCTCATCAGGTTCGGTCCACAACCGTCCCGCATAGGCGCTGCGCAGCGATGCCAGTGTTGCGGAGCCTTCGTTGTTTGCCATCTTGGTGCCAAGGTTTGTCTCGTATCGTTTTGTGATTTCGCAGGAAGTTTTCGCAAGCCCAGAAGGACTGCCCGCGCTGGGTGCAAGTATCGAGAGCGCAGCAACGCTTCACAATCAATGCTTTCTGATGCATTGTGAAGTTGATCTAATGAATGAATTCTTGGCTGTGCATGGCACCATCGCCCCATGTCCTTGCCCCACTTCACACCACGACAGCTCGAAGCCTTTGTCACCGTGGCCGAACTGCGCAGCTTCGCCGCCACCGCAGAACGCGTGGCCCTCACGCCTTCGGCCGTCAGTCAGCTGGTGAGCGAGTTGGAAGACGCGCTTGGCTTCAAGCTGTTCGAGCGCAGCACGCGCAGGGTGGATATCACCAGCGCAGGGAGGGAGTTCCTGGCATCGGCAGAGTCGGTGCTAAAGCATTTGCGCCTGGCCCAGGCGGCGGCCAGTGATGTACGCAACCGCGCGGCGGGCATTGTGCGAATCGCCGCGCCATTGGTCGTCGCCAGCGTGATCCTGCCCAAGGCCATCAAGGCGTACACGCAAAACAGGCCAAAGGTGCGCATTCATATTCGCGATGTGCCTGTGGAAAAACTCGTCGATGCGGTCGCCAGCGGCGATGCTGATCTGGCCTTGGGGCCGGATCGCGCCTGCGGCGAAGACGTCGCACGCACCCAGCTTTTCGAAAGCCCCTGGGTGCTGTGGTGCGCCCCCACCCATCCCCTGGCGCACAAACGCAGCGTGACCTGGGACCAATTGCACACCTACCCCCTGGTGGCTGCGGGCCGGGACCATGAACGTAGCGTGGCGCAGATGCACACCGGACTTCCCAGCGAGCAGCGTGTGACGCCCGTAGAGATCGTGGACAACATCTCCACCGCCATGGGACTGGCCGCAGCCGATGTGGCCGCTACGCTGGCACCTGACTATGTGGGCGCACTGGCCAAGCCGCTGGGGCTTGTACGCCGTCGCATCTTGTCGCCCGAAGTCATGCGCTACGTGTGCCTCTACAGCCCCGCACGGCGGGCCACCTCACCAGCCGCGGAAGGCTTCTCGGACCACCTGGTCCGCATACTCGCCAAACGCAAGTGAGCTGCGGCCTACCGCGTAAGCACTCCGGGGCTTGCTCCAACGCCCGCCCTCACGAAACGAGGAAGCAGCAAGCAGGCCTCGGCATTGGAGGCAGAGAAGCAACGCTCGGCGGCATGCAGCCAAGGTAGCCATTCGAACGCATCGTGTTCACGGGGGCTGAGCACCACGGGCGTCCGTTCTGGCACACACAGGCCAAACACACGCTCGCGATTGCGTGTGACCCCCGGGGCGTACCGGTGCAGCCATTGAGGCCAGATGTCGTAGACATTCTCCAGCGCCCAGTCGGTGAGAACGCATCCGGGAGCCCCCACATCAATACCGGTTTCTTCAGCCACTTCACGGCGGGCAGTCTCTTCAAAAGGCTCGCCAATGTGGTCCTTGCTCCCGGTGACCGACTGCCAGTGCCCATCGCCTCCCGTGCGGCGGATGAGCAGCACCTCCAGTGCGGGCGTGTGGATGACCACCAGCACCGACTCTGGAAGCTTGTAGGACCTGTGCTGCACCCTGGGCACCCGAGCAGCTCTCCGCTATCCCCCCTTCGAGCGGGGGGCTGTAGTGGTGGTGGGAACAGGCGGTGGTAGCTCCTTGGCCTGCAAAGCCCTGGCCTGGACTACCAACTGGTTGTGTGCATCGAGGAAGGCTGCGGCGATGACCTTGCCCTCGTTGGTGTTGCTCCAACCTGCACCCGCTGCCCCCCCGAGCTTGCCGAACACGAGCCCGCCCACGCCCAGGTCGGTGGTGCGTGCGGACCCGGTGGCGGCAGCAACCTGTTCCGTGGTTTCGTTGTCGGACAGGAGCAGCGCCGTCTGCGCCTCCTTGAACTTGACTTGCTCCACCATGCCAGCAAGGCCGGCGATGTCGCGTAGCACGGGAATCATTGCAATCACGCCCGCCAGGCCCCGCCCCGCGTCGTGCTCGCTGAAGGTGAGACTTGGCGTGAGCGTGTACTGCGCTTCGTAGCCCTTGCCTTTGGCCACGGTGGAGTTGTTCTTGCGCAGCACTCCGGAATCCTTCAGTTCTTGCTCCTGAAGGGTTCCACGTAGCCCTGCGGACCGGTCCACCACCCGAAAGCAGCCACTTTGCTGAGCCAGCAACTTGACCAGGGGCACGGGGGATGCCGGGAGGCTGTAGCCGGAGCCCATGGTGTACCCGCTGGGGTTTTCCGCCAGCGCCAGCGTGGCCACGGGGGCCTCGCAACGCACCAATTCGCGCGCGGCATTGTGCGCACCTGCCGGCCCCGCAGAGCCGGTGACCACGGAACCACCCTGGCCCAGCTCGGTCTTCTTTTCGCCGCAAGCTGCAAGAGCCAGCAGCGCAGCGCCCATCCACAGGGCACGGATCGTCATTGAACGCATCGAAAGTATCCTTTCAGTGCCCACGCCACACTACGACGGGCTGGCCAGAAAAAAAAGCGGCTTGGGCCACCAGGCCCAAGCCGCTTTGTCATGTGATGCCACGGGAGTGCATCTACAGGGTACGGGGTACGGGAAGCGCCCCGAATCAAGCTGCCTTGGCAGCGTCGATGTTCCGCAGGCGGATGTGCAGCTCACGCAACTGCTTTTCATCCACCGGCGAAGGTGCTTGCGTGAGCAGGTCCTGGGCACGCTGGGTCTTGGGGAAAGCAATCACGTCGCGAATCGACTCGGCGCCGGTCATCAGCGTGATCAGGCGGTCCAGACCAAAGGCCAGGCCACCGTGCGGGGGTGCGCCGTACTGCAACGCATCCAGCAGATATCCGAACTTAGCTTGTGCATCCTCAGGTGTGATCTTGAGCGCATCGAACACCTTCTTTTGTACATCGGCGCGGTGAATACGCACCGAGCCGCCGCCCAGTTCCCACCCGTTGAGCACCATGTCGTAGGCCTTGGCAATGCACTTGCCGGGGTCGGTGGCCATGAACTCTTCGTGGCCATCCTTGGGGCTGGTGAAGGGGTGGTGCACAGCCGTCCAGCGGTCTTCTTCCTCGTCGTGCTCGAACATCGGGAAGTCCACCACCCACAACGGGGCCCAGCGGTTTTCGAACAGGCCGCTCTTCTTGCCGAATTCGCTGTGACCGATCTTCAAGCGCAGCGCGCCGATGGAGTCGTTGACGATCTTTTCCTTGTCGGCGCCGAAGAACAGGAGGTCACCGTCCTGCGCACCGGTGCGCTTGAGAATCTCGGCAATGGCGGCGTCGTGCAGATTCTTGACGATAGGCGACTGCAAGCCGTCACGACCGTTGGCCACTTCGTTGACCTTGATCCAGGCCAGGCCCTTGGCGCCGTAAATCTTCACGAACTCGGTGTAGGCATCAATTTCGCCACGCGAGATCTGTGCGCCGCCGGGCACGCGCAGTGCCACCACGCGGCCGCCCTTGGTGGTAGCGGGAGCCGAGAAGACTTTGAAGTCCACATCTTTCATCACTTCGGTCAGCTCGGTGAATTCGAGCTTCACGCGCAGGTCGGGCTTGTCGGAGCCGAAGCGGAAGGCCGCCTCCTGGTAGGTCATGATGGGGAACTCGCCCAAGTCCACACCCAGTTGGGTCTGGAACACCTCGGTGATCATCCGCTGGAAGATCGCGCGGATCTCTTCTTCGTTCAGGAACGAGGTTTCGCAGTCGATCTGGGTGAATTCGGGCTGGCGATCGGCACGCAGATCTTCGTCACGGAAGCACTTGGTGATCTGGTAGTAGCGGTCATAGCCAGCCACCATCAGCATTTGCTTGTAGAGCTGAGGCGACTGGGGCAGCGCAAAGAACTGGCCATCGTGCACGCGGCTGGGCACGAGGTAGTCGCGCGCGCCTTCGGGCGTGCTCTTGCCGAGCATGGGTGTTTCGATGTCGATGAAGCCTTCCTTGTCCAGGAAGTTGCGCACCTGGATAGAGGTCTTGTAGCGCAGCATCATGTTGCGCTGCATGTGCGGACGGCGCAGATCCATCACCCGGTGCGTGAGGCGGGTGGTTTCCGACAGGTTCTCGTCGTCCATCTGGAACGGAGGCGTGACCGAGGGGTTGAGCACCTTCAGTTCATGGCACAGCACTTCGATCTGGCCGCTCTTGAGCTTGTCATTGGTGGTGCCCTCAGGGCGCGCGCGCACCAGGCCCACCACCTGCACGCAAAACTCGTTGCGTACGTCTTCGGCCGTCTTGAACATCTCTGCGCGATCCGGGTCGCACACCACCTGCACGTAGCCTTCGCGATCGCGCAGGTCGATGAAGATCACGCCGCCATGGTCACGACGACGGTTCACCCAGCCAGACAGGGTAACGGTTTGGCCCATCAGGGCTTCGGTCACAAGACCGCAATAGTGGGAACGCATGGCCATGGCAGAAACTTCCGGCGCCCGAGGGGCGCGTTAAAGGGGATTCACTTACTGGGGGAAACAAGCGTGGGGTCAGCCGGAGCAACCACGCCCATCGAAACAATGTATTTGAGGGCGGCGTCCACGCTCATGTCGAGTTCAACGCAGTCGCTCTTGCGCAGCATCACAAAGTACCCGCCGGTGGGGTTGGGTGTGGTGGGCACGTACACGCTCACGAATTCATCGCGCAGGTAGGCCGCGACCTCGCCATTGGGTGCACCGGTGACAAAAGCCACAGTCCAGACACCTTCACGCGGCCACTGCACCAGCACCGCCTTGCGAAAGGCGTTGCCACTTTCAGAAAACAGCGTGTCGGACACCTGCTTGACGCTGGAATAGATCGAACGCACCACCGGAATGCGGTGAACCACAGCATCGCCCCACTGCACCAGCTTGCGCCCCGCAAAGTTGCTGGCGACAGCACCGACCACCAGCAGGATCAGCAGCGTGAGAACCACACCAAAACCAGGGACGTGAACGCCCAGCAGCCTGTCGGGATGCCACGCAACGGGCAATATCTGCAGAGTCTGATCCAGCGTGCTCACGATCCAGTTGAGCACCCAGGCCGTGATGACACCAGGAACGATCACCAGAAGGCCAGTCAACAACCACTTGCGCAGGGCAGCCATGAGAATTGTTCAGCTCGCAGAGGAGGTTGAAGATGCAGAACCACCGCTAGCGCTTGATGCAGCTGTGCTGGATGCTTCTTTTTTGGGAGCATCACCAGAGCCAGCTGGTGCAGCAGCATCCACTTTTGACTCTGTCTTGCTGTCCGTCGCAGGGGCAGAACTGCCGCCGCTGCCGCCGCGGAAATCGGTCACATACCATCCGGACCCCTTGAGCTGGAAGCCAGCGGCCGTGACCTGCTTGGAAAATGCCTCGGCACCGCAGGCGGGACACACCGTCAGGGGCGCATCGGAGATTTTTTGCAGCACATCCTTGGCATGGCCGCAGGAGCCGCATTTGTAGGCGTAAATAGGCATGTCAGTGTGTTGAGGGAAAGTGCAAAACCCTCAATTATAGGCGGCACGCCCATCCTCAAGCCCCGCGCGATGGACGTGCGGAACGGCAATCAGCTTGCGCTGCCTTCGTAGTGGGTCACCTTGCCCTTGTGGTCGTCCACCCACTGCGGTGCGAGCGAGCCAGCAAGCATACCCACCAATGCAGCTAGCACTCCGGCCAGCTGCTGAGGGAATGCCTCTGACAGCACGGGGCTGGCCACAAACAGCAGCCACACGCCCAAGCCCATGACCACCGCCAGTATGGCGCCCTGGGTGGTTGCTCGCTTCCAGTACAGGCCAAACACCAGGGGAATAAACGCGCCCACCAACGGTACCTGGTATGCACCCGACACCATGTCATAGATAGACGTACCCTGCATGGTGATCGCGTACGTGAGCACACAGGCAGTAAAAACGAACACTGAAATACGCATGGCCTTCAGCGTCTGGGCATCCGTCATGCCTGGACGCAAGTTGTGAAGGATGTTCTCCACAAAGGTGGTGGACGGTGCCAGCAAAGTGGCCGAGGCGGTGGACATGATGGCAGACAGGAGTGCACCAAAAAAGGCGATCTGAAGGATCAGCGGCATGCGCTCCATCACCAGCGTGGGCAGCACTTTCTGGGGATCGTCCTTGAGCAGCGCCTGCGCGGTTTCAGGCATGACCAGCACGGCCGCTGTGACGACAAACATGGGGATAAAAGCAAACAGCAGATACAACACCCCGCCGATGACTGGGCCGGTGCGCGCAGTCTCGGCGCTGTTGGATGACATCACACGCTGGAAAACGTCTTGCTGGGGTATGGAGCCCAGCATCATCGTGATCGCGGCGGCAAAGAAGAAGGTCCACTCCTTGAGTCCGCCCGTAGGGAAGAACTGGAACTTGCCTTCGCGCGCAGCATATTCAACCACCTTGCCCGCGCCCCCGGCCAGGTCGGCCGCATACCACGCGATGGCCAGCAACCCTACAGCGATCACAATCATCTGGACAAAGTCGGTCATGGCCACGGACCACATGCCTCCGTAGAGGGTGTAAACCAAAACAATGACCGTACCAATGACCATGCCCATGGTGACAGACACATAACCCTGCGTCAGCAAGTTGAAGACCAGCCCCAGAGCCGTGATCTGCGCAGCCACCCAGCCCAGGTAACTGAACATGATGATGGCAGAGCAGGTCACTTCGATCACACGCCCATAGCGCTGGCGGTAGTAGTCACCCAGAGTGATGAGGTTCTTTTTGTAAAGCTTGTAGGCAAAGAACAGCCCCACCAAGACCAGGCACATGGAGGCGCCAAACGGATCCTCCACCACCGCACCCAACCCCCCATCGACAAACCGCGCCGAAACGCCGAGCACGGTTTCCGAACCAAACCAGGTCGCGAAGGTAGTGGCGATCACCACGGCCAAGGGTAGGCTGCGGCCTGCCACCGCATAGTCGGCCGTGTTGTGCACGCGCGTTGATGCATACAGGCCGATACCAATCGAGACCAGCAGGTACAGAACGATGAATGTGATCAGCATGGCGCCGCTCCGAAACTCCAAGGAAGGTTACAAAAAGCAGGTGTGCGCCCGGCGTGCCGTGCGCCGACACGCTGAGGCCCCCGCAGATCGATGGGTGACCCCTTTGCTACCCAATTCGTAACAAAAGTTGCAGCGGATTATGAAGGCAACTTCCGTGCCGTTCGCACCGCCTCAGAAAATCCGCATGCGCACCAACAACTGCATCGCCAGAAGGCCCAGCACAAAACCAACACCGCCATAAATAATGGACTGGAGCAGCCGATTGGTGCGGTGCTGGGCTTCGAGCAGTTCACGCAGGCCTTGCTGCTGCTGATCGGTCGGTCGCCGGCGCAAGGCGTCATGCAACAGGCGCGGCAGCTCGGGGACCAGCTTGGCGTAGTGGGGCGCTTCGGCGCGCAACTCGCGCCACAGGCGCTGGGGCCCCATCTGCTCCAGCATCCACTTCTCCAGGAAGGGTTTGGCGGTGCTCCACAGGTCCAGTTCCGGATCGAGCTCGCGACCCAGGCCTTCAATGTTGAGCAGGGTCTTTTGCAGCAACACCAGCTGGGGCTGAATCTCAACATGGAAGCGGCGCGACGTCTGGAACAAGCGCATCAGCACCATGCCCAGCGAGATTTCCTTGAGCGGCCGGTCGAAGTAAGGCTCGCACACGGCGCGGATGGCAGATTCAAGGTCGTTGGCTCGCGTTTCGGGTGGTACCCAGCCGCTCTCGATATGCAGCTCGGCCACGCGCTTGTAGTCACGGCGGAAGAACGCCACGAAGTTTTGCGCCAAGTATTCCTTGTCCACTTCGGTCAGCGTACCAACGATACCGAAGTCCAGCGAGATGTAGCGCCCGAACGTAGCGGGATCGAGGCTGACCTGGATGTTGCCGGGATGCATGTCGGCATGAAAGAAGCCGTCACGGAAAACCTGGGTGAAAAAGATGGTGACGCCGTCGCGCGCGAGCTTGGGGATGTCCACCCCAGCATCCCGCAGCCGCTCGATCTGACTGATGGGCACACCGTTCATGCGCTGCATCACCATGACCTCAGGATGGCAGAAGTCCCAGAAAATTTCGGGGATCAGCACCAGGTCCAGCCCCAGCATGTTGCGGCGCAGTTGCGCGGCGTTGGCGGCCTCACGCACCAGATCCAGCTCGTCATGCAGGTAGTTGTCGAACTCGGCCACTACCTCGCGTGGTTTCAGGCGCTTGCCGTCCGCAGACAGGCTCTCGACCCATCCGGCCATCATGCGCATGAGGCTCAGGTCTTTTTCGATCACCGGCAGCATGCCCGGGCGCAGCACCTTGACGGCCACCTCGCGCTCGACGCCCTGGCGGTCTCGCAGCGTGGCGAAGTGCACCTGCGCAATGGAGGCGCTGGCCACCGGCACACGGTTGAAGAAGGTAAAGACCTCGTCCACCGGCCGCCGGAAGGCCCGCTCGATTGTGGCGATGGCAATCTCTGGGTCGAATGGCGGTACGCGGTCCTGCAACCGGGCCAGTTCGTCGGCAACATCCGGCGGCAGCAGGTCGCGGCGTGTCGACAGCACCTGGCCGAACTTGACGAAGATAGGCCCCAGACGCTCCAGCGCCATGCGCAGCCGCTGACCACGGGGTGCGTCGAGGTTGCGGCCGAAAGACAGCACGCGCGACACCGGCTTCAGCCAGGGCTTCTGGAAGCTGTCCAGCACCATGGCGTCCAGGCCATACCGGAACACCACCCACAGGATGGCCCCTCCCCGAAGGAACTGTTTCATGCGCCAGCCCGGTCGGAGCCGCTGTTCGGTGCGGAAGGCGTCGAAGGCGCAGAGGGCATCGGGGCAACGGCTGTAGAAGTGGGTGCAACGCGCGCGCCCACAAACTCACGCAGCGCCTGCGCAGCACGGCGCGCCACCCGCGCTACGGTGTGCGCGGGCGCATCGCCTATGAGGCGCGCAAGGTCTTCCTCGACATCCCAGCGCACGTGATCGACCAGCCAGTTGATCTCTGCGGCCAGTTGAACATCGCCCTCGATACGAATCGAGGGTTTGTCACCCCGCAGGGCGGTCTGGGCCAGTGCAAAGGGGGAGGTCTCGGTGACGTGCAGTTGCAGGTCGGGCACGGCGGTTTCGGGCGCCAGGTTGAACAGCCCAGCCGGTGTGATGACCAGGGCCATCGAAAAAGTCCGCCACTGTGCGCGGGCTATACGGCCTTTCTGGCGCACCAGGCGGTCCATAGCCTCTTTTTCCTGCATCAGTACATGGTTGAGAAACAGCACCGTGCGCTGCTGCACTTCATGCACGAGCCACTGGGGGGGCTGGGGGCCGGCGGCCACCCGCTCGAAGAGGCCGTCCAGAAACGAAAAAGGGGACTGTGGTGTTGCCATAGTCCCCGATTATTCCCTGAACTGGGAAAGCCCCACAGCGGGGCAATTCCTTAATTACTGCAGGGCCTGCACGCCGGCAACCAGCCAGCCACTGTTGCCCGCCTTGGGCTTGGTCATGTTCCAAACCTCACGGAAGGGGCTGGGGCCTGCAGAGGGCTCTTCGCGGATCATGCCGGAGAACTCGACGCTGGCCATGTAGCCATCGCCCAGGTCTTCAATGCCCAGCAGTTGGGCTTCGATCATGACCACGTCGGTGTGGTTGGGCTGCATACCGCGGTGGTCTTCGCGCTCTGCAAGCTGGGTGCGAATTTCGCTCAGCATGTTGTCCGTCATCATGGAGCGCAGCGTGGCGATGTCCGAACGGTCCCAGGCTGCTTGCAGGGTGACAAAGTTGCGTTTGGCAGCGGACAGGAAACCGTCGGTATCGAAACCTTCCGGGATTCCCCAGTTCTGCGAACCCGACAGGCCCGAACCGATCACCACACCCGACCCCGCACCGCCTTGTGCAGCAGCACGCGAAGCATCAAACGCCATGCTGTTGCGCTCCCAAGGCCGTGCCGAGGCGTCATTGCCCACATTGCTGGGGCTGTACTGCGGTGGCACCCGCGCTGCAGCGGGCGTAGCCGCACCCGCACCCTGGAAAGCAAACGGCGCACCACCAGCGGCCGCACCCGCATTGCTACCACCGCTGCGTGCGCGCATCACCATCTTGAAGATGGCAAATGCAGCCACCGCCAGCAACACCATCATCAGAATATTGGCAAACCCTTCGCCCAGACCGAGCGAGCTGGCCAACCACGCCAGGCCCAAGCCTGCGGCCAGACCACCCAGCATTGCGCCCCAGGGCTTCTTGGCCGCTGCAGCGGCAGGAGCAGCACCCGCAGCAGCTGGCTTGGCGGCCGCTGCATTGGTGGCGTTCTGCGCAGGCGCTCCGGGTGCGCTCGGCGACGCCGACTCACGCTGCGTGACATTGCTCGATTGCTGACCCGTCGATTTACCACCGCCCAGTCGCCGGGCGTCAGCATCGGCATGCGCAAAGGCGAGCATCGCAACCAACACCACAGACCACAGTTTCATCATGAATTCTCCGTCTCCGTTAATGACCGAGCGAAACGCTCAGCACTTGATTCCAACATGCAAGGCCACAATGCCCCCTGTCATGTTGTGATAGTCCACATGCCCAAAGCCATTTTTTTGCATGAGGCTTTTGAGCTCTTCCTGCCCAGGGTGCATGCGGATGGACTCGGCCAGGTAGCGATAGCTGGCGTCATCGCCCGCCACCAGCTTGCCCAGTTGAGGCAGCACCTTGAACGAATACCAGTCGTACACCTTTTCGAGCGGCTTGGCGACCTTGGAAAACTCCAGCACCAACAGCTTGCCGCCCGGCTTGAGCACACGGCACATCTCGGCAATCGCCTGGTCCTTGTGCGTCATGTTGCGCAGACCGAAAGCAACGCTCACCACGTCGAAATGTGCGTCGGGGAAAGGCAACTTCTCGGCGTCGCACACCAGGGTTGGCAAAACCACACCCGCGTCGATCAGGCGGTCGCGTCCCACGCGCAGCATGGCCTCGTTGATGTCGGTGTGCACCACACGCCCGGACGCACCCACCTTTTTGGCGAAGGCCAGCGCCAGATCGCCTGTTCCACCTGCAATATCGAGTACCTGGCTGCCTTCGCGAAGGTTGGCCACCATGACGGTGTACGCCTTCCAGGCACGGTGCAGACCCGCCGACATGAGGTCGTTCATCACGTCGTACTTCGACGCCACGGAGTCGAACACGCCGCGCACACGACGTGCCTTTTCCTGCTCGTCCACCGACTGAAAACCAAAATGCGTGGTGCTCATAGGAATCATGCTAGGCGCGTGAACGCCAGAGGTACAGCGACAACCCCGCACTGAAATGGGGCATCTGTCGCAATTTGGACAACGCCATTGAAGATAAATCGGCCGCCAGCGCTTGAGGACATTGCGCTATCAGCTATTATTTCAATAGCACTTGAGTGAATAAGGGCTTACGCCGCGTACTGCGCGCCACCCAGCTTACGCCCGCCCTGCAGCCTCAATGGCTGCCGCAGGCATGCCCCGCCCCCTGGGAGGCCATGGGCACATCGCGGTCCGCGCCCGCAGCGGCCAGCCGCTCTGTGTACTGGGCCCACAGCGAATCCTGCTTTTCGCCCAGTTCGTAGAGGTAGTCCCAGGAGAAGATGCCGCTGTCATGCCCATCCGAGAACGTGGGCTTCACCGCATAGTTACCTACGGGCTCCAGGTTGAGCAGCGTGACGAGCCGCTTGCCTGTCTGCAGCACTTCCTGGCCCGGGCCGTGGCCCTGCACTTCGGCCGAGGGGGAGTACACGCGCATCAACTCGAACGGGATGCGGAACGTGGCGCCATCCGAAAACTCCACCTCCAGCACGCGAGATGTCTCGTGCACCGTGATGGCCTGCGGAGTGGGCGCACCCGGTTTCAAACCTGCCATGGATTCACCTGTGAGAAAACTGTTGAGGACTTGCGCCCATCGGGCCGCAGCAGCGGCCTCGGTCAGAAGCGACAGCTGCCATTGTCCCACCCGCCCCGGCACACGCTGCCAGCAAGGTTACCGGGCGGCCCACTGCGCCAGCTCGGACTGCAGCTGCGCCTCCAACGCGGGCAGCAGGGCCAACACAGCGGCCTCTTGCGCTGCGGGGCTGGGCCGCTGCGCAGCAGCCCATACGGGCGCCGGGAAGTGGCTATCCCAGTCAAACCGCGCAATCACGTGCCAGTGCAGGTGCGGCACCATGTTGCCCAGCGCTGCGATGTTGACCTTGGTGGGAGCCAGGTGCTGGCGCAGGGCTTGCTCCACCAGCGTCACCGCCTCCATGCAGTGGCTGCGATCAGCGGCCGATAGTTCGGAGAACTCGGCCACATGCGCCGCCCACACCACGCGGTAGAAGGCCGGAAAACCGACCTCCTGAGCGCGGATCACGCGCAGCCTCTCACCGCGCCATACCAGCGCACCGCCGTCTTCTGCGCACAGAGGGCAACTCATTGAGATAACTCCACGGAGCTTCTGACATCACCTGCAGCCTGCAACTGGCGCGGCCGATGGCCAGGGACGCCAAGCAAGGGCCGACCCGCTGCGGGGGCGTCGCCCCCGTCCCGTGCAGCGAGAAAGGGGGAAGGCGCGAAGCGACTCAGGGGGTGCCTCACGTTTACACCAGCACCCGCTCGATGCCGCCGTTGTTGGCTCGGTGTACGTACTCTGGCATCCAGTTCTCGCCCAGGATCTCGCGCGCCATCTCGACCACGATGTAGTCGGCTTCGAGCAGGCCGTTGTTCAGGTCGCCTTCGTAGCGGTTCAGGCCTTGCAGGCAGCTGGGGCAGCTGGTGAGGATCTTCACGTTGTCCTGCGGGCCCACGGCACCGCTTTCGCGCAGCTTGGCCTCGCCCTTGCGGATTTCTTCTTCCTTGCGGAAGCGCACCTGCGTGGACACATCGGGCCGGGTCACGCCCAGCGTGCCCGACTCGCCGCAGCAGCGCTCGCTCTTGAGCACCTGATCGCCCACCAGCGCCTTCACGGTCTTCATCGCGTCCTGCTGCTTCATGGGGTTGTGGCAGGGCTCGTGGTACAGGTAGGCGCCCTTGCCTTGCAGCTGGATGCCCTTTTCGAGCAGGTACTCGTGGATGTCGATGATGCGGCTGCCCGGGAAGATCTTGTCAAACTCGTAGCCCTGCAGTTGGTCGTAGCAGGTGCCGCAGCTCACCACCACGGTCTTGATGTCCAGGTAGTTGAGGGTGTTGGCCACACGGTGGAAGAGCACCCGGTTGTCCGTGATCATCTTCTCGGCCTTGTCGAACTGGCCCGAACCGCGCTGGGGGTAGCCGCAGCACAGGTAACCGGGCGGCAGCACCGTCTGCACGCCCGCGTGCCACAGCATGGCCTGGGTCGCCAAGCCCACCTGCGAGAACAAGCGCTCCGAGCCACAGCCAGGGAAGTAAAACACCGCCTCCGTCTCGGCCGTGGTGGCCTGCGGGTTGCGGATGATCGGCACGTAGTCCTTGTCCTCGATGTCGAGCAGCGCACGCGCCGTCTTCTTGGGCAGGCCGCCGGGCAACTTCTTGTTGATGAAGTGGATCACCTGCTCCTTGATCGGAGCCGTGCCCACCGTGGCCGGCGGCTTGGCCGTCTGCTTGCGGCCCACCTTGCGCAGCAGGTCTACCGCCATGCGCTGGGCTTTGAAGCCCACATCCACCATGGCCGAGCGCATCAGCTTGATGGTGTCTGGGTTGGTGGCGTTGAGCATGGTCATGGCCAGCGCGTTGCCGGGGCGGAAGGTCTTCTTGCCCATCTTGCGCAACAGGTTGCGCATGTTCATGGTGACGTCGCCGAAGTCGATCTTCACCGGGCAAGGGCTCTCGCACTTGTGGCACACCGTGCAGTGGTCTGCCACATCTTCAAACTCCTGCCAGTGCTTGATGCTCACGCCCCGGCGGGTCTGCTCTTCGTACAAAAACGCCTCGACCAGCAGCGAGGTGGCCAGGATCTTGTTGCGCGGGCTGTACAGCAGGTTGGCGCGGGGCACGTGCGTGGAGCACACGGGCTTGCACTTGCCGCAGCGCAGGCAGTCCTTGACCGAATCGGCAATGGCGCCGATGTCGCTCTGCTGCATGATCAGCGACTCGTGGCCCATCAGGCCGAAGCTGGGCGTGTAGGCATTCGTCAAATCGGCGTGCATCAACGCAGCGTTTGAAGCGTTTTTGGCCTCTAGCGCTTTTCCATCAAGCGCTACCAGCTCCTGATTTCGTAGCAACTTGCCCTTGTTGAAGCGGCCCTCCGGGTCCACCTTGCGCTTGTACTCGGCAAAGGGGCGCAGCTCGTCGTCGGTCAAGAACTCCAGCTTGGTGATGCCAATGCCGTGCTCGCCCGAGATCACGCCGTTCAAGCTGCGCGCCAGCACCATGATGCGCGCCACGGCCTCGTGCGCGGTCTGCAGCATCTCGTAGTCGTCGCTGTTGACGGGCAGGTTGGTGTGCACATTGCCGTCACCCGCGTGCATGTGCAGCGCGACCCACACCCGGCCCTTGAGCACGCGCTTGTGGATGGCCACAGCCTCGTCCAGAATGGGCTTGAACGCAGCGCCGGTGAAGATGGCCTGCAGCGGTGCGCGCAGCTGGGTCTTCCAGCTCGCACGCAGCGTGTGGTCCTGCAGTTGGGGGAACAGCGTTTCCACGTCGTGCAGCCAACCTTGCCACAGGGCGCGCACCTCTTCCACCAGGGCGATGGCACGGTCCACACGCTCTTGCAGCAACTCGGGCGAAGGCACTTCGTCGTCGGCGTCGTGCTTGCCCAGCGGCAGGTTGCCACGTTCGAAGAATTCGGTCAGCGCATCGCACAACTTGATCTTGTTGCGCAGGGAAAGCTCGATGTTGATGCGCTCGATGCCGTCTGTGTACTCGGCCATGCGGGGCAGCGGGATCACCACGTCTTCATTGATCTTGAAAGCGTTGGTGTGGCGGCTGATGGCGGCTGTCTTCTTGCGGTCGGCCCAGAACTTCTTGCGCGCATCGGCCGTGATGGCCACAAAACCTTCACCGCTGCGGGTGTTGGCAAGGCGCACGACCTCGCTGGTCACGCGGGCCACCTCATCGGCGTTGTCACCGGCAATGTCGCCAATCAGCACCATCTTGGGCAAGCCACCGTTGCCCTTCTTGCTCTTGGTGGCGTAGCCCACGGCCTTCAGGTAGCGGTCATCCAGGTGCTCCAGGCCCGCCAGCAGCACGCCACTGCGCTTTTGCTCGGCGAACATGAAGTCCTTGATCTCGACGATAGAAGGCACAGCGTCCTTGGCGTTGCCGAAGAACTCCAGGCACACGGTGCGGGTGTGCTCGGGCATGCGGTGCACCACCCAGCGCGCGCTGGTGATGAGGCCGTCGCAGCCTTCCTTCTGGATGCCGGGCAGGCCCGCCAGGAACTTGTCCGTCACATCCTTGCCCAGGCCCTCCTTGCGGAAGGTGCGGCCTGGAATGCTCAGACGCTCGGTGCGCACGGGCGTCTTGCCGTCGGCCTCGAAGTACTGCAGCTCAAACGTTGCCACTTCCACGTCATGGATCTTGCCCATGTTGTGGTCCAGGCGCGTCACTTCGAGCCACTGGGCGTCGGGCGTGACCATGCGCCAGCTGGCCAGGTTGTCGAGCGCGGTGCCCCACAGCACGGCCTTCTTGCCGCCGGCGTTCATGGCGATGTTGCCGCCAATGCACGAGGCCTCGGCGCTGGTGGGGTCCACCGCAAACACAAAACCTGCACGCTCGGCCGCGTCGGCCACGCGCTGGGTGACCACGCCCGCCTCGGTCCACACTGTGCCCACCTCGCGGTCCAGGCCCGGCAGGCGGCGCATCTGCACCTCGGTCATGGCTTCGAGCTTTTCAGTGTTGATGACCACGCTCTTCCAGGTCAGCGGAATCGCGCCGCCGGTGTAGCCAGTGCCGCCCCCACGGGGAATGATGGTCAGGCCCAGTTCGATGCAGCCCTTGACCAGGCCCGCCATCTCGACCTCGGTGTCGGGGGTGAGCACGACGAACGGGTATTCGACGCGCCAGTCGGTCGCGTCGGTCACGTGGCTCACGCGAGAGAGGCCGTCGAACTTGATGTTGTCCTTGGCCGTGAGGCGGCCCAGTGTGCGCTGGATCTGGCGGCGCAGCTGAGCGGCCTGCTCGAAGGTGGCGTTGAACTCGGCCACGGCGCGGCGCGCGGCGACGACCAGCTCGCCCACCAGGCGGTCACGCTCGGCATCGTCGGCAGGGGTGCGGCGCTTTTCAATCTCGCCCAGGCGGTGCTGCAAGGCATCCACCAGCAGCTTGCGGCGCGAGGGGTTATCCAGCAGGTCGTCCTGCAGGTAGGGGTTGCGCTGCACGACCCAGATATCGCCCAGCACCTCATACAGCATGCGGGCCGAGCGGCCCGTACGGCGCTCTTTGCGCAGTTGGTCCAGCACCTCCCAGGATGAGGACCCCAGCAGCCGGATCACGATCTCCCGGTCGGAGAACGAGGTGTAGTTATAGGGAATTTCTCGCAGTCGGGCAGGCTCGGCGGCCTGCGTCTGCAAGGCCGCCAGCGCGATCGGTACATTCATGGGGGTCTACCTGGGGTGGGGGCGCGATTTTATGCCACCGGCCTCCGCATTGCCGGGCCGGGGCTCTCTGCCAGAGCCGAAACGGCCCTGCAACGGCGTCAGAACAGCACGCGGCTGCGCAGGGTGCCGCTCACCTGGGCCAGCTTGTCCAGCGCCAGGTCGGACGAGGCGGCGTCGATGTCAATCACCACGTAACCGATCTTCTCGTTGGTCTGCAGGTACTGGGCCGAGATGTTGATCTGGTTGTCCGAGAAGATGCGGTTGATCTCCGACAGCACGCCCGGCACGTTGCGGTGGATGTGCAGCAGACGGTGCTTGCCGGGGTGGGCCGGTAGCGCCACCTCGGGAAAGTTGACCGACGAGGTGCTGGTGCCGTTGTCGCTGTATTTCACCAGCTTCTCGGCCACTTCCAGGCCAATGTTGGCCTGCGCCTCCATGGTGGAGCCGCCGATGTGGGGGGTCAGGATCACGTTGTCCAGCCCGCGCAGGGGCGAGACAAACTCGTCCTTGTTGGTGCGAGGCTCGACGGGGAACACGTCGATGGCAGCGCCCAGCAGCTTGTGGGCCTGGAGCGCCGCGGCCAGCGCGTCAATATCCACCACCGTGCCCCGCGCAGCGTTGATGAGGATGCCGCCTGGCTTCATGGCCGCGATCTCGGCGGCGCCGATCATTCCCTCGGTGGATGGCAGCTCGGGCACATGCAGGCTCACGATGTCGCTCTGCCCCAGCAGGTCGTGCAGGTGCTGCACCTGGCGGGCATTGCCCAGGGGCAGCTTGTTGACCACATCAAAAAAGGCCACGTGCATGCCCAGCGCCTCGGCCAGCACCGACAACTGCGTGCCGATGGAGCCATAGCCCACGATGCCCAGCGTCTTGCCGCGGATTTCGTACGCGTTCTCGGCGCTCTTGAGCCAGCCCCCCCGGTGGGCCACCGCATTTTTCTGGGGCACGCCGCGCAGCAGCAGGATGGCTTCTGCCAGCACCAGTTCAGCCACCGAGCGGGTGTTCGAGTACGGCGCGTTGAACACCGCAATGCCGCGCTCGCGCGCCGCGCTCAGATCCACCTGGTTGGTGCCAATGCAAAAGCAGCCCACGGCCACCAGCTTGTGGGCCTGGGCGAACACCTCCTCGGTGAGCTGGGTGCGCGAGCGAATGCCCAGAAAGTGCACATCGGCAATCTTGCGCTTGAGTTCCTCATCGGGCAGCGCGCCGGACACCGTCTCGATCTGGGAATAGCCCGCCGCCCGGATCACATCCACTGCAGAGGAGTGGATGCCTTCGAGCAGCAGAAACTTGATCTTGTTCTTGTCCAGCGAATTGGTGGCCATGGCTATCTGAAAGAAGTGAGGAAACGGGTAGGACAAGTCGGCGCGCGGCGGCGCGAACGAACCGGCGCTGCAGGGACTTGCAAAGAGTCACCAGCATGGTGCATTGCACAAAACCTTGCAAGCCTGGGCAAATGCGCCACAACTTGTCACAAAAGAGTCACAATCGTCCCCCTTGCGGGATCCCCAAGGGGTTTCCCCGGTTGTTGCAGGCGCCAGGGCCATGCGACAACGACATATCAATGTCACATCGGCTGCATAGCATCCAGCCTTTGTGCTTTTCGTCATCCTCGGAGGAAATATTCATGCAAACGAAGCATCTGGCGGTCTGCGCTGCCATCGCCCTGTCGGTCTGCGCACCCGCGCAAGCCCAGGCGCAAGTCGAGATTCAGTGGTGGCATTCGATGAGCGCAGCGCTGGGCGACTGGGTCAATGACCTGGCCAAGCAGTACAACGCCAGCCAGACCAAGTACAAGGTCGTGCCCACCTACAAGGGTACGTATGACGAATCCATGACAGGCGCTATTGCAGCGTTTCGTGCGGGTAACGCCCCCCACATCCTGCAAGTGTTCGAAGTAGGTACTGCCACCATGATGGCGAGCAAGGGCGCCATCGTGCCTGCCGCCAAGGTGTTGAACGACGGTGGATTCAAGTTCGATCCCACCCAGTACGTGTCGGCAGTGGCTGGCTACTACACCGCGCCCAATGGCCAGATGCTGAGCTATCCGCTCAACAGCTCCACGACGGTTTTTTACTACAACAAGGACGCCTTCAAGAAGGCCGGCCTGGACGCCGACAAGCCGCCCAAGACCTGGCCGGAAGTGTTCGCTGCCGCCTCCAAGCTTAAGGCCAGCGGCCACAGCTGCCCGTTCACCACCAGCTGGATCAGCTGGACGCAACTGGAGAGTTTCTCGCTGTGGCACAACACGCTGTTCGCGTCCAAGAACAACGGCTTTGACGGCAACGACGCCCAGCTGCAGGTCAACTCGCCGCTGCACGTGCGCCACTTTGAAAACCTGGCCAAGGCCTCCAAGGAAGGCAGCTTCGTTTACAAGGGCCGCGGTAACGTGCCAGACGCCTCGTTCCCCTCGGGCGAGTGCGCCATGATGACGGGCTCCTCAGGCCTGTACGCCCGTGTGGCCAAGGAAGCCAAGTTCGCTTACGGCATCTCCACCCTGCCCTACTACCCTGACGTGAAGGGCGCGCCCCAGAACACCGCCATCGGTGGCGCCAGCCTCTGGGTCATGGCCGGCAAAAAGGCCGAAGAGTACAAGGGCGTGGCCGACTTCCTGAACTTCCTGAACGACACCAAGGTGCAGGCTGCCAGCCACCAGCGCACGGGCTACCTGCCTGTGACCATGGGCGCCTACCAGTTGACCGAGGCATCGGGCTTCTACACCAAGAACCCCGGCACCGATGTGGCCGTGACGCAGATGATCAAGAAGGCCACCGACAAGTCGCGCGGCATCCGCCTGGGCAACTTCGTGCAGATCCGCTCGATCATCGATGAGGAAACCGAACAAATCTGGTCGGGCAAGAAGTCGCCCAAGGAAGCGCTGGACACAGCCGTGACCCGTGGCAACGAGCAACTGGCCCGCTTCGCGCGCGCCAACAAGTAAGCGCTGCCGAACATCTGCCGATACCACCCAGCAAACCTGCCGGGTGGCATCGAAAGCCCGCCGCCCCGTCAACCACCATGGTTCACGGGGCGGCGGGGTTTTCTTTTTGAGAGTTTCGACATGGAAAAACGCGTTTTATTTCGCTCTGCCTGGCTACCGTGGGTGCTTCTGGCGCCGCAGCTGGCCATCATCAGCGTCTTCTTTTTCTGGCCCGCGGGCCAGGCTCTGGTGCAGTCCTTCCAGATGCAGGACTCCTTCGGCTTCTCGCGGGAATGGGTCGGTTTTGACAATTTCCGGGACCTGTTCCAGGACCCTGGCTATCTGGCCTCCTTCAAGACCACCGCATTCTTCTCGATCCTGGTGGCGGTCAGCGGCATCACGCTGTCGTTGATCCTCGCGATCTTTGCCGACCGCATCATCAAGGGCGCCATGGTCTACAAGACCGCACTGCTGCTGCCCTACGCCGTGGCGCCTGCGGTAGCGGGCGTGCTGTGGATGTTCATGTTCTCGCCATCGCTGGGTGTTGTGGCCTACATGCTGCGCCAGTCGGGCTTTGACTGGAACCACATGCTCAACTCCGACCACGCCATGGCGCTGATCGTGATTGCCGCCGTGTGGAAGCAGATCTCCTACAACTTCCTGTTCTTCCTGGCGGGCTTGCAGTCCATCCCCAAATCGCTCATCGAGGCGGCTGCCATCGACGGAGCAAGCCCCTGGCGCCGGTTCTGGAGCATCCAGTTCCCGCTGCTCTCGCCCACCACGTTCTTCCTGCTGGTAATCAATGTGGTGTACGCGTTCTTTGACACCTTCGCCATCGTGGACGCCACCACGCAGGGCGGGCCGGGCCGCGACACCTCGATCCTGGTCTACAAGGTGTACCACGACGGTTTCAAGGCCATGGACATGGGCGGCTCGGCTGCGCAGTCGGTGGTGTTGATGGCCATCGTCGTGGTGCTGACGGTCATCCAATTCCGCTACGTCGAAAAGAAAGTCCAATACTGATATGGTTGAGCGCAGTCCTTATCTCACCGCGTTCTCGCACCTCATCATGGTGCTGGGCGTGATCATCGTCGGCTTTCCGCTGTACCTGGCCTTCGTGGCCTCTACCCATACCGCGCAGGACATCGTGCAGGTGCCCATGCCCATGCTGCCTGGCGGCAACTTCTGGGAGACCTACAAAGCCGCCTTGTTCGGTGGCGGCGCGGGCGCAGGCTCCACCGCACCCGTGGCGCACATGATGTGGGTCAGTTTTGTCACCGCCATAGTCATCACGGTGGGCAAGATCGCCATCTCGCTGCTCTCGGCGTTTGCCATCGTGTACTTCCGTTTCCCCTTCAAGGGCATCTGCTTCTGGCTGATCTTCATCACGCTGATGCTGCCCGTGGAAGTTCGCATCGGCCCCACCTACCAGGTGGTCTCGGACCTGGGCATGCTCAACACCTATGCAGGTCTCACGGTGCCGCTGATCGCCTCGGCCACGGCCACTTTCCTGTTTCGCCAGTTCTTCCTGACCGTGCCCGATGAGCTGGTGGAAGCCGCGCGTGTGGACGGTGCAGGCCCCATGCGCTTTTTCAAGGACATCCTGGTCCCGCTGTCGCGCACCTCGATTGCCGCACTGTTCGTGATCCAGTTCATCTACGGCTGGAACCAATACCTGTGGCCGCTCTTGGTGACTACGTCCGAAGACATGTACCCCGTGGTGATCGGCATCAAGCGCATGCTGGCCGGTGGCGATGCGGGCAACGAATGGAACATCGTGATGGCCACGGCCCTGCTGGCCATGCTGCCGCCTGCCTTTGTGGTGGTGGTCATGCAGCGCTGGTTCGTCAAGGGCCTGGTCGATACCGAAAAATAAGTCAAAAACCCTGCTAGCGCTTGATAGAAAAGCGCTACTAGCTATCAAATTCATTGCATCATGGCATCCCTCTCTCTTCGCAACATCGTCAAGCGCTACGGCGTGGGCCCCAAGGCCAACCAGGTCATCCACGGCGTGAACGCCGAGGTCAAGGATGGTGAATTCGTCGTCATCGTGGGCCCCTCGGGCTGCGGCAAGTCCACCCTGCTGCGCATGGTGGCGGGCCTGGAAGAAATCTCCGGCGGCGAACTGCGCATCGGCGACCGCGTGGTCAACAACCTGGAACCCGCCCAGCGCGACATCGCGATGGTGTTCCAGAACTACGCGCTCTACCCGCACATGACGAACTACGAGAACATGGCCTACGGCCTGAAGATCGCCAAGGTGCCCAAGGACGAAATCCAGCGCCGGGTGGACAAGGCCGCCAAGATCCTCGAACTGAGCCACCTGCTCGAACGCAAGCCGCGTGAGCTGTCCGGCGGCCAGCGCCAGCGCGTGGCCATGGGCCGCGCCATCGTGCGCCAGCCCCAGGTGTTCCTGTTTGACGAGCCCCTGTCCAACCTGGACGCCAAGCTGCGCGCGCAAACCCGACTGGAAATCCAGAAGCTGCACCGCGAGCTGGGCATCACCAGCCTGTTCGTCACGCACGACCAGGTCGAGGCCATGACGCTCGCCCAGCGCATGATCGTCATGAACGCAGGCAACATGGAACAGTTCGGCACGCCCGAAGAGGTCTACCACACGCCTGCCTCCACCTTCGTGGCCAGCTTCATCGGCTCGCCCCCGATGAACCTGCTCAAGAATGCGCCCAGCGCCAAGCCAGGCACCATCCTGGGCATCCGCCCGGAGCATCTGGACGTGCGCAGCGAAGGCTGGGAAGTGAAGGTCGAGACTGTGGAGCTGCTGGGCGCTGAACGCCTGATCTATGGCCGCATCAACGGCGAGCAGATCATCGTGCGCGTGGAAGAAGGCACCCACGCGCCACTGCCGGATACGGTGATCCACGTCGTGCCGCGCCCTGACCGCCTGCACGCCTTCGACGCCACCACCGGTAAACGCATCCCCGACTGAGCCCGTGCAGCCGCCCGAAGCCGCCCACGCCGGGCGCGGGATGCTGGCTACCGTACCGGTGCTGGCCTCCCTGCACTTGGCAGAGACCCTGCAGTTCTACAACGAGCGGCTGGGCTTCACCACGCTGCTGGAGACGGACAACTACCTGATCCTGCAACGCGATGGCTGCGAGCTGCACTTCTGGCACTGCACCGAGCGCCATATTGCAGAGAACACCTCGTGCTATGTGCGCGCAGACACTGCGTTGCTGTACGCAGATTTTGCGGCACGGGGCCTGCAAGTGGCACCTCCCACCGTCCAGCCCTGGGGTATGAAGGAGATGGTTGTCATCGACCCCCATGGCAACCTGCTGAAATTTGGTGAACCCGCATGAGCGCACCCTCGCCCACTCTGGCCCCCTGGCCCTATCCCCGCTGGATTGCCCACCGTGGCGCCGGCAAGCTGGCCCCTGAAAACACTCTGGCTGCATTCCGGCTGGGCGCCCAGCACGGCTATCGCATGTTCGAGTGCGACGCCAAGCTGAGCAGCGACGGCGTTGTCTTTCTCATGCACGACGCCACGCTGGGCCGTACGACCAATGGCGCGCAGGCATTGGGTGCCACGGCCAGCACCACGGGTAGCAACCACCCCTGGTCGGTCCTGGCGCAGCTGGACGCAGGCGCCTGGCACTCGCGCAGCTACGCTGGCGAGCCCCTGCCCACGCTGGAGAACCTGGCGCGTTACTGCATTGCCAACGGTTTTTTCCTCAACATCGAGATCAAGCCCACCCCCGGTCACGAAGAAGCCACCGGCCTGGCCGTGGGCGAGCTGTCAGCGCGGCTGTGGCATGGGCAGGCGGTGGCTCCGCTGTTTTCATCCTTCAAGCCCGACGCCCTGGCGGGGGCGCGCGCCAGTGCACCACATGTTCCGCGCGCCTTGCTGCTCGACACGCTGTGGGACGACTGGGCCGCTGTGGCGCAGCAGCTGGGGTGTGTCGCCATTGTCTGCAACCATGCGCTGTGGGATACCGCGCTGGTAGCGCAGGTGCACGCCGCAGGTATGCGTGCACTGAGCTATACCGTGAACGATGAGTGGGCGGCACAGCGGCTGATCGCACTGAACACCGACGGCATCATCACCGACCGGGTGGACCTGTTCAGCCCGGCGGATGGCTGCGCGTGCTGAGACTTCCGCCCTGCGTGTGTCATTGGTACCCGAGCAAGCCATCCCACACCCGCAACTGCGCCACTTTGGGCACAGGGCCAAAGGTGATGGATGAGGCAGATCCCGCCCCCATCAGTGCAGAGTTCTGCTGGGCCAGGCCATAGCCGGGCCAGATCGTTCCATCGGCAAAGGTAGCCGTCCCCGTCCGGGCAAAGGAGGTGACGGCACTCATGAGGTGCCTGCTGAGCTCTTGTTCCGCAGCACCAGCGCCCACCTTGTTCCGGTAGTGGTCCAGCCCCAGAGTGCCAAACAGGAACGGCAACTCCGCGCAATGTGGCACGCCCCGGCCCGGGCTCAGCACACTGTGCATGAACGTTCCGTAGCGCACATTGGCGCCCTGCTTGACGAGGCTGTCTGCGTAGCGCACACAGAAGTTGCGCAGGTTGCGATCCCCGTTGATCTCGACATACAGATCGCCTGGCGCCGCAGAACGCCCCTCGGCCAGCGCAGCCTCCTGGTAGGCGCCGATCACCTGAGCGGCCCGGCTGGGAGATCCGGACAGCGGCGTCACAAGCGCTGTCAGTGCCTCCATGGTTGCGGGCAGTGGCGCCGTGAGCGCAGCCTGCGTCACCGGGTCCACCAGGTCGACAAAAAATGAACCCTCGGTCAAGGTGTTCGTCACCAGCACCGGAATGCGCTGGGGCCATGCCAACCGGGTCCAATCCGCGAGGATGGTCTTGCCGTCCATCACAGGGGACGCCTTGACGCCCAAGCCCGACCGGAAGGTGGATGGCAATGGGTTGCTGTTCAACGCCAGCTCAGCGGCGTGCAGCTGGGCGGCCGGAATGTCCAGAAGACCTTTGGGCGTGGTGTTCAGACTGGCCGCCAGAAGCTCGGTGTACGCAATGGCATCCTGCTGACTGAATCCTGCGGGCGCCGCAATGCCCGCAGAGCTGAACAACACCGCTTTGTGCAGCCATTGGCTCCAGACGGGGTGCTGCGCAATCAGTGCCGTGTTGACGGCGCCAGCCGACTGCCCGGCAAGGCAAACGTTGCCGGGGTCACCGCCGAAACGGGCGATGTTGTCGTGTACCCACTTCAGGGCTGCAGCCTGGTCCTGCAAGCCCCAGTTGGCGGACAGCCCGGTTTCGGGATCGGTGAAGTCCGGATGCGTCAGGCAGGCCATTGCACCCAGCCGGTAGTTGACCGTGACCACCACCAGCCCCTGCTCTGCGAGTTTCTGGCCGTCCATCAGCGGCATGCTGGTGGCGCCGGTGCGCCATGCGCCATGCGCCACCATGCAACCACACCACCACTGGCGCCTTGCTCGCGTCGCGGGGAGTCCAGAGGTTGAGGGTGAGGCAGTCCTCGCTTTGGGCCTCTGGCTGGGTGTAGATCCAGGTCACATTGGCGGGCAAGGTCTGCAGACTGGCAGGACCAAAAGCGGTCGCAGGTGTCACGGCAGCCGTGGTGGGCACGTATGGCCGGGGGGACTTGAACCGCAGCGCGCCCACGGGTGGCCGGGCGTAGGGGATGCCTTTGTACACCGTAGTGGCACCCGCCGCCGTTCCGCTGAACTTGCCGGAAGTGGTGTCCACCACCGGCGCACCATCGCCACTGCCGCCACACCCGATCAGCGTGCCCGCGAGCGCGCTGGAAGAGATCTGCAAAAAAATCCGTCTCGTTGTCATGGTGTCTCCTGAATGCAATGTGTAGGGGTTTGGCGTCGGAAAGGACATGCTAGGCAGACACCCTGCCGACTGCGAGACCCGGCAGCGGAACGGGGCGTTGCAAAAACACGCCCATTCAGAGAGCACAGCACCGGAGCGATCTGTGGCACCCTCGGGAGCACGCGGCAGGGCGACCACCGGCTGCGCAAGCTTGTTGCGAAGGCGCTGCGTCGTAGCGCCACGACGATGACGGGTGGACCGAATGGACCGAATGGACCGAATGGACAACGTATTGCTGGCGGCCGAAGACCTGCTGAGCTTTGTGGAGGTCGCCAGCGCAGGGGGCTTCACGGCAGCGAGCAGGCGCACAGGCATACCCAAATCCCGGTTGAGCCGCCGGGTCGCCGCATTGGAGTCGCTTCTGGGGGTTGCCTTGCTGCACCGCAATGCGCGCCGTTTTGAATTGACCGACGTCGGTGAACGTGTTTTTCTGCACGGCCAGGCGGCGCGGACCGAAACCCAGACCGCCATTACCGTGGCGCGCGAGAGCCTGGAAAGTCCCTGGGGCCAGTTGCGGGTGGCCTGCCCGGCAGCCATTGCAGCATCGCTGGTCGGCCGGATTGCATTGCAGTTCAGCGCGCGCTACCCGCGCGTCACGCTTTCGCTGCAAACCACGGATGGACGCATGCGAACCATCGATGAAGCGGTCGACCTTCTGATCCAGCCCACGACGCAGCCCCTGACGGATTCCAGCCATGTCGCCAGGCGGCTGGCCGTGGTCCCGTATGCGCTGTATGCCAGCCCATCGCTCGTGAGCTCACTCGCGGATCCCCGGACACCATCGGCGCTCGCCAACTGCCCTGCGGTGGGCTGGAGCTTCACCACGCACCTGGAGCGTTGGACGCTCATTGGCCCGCAGAACCAGCGGGCAGAGGTCGATCTCGACCTGCGCTTCGTGAGCGACAACCTGCTGTTGAACCGGGACGCCGCCCTCCAGGGTCTTGGCGTGGCGCAGCTGCCGAAGATCATGGCGGCCAGCTGCGTCGCAAGCGGAACACTGATCCCTGTGGCGCCAGACTGGGCGCCCGCCAGGATGCACATCTACGCGCTGTATCCGTCGCGCCGTCACCTGACGCTGGCGGGACGCTGTTTTCTGGACATGCTGGAAGCAGGAATGGCAGACGCATCGGGCTGAACGCGGCCAGTGAGAGCCATAGGCGCGGGAATACCGGGCACCTCACGGCATTGGCTGAACCTATCTCAGCCTCTGCAGGCTGCGCTGGTTGGGCTGCGGCCCGGGGGCCTCCTCAATCCACCTTGGCGCCCGACTTCTTCACGGCATCGGCCCAGCGTGGCATCTCGGACGCCAGGAACTTGGCGAAGTCGTCCGCGCCCAGGAACGCCGGGTCTGCGCCCTGGCTCACCATGCGGTTGCGCACATCGGGCTGCTGCAGCACTTGGCCGAAGGCATCACTGAGCTTGTTGACCACGTCCTTGGGCGTGCCCGCTGGCGCCAGAAAGCCATAGAAGCCCACCACCTCGAAACCCTTGATGCCGCTTTCAATCACGGTAGGTACCTCGGGCAGCGCGGGGTTGCGCTCCCTGCTGGTCACGGCCAAGGCGCGCACCTTGCCCTGCTTGTGGTAGGCGGCAGCCTGGGGAATGCTCTCGGCCATGAACTGCACCTGCCCGCCCATCAGGTCGGTGAACGCCGGGGCACTGCCGCGGTAGGGGATGTGCACCATGAACAAGCCCGTGGCGGTCTTGAACATCTCGGGCACCAGGTGGCTGATGCCGCCGTTGCCCGCCGAACCAAAGTTGACCTGGCCAGGCTTGGCCCGGGCGTAGTCCATGAACTCCTTGAGGCTCTTGGCGGGCACATTAGGGTTGACCAGCAGTGCCAGGGGCTGCATGGCGGTGCGGGCAATGGGCGTGAAGTCCTTGAGCGTGGAATACGGCAGGCGGCTGTAGAGCCCTGGATTGATCACCATCACACCTGTGTTTGCCAACATGATGGTGTGGCCGTCGGCAGGCGCTTTCATCACATCCTGTGCGCCCACGGTGCCTCCCGCACCGGCCTTGTAGTCCAACACCACAGGCTGTCCCAGCACAGCCTGC
The DNA here is from genome assembly GCA_964031875.1 of Acidovorax facilis. Classification (GTDB taxonomy): domain Bacteria; phylum Pseudomonadota; class Gammaproteobacteria; order Burkholderiales; family Burkholderiaceae_C; genus Acidovorax; species Acidovorax facilis_A. Next base: position 37,100 of record CAXIRU010000063.1, read on the forward strand.
AGCTTGTCGGACAGCAGGCGGGCATGCTGGTCCAGTGGCCCACCGGCTGGAAAGCCGATGACGATGCGCACCGGCTTGGAAGGAAAGGTCTGCGCTTGCACGGCCGCAGAAAGGGCCAGGCCCGCAGCCAGGGTGATCCAGGTACGCAGCAGCTTCATGAGGGGATGTCTCCAGCAGTCGGTGTAGGGGGCGCCTCTTTCGCGGCAGGCTTGTACGCCAAGACGCCGAGGCGCGCGCCATGAAAGTGGCACCAAGGCTATCAGACATGGGGGCTATATCCCGCCCCAAACCGCCCCTCGCAAACCCTCAAAACACCTGACGGCTCGCTGAAAGCTTCAGGCCTTCCAGCCGCGCACCAACACCCACTGGCAGGTGGCGCAGACCACAACCAGCGCAGCATAGGTCAGCATCTTGCCGTCGCGCCCCCACAGTACCAGACCCGCCAGCAACACCGCCACCCCCACGGAGAACAGAATCGCCCAACGCAGCCACCCGGCCATCGCCGAGGCACTTCGGGAGCCCACCAGACGGCCCGAAAGCACCAACACCAGCGCCACGGCAGCGGCGGGTGCCACAAAGTTGAGAAGGTGGTTGAGGATGTCCAGTGGACCCATGGAATTGACCCAAATCAAGGCTTGAACAAGCATGGCCGCCTGTTCGGGCCAACAATTTTATAATTGCAGCTTATGGCAGTCTGGGCCCTCGGCATCAACCACACCACCGCGCCGCTCGATCTGCGCGGCAGGTTTGCGTTCGCGCTCGACCAGATTGCCCCCACGCTGCACGGTTTGCGCCAGTCGCTGGGCCACTCTGGCGGCGGTGCCAGCCGCCACCCTGGGGTGGAAACGGCCATCATCTCCACCTGCAACCGCACCGAGATTTATTGCGCTGGCGACCAGCCAGCCATGGACCACACGCTGGGCTGGCTGGCCCACAGCGGCGGCGTGAGCCCCGCGCTGCTGCGTTCACACTCTTACACCCTCGAAGACAGCCTCGTCGCCCGCCATGCCTTCCGCGTGGCCAGCGGGCTTGATTCGATGGTGCTGGGCGAGGCCCAGATCCTGGGCCAGATGAAGGACGCCGTGCGCGCTGCCGAAACGGCTGGCGCCCTGGGCACCACGCTCAACCAGCTCTTTCAGCGCAGCTTTGCGGTGGCCAAAGAGGTGCGCAGCAGCACCGAGATCGGCGCGCACAGCATCAGCATGGCGGCGGCCGCCGTGCGCCTGGCCAGCCAGTTGTTTGAAGACCTCACCGAGATCAAGGTGCTGTTCGTCGGTGCGGGCGAGATGATTGAGCTGTGCGCCACGCACTTTGCCGCCAAGAACCCCAAAGCCATCGCCATTGCCAACCGCACCCTGGAGCGCGGCGAAAAACTCGCCACCCGCTTTGGTGGCGAAGTGATGCGCCTGGCCGACCTGCCCGAGCGCCTGCACGAGTTCGACGCCGTCATCAGCTGCACCGCCAGCAGCCTGCCCATCATCGGCCTGGGCGCTGTGGAGCGCGCTTTGAAGAAGCGCCGCCACCGCCCAATCTTCATGGTCGACCTGGCCGTGCCGCGCGACATCGAGCCCGAGGTGAAGGCACTGGGCGACGTGTACCTGTACACCGTGGACGATCTGGCCACCGTGGTGCAAACCGCGCAGGCCAACCGCCAGGCCGCCGTGGCCCAGGCCGAGGCCATCATCGACGCTGGCGTGCAGAGCTTCATGCACTGGATGGAGCTGCGCAGCCCCGCCGCCGCCGAGGGTGGCGTGGTGCCGCTGATCCAGCAGCTCAACGCCCAGACGGACGAGTGGCGCGCTGCCGAGATCGCACGCGCCAAGAAGCTGCTGGCCAAGGGCGAAGATGTGGATGCCGTGCTCGAAGCCCTCTCGCGTGGCCTCACCCAAAAAATGCTGCATGGCACCCTGGCCGAGCTGCGCGCTGGCGACGCCGAGATGCGCGCCCAGATGGCCCAGACCGTCTCGCGCCTGTTCCTGCGCAAAGAACGCTAGCGGCCTTCAGCCGCTAAGGGCGACTGCATGCGCTGCATGCTTTTGTCGCGGTGTTCAACCTATCAAATCTGCGAGAAAACAATGGGAAGCTGGGGTGAAGGCGCGCTAGAAAACGATCTATCCATGGACGCCTACGGCGATTTCCTCGACCGCTTCGACGGGGGTTCAGATCCTAAAAGGCTCCCCCAGCAGCTCGCAGAGGCCTACCAGGAGTGCTTACTGGAGCCCGACAGCGCCCTTGATTTCTGGATAGGCGTGGCCCAGGCACAATGGGAGTGTGGGGCTCTGACATCGGCAGTTGCCGATGAAGTACGCCACCGCATCGCTGCCAACGTGGGACTGAAAGGCTTTAGCGCGGAGAGCTGGCCCCGGCGGTACGTAGCCTTGGCGGCATTTGTTGAGCAAATCGGCGTACCGCCTGCAAAACGCAGGCGACGCCGAAAGCACTCGCAGCCTCTCGCCATCTTCCAACCAGGTGACTGCATAGCTGCCGCCACGCTTCGTGGTGGCTATGCCCCAGCCATCGTTCTCAAGGTTGAATCGCACATGCGCGAAACCTATCACCTCATCGCCAGCCTCAGAGGAGTCCACGCCACACTTCCGCCTATCGATATCTACGAACGGCGCGATTGGCTGTTTCTGACCCATGGGAAATGGAAGAACACGCTGAACATAGGTTGGTATGCATCCAGCACCTATGCCGATAACACACGGGATCTATCCATCGTCAAAGTGGGTACCACCTTGCTACGGAACTCAGATCCATCTGCTGACATGAACACCCCAGGCACCAGCTACCCATCTTGGGGCTGGATCGAAAATCAGGCGTGGCTACAAGATCAGTGGGATCGCCGCGCCCTCACCCAGGCTCGTACCTGAACGATCTCTTAACCGCCCATGAAACCCTTTCTCCGAAGCCAACTGGAGCGCTACGCACAGCGCCTGGGTGAGCTGGACTTTTTGCTCTCGCGCGAAGACATCATGAGCGACATGGCGCAGTACCGGCGCATCTCTGTCGAACACGCTGAAGTCACCCAGGTGGCTGGCCGCTACGCCCGCTACCAGCAGCGCGAGGCCGACCTGGCCGGTGCCCGCGAGATGCTGGCCGACCCCGACATGGCCGAGATGGCGCAGGAAGAAATCACCAGCGCCGAGGTCGAGCTACTGCAGCTTGAAGACGAGCTGCAGCGCCTGCTTTTGCCGAAAGACCCCGACGATGCCCGCAACGCGTTTGTCGAAATCCGCGCAGGCACGGGCGGTGATGAATCGGCTCTGTTCGCAGGCGACCTCACCCGCATGTACACCCGCTACGCCGCCACCCAGGGCTGGAAGGTGGAGATCATGAGCGCCAACGAAAGCGAGCTGGGTGGCTACAAGGAAATCGTGCTGCGCTTTGAAGGTGACAACGTGTATGGCCACCTGAAGTTCGAATCCGGCGGCCACCGCGTGCAGCGCGTGCCCGCCACCGAGACGCAGGGCCGCATCCACACCAGCGCCTGCACCGTGGCCGTGATGCCCGAGCCCGACGAACACCAGGCCATCACCCTGAACCCGGCGGACCTGCGCATCGACACCTTCCGCGCCAGCGGCGCGGGCGGCCAACACATCAACAAGACCGATTCGGCCGTGCGCGTGGTGCACTTGCCCACCGGCATCGTGGCCGAATGCCAGGACGGCCGCAGCCAGCACAGCAACAAGGCCAAGGCGCTGCAGGTGCTGCAGGCGCGCATTCAAGAAAAGGAACGCAGCGAACGCGCCGCCAAGGAGGCCGCACTGCGCAAGGGCCTGATCGGCAGCGGTGACCGCAGCGACCGCATCCGCACCTACAACTTCCCGCAAGGACGGCTGACGGACCACCGCATCAACCTCACGCTGTACAAGCTGCTGTACGTGATGGAAGGCGACCTGGGCGATGTGCTGCAAGCCCTGGCCCATGCCCGCGAGGCCGAGCAGTTGGAGGAGCTGGAGATGGGTGCCACGGGCTGACGCCAGAAAATTTGAATCAAATCAGCCCCCTAGCGCTTGATGGATAAGCGCAGGCAGCTATCAAAATCATAGTGAACCATACCGCCCCCACCCTGGCCCAAGCCCTGAACCAGGCCCACACCCTGGGCTTGGCGCGCATCGACGCCCAATTGCTGCTGCTGCACGCCCTGGGCCGCCCCGACGCAGGCCGCGCCTGGTTGCTGGCGCACGACACGGACGCGATGGACGAGGCCACCCACGCCCAGTTCATCGCCCTGTGCCAGCGCCGCGTGGCAGGCGAGCCCGTGGCCTACCTCACGGGGCGCAAAGAGTTCTACGGCCTGCCCCTGCAGGTAGACGCGCGCGTGCTGGACCCGCGCCCCGACACCGAAACGCTGGTGGACTGGGCACTGGAGGTGATCGCCCCGCTGGCATCGCCGCGCGTGGTGGACCTGGGCACCGGCAGCGGCGCTATCGCCCTGGCACTGCAAAGCCAGCGTGCAGACGCCCAGGTGCTGGCGGTGGACGCCAGTGCCGATGCACTGGCTGTGGCCCAGGCCAATGGAGAGCGGCTGGGCTTGCCCGTGCGGTTTCAGCGCGGTGATTGGCTGCAAGGCGTGGATGGGCTTTTTGACGCCATCGTCTCCAACCCGCCCTACATCGCCAGCGCCGACCCGCACCTGGCCGCGCTGACGCACGAGCCCCTGCAGGCGCTGGCCAGCGGCGGCGATGGGCTGGATGACATCCGCACCATCGTGGCCCAGGCCCCGAACCACCTGCGGCCGGGCGGCTGGCTGCTGCTGGAGCATGGCTACGACCAAGCGCCTGCAGTACAAGCGCAGCTTTCCAGCCAGGGCTTTGTCCAGGTGCAAAGCCGCAATGACCTCGCCGGCATTGCGCGTTGCTCGGGCGGACTGTGGCCCTAACGCAGACAGTGAAATAATCCACCCCATCGCGGGCTCTCAGCAACCTTTGGCCCGCCAGCCCTTACCAGGAGTTTTCCCCATGAGCGACACCCAACAACGCATCGACGCCCTCGTCAAATCCAGCGACATCCTGCTGTTCATGAAGGGCAGCGCCAGCTTTCCTATGTGCGGTTTTTCAGGCCGCGCCATCCAGATCCTGAAGGCCTGCGGCGTGGACCCCAAGAGCGTGGTCACCGTCAACGTGCTCGAAGACGATGCCATCCGCCAGGGCATCAAGGAATACAGCAACTGGCCCACCATCCCTCAGCTGTACGTGAAGGGTGAGTTCATCGGTGGCTCGGACATCATGATGGAGATGTACGAGTCGGGCGAACTCAAGCAGGTGCTGGGCACCGAAGGCTGATCGACGCGGCCATTCGCCCAAGCCAATCAGGCCGCCTCCGGGCGGCCTTTTTGTTGGCCCGCAACAAAGGCACCAATCAGGGGCTTTTCCGATGGAGCAGCGGGCATGTTGTGTGCTTGAATGGTTGCGTGACGTAACCCTCACAGGAGCATGCAATGACCAGCCATAGCCTTGTTCCCCAGCCATCCGGCCTGCGTCTGCCGGTGGCCCAGATGCGCAATGTGTTCCATCCGGCAGACGTCGAGCGCAAGCTCTCACGGCTGCAGGAGTCGGGCAACCAGCGCGAATACGAAACCCTGCGCACCGTGTACGAACGCATGCTGGAACGCGGGCCGGAGCGCTTTCAGGTCAAACCCTCGGGCATCCCCGACATGGCCAGCCTGTACGAGCAGCTGCCCAACTTCACCGAGGTGCTGGACGATGTGAAGCGCCATGTGGCGCTGGCGCAGGACAGCAGCGATGGCCTGGAAGTCACGCCCATGCTGCTGCTGGGGCCGCCCGGCATCGGCAAGACGCACTTTGCACGCCACCTGGCCGAGCTGCTGGGCACAGGCATGAACCTGCTGCCCATGAGCTCCATGACCGCAGGCTGGCTGCTGTCGGGATCGTCTGCGCAGTGGAAAGGCGCACGCCCCGGCAAGGTGTTCGAGGCGCTGGTGGAGGGCGAGTACGCCAACCCGGTCATCGTGGTGGACGAGATCGACAAGGCCAGCTGCGATGCGCAGTACGACCCGCTGGGCGCGCTGTACAGCCTGCTCGAGCACGACACGGCGCAGAGCTTTACCGACGAGTTTGCCGAGGTGGCCATCGACGCGAGCCAGGTGATCTGGATCACCACGGCCAACGACACGCGCGGCATCCCGGCCCCCATCCTGAACCGCATGAACGTCTTTGAGGTGGAGGCGCCCACGCTGGAGCAGGCACGCACCATCGCCCGCAATCTATACCAGGGTATCCGCGCAGGGCACGACTGGGGACGCCTGCTGGACCCTGAACCGCTGGACGACGTGCTGGACCACCTGGCCCAGATGCCGCCGCGCGAAATGCGGCGCGCGCTGATGACGGGCTTTGGCAACGCGCGGCTGGACCGCCGCTCGACGGTGGAGATTGCCGACCTGCCCAAAGCGGCGTCAGGGCGCAACCGCATCGGCTTCGTGCAGTAGTAGCCGGGCTCCGGCGGCCAGCCCTGCGATCACCCGCAGGACTGGTCGGCAGGCCGCCTTTCCGACAGCCGATCAGGGCCCCTGGTGAGCCTACGCCTGGGGTAGGTGCCTACAAGGCGCACAGATACACTCTGTTCTCCGGTGTGCCGCAGCGCCACGCTCCGTCGCCATTCATGACCCTGTCCCAAAGCCTCTTTGTCATCGGGCTGCTGATTGCAGCCAGCGCCTTCTTTTCGATGGCCGAGATTTCGCTCGCCGCTGCGCGCCGCCTGCGCCTGCGGCAGATGGCCGACGAAGGGGATTCCAGGGCTGACCAGGTGCTGCGCATGCAGGAGCAACCAGGCGACTACTTCACGGTGGTGCAGGTCGGCCAGAACGCCGTGGCCATCCTGGGCGGTATCGTCGGCGAGGGCGCCTTGAGCCCCCACTTCAGCACGCTGTTCGGCCTGTGGCTGTCGGAATCAGCGGCGCAAAAGGCGGGCTTTCTGGCCTCGTTCCTGGTCATTACCTCCCTGTTCATCCTGTTTGCCGACCTGTTCCCCAAGCGCCTGGGCATGGCCGAGCCCGAGCGGCTGGTGGTGCGGCTGGCCCAGCCCATGGCGTGGTGCATGACGCTGCTGCGGCCGCTCGTGTGGTTCTACAGCCGGGGGGCCGATGCGCTCTTCCGGGTGCTGGGCTTGTCATCATTGCGGGACGACCGCATCACCTCCGACGACATCCTGGCGATGATGGAAGCGGGTGCGCGTGCCGGCGTGCTGGCCGCGCGCGAGCAGCAGGTCATCACCAATGTGTTCGAGCTGGACACGCGCACGGTGTCCAGCGCCATGTCGCCGCGTGATCGCATTGCCTTCTTCCTGCGCGATGAGCCCGATTCCGTCATCCGGCTGCGCATTGCGGCCGAGCCTTTCTCGACCTACCCCGTGTGCGAAGGCGATATCGACCATGTGGTGGGCTATGTAGACGCCAAAGACCTCTTCCAGCGCGTGCTGAACAACCAGCCCATATCGCTGGCGGACGACAGCCTGGTGCGCAAGGTGCTGATCGTGCCCGACCGGCTGACCTTGTCGGAGGTGCTGGAGCAGTTCCGGCAGGTGCACGAAGACTTTGCCGTCATCGTGAACGAATACAGCCTGGTGGTGGGCGTGGTGACCCTGAACGATGTGATGAGCACCGTGATGGGCGACCTGGTGGGCCCGGCGGACGAAGAGCAGATCGTGCGGCGCGACGAGAACTCCTGGCTCATCGACGGCGTCACGCCGGTCGAAGACGTGCTGCGTGCGCTGTCACTGGACGAACTGCCCCACACGGGGGAGTACGAAACCCTGGCGGGCTTTTTGATGGTGATGCTGCGCCGCGTGCCGCGCCGCACGGACAGCGTGAGTTGGGGAGGCTACAAGTTTGAAGTGCTGGATGTGGACAGCTACCGCATCGACCAGGTCATGGTGTCCCGCGTCGGCGCCCCCCAGTCAGCAGGCACCAGCCACACCACCCCGCCTGCCCAGGCGGACAGCGCCACAACGACATCGCCATAGGCCATGCGGGCGCATGGGCTCCACCAGCCTGGCGGGAACTGACTGCCGTGGCGGCGCAGTGGAACTGCAGAAAATATCAACTCAATTGCCATCCAGCGCTTGATGGACAAGCGCAAACAGCTATACAAATGATAGCAAACTAGGTCGCAGGCTGTTGCGAACCTTCGGTGAACAACCAGTTGCGCTGTGCTCGAAACACGGCGTCTGGATACGGCGAACGCCCCCGGCTGCCGTTGTAGCGCCCCAGGGCCATGAACAGGTCGCCACGCTCCCGGTCAATGTAGTGGCGCAGGATCACGCAGCCAAAGCGCAGATTGGTCTGCATGTGAAACAGCTTGCCGGGGTCACCGTCCCCAATCACACGCGTCCAGAAGGGCATGACCTGCATGTAGCCCCGCGCGCCCACGCTGGACACCGCGAATTTGCGGAACGCACTCTCTACCTGGATCAGGCCCAGCACCAGGGACACCTCCAGCCCGGCGCGCTTGGACTCGTACCAGGCGGTCTGCAGGAAGTCGCGGCGCACCTCCCACTCAGGCTTGCGGCGGCGCAGGCGGTCGCTCATGGAGGCGAGCCAGCGCACGTAGTGAATGCGGGCTTCGGTGGTGAAAAAATGGGGCTCTGGCGGTGCCTGATTGGCAATGGCCGAACTCAGGGCGGTGCGCACCGAGTCCATCAGGGGCTCTTCCAGCTGTCCGCCCGCATGGGCCAGCGATGGCCCAGCCAACCAGGCAGCAGGCGCCGACAGGACTGACAGCGTCGTCAGGCACGCACGCCGGGATACTCCGCCGCCCTCAGCGGGCGCCGCACCTTCTGCAGTCACCAGCCGCACCGCGTTCATACCGCCATGCGGCCCTTCACATGGGCCAGGATATCTGCCACTGCCACCTTGGTGGCCGATGTGTCACGGCGGTGCTGGTACTCGACCACGCCGTCTTTCAGGCTCTTGTCGCCAATGGTCACACGGTGAGGCACGCCGATCAGTTCCCAGTCGGCAAACATGGCACCAGGGCGCTCGCCACGGTCGTCCAGGATCACGTCCACCCCCGCTGCCAGCAGGTCGGCATAGAGCTGCTCGGCCGTGGCCTTGACGGTTTCGCTGCGGTCCATGCCCACGGGGCAAACCACCACCGTGAAGGGGGCAATGGCGTCGGGCCAGATGATGCCGCGTTCGTCATGGTTTTGCTCGATGGCGGCTGCGGGTAGGCGCGTGACGCCAATGCCATAGCAGCCCATTTCGAAAAATGCAGGCCTGCCGTCGTCGCCCAGGAAGGTTGCATTCATGCCCTGGCTGTACTTGGTGCCCAGGTAAAACACATGCCCCACCTCAATGCCGCGCTCGATGGCCAATTCACCCTTGCCGTCGGGCGAGCGGTCACCCGCCACCACATTGCGCAGATCGGCCACGGCGTCGGGCTCGGGCAGGTCGCGGCCCCAGTTGACGCCGGTGATGTGGAAATCAACCTCGTTCGCGCCGCAGATCCAGTCGGCCAGCAGGGCCACTTCGCGGTCCGCCACGATTTTCAAAGGCTTCTTCAGGCCGATGGGGCCCAGGTAACCGGGCTTGCAGCCGAAGTGGTCTTCGATTTCGCCCACCGTGGCAAAACGGAAACCCGCCAGCCCCGGCACCTTGCCCACCTTGATCTCGTTCATGTCGTGGTCACCGCGCAGCAGCAGCAGCCAGACCTGGGTCTTGACGATCTCGCCAGCTTCGTTGGTTTCGTCCGTGGCCAACACCAGCGACTTGACCGTGGTGGCCAGGGGCACACCCAGCAGCTCTGCCACGTCGGCACAAGTGCTCTTGCCTGGGGTGGTCGTCTTGGTCAGCGCCTGGGTTGCTGCGCCGCGTGGTCCTGTGGGGGCCAGTGCTTCGGCCTTTTCCATGTTGGCGGCGTAATCGCTCTGCGGGCAGTAGACGATGGCGTCCTCGCCCGTGGCGGCGATCACCTGGAACTCTTCAGAGAGGTCGCCACCGATGGCGCCACTGTCGGCGGCGACGGCACGGTAAGTCAGTCCGAACCGGTCAAAGATACGGCGGTAGGCCTGGGCCATCACCTGGTAGCTGGCCTTGGCCGCGACTTGGTCGCGGTCGAAGCTGTACGCATCCTTCATGACGAACTCGCGGCCGCGCATCAGGCCGAAACGGGGGCGGCGCTCGTCACGGAACTTGGTCTGGATCTGGTAGAAGTTCTTGGGCAGCTGCTTGTAGCTCTTGAGCTCCTGGCGAGCGATGTCAGTGATCACTTCTTCGCTGGTGGGCTGAACCACGAAATCGCGCCCGTGGCGGTCCTGAATGCGCAGCAGCTCAGGGCCCATCTTGTCAAACCGACCGGTTTCCTGCCACAGCTCGGCGGGCTGTACCACAGGCATGGTCAGCTCCACCGCGCCTGCACGGTTCATTTCCTCGCGCACGATGGCCTCCACCTTGCGAATCACCCGCAGCCCCATGGGCATGTAGTTATAGATGCCAGCGCCCAGCTTCTTGATCAGCCCGGCCCGTGTCATGAGTTTGTGGCTGACCACTTCGGCATCCGCCGGAGCTTCCTTGAGGGTGGAAATAAAGAATTGGGAGGCTTTCATCGGAAATCGATTGCAGGCAGAACGGGGCCGTCCACTTGCTGCGCGCTAGGCGCCGTGCATAATGGACACAGTTTAAAAATTTGGGGTTTGATTATGCTTGACCGGGACGGCTTTCGGCCGAACGTCGGCATCATCCTGCTCAACCAGA
>CAXIRU010000064.1:0-16230 GCA_964031875.1 Acidovorax facilis
GCGTCCAGCGTGGGCCATCGGCGTACTCTCCTCTATGGAAGCTACTCTGACCGACAAACTCAAAAATAATTCAAATTATTTCCGAGACACCACACTAGCAGGCTGTGAAGCTGTGAGAATGTGAACATGCACCGCACTGGTGCAACGCCCATCGTCGCAGGTAAAAGCGGCTAATCAGCGGCATTTGCTATAATTTTTATAGCTACTTACGCTTTATATACAAGCGCCAGCAGCCATTTTCATACAAATTCACCCTACAAACAGCGGAAGATCGGCCTTCTTGAGCGTGCGCAACACAAAGCTTGACCGACTGTGCCGAATGCCTTTGATCTTGTAGAGCTTCTCACGCAGCAAGCGCTCGTAATCCCGCGTGTCCTTCACGACGATGCGCAGCAGGTAGTCGTAGTCGCCCGACACCAGGTGCGCCTCGATCACCTCGGGAATGCTGGCGAGTGTTTCGCCAAATTTTTCGAGCGTGTTGTCGGAATGGCTGTCGAGCGTTACCTGCACCAGCACCGTGTCGGCCAGGTCCAGCGACTGCGGGTTGATGCGCACGGTGTAGCCCTGGATGACGCCGGCCTCTTCCATCTTCTTGATGCGGCCCCAACAGGGTGATGCGCTCAGGCCCACCGCCTGCCCGATCTCTTGCAGGCTGGCGCGCGCGTTGCCCTGCAGCACGGCGAGAATTTTTCTATCGAGGCGATCCATCGGCCGAATTATTCAACAATATTGACTTTCACAGAAAATCATTCTGCGCTTTGCAACATTCAAAGCGAATTCAGCAAAATCATCTCTGCCACGGGGCCCATACTTCTTCCATCAAGGCGCTCTTACCGGAGTGCACAAATTGACAAGGCCCCGGCTGGTTACCGCCAGCACGGGGCCCTTGGCATTTCAGCCTCCATGTCACCGAGACGCGTGGCGAATCTCCCATTTGCCAGCAAGCGGCTTTCAGCTCCGCCTCCACACTGTCGCCGAGGCAACTGAAAACATCCTGACGCCCAGTTCGTAAGCACGCTTACCAGCACAAACCCGGATGCTGGCGGCCATGCTGCGCCAACATAATTTCAGCGAGGTTGGGGGCTGCTGCGTGAGTGCATCCAGCGCATTCCCAACCCACCATCAACAGGAGACACCATGCAATTGACCAAACTCGTCGTTGGACTGAGCCTCGCGCTCGGCTTTGTGGCCACCGCTGCCGCGCAAACCACCATGCGCATCAGCATCTCGACGGCCCAGAACTCCCACCAAGGGGTTGCCATCGACACGTTTGCCAAGGAAGTCGAAAAGCGCACCAGTGGCCGCTACAAGGTCCAGACCTTCTACAACGGCGCCCTGGGCGGCGAGCGCGAGTCCATCGAAGCCGTGCAGCTGGGTACCCAAGAGCTGGCTTTCAGCTCCACGGGGCCCATCCCCAACTTTGTTCCTGAAACCAAGATCCTGGACGTGCCTTTCCTGTTCCGCGACAAGGCGCATGCCCGCGCAGTGCTGGACGGCCCCATCGGCCAGGATATGCTGGCCAAGTTCGACAGCAAGGGCTTCAAGGCCCTGGCCTGGGCGGAAAACGGCTTCCGCCACATGACCAACAGCAAGCGCGATGTGAAGGAGCCGGGCGACCTCAAGGGCCTGAAGATGCGCACCATGGAGAACCCGGTGCACATTGCCGCCTACAAGGGCTTCGGCATCATCACCACGCCCATGGCCTTCCCCGAGGTGTTCACCGCGCTGCAGCAAGGCACGGTGGACGGACAGGAGAACCCGCTGTCCGTCATCATCTCCGCCAAGTTTGATCAGGTGCAAAAGCACCTTTCGCTCACGGGGCATGTGTACTCCCCCGCCATCTTCGTGATGAACAAGGGCGCTTTTGACAAGCTCAGCGCTGCCGACAAGCAAGCCTTCATCGACGCCGCCAAGGAAGGTACCAAGGCCAACCGCGCCCGCGTGGACGAAGACGATGCCAAGGGCGTGGCCGACCTGCGCGCCAAGGGCATGACCGTGATCGACAACGTGGACAAGGCCAAGTTCGTCGCGGCCCTGGCTCCCGTCAATGCCGAGTTTGAAAAGCAGTTCGGCAAGGCCGCACTCGACAAGATCCGCGAAGTGAAGTGAGCGCATGGGCCTCTTCACCCTTTTGCTACACAAACCATAGCTACTACCGCCCGTTAGTCCTGCGCTAACGGGCTTTTTCATTCATGAAAAACACTTTTCTCCTGCTGGAACGGTGGACCACCGGCATCGCCATGGCAGGTGCATGCCTGATGCTGGCCACTGCCGCGTCGCTGGGCATGTTCCAGATCCTGATGCGCTTCGTGCTGGAGCAGCCCGCCGAGTGGACGGAAGTGCTGATCCGCTTCAGCCTGATCTGGATGGTGTTCCTGGCCATCCCCGCCGCCTTTCGCCAGGGGGCAATGGTCAGCGTGGACGTGCTCTACCGTTGGAGCCCACCCGCCATGCGCCGCGTGCTCGATGCGGTGGTGAGCCTGGCCGCGCTGGCGCTGATTGCCGTGATCGTGTGGTTTGGCTGGGACTATGCCCAACGCGGTGGCGTGCAGACCATGGCGGGGCTGGAATCGGTGTCGATGTTCTGGGCCTATGTGGCCATGCCCGTGGGCGGGCTGTTCAGCGCCGTCGGAATCATCGGCAACTGGGTTGATCCACAGCGCCAGGAACTGGAGACTGCGCAATGACCACCACCATGCTCGTCACCATGGTGCTGTGCTTTGCACTCACCGTCTCCGTGGCCGTGTCCATCGGGCTCGCGTCCATCCTGGGCATCCAGGTGTCCAACGCCAACATGCTGATCTCGGTGAAAGAAATGTTCGCCTCGATCAACAAGTTTCCGCTGGCGGCCATTCCGTTTTTCATCCTGGCGGGCAACCTGATGGAAACGGGCGGCATATCCCGTCGCCTAGTGGAGTTCGCCAAGAGCATTGTGGGCGGCGTGCAGGGCGGCCTGCCCATGACCTGCGTGCTCACCTGCATGATCTTTGCGGCAGTGTCGGGCTCGTCCGTGGCCACCACGTTTGCGATTGGCGCCATCCTGATTCCAGCGCTCATCAAGCACGGCTACCCCACCAGCTACGCAGCCGCCCTGCAGGCCACCAGTGCCGAGCTGGGCGTGATCATCCCGCCCTCCATTCCCATGATCCTGTACGGTGTGAGCGCCGAGGTATCGATTGGCGAGCTGTTCATTGCAGGCTTCGGTCCCGGCATCCTCATCAGCCTGGCGTTGATGGCCTTTGTGTGGGCCTACTGCAAATACAAGGGCTGGGGCAAGAACGATGGGGACGGCCGCCTGCCCTTTGGCAAGGCCACGTTGCAGGCGGGCTGGGCGCTGCTCATGCCGGTCATCATCCTGGGCGGCATCTACGGCGGCGTGTTCACGCCCACCGAGGCATCGGCCGTGGCCGTGTTTTATGCGCTGGTGGTGGGCGTGGTGATCTACCGCGAGATCAAGCTCAAGGACCTGTTCGCCATCTTGCGCAAGTCGGCCATCTCGTCGGCGGTGATCATGTTCATCATCGCCAACGCCGGGCTGTTTGCTTTCCTCATCACCCGGGCCGGAGTGCCCGATGCGATCGGCCATTGGCTGGAGGCTGTGCTGCAGTCGCCCGCCATGTTCTTGCTGGGCGTGAATGCCGCACTCTTCGTGATCGGCATGTTCATCGAGACCAGCGCCGCCATCATCGTGCTCGCGCCCATCCTGGCCCCGGTGGCTGTGCACTTTGGTGTAGACCCTGTGCACTTCGGCCTGATCATGGTGGTGAACCTGGCTTTGGGCATGATCACGCCCCCGTTTGGCGTGAACCTGTTTGCCGCCTGCACGGTGGCCAAGATCTCGCTGGACCGCATCGTGGGGCACTTGCTGCCGTTCGTGTGCGTGATCCTGGCGTGCCTCATGGTCATCACCTACGTGCCTTCGATTTCGCTGGCACTGCGCGATCTGGTCTACGCAAAGTAGGCTTACAATCGCGGCCGTCAGGAGAGAGTGCCCACCTTGCAAGCCAAGGCAGCGCGGCACCGCCGAAGGCGCAGGCAACAGCCGAACGCTCAGGCAAAAGGACTGACAACCGCCCGCAGTGATGCGGGCGTTCCCTTGCTGGAGAGAGGTGGCTCGCACATTGCGTGATGAAGCCCCCCACCGAAGGAGCAAACCGCACGGCCAGCCAGGGCGCTGCGGTGAATCTCTCAGGTAAAGCGGACAGCAGGGCAAATGCCGTAACCCCCGGTGGGTTGCGTCCTCTATTTGCCCTGAAGTCACTGCCGCATGTCCACGCCCTCCGCCCCTTCCGCGTCCCTGCTGACCACACCCCTCAACGCCCTGCACATCGAACTGGGCGCGCGCATGGTGCCTTTTGCGGGCTACTCCATGCCCGTGCAATACCCCGCTGGCCTGATGGCCGAACACGTACACACGCGCACCGCTGCGGGCCTGTTCGACGTGTCGCACATGGGCCAGCTCAAGCTTATCGGTGCCGATGCGGCCGCTGCGTTCGAGACCCTGATGCCCGTGGACGTGATCGACCTGCCCGTGGGCAAGCAACGCTACGGCCTGCTGCTGACGGATGAAGGCACCATCATTGACGACCTGATGTTCTTCAACCAGGGCATCGTGGACGGCGAGCCCACCCTGTTCGTCATCGTGAATGGCGCGTGCAAGGTGGGTGACATCGCCCACATCCAGGCCCGCATTGGCCAGCGCTGCAAGGTGGTGCCCATGCCCGACCACGCCCTGCTGGCGCTGCAAGGCCCGCAGGCCGTCACCGCCCTCGCCCGCCTCGCACCCGGAGTTGAAAAGCTGGTGTTCATGACCGGCGGCACATTCACCATCGCAGGCTGCGACTGCTTTGTGACCCGCAGCGGCTACACCGGCGAAGACGGCTTTGAAATCTCCGTGCCCGCCGCACAGGCCGAAACACTGGCCCGCGCCCTGCTGGCCCAGCCCGAGGTCAAGCCCATTGGCCTAGGTGCACGCAATTCCCTGCGCCTGGAAGCCGGTCTGTGCCTGTATGGCAACGACATCGACGCCACCACCACACCCGTAGAAGCCGCCCTGAACTGGGCCATACAAAAGGTGCGCCGCACCGGCGGTGCGCGCGCAGGTGGCTTTCCGGGGGCAGACAAGGTGCTGGCCCAGCTCGACAACCCCGCCAGCCTGACCCGCAAGCGTGTCGGGCTGGTCGCGCTGGAGCGTGTGCCCGTGCGCGAGCACACCGAGCTGCAAAGCACCGGCGGCCAGAAGATCGGCGAAGTCACCAGCGGCCTGCTGGGCCCCACGGTGAACGAACCCGTGGCCATGGGCTACGTGCTGCCTGCGTTTGCCGCCATCGGCACGCGCGTGAACGCCATCGTGCGCGGCAAGGCCGTGCCGATGGAAGTGCGCGCCATGCCTTTCACGCCCGCCAACTACTTTCGCGGCTGAAACCAGCGGGGCGATGGTGCGTCATACGCCGCCCCTGCTGCAGCCGCTACATTCAGGTTTCGCGTTTTCAAACCCTTTTCAACCCATTTCGAGGAGCCCCTCATGACCGTCAAATTTTCCAAAGAACACGAATGGATCAACACCGCTGACGCCGCTGCCGCTGTGGTGGGCATCACCGTGCACGCGCAGGACGCCCTGGGCGATGTGGTGTTTGTGGACTTGCCCGAAGTGGGCGCCACATTCAACCAAGGCGACGTGGCTGGCGTGGTCGAGTCTGTGAAGGCCGCTGCCGATGTGTACATGCCCGTCACCGGCGAAATCGTGGAAGTGAACGAAGCCCTGCGCGCCGACCCCTCGCTGGCCAACAGCGACCCGCTGAACACCGGCTGGTTCTTCAAGGTCAAGCTGGCCGACGCCAGCCAGCTTGACGGCCTGATGGACGAAACCACCTACACGGCTTTCGCTGCCAACGCCTGATGCCCTGATGGCTGGGTGGGTTCCACGGCCCATTCAGCTTCAAAAATCATAGCTACCTGCGCTTGATTGCATTAGGTTTCAAGGCAAAAAACCCTTAATAGCCCTGAATACAAGCGCTAGCAGCTTCTCTTTTCATAGCACCCCAGACTGCCCGCCATGACCGCCGCCCTGCCCACATCCCTGCCGTTGTCCGAGCTTGAAAACGCCACCGAATTCCTGCCCCGCCACATCGGCATCGATGCGGCCGATGAAGCGCACATGCTCTCGGTGATTGGCGAGGCCTCGCGCCGCGCACTCATCGACTCCATCGTGCCGCGCTCCATCGCACGCAGCAGCGCCATGGACCTGCCCCCGGCCACCACCGAGGCCGCAGCGCTGGCCGAACTCAAAGCCATTGCGGGCAAAAACAAACTGCTCAAGAGCTTTATCGGCCAGGGCTACTACGGCACGCACACGCCCGGCGTCATCCTGCGCAACATCCTGGAGAACCCCGCCTGGTACACCGCCTACACGCCTTACCAGGCTGAAATCTCGCAAGGCCGCATGGAAGCCCTGGTCAACTTCCAAACCATGGTGTGCGACCTGACGGGCATGCCCATTGCCAACGCATCGATGCTCGACGAAGCCACCGCCGCCGCCGAGGCGATGACGCTGGCCAAGCGCTCCGTCAAGAGCAAGAGCAACGTGTTTGTGGTGGCGGGCGATGCCCACCCACAGACCATCGAAGTCATCCAGACCCGCGCACTGCCCTTGGGGCTGGAGGTGAAGCTGGCCAACTCCGCCGAAGAATGGAACACCCTGCTGGCGGACGACTACTTTGCCGTGCTGGCGCAGTACCCCTCTACCAGCGGCCGCATTGATGACCTGCGCGCCGATGTGGAGGCAGCCCACGCCAAGCAGGCCGCCTTCATCGTGGCCGCAGACCTGCTGGCCCTCACGCTCATCACCCCGCCCGGCGAACAAGGTGCCGACATTGTGGTCGGCACCACCCAACGCTTTGGCATGCCCATGGGCGCGGGCGGCCCGCACGCTGCCTACATGGCCTGCCGCGACGAGTTCAAGCGCAGCATGCCCGGACGCCTGGTGGGCGTGAGTGTGGACGTGCACGGCAAGCCCGCCTACCGCCTAGCCCTGCAAACGCGCGAACAACACATCCGCCGCGAAAAAGCCACCTCCAACATTTGCACAGCCCAAGTGCTGCCCGCCGTGGTGGCCAGCATGTACGCCGTGTACCACGGCCCCCAGGGCCTCCAGCGCATCGCCCAACGCGTGGCCAGCTACACCGCCATCCTGGCGCAAGGCCTCAAGCAACTGGGCGCGCCTGTGCGCGAGCAAGCCAGCTTCGACACCCTGAGCCTGCATACTGGCGCCGCTACCAAAACCATAGCTGCCCGCGCTGTATCCATGGGCGCTAACCTGCGCATTTACTTTGAAGAGTACCTGTGCATTGCGCTGGACGAGACCACCACACGCGCCGACATCGAACTGCTGTGGAAGATTTTCGCCAAAGACGGCCAGGCCCTGCCCAGCTTCAGCGCGTTTGAAAACGGCGTGGAGCCACTGATCCCCGCCGCGCTGCGCCGCACCAGCAGCTACCTCACGCACCCCGTCTTCAACACCCACCACTCTGAGACCAGCATGCTGCGCTACATCCGCGCACTGTCAGACAAAGACCTGGCGCTGGACCGCAGCATGATCCCGCTGGGCAGTTGCACCATGAAGCTCAACGCCACCAGCGAGATGATCCCCATCACCTGGCCCGAGTTTGCGGGCGTGCACCCCTTTGCCCCGGCAGACCAGCAGCAAGGCTACAAGGAACTGGACGAGCAACTGCGCGCCTGGCTGTGCCAGGCCACCGGCTATGCGGGCATCAGCCTGCAGCCCAACGCAGGCAGCCAGGGCGAATACGCGGGCCTGCTCGCCATCAAGGGCTACCACGCGTCGCGTGGCGAAGGCCACCGCAACATCTGCCTCATCCCCAGCAGCGCCCACGGCACCAACCCCGCCAGCGCGCAAATGGTGGGTATGCAGGTGGTGGTGACCGCCTGCGATGCCAACGGTAACGTGGACATGGCCGACCTGAAGGCCAAGTGCGAACAGCACAGCGCCAATCTGGCCTGCATCATGATCACCTACCCCAGCACGCACGGCGTGTTTGAGACCAGCGTGAAAGAACTGTGTGCCCTGGTGCACAGCCACGGGGGCCGCGTGTATGTGGACGGCGCCAACATGAACGCCCTAGTCGGCGTGGCCGCCCCCGGCGAGTTTGGTGGCGACGTGAGCCACCTGAACTTGCACAAGACCTTCTGCATCCCCCACGGCGGTGGCGGCCCCGGCGTGGGCCCCGTGTGCGTGGTGGCAGACCTTGTGCCCTTCCTTCCTGGCCTGCCCGGTCAGAGCGACCAGCCACGCAACCCAGCGACTGGCACAGTGGGCCCCGTGAGCGCCGCCCCCCTGGGCAACGCCGCCGTGCTGCCCATCAGCTGGATGTACATCCGCATGATGGGCGCCGACGGGTTGCAAGCGGCCACTGAAACCGCCATCCTCAGCGCCAACTACATCAGCGCCCGCCTCAAAGACCACTACCCCACCTTGTACGCGAGCGAAAACGGACACGTGGCCCACGAGTGCATTCTGGACCTGCGCGGCCTCAAGGAAACCAGCGGCGTGATGGCCGAAGACGTAGCCAAGCGCCTCATCGACTACGGCTTCCACGCGCCCACGCTGAGCTTCCCGGTGCCCAACACGCTGATGGTGGAGCCCACCGAGAGCGAAACGCTGTCTGAGCTGGACCGCTTCATCGACGCGATGATCGCCATCCGCGAAGAGATCCGCCAGATTGAAGCGGGCACGCTGCCGCAGGACAACAACCCGCTGAAGAACGCCCCACACACCGCCGAAAGCCTGCTAAGCGGCGACTGGAACCGCCCCTACACCCGCGAAGCCGCAGCCTACCCTGTGGCCGCGTTGCGCCAAACCAAATACTGGTCGCCAGTGGGCCGCGTGGACAACGTGTGGGGCGATCGCAACCTGAGCTGCAGCTGCATTCCGGTGAGCGACTACGCCTGACGACACCACAGCGCAGGTGACGACGGCCGGGCAGCCCTCCGCAGGTTTCCTTGTTCTTGCAAGCCCTGGAGTTCTCCTACACAGGGTTTTTTCGTTGGTTGACACGCACAAGCAGACGCGTGAACACGAATAAGATCACGGACTACGTTGTCGTACACCCTTCTAGGAGCCCCCTTTGCGAAACCTCTTGTGCCTTTTGCTCGCCAGCGTCGTGATTGCTCCCGCAGCCATGGCCCAGTCCTCAAAACCCGTCACCACGGCCAGCGGCTTGGTGTATGAATCCCTCAAAGACGGCACAGGCAACTCACCCAAGGCCACCGACACCGTCAAGGTCCACTACAAAGGCACCCTTCTGGATGGCAAGGAGTTCGACAGCTCCTACAAACGAGGCGAACCCGCCGCGTTCCCCCTCAGCGGCGTGATCCCTTGCTGGACCGAAGGAGTACAGCTCATGAAGCCGGGCGGCAAGGCCAAGCTGACCTGCCCACCGGGTATTGCCTACGGCGCCCGGGGTGCGGGTGGCGTGATTCCGCCCAATGCCACGCTGAATTTCGAGATCGAACTCATCTCCGTTGGCCGCTGAAATGGTCACTCGCCTGCGGACCCTTCCCCCAAGGGGACGCAGCCCTTGCGCTGCTGCCTTGGCTGAAGGAGCACCCATCATGCGCTTCTGAGGGAATGCGCGATGCATCATGGGATCGCAGGTGTTGTTAAAGGTCGGTGATCTCGCGCGGCGCACCGGCCTCACGGTGCGCACGCTGCACCACTATGACGAGATTGGACTGCTCAAGCCTTCAGGCCGGTCCGAGGCGGGCTACCGCCTCTACAGCCAGGCAGATGTGCAACGTCTGCATGGCATTCAAACCATGCGCCAGATGGGGCTGGGGCTCAGCGACATTGCCGAGTTGCTGGCGGGCGAAGGGGTAGCGCCCCAACGCATCATTGGCCAGCAAATTCGCGCGCTGGACCAGCAGATCGCTCGGGCCACCGAACTGCGCGGGCGGCTGACCATGCTGCGCGACGGCCTCATGGCCGGAGCAGAACCCGACATGGGCAACTGGCTGGAAGCGCTCGCGCTCATGGCCACTTATGGCAAGTACTTCAGCACCACCGAGCTCAAGCAGATCTTCACCAACTGGAGTCTGATCGAGTCTGAATGGATCGTTGTCAAAGACCTGGTGCGCAGCGCCATGGACCGCAAGCTGCCGCCTGACACGCCGGAGGTACAGGCGCTGGCCTACCGCTGGATGGCACTGATGCTGCAGTGGATGGGGGGAGATCTGGACTTGCTGGACCGCTGGGGCCACATGTTCCGCACCGAGCCCAGCGCCCAAGGGCGCAACCATGCACCGCCCGGCGACATGATCGATTACATCGAAACAGCCATCAAGCTGCGCCTGGCACTGCTCGAAAAGTACCTGACCCGCGACGACCTGCGTACTCTGGGTCATGTTCCCCACACCGACTGGGCGGCGCTGGAGCACGACGTTCAACAACTCATGGCGCGCGCCCTTGCACCTCACCACCCCGAAGTCGTGGCCGCCGCATTGCGTTGGAACACCTTGTTTGACGCATTGACCCGCCATAGCCGCCCACTGCGCCAAAAACTGCTCATGGCCTCCGCCAACGAACCGCTGCTGCAGGCGGGCTCGCCGCTGAGTGCGCCTGTGCGTGCCTATCTGCAGGCCGCGATGGCACAGATCGAGCCAGCAACAACGGCCTCCCCAGCCACAGCATCGCCGCCACCCAGGCCTTGATCCAAGATCAGTGAAAAGTGCTTGACCCTCACGCAACGTGAGGCTGCACAGTCGGTCCCCTTGAACGGATCGACACATGACTACTGATAATGAACCACCCCACAAACCAACAGACCAACGCTCTGCCCCTGGCCAAGACCCGCACGCAGCGCTGTTCAAAGACCACAACTTCCGCTGGATGACGGGCGGCTCTCTGCTGTCCATGCTGGGCGACCAGTTCACACTGATCGCGCTGCCCTGGTTGGTACTTCAAATGACAGGCGACACGCTGGTGCTGGGCACAGTTCTGGCCCTCATCAGCGTGCCGCGCGCGCTGTTTATCTTGATTGGCGGCGCGCTGGTAGACCGCCACTCGCCCAAGCGGGTGCTGATGATCACCAAGTACATCAACCTGGTGCTGCTGGCCGCATTGGCGGGGCTGGTATTGGCAGGCACGCTATCACTTTGGATGGTTTATGCGCTGTCGCTGGGCATTGGCCTGGCTACGGCCTTCAGCATCCCCGCAGCCACGGCCATGATGCCCCATGTGGTGAAGCGCTCGCAATTGCAGGCCGCCAACGGAATCAGCCTGGGACTGCGACAGCTGACCATGTTCCTCGGCCCCCTGCTGGCGGGACTGCTGATTGCACTTTTTGGTGCGGGCAACGCCACCCAAACAGCCACTGGCTTACCGGCCCACGCCCATGCCACGGGCATCGGCATCGCTTTTGCGCTTGATGCTCTGAGCTTTGCGGTGTCGGCCTGGACGCTGTCCAAGGTGCAGACCCACGCTGGCAACTCAGCCCCAGCAGCCGCGCCGCAGGCGGTGTTGGCATCGGTGGCACAGGGGCTGATTCACTTCTGGCGCGATAGCGACCTGCGCACCTGCTTTCTCTACTGGAGTGCGATTGCTCTGTTCATCATGGGCCCCATCCACATCGCCATCCCGGTGCTGGCCAGCAGCAGCCCGCAGTTGGGTGCCGCAGCCTTCGGCACCATCGTGGGCGCCCATGGTGCAGGCACGCTGCTCGGTATGGTGGTGTCGGGCATGGTTCCCCGGCTGCGCTTTGGAAACCTGGGCATGACCATCCTCGCGTTCGACGCCATCATCGGTGTGCTGTTCATGCCCATGGGGCTGATCACCGCCGTGTGGCAGGGTGCTGCGCTGATGGTGGTGATTGGCCTGCTGGGCGGTTTTATGCAGGTGAGCGTGTTCACCTGGATCCAGCAACGTGTGCCACCAGCCCTGCTAGGCCGGGCGATGAGCTTGTTCATGTTCATCTTCATGGGCCTGGCGCCCATCTCTGCGGCGGTGACGGGCTGGGTGATGAAAAGCATCACGCTGCCTCAACTGTTTGCGGCCAGTGGTGGCACGCTGGTGGTGCTTACCGCACTGGCGTTGGTGCTGACGCCCATGCGCCGCGTGGCAGATTGCGCCCCGCTCACACGCTGATGCATTGCACACGCAAAAAAGCCGGGCGGATGCCCGGCTTTTTTGACGCTCGCCAACGAACGGATCAGACCTCGGTCACAAATTGCTCGCGCGGGCGGCGCACCTTCTTCAGGTTCACCAGCCAGTCGCCTTCGTCGGCGCGGTAACCCAGGGGCACAATCGCCACGCTGCGCAGGCCACGAGCGCGCAGATCCAGGATCTCGTCCAGCGCCTTGGGGTCAAATCCTTCCATGGGGGTGGAATCCACCTCTTCGAACGCCGCCGCGATCAGAGCTGCGCTCATGCCGATGTATGCCTGGCGTGCTGCATGCTGGAAGTTCACCTCAGCGTCACGCTGCGGGTAGCTATTGAGCAACATCTGGCGATAGTTTTCCCAGCCTTCGTTGGTGAAGCCGCGCTGCTCATTGGTCAGGTCGAACATCATGTTGATGCGCTCGGCCGTGTAGTTGTCCCACGCAGCAAACACCAGCAGGTGCGATCCGTCGGTGATCTGGGCTTGGTTCCAGGCAATGGGCTGGATGCGGGCGCGCACGGCAGGGTCGGTCACCACAATGATTTCAAAGGGCTGCAGGCCGCTGGAGGTCGGCGCAAGGCGGGCAGCTTCCAGGATGCGCTCCACCTTGTCCTGAGGAACCGCCTTGGCGGGGTTCATCTTCTTGGCAGCGTAGCGCCATTGCAGCTTGTTCAAGAGGGGGTGGGCGATAGAGACGTCGTCGATGGGGTTCATGGCAAAAATCCTGGCAGTCAGTGCCGAGCGGGTTGGGTCAAAAAAGTGACGGATGGGGCAACTGTAGAGACCACAAGCCCCTTCGGTAAGCCCCGTGAGAGAAAAGGATTGTTCCCAATTGATCAACAATCGTCCTCAAAACGGGCGCCTTGCCCCTTCAGACAGCCCAGGGTTGCGTGCGCAGTCCCTGCCGCTTCAGGACGCACCAGCGTGGGGGCGTACACTCGCGGCCATGCTTCCTGGCCCACGGCATTGCGCGGCGCGCGCACTTTTCTCGCGCCAAAACACCTGGCTGTGCCCCATCACCCATGAGTGAACCAGACCTGTCATTTCTGGACCCTGCTGGGCGGCAGCCCGCTCCCACGGGTCACACGCCCAGTACGACCAACCCGCATGCCGCCGTAACAGGCACAAGCGCAGAGGGTCTGGTGGCTGAGTTGCGCGCCTATCAGGCAGAGCTGGAAAGCCAGAACAAAGTCCTGCGCTACAGCCAGACCGTGGCGGAAAGCGCCTACGAGCGCTTCGAAACCCTGTTTGCCAGCGTACCGCTTGCCCTCATGGTGGTGGACGAGCATGACATGGTGGTGCAGGCCAACTCAATGGCGCACCGCTCGTTCCAGCCCACCGAACGCGACCGCCCGCTCACGGCGCTCATGCCTTTTGTGCGTCCGCAGGACGCCCTGCGCGTGCGCGAGGCTTTCACTCTAGCCCAGGACCTGGGCCGCAGCGAAGTCAAGGAAGTTGTGTTTTCCATCAATGCAGACACGCCCATCACCGGCGACCTGCACATCGCGCACATCGAGGCACCACAAAGCAGTGGCCCCCCACTGTCCCAGTTTCTGTGCGCGGTGATCGATCAAGGCCCCCTGCTCGCAGAGCGCCAGGCGCTGCAGCACAGCGCCGTCACGCTGCAGCAACGCAACGAACAGATCCGCGCCAGCGAAAAGCGGCTGGAGGCCATCATCAACTCTGCGCTGGACGCCATCGTCTGCGTGGACCAGCACCAGCGCATCACCGTGTTCAACCCCACGGCTGCAGCACTGTTTCAGTGCAGCGCCAGCGACGCACTGGGCAGCACCCTCGACCGCTTTTTGCCTGACGCAGCGCAAGCCCTTACGTTTGCGCAGCTCACTACGCAGGCACTGCTGGGCGAGATGACGGCGCTGACCGCCAGCGGCAAGGAACTGGCCGTGGAAGTGAGCGTATCGTTCGAACGCCATGCCGAGGGCGAGACCACCACCGTGTTCGCCCGCGACCTGACGGGCCGCAAGAAGGCCGAGGCCCACCGCAGCGAGCTGGAAGCCCAGTTGCGCGAGTCGCACAAGATGCAGGCCGTGGGCACGATGGCCGGTGGTATTGCCCACGACTTCAACAACATCCTGGGCGCCATTCTGGGCAATGTCGAGCTCGCCAAGGCCGACTGTGCAGCAGGTTCCCCGGTACTGGAAAGTCTGATGGAAATCGACAAGGCCGGCCGACGCGCCCGCGACCTGGTACGTCAGATCCTCACCTTCAGCCGCAATGAGCCACCGCAGCGCTCAGCCGTGTCGCTGGCCGAAGTGGCGCACGACACGGAACGGCTGTTGCGCGTCACCCTGCCCCCAGCCATCGAACTGCATATGCAGCTACAGGCGGGCCTGCCCCCTGTGCTGGCCGACGCAACGCAGGTCGAGCAGGCCCTGCTCAACCTGTGCACCAATGCAGTCCATGCCATTCAGAGCCAAGGCGCCGAGCGTGGCAGCATCCATGTGGAAGCAGCTGTCGTACAGCCAGACCAGCGCCTCAGCGAGCGCCTGGGCCTGGCCCCCATGGACTACGTTGCCCTGACCGTGCGCGACAGTGGCCCGGGCATGGACTCTGCCACGCTGGAGCGTATCTTCGAGCCCTTCTTTACCACCAAGCCTGTGGGCCAAGGCACGGGCCTTGGCCTGGCAGTCGTGCATGGCGTGATGCGAACGCACGAGGGCGGCGTGGACGTGCAAAGCACACCGGGCCAAGGCAGCCGCTTCACCTTGTACTTTCCGGTGGCTACCGGTGCTACGCACAGCGCACTGGATACGCCCACCTCCCATGCGATACAGCCCGCGCCAGCAATCGCGGCGCCCCTCGCTGCAGCCTCCACCCATCCCCCCGGCAGCGCACCGCACAAAAGACACCATGTGATGTACGTAGATGATGACCAGGCCTTGGTGTTTTTGGTACAGCGTCTCCTGCGCCGCCGGGGTTATGAAGTCAGCGGCTACACCGACCCGCACGAGGCCACCGCAGCGCTGCGTGCCAACCCGCAGGCCTTTGACCTGCTGGTGACCGACTACAACATGCCAGGCTTCTGCGGCGTGGATCTGGTGCGCGAGGCACGCCTCATCCGCCCTAACCTGCCTGTGGCATTGGCCTCAGGCTACGTCACGGCAGAAATCGAGCAGGCTGCTTTGGCGGAAGGCGCCAGCGCGTTGATCCATAAACCCAATGATGTGGAAGAGCTTTGCGCCACGGTGCACAGGTTGGTCTCGGTCCATGCACCTTGAAGAACCCTCAAGCCACACTGTTCTGGCGGTATATGAAGATGCCGACCTGCTGGTACTGCACAAACCGCCAGGCCTGCTGTGTGTGCCCGGACGCGGCCCCGACAAACAAGACTGCCTGAGCGCACGTGCCCAGGAACGCTGGCCCGGTGCGCTCATCGTGCACCGGCTGGACCAGGCCACCTCGGGCCTGGTGCTGATGGCACGGCATGCCGACGCGCAACGGCAATTAAGCCTAGCGTTTGAACAACGAAGAATCCACAAACGCTACGTCGCGGTTGTGCAAGGCCTGATGGACGAACCCCGTGGAACTTGGGCAGACATCCACCTGCCCATCGCTGCCGACTGGGAACGACGCCCGCTGCGCGTGATTGATGCAAAGCACGGCAAACCCAGCCACACCAGATGGCGCATCCTGGCCCGCGACGCGTCAGCAGGCACCACCCGCGTGGAACTGGAACCCGTTACCGGCCGTACGCACCAGTTGCGTTTGCACTTGGCCGCCCTGGGCCATCCGATCCTGGGAGACGCGCTCTATGCAGATGCAGCATCCCAGGCACAGTCACCGCGCTTGTTGTTGCACGCCGGGGAGTTGGCTCTGGACCACCCCAGCACCCAGCAGACCCAACACTGGACGCTGACCGCTGATTTTTGAAGCATTTTGGCGTCCATCGCTCAATGGGCAACACCAATTGCTATTTTATTTATAGCAAACACCTTCAGTGGCCAGGGCAATCGCATCTAATCAGCGATGCCCAATAGCTGCCCCAAGTAAGCCAGATTCCAGCCAGCGCGCTTGCGCTTAGCTTGCACGCCGATCTTCA
>CAXIRU010000065.1:0-20725 GCA_964031875.1 Acidovorax facilis
TGCTGAAGTCGGGCACTCGCCAGTCCAGGCCCGCCAAATGCAGCGGGCTCTGAATCAGTCCCAGGCTTTGGCGCAGGGCCAGGCCAAACAGGCACTTGACTACATCGGCATTGCTGGCTTGCCGCATGAGCCAGCGAGAAGATGGCTGGCTACTTCCTTCTCACCCCCGCTCCACCATCTGCCGCGCCTGTTCCCTGAGCTGCGGAAACACCTTGCCCACCAGCAACAGCTGGTTCGCCATCCAGCTCTGGGCGGGCACGGCGGGTGGGGTTGGGCCGAACTGGCGCAGCACCTCAGCCACGGCGGGGGCCTGGGCTAAGGGGTGGCGTTTGCCGCGCTGGCGGGGGCCGTCCATGTCGCGCTGGGCGCGTTCCAGCTCTTCGGCCAGCTCTTGCAGGGATTGCAGCAGGGCCTGGGCAGAGACCTGGATGGCTTCGTCCATGGGCTGGGCGGATGCGCCGCCGCGCTGCGCGCCCAGGGCCGAGAGGTAGTTGAGCTGGGTGTGCGACAGGCGCAGGAAGTTGGCCACTACCTCGGCGTTGCCGCGCACGCGCAGGGGCTCTTTGAGCATGGCGCTGTACGAGTTGGACAGGGCCGCGTCGGCGTTGTGCGCGTTGCGGCGGGCCAGGCGATAGGCTAGGTGGTCGCGCTTGCCGCTTTGGTACTGCGCCAGAATTTCGCGCAGGTAGATGGCCTGGGTTTGCAGGGCCTGGGCGGCCAAGTGCGGCCACTGGCGTGACTGCCAGTGCGGCAGCACCCGCCATGCAGCGGCCGCGGCAATCAGGCAGCCCACGGCGGTGTCGAGCAGCCGGGCCGAAATCACGCCCTGCCCCATGCCCATCTGGTGAAAGCTGAGCAGCAGCAAGGTGGTGACGGCGGCGGTGGCCAGCACGTAGCGGGTGTGGCGCGCACCAAAGAACACGGCCCCGCCCAGCACCAGCAGGGCGGCCTGGATGAAGTTGCCGGGGAATAACTGGATGACGGCCCAGCCCAGCGCCAGGCCGATGGCCGTGCCCTTGGCGCGCTGCATGAGGCGCGTTTGCGTGGCGGCGTATTGCGGCTGGCTCACGAACACGATGGTCAGCAAGATCCAGTAGCCATGCGGGTCGGCGGTGGCCTGCATGACGGCAAAGCCCAGCACCAGCGACAGGCTCAGGCGCACGCTGTGGCGCAGCCAGGGCGACTGGGCGTTGCACTGGGCGCGCACGCGGGCCCAGGCGTCGCGCAGGGTGCGGGGTTCGCGGTCAAACAGGCTGTGGTCTACCGCTGTGCGGGTGTTGCCGGGCTCGTCCACCGGCAGCGCCAGAGCCCCCGCAAACACCCCCGCCAGGGCGGTGAGGTTGTGGCCCAGGGCGCGCAGGGAGCGCAGGGGCCGGGCCTGCGTGGCACTGGGCTCAGCGTGTGCAATCTTTTCCTGGTGGGCCAGGGCGGCTTCCATGTCTTCAATGGCGCGGGTGGTGACGCCCGAGTGCAGGGGTTCGGTCTGCTGCTGGATGGCGACCGAGAACTTGAGCGCCTGCTCACCCAGCAGCGCAAGCACGCGCTGGCAGCGGTAGAGCACATCGCTGTGGAAGAACGACTGGGCCAGCAGGTCGTAGTGCTCGTGCGAGGAGCTGACGCGCTCGTGCACGTCTTGCGCGGCCAGGTACTGGTGCATGGCGGTTTGCAGCCACACGGACGGCGTGCCCCGGCCCATGCGGCTGATGAGGCTTTCCTTGGTGGCGTTGAGCGCATCCACCACCCGGCCGTTGTGCAGTGCCAGCGCCATGCGGCGGCGCTCCAGGTCTTCGTCGCGCACGGGCTCCAGCAGCAGGGCTTTGAGGCGCAGGTATTCGCCCAGCATGGCGTAGAGCTTGGCCAGGCGGTAGCGTACGGGGGCACGGGGCATGACCACGTTCCACAGCACTGACACCACGCCGTACCAGGCGGCCCCGCCCAGCATCAGGGGGGTGGCCGCCATGGCGGCTTCGCGGCTGCCGTGGGCGGCCAGGGCTTCGTAGATGAACAGCACCAGCGAGCCGAAGGCAATGGCGCGGTAACGCTCGCTGAGCGCCCCCAGCAGGGTGAAGGCAAAGGCCGACACCGCCATCACAGCCATCAGCAGCCAGGGCAAGGGCACCGCTGCACACACGGCCAGCGCCACCAGCGTGAAGCAGGCCATGGCAAGCAACTGCGCACGCAAGCGGCCTCGCCAGCTGTCGTCGGTCTCGGTCAGGGCACTGGCAATCACGCCCAGCAGCACGGGCATCAGCTCGGTCTGCCAGTCGGCCCACCAGCCATACAGCAGCACCACGGCCAGCGCCACAAATGCACGCGCGCCGCGTGTAAAGCCTTCATGGTTGCTGGCACGCTGCCAGCTGAGTTTCCAGGTTGTGTCCACCAAAATGCTTTCTGCCTACAGACATAGGGTTTACCCTGACTTTTAAGCAATTGTCACGCCAGCCACCGCAACACCGGCACAAAAAAAAGCCCGCGCCGCAGGGCTGCGGGGCGGGCTTGGAACCTGTTGAAAGTGTTTCTGGAGCTGGTGGGTATCGGAGCTCAACGCACCGTGTCGGGCAACTCGATCTTGACTTCCAGCACTTCCAGGTTGTCCTGGCGTTCCAGATGCACCTTGAGGTCTTCGGGGTTGATCTTGACGTACTTGGAGATCACAGCCACCAGTTCGCGCTGCAGCGCAGGCAGGTAGTCGGGCTCGGACGCATTTCGACCATTGCGCTCATGCGCCAGGATGATCTGCAGGCGTTCCTTGGCCACGCTGGCCGTTTTCTTTTTTTCGCCGAGGAGGAAGGAGAGGAAAGAAGCCATGGCTTATTTGCTCCCGAACAGACGTTTGAAAAAGCCGGGCTTTTCCGCCTCGATAAAACGCAGCGGCTTGTCCGTAGCGCCCAGAAAGCGGTCGATCACATCCTTGTAAGCCTCGGACACATCAGTGCCCTGGGCGTGGATGGCGGGTGTGCCCTGGTTGGACGACTGCAGTACCACTTCCGACTCGGGGATCACGCCGATGAGCTTGATGCGCAAAATGTCCTGGATATCTTCCAGGCTCAGCATCTGGCCGTCCTGCACGCGGCTGGGGTTGTAGCGGGTGATGAGCAGGTGCTCCTTGATCGGCTCGCCACCATCGATGGCACGCTTGGTCTTGCTGCCCAGCATGCCCAGAATGCGGTCGGAGTCGCGCACTGACGAGACCTCGGGGTTGGTCACCAGCAGCGCCTCATCCGCAAAGTGCATGGCCATGAGGGCGCCGCTTTCGATGCCAGCAGGCGAGTCGCAGACGATGTACTCAAAGCCCATCTCAGCCAGGTCCTGGAGGATCTTCTCCACGCCGTCCTGGGTCAGGGCGTCCTTGTCGCGCGTCTGGCTGGCGGCCAGCACGAACAGGTTGTCGCACTGCTTGTCCTTGATGAGCGCCTGGTTCAGGTTGGCCTCGCCCTGGATCACGTTGATCAGGTCATACACCACGCGGCGTTCGCAGCCCATGATGAGGTCGAGGTTGCGCAGGCCGACGTCAAAGTCGATCACGGCGGTCTTGTGGCCGCGCAGGGCGAGGCCGGTGGCAAAGCTGGCACTGGTGGTGGTCTTGCCCACGCCACCCTTGCCGGAGGTCACGACGACGATTTTGGCCATGTGTTGCTGATTCTCTGTGGGGTTGATACGAATGGGAAATAAGGGTCAGGCAAGCGGCTCGATGAGGAGCTTCTCGCCTTCGAGCCGCACCTGGGCCGGTTTGCCGCGCACATCGGCGGGCAGCTCGGTCTCGGTGGTGCGGTAGATGCCTGCGATGGAGACGAGTTGCGGCTCCAGGCAGGTCGAAAAAATACGGGCTTCGGTATTGCCGCGCGCCCCTGCAATCGCACGGCCGCGCAGCGGGGCGTAGACATGGATGTTGCCGTCGGCAATCACCTCGGCGCCAAAGCTCACCACGGCCATCACCACCAGGTCGGCGCCACGTGCGTACACCTGCTGACCCGAGCGCAGGGGCTTGTCCACCACCACAGTGCCGGGGCCGGGCATGGGTACTTCGCGCACCACTTCCACCTCGACCTCACGGATCACCTCGCGCACCACCTCCTGCACCGGCGCGGGTGCCTCGGAACGCGCGGGGGGCGCATCGGGCGCCACGGCCAGGCCTGCGGCGCGTGCCGCCTCGATCTGGTCGGGGCTGCCGCCGCGCACGGCCACAGGCAAGGTGTTGTGCTGGCGTAGCGCGGCCACGATGGCGGCAAAGTCGATGGGCGCCTCGGCTTCGCGCACGGCGGCCAGGTCGATCAGAACCGGGTCGTTGTCGAAAAAGCCCGGGGCGTCAGCCACGCGCTCAGCCAGGTCGGCGGCAAACTGTGCGGCGTCGGTGGTCTTGAGCACCACGGCCACCACGGGCAGCGAGGCGCTCTTGAGATCAAAGCTGGTGCGGGACTGCGCCGCCGTCGTGAGGGCCATGAATGGATTGTGGGGGGGTATATCACGCCAGAGGCGCTACGCGGTTAGGCCAAAGGCCACTCCAAAACGGCAAAGTGTACTGCGCGGGACAACCCGACCGCGTAACGGAGCGTGCCTGCTTGGAGCCTGTATGCAAGTCGAGTGTGCAGCGAGCCCCCCTATGGAAACGGGTGCGAAGCAACAACAGGCGGCACACAGCGATGGTCTAATGGTCCAACGTGCCACCGCCAAACACTGCGGAGTACGACACCGGCCTCACTCCCACTTCAGCGACAAGGAAGCGCATTGATGTTGATCCTGCCCACCCGGATGATCCCAAAGTTCTCCCGCGCCATGCCACCCCTGCGAACGACATTGGCCCTCGGATGCTCGGCACTGGCCTTGGCGGGCTGCGGGGGTGGCTCGGACGATACAACACCGCCTCCATCCACCCTGGCGGCTCCTACGAACTTCACCTTTGCATTGAGCCTCCAATGGACCGCAACTCCAGGTGCCGTCAGCTACGAGCTGCATGTTGATCCAGACGGCCCGGGTCCGCTGCCTGAGACCAAGGCGACCAATGCCAACAACGCAGCCTGGGCGCAGAATGGTTTTAGATACCAGTCTATGGATTCGCAGACATTCACTGGAACCTTCTACGATGCCAACACGGCTGCCCTTGGCCTGGAGGCGCGAATCAATACCACCTACCGACTGCGTGCATGCGATGCCAAAGGATGCGGTAGCTTTACAGGGCCGATCGTCAACGAACCCAGCTACGAATTTCCTTCCGGAAAAGTCCCCATCTTCCACTCGTTGTCGAAAGACGGTCTCACACTCGCTATCGCCCAGCCCAGCGCCGATGCAAATTCCACCGTGTTCGTCTTTACACGCAGCAGCAGCGCCAATCCATGGCAGCAGCAGGCACTGCTGCGCTCCGGTAATCCTCAGTTCGGGGTCAACGTGGCGCTGTCCGACGGCGGCAACACCCTGGCCGTCGATGAATTTGTACCATTCAAAGATAACGCAACCCCCTACGGGACACGTTCTTACATCTACCAGCGCAGTGGCAGTACCTGGAGCCAACAAGCCGTCTTGACCCCCAGCAACATCCCATCGGAATGCCAGCAGCCATGCGCGATCTATGGCAACAAATGGGCACTATCGGCTGACGGCAGCCTGCTGGCTGGGTCGTTCGATTTCTCCTCGCCAACCACCGGCAAGAACATGGGTACCATCGTCATTTACGGCCGTGATGGGGCGACTTGGTCTCAACAAGCCTTGCTAGAAACAGGCGAAAAATCCGCCGAACTCATGGCTCTGGCACGTGATGGCAAGACCTTGGTGGTGAACCAAGGAGCCACTTATCGGGACGGGAGCACCCCGTCCTTCGCCACGGTCTTCACCCAGCACAGCAACGGCACCTGGAGCCAGCAAGCCAGCATTCCTGTGGGTATCAGGTACTTCGTAGACATTGCGGCAGGTACTTACAGCGATATGAAACTGTCCGACGACGGCAACACCCTCGCAGTCTTGGCGCAAAATCGTTCAGGAGACTCCTCCGGACGCGCTGTCGATACCGCTGATCTTTCGTGTGGCCCCCTGTCGAACGATGGGTACTACATGGCACTGTTTCAACGCAACGGCACTGCATGGCAACGGCAAGCAGCTATCTCGCGCGGATACGACAGCGGTAGCTCGTGGGCGCTGTCCCGCGATGGCAATGAACTGCTCTACAAGAAAGCGCGGTTCAAACGTAGCAACGGCACCTGGACATGCCCCTGATCTACTGAACTGCTAGCAACTGCGCGATGCCCCTGACCCGCAAGCCCCACCTGGACGCGCTCGCCATCTCCCTGTTGCTCGCCTGCTGCATGTTCTGGGGCTTCCAGCAGATGCTGGTGAAAGCCACGGTGACCGAGGTGGCGCCCGTGTTGCAGGCCTTTGTGCGCTTTGCGCTGGTCACCGTTGCCGTGGCGGTCTGATGCCTGTGGCGCGGAGTGCGGCTGTCGGCGGCGGCCCGCGCCGGGCTTCTGGCCCGGGCGCTGTTTGCGTGCGAGTTTGCATGTTCCAGAGTGCAAGGCCCAGTTGTCGATATGCCGGGCGTCCGTTGAGGCGCGCACGCCACCCCATTGCGCCATGCGCTGCGCTGCGCTGGCGCAGGATGCCCCGCTGCTCCTGGCAGCAGCGGCCACACCATCAGCAGCCCCAGCGCGGCAGTGCTCTAAAGGGCGTTGCATGGCGCCCGGACGCCGCCAGCCGCCCCACCCTGGCTGTTGTAGGACAACGATGACACATCAGATCCGCAACTGGATGGTGTAATCGCAGCGCTGTAGAAGCCTGTCGACGATCTCCAGCCCAGCCCGTCACACCGCGCGCGCCCTCGTTTGAAATGGAGAGCCGAATGTTTGATACGTCCCCAGCCTCCAGGAACCTTCCTGGACTATTTCGCGCCATGAATCCTCTGCAAACCGCTTGGTTACTGGGCTGCGCCACGATGGCCCTGGTTGGCTGCGGCGGAGGCTCCGACGACACCACACCGCCCCCTCCTCCCACTGCCCCCGTGGCAGCGCCCGCGAACTTCGCGATCGCGGTGGAATATGGCAGCCCCCAGTTCCGCTGGAGCCCCACGCCGGGGGCGACCCGCTACGAACTGCATGAAGACCCGGACGGACAAGGCCCCCTGCCCGAAGCGAAGGTGGACGATTACACCGAGACGTCCCGGGCCGGCTTCCGTTACCAGCAAGACACATCGCAAAATTTCGTCGGTGCTCTGGCAAACACCCCCACCCCCGTATCGGCGCGCCTCAACGCCATCTATCGCCTGCGCGCGTGCAATGCAGGCGGATGCGGTGGGTTCACGGATGCCACGCCCTTTGACATTGCCAAGGGCATCAGCTACGAATTCCCCTCCGGGCGCGCACCGCTCCTCACCTCGGCCAGCGCCTACGGACGCTACGCGATGGTGTCCAGGGATGGGCTCACCCTGGCGCTGCGCGGCGCGAGTTCGGGCGCGACCACCACCACGCTCGTCTTCGCACGCAGCAGCACCAGCCAACCCTGGCAGCAGCAGGCGTCGTTGCAGTCCGGCACCTATTTCGTCGACCAGATGCTGCTGTCGGCTGACGGCGGCACTCTAGCGGTTCGGTCCATGAAGCAGGTCTGGGGCGATTTGGGCTCCCGCGTCGTCGCCGATGCGGTCTACGTCTACCAGCGCAGCGCGGGTGCCTGGAGCCAGCAAGCCCGCCTGGACGCGGCCGGTGCGCCGGCGGGCTGCCCGCAGCCCTGCCAGGCCGAAATCGCCGATCACATGGCGCTGTCGACCGATGGCAACCTGCTGGCCGTCTCGGCGGTCATCCCCGCCGCAGGCAGCGGCGGTGGTGCCTCTGCGTCCAGCGCCGTGTTCACCTACGCCCGCACCGGGACCACCTGGGCGCCACAGGCCTCCCTGAATGCCGAAGGCACCTATATTGCGTCGCTGGCCCTGTCGGGAGACGGCGGCACCCTGGCCGTGACCGACCGCGATTTGCTGCGGACTTCCGCCACGCCCCTGGTGCTGGTGTTTTCGCAGAATGGCGGTGGCGCCTGGACCCAGCAGGGGCGCATTCCAGCCACCCTGTCCATCTACTCGCCGCCCATCTCGGGAGGTCCCGAGTACGGGGCCATGGCGCTGTCGAGCGACGGCAGCACCCTCGCCGTCAACACCACCAATGTGGCGGGGCAGGGGGTGTGCGGCGCCGCAGGGCCGGGCAGCACCGAAACCCAGCGTATTGCGCTGCTGTCGCGCGCAGGCGGCACATGGCAACTCCAAGGGCAGGCGGTCATGCCCCGCGCACTGCCCTGGACGCCCTGGGCCCTGGCCAGCGACGGCAATGCGCTGTTCTTCGGGGGCGCGATGTTCACGCGCAGCGGCGGCGTCTGGCCCTGCCCCTGACCGCGAACCGAACGACGCACGGCGCCGCCAATGGCACTCTCTCGCAAGACCCACCTCGACACCCTCGCGATTTCCCTGCTGCTGGCCTGCTGCATGTTCTGGGGCTTCCAGCAGGTGCTGGTCAAGGCCACAGTGGCCGAGGTGGCACCCGTGTTCCAGGCCTTTGTGCGCTTTGCGCTGGCCACGGTCGCGGTAGCGGCCTGGTGCTCGTGGCGTGGTGTAGGCCTTTCCGGCACGGGCGAGCCCGCCGGGGCCACGCGTGCCGGGCTGCTGGCCGGGGCGCTGTTTGCGGGCGAGTTTGCGTGCATTTACCTGGGCCTGCAGTACACCAGCGCCTCACGGCTCACAGTGTTTTTGTATGCATCGCCGTTCTGGGTGGCACTGCTGCTGCCCCGCTTCATCCCCGGCGAGCGGCTGCAGGGCTGGCAGTGGCTGGGCCTGGCTGCGGCGTTTGTGGGCGTGGGGCTGGCGCTGGGGGACGGCTTGCTGGGCCCCGCCAACGCCGCCCTGCCCCAGGCCTGGCTGGGCGATCTGCTCGGGCTGGCGGCCGGGCTGATGTGGGCGCTGACCACGGTGGTCATCCGCACCACGCCGCTGGCGCGCGTGGCCCCGGCCAAGCAACTGTTCTACCAGGTGAGCGTGAGCACGGCCGTGCTGCCGGTGCTGTCGCTGGGCCTGGGCGAGGCCTGGGTGTGGCACTTCAGCGCGTTTGCCTGGAGCTCACTGCTGGTACAAGCCCTGGTGGGCGCGTTTGTGAGCTACCTGGCCTGGATGTGGATGCTGGCGCACTACCCGGCGACCAAGATTTCGGTGTTTGTGTTCCTCACGCCCGTGTTTGCGCTGCTGTTTGGTGCGCTATGGCTGGGTGAGCCGATCACGCCCGGGCTGGTAGCAGCGCTGGTGCTGGTGGCGGCGGGCATCGTGCTGGTGAACCGGCGGCCAGCGGTGGCGTGACGTTCAGCCAGCCAAATATGCCCCAAAGGCTCCTAGCGCTTTACTGGCAACTCTGAAAGCTATTAATTTAATAGCATTTGAAGGCGCACGATGGGCCGTACGCACACCTTCCACCGCGGTGCTGCGCCCCATGCGTGACAAAATTGCACGCATGTCACCCCGCCTGCCCCCGCTGAACGCGGTCCGCGCCTTTGCGGCGGCGGCGCGCCACCAGAGCTTTACCCGCGCCGCGCTGGAGCTGCACGTCACGCACAGCGCCATCAGCCGCCAGATCAAAGCGCTGGAATCCCACCTGGGCGTGGAGCTGTTCGAGCGCAAGACGCGGCAGGTGCTGCTCACGGCGGCAGGGCATCAGTTCCATGCGCAGGTCGGACCTGCGCTCGCGCAGATCGGCGCCGCCGCCCAGTCGCTGCGCGGCGATGCCGGGCTGCGCAGCGTCAAGATCAACGTGCGGCCCAGCTTTGCGGTGCGCTGGCTGATCCCCCGGCTGCCGGGTTTTGTGGCACAGCACCCGGACATCGAACCCCGGGTCATCACCAGCACGCTGGCACCCGACCACGCGGTCGAGGCTTTCGACCTGGCCCTGCGGCGCGGCCCGCGCGGGTGGCCGCCGGGCATGCAGGTCCATCCGTTTCTGGAAGACGAGGCACTGGTGGTGGGGTCGCCGGCGCTGTTCGCCCAGCGCCCGGTGACGCGGCCCGAGGCGTTGTCGTCCCACGTGCTGCTGCTGTCCAAGTCGCGCAGCAAGGACTGGGAAAGCTGGAAGAAGCAGGTGAACCGGCCAACGCTCCAGCCCGCCAGCTGCCTGCAGTTTGACCACCTGCACTTTGTGCTGCAGGCCGCTGTGGACGGGCTGGGCTTTGCCGTGGCCCCGGTGTCGCTGATTGCCCACGACCTGGCCTCGGGGCGGCTGGTGTCGCCCCTGCCCAGCTTGCGGCTGCCGCTGACGCGGCACTACTTTGGCACGGCCACAGACCCGTCGCCCGAGACACTGTGCCTGGTGCAATGGCTCCGGCAAGAGATGGACGCCCTGCCAGATTCACCGCCAGGTGCCCTTCCAGGTGCGCTGCCGCTGTCAGGGCCTGGGCGCGCAGCGCAAAACTCAAGCCAAAACAAGCTCTAGCGCTTTACCATCAAGCGCTATTAGCTATATTATTTATAGCAACCAACACTCATTCGCCGTCGTTCATCCACCGTGCTGTGCCCGACACCCGGATGGAGCTGCCCGCCACCGGCCCGATCTCGGCGCGCAGGCGCGAGCGCATGCCCATGTCCTCGCCCTGCACCACGTCGATGGCGCCGCCGTGCGGCCAGCCCAGGTCGCGCAGGTAGCCCGCCAGCGCGGCGGTGGCGGCACCTGTAGCTGGGTCTTCGAGCACGCCGCCCGAGGCAAAAGCGTTGCGGGTGTGCAGAAGGCGGTCGGACTCCACCAACACCAGCACGATGGTGACCAGCCCGGCGGTCACCATCAGCGTGCGGCCGGCGTCCAGCGCGTACTGCATGGCCGCCAGCGCCGCACGGCTGCGCAGGGCCAGCACCAGGTGGTCGGCACCGCCATGGATGAGCGCAGGCGGGATGCGCGGGTCCAGATCAGAGGCACCCAGGCCAAACAGGGCCAGCGCATCGGCCAGCAACGCGGCAGGCGCAGGCCCGCTGCGTGTGGCGGGCGACTGCAGCGCCGCCTGCACCAGATCGCCCTGGCGGCGACCTTCGACCGTGATCTCGGCCCGGCTCAGCGACAGCGCACAAACGCCGTCGCCCTCGCGCTGCGCCAGTGCTGCGCCAGTGCTGCGCCCAGGGCGATGGTGGCATGGCCACAAAAAGGCACCTCGCTCTCGGGCGCAAAGTAGCGCACCTTCCAACGGCCATCGCCCAGCGGGGCGGCAAACGCGGTTTCAGAAAAACCGACTTCAGCGGCGATGCGCTGCATGTCCGCAGAGGTGGGCAGTTCGTCCCCGATCCACACACCGGCGGGGTTGCCGCCCTCTGCGCCGTCGGAAAACGCAGCGATTTTTTGGAGTGCCATGGTGTTCAACATCCAGAACGACAGGACAGGAGATGGCAGGGCAGCCAGTGGCTCAGAGCTTGGGAATGCGAATCCGGCTGATCATCAGCGACCCCGACACCGCAAACAGCAGCACCAGCGGGTGCAATGTGAAGCCGCCAATCAGCAGCTTGCCAAACCACAGGTTCTCGCGCACGGCGCCCAGCCACGCGGCCAGGGCCAGCAGGCCCACCAGCACGATGGAGGTGGGGATGGGTGTGCCTTCGAAGTACTTCACCTTGCCCGTGCCTTCCGACAGCGTTTCTGCCGTGACGTTGTAGCGCGCCAGGCGCGACACGCCGCAGGCCACAAAGTAGGCCAGCACGATGCGGTCGTACAGGCCCTGCATGCCGCAGCCGTAGGCAATGATGGCCGGGGCCACGCCAAAAGAGATCACGTCGGCCAGCGAATCCAGTTCGCGGCCCATGGCCGAGCTTTTCTGGCGCCAGCGGGCAATGCGGCCATCCAGCACGTCAAAAATGAGTGCGGCCAGCACCAGAGCGCAGGCGTAGTACACGTGCAGCACATCGCCGGTTTCCAGGTAGGTCATGGCCGAAAACAGCGCGCCCACGCCACAGACTGCATTGCCCAGCGTGAACCAGTCGGCCAGGTGGAACTCGCGGATCATCGAAAAGCGTTTGGGCGGCTGCGGAGTGTTCATGGAAGGGGCGTCGCAAGAGGCGCAGTGGCAAACAACAGGGTCATGACTTGGGCAAACCAGGGCTCAGACAAGCGGTTCGCCCCAGGGCCCCGGTGGTGGCTGGATTCCGGTCTGCGCAAAAAAAAAGCAAGCGTCCATTATGGGCGCGCTGCGGAGGCATTCCGGCACTGACATGTGCGTGACTGCTTTTGTTCCGGTACGCAGACAGACTCTCGCCACCCAGCGGGCGCAACGCAGTAGGACGATGCCGCATCTGCCACTCCACGGCGGCCGACGTGTTCGCCCCCAGAACCCAGAGACAACACCATGCCCATCCCCCAAACGCCCCCGCCCCAATCACCCTTCGCACGCGCTTTTCCCGTGCGCAGCCTGCAGGATGTGCAGCGGCTTGAAGCCCGCCCCCTGGCCGAGGCGCTTCCGGTGCAAAGCACCTACGAAATCTTTGTGAATTCGGCCCACGCTTTTGGCGACAAAACGGCGCTGACTTTTTTGCCCACGGCCCACCCGACCGACGAGCCCATCCGCTGGTCGTATGCCCAGTTGCTCACCGGCATCCACCAAACGGCCAACCTGCTGCACCACCTGGGCGTGGGCCCGCAGGACGCGGTGGCCGTGCTGCTGCCCGGCTGCCTGGAATACCACCTGGCCCTGTGGGGCGGCGAGGCGGCGGGCATCGTGCAGCCGCTCAATCCCATGCTCACCGACGAGAAGATCGCGGCCATGATGACGCTGGCCCGCGCCAAGGTGTTGATCGCCTATGGCGCTGAAGGTGATGTGGGCTACTGGAGCAAAGCCCTGCGCCTGCGCACCTTGGTGCCCACCCTGCAGACGCTGCTGCGCGTGGCCCCGCACAACGAAGCCCCTGGCGCAGCAGGCCCGCTGCCCGCGGGCGTGGTGGACCTGGCCGCGCGCCACCAGCACCCCAGCGACCACCTGGTGAGCCGCCGCCGCATCGTGGCCAGCGACATCGCTGCGTACTTCCACACCGGCGGCACCACGGGCGCGCCCAAGCTGGCGCGCCACAGCCACGGCGCGCAGGTGTTCACGGCCTGGGGCTGCGTGCAGATGCAGGGCATCACGCCCGAGGATGTGGGCATCAACGGCTACCCGCTGTTCCATGTGGCGGGGGTGCTGCCGGGCTCGTTGGCGGCGCTGTCGGCCGGGGTGGAGACCATCATCCCCACCACCGGGCTGTTCCGCAACCGCGAGGTGATCGCCAACTACTGGCGGCTGGTGGAGCGCTACCGCTGCACCTACCTCTCGGCAGTGCCCACCGTGCTGGCGGCGCTGGCCAATGTGCCGCTGGACGGGGCCGACATTTCCACGCTGCGCTACTGCCGCACGGGCGCGGCCATCCTGGCGCCCGAGCTGGCGGCGCGGTTTGAGCGCCTGTTTGGCCTGCACATCCATGAAAGCCTGGGCATGACGGAGATGGCGGGCATCTCCACCATCACCCCGCCGGGCGTGCACGCGCCTGCGGGCTGCGTGGGCTGGCGGCTGCCCTACACGCAGCTGCGCGTGGTGGCGCTGGATGCGCAGGGCAATGCGTCGGGCGAAGACCTGCCGCCCGGCCAGCCGGGCATGGTGCTCTTCCAATCGCCCAACCTCTTCTCGGGCTTTCTCGATGCAGCCGACACCGCCAAAGCCTTCACCCCGGACGGCTGGCTGGCCACGGGCGACCTGGGCTTTGTGGACGAGCAAGGCCGCCTGCACCTGAGCGGCCGCTCCAAAGACCTCATCATCCGCAGCGGCCACAACATCGACCCCAAGGTGATCGAGGACGCGCTGGGCGCCCACCCCGCCGTGCAGCTGTGCGCCGCTGTGGGCGCGCCCGATGCCTATGCGGGCGAGCTGCCCGTGGTCTACGCCACGCTGGTGCCCGGCGCGCCCCAGGTGACCGAAGCCGAACTGCTGGCCTTCACCGCCGAACGCGTGGACGAGGCCGTATCCCGCCCGCGCTGGGTGCGGGTGCTGGAGACCATGCCGGTGACCAACGTGGGCAAGATCTACAAACCCGACCTCCGCCTGCGTGCAGCCTGCCACACGGTGCAGGCGCTGGTCGACGGGGTCTGCGGACAAGCCCCGGACGGCCCCCGCCCCCAGGTGCAGCCCGAGGGCGACAACGCGGTGGGCGTGACCGTGGCCCCCGGCCCTGGTGCAGACGCGCTGCAAGCCCGCCTGCGTGAAGTGCTGGCGCCCCTGCCCCTCACCGTGCGCATCACCCCCGCCCCTGCTACGGGGAGCCCCCAATCCGCGTAAGCCCATGGCGTGACAACCAGACCCCGGCCCGCCACCATGCATGGCGCATGCCCGCCAAGTGAATTTGGATAACCATGACAGGAGACAAACCATGCCCTTCTACCGCCTGATGAGCCGCCGCACCTGGCTGGTCTCCGCCGCCCTGGCCGCTGCCTGCACCGGCACATCTGCGTTCGCGCAGGCCTACCCGAACAAGCCCATCAAGATCGTCGTGCCCTTTGCCCCCGGCGGCGCCACCGATGTGCTGGCGCGCGTGCTGGCCGAAAAAATGGCGGTGGGCCTGGGCCAGCCGCTGGTCATCGACAACAAGCCCGGCGCCGCCGGCATCATCGGCACCGACGCGGTGGCCAAGGCCGCGCCCGATGGCTACACCCTGCTGCTGGGCCTGAGCAACTCCATGCTCACCAACCAGTTCCTCTACACCAAGCTGCCCTACAGCCCCGAACGCGACATCGCACCCATCTACCAGGTTGCCATCGCGCCGCTGGTGCTGGTGGCCCACCCCAGCGTGCCCGTAGCCACGGGGCCCGAGCTGCTCAAATACATCGCAGCCAACAAGGGCAAAGTGTCGTATGGCTCCTACGGCACCGGGGCCTACCCGCACCTGGCGGGGGCGTACATGAGCCAGTCGCAAAACGCCGACATGAGCCATGTGGCCTACCGGGGCGAAGCCCCCATGGTGCAAGACCTGCTGGGCGGGCAGATCCAGATCGGCTTTGCCAGCGCGCTGCAGGTCAAGGCGCACATCGATGCCGGCAAGCTCAAGGCGATTGGCGTGAGCGGCGAGCGCCGCATGGGCACCCTGCCCAACGTGCCCACCCTGGCCGAACAGGGCCTGAACGACGAGGCCTACCGCGTGGCAGGCTGGCTGGCCTTTGGCGCCCCCGCAGGCACGCCGCCCGCCGTGCTGGAGCGCATCGCCACCGAAGTGCGCAAGGCTACGGAGCAACCCGATGTGGCGCAGCGCATTGCCGCCATGGGCTTTGATGTGCAAAAGAGCTCGCCCGCGCTGTTTGCAGCGGCCATGGCCAAGGAGCGGCCGGTGTGGGAGCGGCTGATCAAGGCATCGGGGGCGAAGCTGGATTGAGGTGGCGGGTGACGGAGCATCCCCCACCGGCGGCAACGCCGCAGAACCCCCTCTCCCCTTGCGGGAGAGGGCGGGGGAGAGGGGTTGATGAGGCACAGCCCCTTGCACAAGCCCCCTCTCCCCAACCCTCTCCCACCAGGGGAGAGGGGGCTAAGACCGCAGCGCCGCTGGTGCGTGCAAACCCAGGGCCGACTGGGCCGACTGGGCCGTGCGGGCCGTGCGGGCCGTGTGGGCCGACTGGGCCGACTGGGCCATGTGGGCCGTGTGGTCACGCTTTATTTCAAGAAAAAAGCCGAAAGCGCTTATGGAATAAGTGCTGATAGCTATGAATTTTGCAGCATCACAGTCCGCTGTGCCGCAAACGCCACATACCAATCCAGGCACCCCGGATTGGCCATCGCGTCCTTGTTCACCACCTTCTCGATGGGTTGGCCCAGCAGCAGCTTCTTGATGGGCAGCTCTTGCTTTTTGCCGCTGAGCGTGCGCGGCACCTCGGCCACGGCAAAGATGTCGTCGGGCACAAAACGCGGGCTTAAAGCGGTGCGCACCGCGCCGTTGATGCGCCCGCGCAAGGCATCATCCAGCGCCTGGCCAGGGCGCAGCACCACAAACAGCGGCATGTAGCTCTCGCGGCCCAGGTACTCCAGGTCCACCACCAGGCTGTCGAGCACCTCGGGCAGGGATTCGACGGCGCTGTAGATCTCGCTCGTGCCCATGCGCAGGCCATGGCGGTTGATGGTGGCATCGCTGCGGCCATAGATGATGCAGCCGCCCGTGGCCCCATCGATCTTGAGCCAGTCGCCATGGCGCCACACCGCGCCCATGCTCGCGGGGCCGTCACCACCGCCCGGTTGGCGGCCGTGGCCTGCGGGGTACATGTCGAAGTAGCTCGACAGATAGCGGCTGCCGTCCTTGTCTCCCCACAGGTAGAGCGGCATCGACGGAATCGGCTGCGCACACACCAGCTCGCCCACCGCGTCCTGCACGGGGCGGCCCTCGGCGTCCCACGACTCCACGGCCGCGCCCAGCATGCGGCATTGCATCTCGCCGGGCACCTGGGGCATCTCGCGGTGGCCACCGATAAAGGCGCCGCAGAAATCAGTGCCTCCGGATATGTTGTTCCACCAGATATCGTGCGTGCCCAGCGCCTCAAACTGCGCCGTGCCCCATTCCTGCACCTCGGGCGACAGCGGCGAGCCCGTGGTGCCCAGCGCGCGGATGCGCGTGAGGTCGCCATAGTCGGCCAGCGTGATGCCCGCCTTCATGCAGTTGGCAAAAAACGCCGCGCCCGCGCCGAAGAAGGTCACGCCCGTCTCGACCGCAAAGCGCCACAGCACGCCCCAGTCAGGGTGCTCCTTGCTGCCGCCAGGGTTACCGTCAAAGATCACGCAGGTGGTGCCCGAGAGCAGGCCGCTCATCTGCGCGT
Source organism: Acidovorax facilis (assembly GCA_964031875.1). Lineage (GTDB taxonomy): Bacteria > Pseudomonadota > Gammaproteobacteria > Burkholderiales > Burkholderiaceae_C > Acidovorax > Acidovorax facilis_A. The sequence continues at coordinate 16,785 of CAXIRU010000065.1, forward strand.
TCCACATCACCCAGCCGGTGGAGCTGTACCAGTGGTAGCGCTCACCGAAGCTGTTGGCCTCGTAGCTGCAGCCAATGTCGTTGTGCAGCACCTTGAGCTGCAGCGCCACCAGCATGCTGCCGCCGTGGCCGTGCACGATGGGCTTCGGCAACCCGGTGGTGCCGCTGGAATAGACGATCCACAGCGGGTGGTCAAACGGAAGCCACAGCGGCTCAAAGGCCGCCGTTTCTGCATCATTTTGGGCGGTAGCGCTTGTCCAATCAGCGCAACCAGCTATCAAAACAGTAGCATTCAGATTACCCAGCAGCACCACATGCTGCACGCTGGGCAGCGCGGCGCGCAGCTCGGCCAGCACGCCGGTACGGTCGTGGTCGCGCCCGCCGTAGGTCACGCCGTCCACGCTGATGAGCACCTTGGGCTCAATCTGGCGAAAGCGGTCGAGCACCGCGTGCGTGCCCATGTCGGGCGCGCAGATGCTCCACACGCCGCCAATGCTCACCGTGGCCAGAAAGGCGATCATGGCCTCGGGCACGTTGGGCAGATAGGCGGCCACGCGGTCGCCGGGCTGCACGCCCTGGGCCTTGAGGTGCAAGGCGAGCGACGCGACCTGGCGGCGCAGCTCGGGCCAGGCAAGTTCGCGGTGCTGGCCCTTTTCGTTGCGGCTGATGATGGCGGGCAGGCCGGCGGCATGCGCAGCATCCACATGCCGCAGCGCCTGCCGCGCGTAGTTGACCTGGGCGCCGGGGAACCACTGGGCACCGGGCATGGTGTTCCTGGCCAGCACGGCGGTGTGGGGCGTGGGGGACTGCAGGTCAAAGTAGTCCCACACGCTTTGCCAGAAGGCATCCAGCGCGGTGGTGGACCAGCGCCACAGCGCGTCGTAGCTGTCGAACTGCAGGCCGCGCTGGTCGCGCAGCCAGTTCTGGTAACGGCGGATCTGGGGGATGTAGGGCGGCTGCCCGGCAGCCTTGCGGGGGGTGTTGTGGGTTCTTGTCTCCATGGCGACGCAGCGTACCAGCGCCCTAGGCGCCCGGCCAGCCAGTGCCGTCTCCGGCTTGACAGGCCTTGCGGCGCAGCAGCCACATTTGGGTATCAATTTGGCCTTTAGCGCTTTCACAGAAAGCGCAATCAGCTATCAAAAATATAGCGTTTTTCAGTGTTTGTTGTCCGACAACACCACGGGTATGTGAGCCGCTGCTGCGCCCCAACACAACCAAGACCACCGCGCGGACCAGCGACGCGGGCGGTGGTGTGCACGACAACATGGTGCAGATCAGCGGCTAAACGCACAAGAGGCCGCCAGCTGTCACCTATTTGACAGTCCCGCCCTGAGCGTGGCGGCGGCGCTGCATATTGCTCCTCGCATTACAAATATTAACAACGTGTAAGCGGCGACTTGTTACATATGACGTCCTACGATCGAAAATCCGCAATCACAGAGAGAGGGTCAGCTCGCCAGCGGCAGCCAACCCACTGAGGCCCCGGCACTGGCCGGACCAACAAAACAGCCCGGTACCTGAACGCTATGCAGATCAACACAAGCACCCTGCCCGCGCACGGCGCAGGCAACCGCCAGCGCCTCACGGCTGCCACCCTGGTGGCATGGACTCTCGTGGGCAGCCTCGCAGCCTGCGGCGGCGGCTCGGAGGACACCGTGGCCACTGCAAACCCAGCGCCCGCACCCTCCCCCACGCAACCAACCGCACCCCCACCTCCGGCACCGGCGCCTTCGCCAGCCCCCACGACACCTGAGGCGCCTCCGTCTGCGCCGCCTGTATCGGCGCCACCGGCATCACCACCACCGCCTGTGTCGCCTCCACCGGCATCACCACCGCCGCCCGTGTCGCCTCCACCGACATCACCACCGCCGCCTCCACCGCCTCCACCGCCTCCACCGCCCCCTGCCCCGGTGGCCGACACCACGCCACCCTCCACGCCCACGGCCCTCAACGCTACCGCAGCAAGCTCCACCAGCGTGCAGTTGCAGTGGGCCGCCAGCACCGACAACGTGGCCGTGGCCGGCTACCGCGTCTATCGCGACAGCTCTCAGGTGGCCACGGCCACTACCACCCAGTACACGGCCACGGGCCTTTCGCCCTCCACCAGCTACACCTTCCACGTGGTGGCCGTCGATGCGGCGGGCAACCTGTCGGGGGCCAGCACCTCTGCCACGGCCACCACACCCGGCGCTCTTTCCATCACCAACGCTAGCCTGGGTGCGACCAGCGTGACCGTCACGGGCAATGGCTTTGGGACCAAGGCTCAGGCGGCGCCCCTGAAATTCGAAGATTTCGACAACTGGGCGACTGGCGCCGTACCGTCCACCTTTGGATACCGCAACTACGGCGGGTTCGGTGGCTCGACTGCGGTGGATGACTCCAGTGCTTTCAGCGGCACGAAGTCCTTATTGCACCAAGGCCACTTTGGCCCCGTGTCGGTCAACGATGTGGAGGAGTCTTTTCCGCACATTGCCGTCACGGGCTTCAGCAGCCAGGCGCTGTACCTCAGCTATCGCATCAAGTTCCACACCAACGGGGGCAGGATCACCCAGCTCAAATTCAACCGAAGTGGCATGGAAGTGGGCGGGGATTGCTATGGTGGCAGCCCCAAGTTCTATTCCAGCTATTTCTCCACAAACCCTACATCCAACCGCTACAGCGCGGACAAATCGCTGTCCGGAGGGGTTCTGGGAGGGATTCTGAGCCGCGATGGCACGCGCGATGAGGGCTGGGCAGGCCAGGCGAGCATGGGGAGCGGCACCGTCATCCCGCTGCAAGAAAACGTCTGGTACCAAGTCGAGGAGTACTACCGCCTCAATGACATTGGGCAGAGCAACGGGCAACACCACACGTGGGTGAACGGCAATTTGCAGATCCATCGCAACGCACTGCAGGTGCGCACCGATGCCAGCCACCTTCTGAACTGCAGCTATCTCGTGATTGGCATGGACTACTGGCTGAACCCCACCAGCACCAAGGGGGTGAGCGTGTGGTACGACGACCACTACCTCGACACCAGCCGCGCACGGCTGGTGCTGGCCAACGCTGCCACTTGGGCTGCGGCCACCCAGCGCACCCCATTGCCCGCCACGGCCTGGTCCGGCAACAGCATCACGGCATCACTGCGACGCAGCGGTTTCCCGGCGGGCAGTGCCTGGCTGTATGTCGTCGATGCCGGAGGCTCCGTGTCCAACGGATGGCCAGTCACCTTGCCTTGAGCGGGTACTTTTCCCAAAGGAATCCTCTGCACGACTCACAGCACCGTGAGCATCCGATGGCTCATTCGGCCTGCGGCACGCAGTTTTCGCGCAGAGGCCCCCAGGCACCTCCCCGACACCCGCACAGCACCATGCAACAGACCCTGCACGCCCCTGCGCCCCTCCAGGTATCTCCAATGTCTCCAAGCCCTCACAACCCCTCCCGCCAGGCCCAGCGTCTGGCCGCGATATCGCTGATGTTGTGCGCTGTCGCGGCCCTGTCCGCCTGCGGCGGTGGCTCGGAGGACACCGTGACCACGGCAAACCCAGCGCCTGCACCCTCTCCCACGCAACCAACCACACCCCCACCTCCGGCACCGGCGCCTTCGCCAGCCCCCACGACACCTGAGGCGCCTCCGTCTGCGCCGCCTGTATCGGCTCCACCGGCATCACCACCACCGCCTGTGTCGCCCCCACCGGTATCACCACCACCACCGGTGTCACCACCGCCACCTGTGTCGCCCCCACCGGTATCACCACCGCCGCCTGCGCCGCCTCCACCGGCGCCACCGCCCCCTGCCCCGGTGGCCGACACCACGCCACCCTCCACGCCCACAGCGCTCAACGCCACCGCAGCAGACTCCAGCAGCGTGCAGTTGCAGTGGGCCGCCAGCACCGACAACGTGGCCGTGACCGGGTACCGCGTCTATCGCAATGGCTCTCAGGTCGCCACCGCCACCGCCAC
>CAXIRU010000066.1:0-23983 GCA_964031875.1 Acidovorax facilis
GCAAACGTACTTGATCCGCGAACAAGCGGCAATGACATCCAATGCGGCACAAACCGCTCCACTCGCTCTTGTCCGTTGCACCAGCACGCAAAGCATGCACCCGCTTAAAGCAGTATTTGCCGGCCCTGCTCGAACACCAGCAGTTCCCCCTTGCCAAACGCCTTCCATCGCTCGTTAGTGGTCAGCGGACTGGTCACAATCACTGCAACTTCGTCTTTCTCGTTCGTTACCTTCGAAAAATCCAACAACACGTCATCGTCACTCAGTTGTGCAGATCCAAAGGGATAGCGTCTTTCGATGTAGTACAAATTGGTGGAAGCATGTGCCCACAGAGCCTGTCCGTTCGACAATAAAAAATTGAACGTGCCATGAGGACGGATCTGCGCGGCTAGCTCTTTTAACGTCAACGACAGTTCGGTAACGGAGGGCACCGTGGCGTGTGACTTCGCCAACTCCTGCATGATCCAGCAGAACGCATGTTCACTGTCGGTGTCGCCCACGGGACGGAAGTGCGAGTGCAGACGAGGGCGAAAATCCTGAAGATCTCCATTGTGGGCAAAGACCCAATAGCGTCCCCAAAGCTCCCGTACGAAGGGATGGCAGTTCTGCAAACTGACGACGCCCTGGGTGGCTTTGCGAATGTGGGCGACGACATTCTTGCTCTTGATGGGGTACCGGCGAATCAGCTCTGCCACGGGAGAGTTCACTGCCGCCTGGTGGTCCACAAAATGCCGTAGGCCTTTGTCTTCAAAGAAAGCGATCCCCCAACCGTCGCTGTGGTGGTCGGTCTTGCCGCCGCGCTGCGCGAAGCCGCTGAAGCTGAAGGTCACATCGGTGGGAACGTTGCAGTTCATGCCGAGCAGTTGGCACATGGCGAAGATTCCGTTTCTAGCATGTCGTATTGAAGCGCCAGATGATGCCCGAAGAGCAGACAGCCCCTAGCGACAAGTCATCCTCAGAAACTCAGCGGGGCTGGGCTTCACGCAGCTGCCAGGCTGCCACCAAAGCCACAAGGCACAGAAAACTCAGCATCAAAAACGTTTCGCCAAAGGCTGCGATACGCTCCGGATTGCTGCCGCCAACGGACAGCGAGGCACCGTGGGCTGCTAGCCGCCATTCGAGGACGATGCCGCACAGGCTTACACCCGCGGCACCGCCCAGCATACGCAAGAAGCCAATCGCACTGGAGCCTTGAGAGATCAATGACTTGTCCAGCGGCCGCATCGCCCCAAGGTTCAGCGAAGGCAGAATAAACCCCAGCCCGATGCGTCCCAGAATCGCAAACGCCACCAGCATCCACAGGGGGGAGCCCAGCCCCACAAACACCATAAGCCCGAAAGAGAGCGCCAGCAGGCTCAGGCCCGCGGTGACAAGGACATGTGTGGGCTGCCGATCTGCCAGCCGCCCCACCACGGCGATGGTGGCTGCCAGCACCAATCCCGCGGGCAGCATTAACGTGCCCACATGCGATGCTGACAACTCCAATCCCAGCTGCATGAACACCGGCAGCAGATAGGTGGACCCGAACAAGGCAGTGCCGTAAATGAAAGCCACAACGCTGCCCATGGCAAATTGCCGGTACTGGAACAGCCGAAGGTCCATCAATGGCTTGCGGCCCTTGTGGATCAATCGGCGCTGCCAGGCCAGGAATGCGCCTACAGCGAAGGCTGAGCCCGCCAACAGCGCGATGGCGTCCAGCATGGAACCGCCATGCAGCGACACCAGTCCGTTGAGCAGGCACAACGTTCCGACGGTGCCTAGCAACAGACCCCGCCAGTCCAGTGGCTCACCTTGCCGATTGGCCTGCACACCGCCAGGCGCGGTGACGGGTACAAACTTGTAGGCCATCCAGATCGAGGCAAGACACAGCGGCACGACCATGAAGAAGATAGAGCGCCAGCCAAACCAGTCCACCAGCAGGCCGCCGATGCTCGGCCCGATGGCAGGCGCCAGAACCACACCCATGCCAAAGATGCCGCTAGCGCGGCCTTGCTCATGGGGCTGAAAGGCATAAAGGATGATGACCGCAGGAATGGGTTGCACGACACCGGCTGCCAAGCCCTCTGCGACCCGCGCTGCAAGCACCAGACCAAAGTCTTGCGCCAGCCCGCCGCCCACGCCCCCCAACAGAAGCACCAGCATGGCGCCCACATAGGTGGCGCGGTAGCCATACCGCGACAGAAGCCAAGGCGTGGTGAGCATGGAGACAGTAGTGGCCACCATGAACCCGGACGTGACCCACTGCGCGCGCTCCTGACCGAGCGTGAAATAGTGACTCATGTCCGGAATGCCCACATTCACGATGGTGGAGGACATGATAGACGCCATGGTCCCCACCATCACCGACAGCAACAGCAGCCAGCGGTAGCGTTCGCCATACCGCTCGCGCAACAGCGAGAGCGAACCGGGAGAGCCAGGAGAACCGGTCACGCGTCAATCACCGCATGTAAGGGATGGTGCAGTCTGGCACGCCCCAAAAGAACACAGAGTAGCCACAAGACGCAGCCCCCAAGCACGGGCCGAGCATTGGGTCAGCTGCGTTCCAGCCAAAGTTTGCCGCCGGTGGCCCAGTTTTCGCGTTTCACATCAGTGATCAGGATGTCGACCGACTCGGGCGAGCCCCCCAGAATTTCGACGGAAACGCGCGTGATTTCCTCTACCAGCTTCTTCTTTTGTTCGATCGTGCGGCCTTCCATCATTTCGATGTGGTACGTGGGCATATCAGCTTCCAGGCAAATGGGTGGGTAAAAAAACAAAAAACCATGACGAGCCAACACTGGGGACCGCGGCGTTTGGGCTGTTGGCCCCTTGCGCAGGGCTTTCGTCCTAGCCGGGCATTTGCCCTCCAGGCGTTGCGCGCGTCATTTCACGAACAAGGGGCCAATCATATCGGCGCGGGCGGTAGCTGGGGTGGCTCGCCGCGCGCCCCGCAAGCTGGGCAAATGCAGACCAGACCCCGCAGTGCGGGCGTCAGCGCTTCCAGTGCTCCGGATGAGATCGCGCCGGGAGCCATGCACCAACAACTCTCCGCAGGTTGCCCGGCGGCCACGGCGCAACTGTTGGCCTGTTCGCACAAGGGGCAGCGGGCGGCAAAGCACAGGGCGTCAGTGCTGGGCGGGTTGGCAGGCATGGTGGAAAGAAGGGGCGGGCGGGCCGTGGAGCCATGTGCTGGCGTGATCGGAGGTCGATGCAGTGTACGGTGCAACGCAACCGCAACCGCAACCGCAACCGCAACCGCAACCGCAACTGTGGCTGTGGCTGTGGCTGTGGCTGTGGCTGTTAAGCCATGCCGAATGCGAAGCGCCGCGCTGGGAGCGATACGTCCCGCTTGAAGCAGGGAGGCGATGGAGGGCGTGCTGTGGCTGTAAGCCCAGCACAATGCAAGTAAAAATAGCTGCTAGCGCATGACTATCAAGCGCTAGCAGCTATCAAAAAAAGAGTGAGCCTGTTGGGTGGGCGCACACAATGCCCTGAGCGCCGTACAACCTCAGCTCAGGCGCCCTGATGCGCCTTCACCTTCAATCGCCAGGCGTGCAGCAATGGCTCGGTGTAACCACTGGGCTGCTCCATGCCCTTGAAGACCAGGTCGCACGCCGCCTGGTAGGCCATGCTGGTGTCGAAGTGCCCGGCCATGGGCTGGTAGAGCGCATCACCCGCGTTTTGCTTGTCCACCTTGGCGGCCATGCGCTCGAAGGTTTCACGCACTTGCGCCTCGGTCACCACGCCGTGGTGCAGCCAGTTGGCCATGTGCTGGCTGCTGATGCGCAGCGTGGCCCGGTCTTCCATCAGGCCCACGTCGTTGATGTCAGGGACCTTGGAGCAGCCCACGCCCTGGTCCACCCAGCGCACCACATAACCCAGGATGCCTTGGGCGTTGTTGTCCAGCTCCTGCTGCTTCTCGGCGTCGCTCCAGTTCGGGGCGGCGGCCACGGGCACGGTGAGCAGGCCTGTCAGCAGGTTGTCGCGCTCGGCGTTCACGTCGGTCTTTTCCAGTTCGATCTGGATGTCGCTCACCTTCACCTGGTGGTAGTGCAACGCGTGCAGCGTGGCACCCGTGGGGCTGGGCACCCAGGCGGTGTTGGCGCCCGCCTTGGGGTGGCCGATCTTCTGCTTGAGCATCTCGGCCATCAGGTCGGGCATGGCCCACATGCCCTTGCCGATCTGCGCCTTGCCGCGCAGGCCGCAGCTCAGACCCACCAGCACGTTGTTCTTCTCGTACGACTGGATCCAGGCGCTGGTCTTCATGTCGCCCTTGCGCACCATGGGGCCAGCGTGCATGGCGGTGTGCATTTCGTCGCCCGTGCGGTCGAGGAAGCCGGTGTTGATGAAGGCCACGCGGCTGGATGCGGCGGCAATGCAGGCCTTCAGGTTGACGGACGTGCGGCGTTCCTCATCCATGATGCCCAACTTGACGGTGCTGTCGGGCAGGCCCAGCAGCTTTTCGACGCGGCCGAACAGCTCGGCGGCAAAGCCCACTTCGGCGGGGCCGTGCATCTTGGGCTTGACGATGTAGACGCTGCCTTTGCGGCTGTTGCGGATTCCGTTGGCGCCATGGCCTTGCAGGTCGTGCAATGCGATGGCCGTTGTGACCACCGCATCCATGATGCCTTCGGGGATCTCGCGGACCTGACCCTGGGCGTCCTTCCACAGAATGGCGGGGTTGGTCATCAGGTGGCCCACATTGCGCAGGAACATCAGCGAGCGGCCATGCAGGCGCACTTCGCCGCCCCCGGCAGCTTGACTGCCGGTTCCTGCGTTCGGCGCGGTGTAAATGCGGTCAGGGTTCAGGCCGCGTGTGAAGGTCTTGCCGCCCTTGGCGACCTGCTCGGTCAGCGTGGCCTGGATGATGCCCAGCCAGTTGCTGTAGCCCAGCACCTTGTCCTCAGCGTCCACGGCGGCCACGGAGTCTTCCAGGTCGAGGATGGTGGACAGGGCGGCTTCCAGCACCAGGTCGCTCACGCCCGCTGCGTCCGATTGGCCAATGGGCGTGCTGCGGTCGATCTGGATGTCCAGGTGCAGGCCGTTGTGCTGCAGCAGCACCGACGAGGGTGCGGCTGCGTTGCCCTGGTAGCCCTTGAACTGCGACGCGTCCTTGAGGCCTGTGGTGCTGCCGTTGGCGAGCGACACGAGCAGCTGGCCGCCTTCAACGCGATAGCCGGTCGAATCCTTGTGCGAGCCGGTGGCCAGGGGCGCGGTGTCGTCCAGCACCTGCCGCGCAAACGCGATCACCTTGGCGCCGCGCACGGGGTTGTAGCCCTTGTCCCCTTCTCCCAATTTCGTGGCGCCGCCTTCTTCGCTGATGGCGTCCGTGCCATACAGCGCGTCGTACAGGCTGCCCCAGCGGGCGTTGGCGGCGTTCAGTGCATAGCGGGCGTTCAGGATGGGCACCACCAGTTGGGGGCCGGCCTGCGTGGCCAGTTCGTCGTCCACGTTGGCGGTGGTGGCCTTCACCTCGGCGGGCTGGGGCACCAGGTAGCCGATCTTTTCGAGAAAGCTGCGGTAGGCCACCATGTCGGTGATGGGGCCGGGGTTGGCCTTGTGCCAGGTGTCCAGCTCGGTCTGCAGCCGGTCGCGCTCGGCCAGCAGGGCGATGTTGCGCGGGGCCAGGTCCGACACGATGGCGTCAAACCCCTTCCAGAACGCTTCGCTGCCCACGCCCGTGCCGGGCAGTACCTTGTCTTCGACAAAGCGGTACAGGGAGGTGGCCACCTGCAGGCCGTGGATGGAAGTGCGGTCGGTCATGGGAAAGCTCTCTGGAACAAGGGATGGAAACGCCGGAAACGGCAACGATGGACAGACTGTATTGCAAATATCCATGCGCATAAATACGCTGAAAATCTCTAAACCAGTGACTTTTTTGCAAAAGCGGATACCATGTGGAGCGGCGTGCTGTTGCTATTAAAAAGTGAGCTGCTTGCGCTTGTTGTTAAAGCGCTAGAGGCCAATTTCATTCCAAACATCTGCCATGGACAAGCTCAAGGCCTTTGAATCGTTTGTGTCGGTGGCCACGCGCGGCAGCCTCACGGCGGCCGCCAAGGCCGAGGGCGTGGCACCCGCCATCATGGGGCGACGGCTGGATGCGCTCGAAGAGCACCTGGGCGTCAAGCTGCTGGTGCGCACCACGCGCCGCATCAGCCTCACGCACGAGGGCAGCGCGTTTTTGGAGGACTGCCAGCGCCTGCTGTCCGACGTGGCCAACGCCGAGGCCAGCGTGTCCGAAGGCGGCGTCAAGGCCACGGGCCACCTGCGCATCACCGCACCAGCGGGTTTTGGCCGCCGCCACGTCGCGCCGCTGGTGCCGCGTTTCCGGGCCGAGCACCCGGACGTGAGCATCTCGCTCAACCTCAGCGACCGCGTGGTGGACCTCGCGGGCGAAGGCTTTGACTGCGCCGTGCGCGTGGGGGATTTGCCCGACTCGTCGCTCGTGAGCGTGCGCATTGCCGACAACCGCCGCCTGTGCGTGGCCACGCCCGCCTACCTGGCCCGGCGCGGCACGCCGCGCGCACCGGCGGACCTGCTGCAGCACGACTGCCTCACGCTCTCCAGCGACGCATCGCAGACGCGCGGCTGGGCGTTCCGCGTTCCGCGGACCGCCAGCGGGGAAGGCTTGGAGGGCGCCCTTGCGGGCGCGCGCATGCCACTGGCGGATGACGGCACCGAGGTCATGCACCTCAAGCCCGGCGGCCCACTGGACTGCTCTGACGGCCAGGTGCTGCACGACTGGTGCCTGGCGGGCTACGGCATCGCCTGGCGCAGCACCTGGGAGGTGGAGGCCGAGATTGCTGCGGGCCACCTGGCGGCCGTGCTGGAGGACTTTGCTGCGCCGCCCAACGGCATCTACGTGGTGTTCCCCCAGCGCAAGCACCTGCCGCTGCGCGTGCGCCTGTGGATCGAATACCTCAAACAGCACTATGCGCGGCCCGCGTTCTGGAAAGGCGAATGACCCCGTATGTCCGAGCCCACGCTCCTCGTCGCTGACGACCACCCCCTGTTCCGCGCCGCCGTGCTGCATGTGCTGCACGAGCGCCTGCCCCAGTACCGCACGCTGGAGGCGGCCAGCGCCGCCACCCTGGGCCAGGCCCTGCAAGAGCACCCGGAGATTGAACTGGTGCTGTTGGACCTGAGCATGCCCGGCACCCGCGGCTTCTCGGCGCTGCTGCATGTGCGCGGCGAATACCCCGAGCTGCCCGTGGTCATCATCTCGTCCAACGACCACCCGCGCGTCATCCGCCGCGCGCAGCAGTTTGGCGCGGCAGGCTTCATCCCCAAGTCGGCCCCCGCCGAGGCCATGGGCGATGCCATCCAGGCTGTGCTGGATGGAGACAGCGGCTTTCCCCCCATGGCAGCCGAGCGCTCTGAGGCTGACGCCGAGCTGGCCGCCCGCCTGGCCCAGCTCACCCCCCAGCAGTTCCGCGTGCTGCTGTGTCTGGCCGACGGCCTGCTCAACAAACAAATCGCCGCCGAGCTGGGCCTGGCCGAGAACACCGTGAAGGTGCACGTCACAGCCATCCTGAAAAAGCTGGAGTGCTACAGCCGCACGCAGGCGGCGGTGCTGGTCAAGAGCCTGGAGACTGAATCCACCGCGTGAGCGGCTGGGCCGCTTTGCGCTACCCGGGGCGCAGACCCGAATCGATAGCGTGCTACAGCGGAAGGAAGGTGTAGACGGAGTCGAACGGATAACTGCCGTTGGTGCGCTCCGAATGGACGTGCAGGCCATCTTCCTTCAAGACGCCATTCATCTTGAACGAGCCAAACGAGGCTTTGAGCCGTGCGCTGAACGCGTTCTCGGCAGGTTTGTAGGTGCCTTTGACGATGAAGGAGTCGCCTGTGGCAAAACTATCCATCGCTGCTCGGGCGAGGAAGCGGCCCCCGGTGCTTTGCCAGAATATCTTTCCATCGGCGGTGAAGCACAGGTAGGTCCAGCCCTTGTCCCGTTTCGTCTCGTACACGCCGTCAAAGCGAACGCCAGATTTGCATTGGGTGGGCGCGCCAGATACCGCGGCGGCCATCGACACCGTTTGGGCTTCGCTGCCATCGGCGAGGTACAGCACATGGCCTTCCGGATCAAATATGTGCACGCCATGATCCTGGGCCATTGCTCGCAGCTGCTGCAGCCGCTCGGTGTCGAATTCACGTAACTCGAACGTCATCGCGAGCATCTGCCCAGCAGGTGGGTTGTTGTCAAAACCTTCGTACCAGACGGTGCTCTCGGGATCGTCTGTCGGCCAGGTTTGCAATAAATGCGCAAAGAAGGCCGCGATGCGCGCGGTCGGTGCTTTCTTACTGTCCTGCCATTTCTCAACAAATTCAGCGGCGGCGTCAGCGTCTTTGACACGCGGGGCATCCATCGCATACAGAATGGCTTCGCTCATCTTTCCGTCCTCCGCTTCGGTGTATGTGAACGCCGTACTGTACGAGAGCCAAGGCGCCTGTGGATGCTGTCCTGGTGTCCCTCAAGTTCCAAAGGTGAAAAAGCTCTACTTCCTATTGCTTTCCCCCAGCCGCAGCAGCGTCTGGCTCACCAGCGCCCGCAGCGCAGGCGCGCGCACCGGCTTGGCCAAAAAGCCCCAGCCGCGCTCTGCGGCCTGGCGGCGCAGGGTGGCGTCGCGCTCGGCGGTGACCAGGATCACGGCGGGTGTTTGGCCCCAGCGCTGGCACAGCGCGGCATAGACCTCGGGGCCGTGGTGGCCCGCGTCCAGGTGCACGTCCAGCAGCACCAGTTGGGGGGCCTGGCCGGGCTGGGCCTGCTCCAGCGCCAGGGTGGCGCCACCTGCCAGGGGCACTGCGCAGCCCCAGCGCTCCAGCAGGGCCTTCGTGGCGGCGCAGGTGGGGCCGTCGTCTTCGATCACCCAGGCGCTGCTGCCCTGCAGCGGTGCGTCGTCGCTGGGCTGTTGGGCGGTGGCCGGGGCGGCGGTGTGCTGCGCGGCGGCCGGGTCGCCCAGCGGCACGCACACCCAGAACACGCTGCCGCGCCCCAGTTGCGAGCGCAGGCCGATCTCATGTCCGAGCAGGCGGCCCAGGCGCTCAACGATGGCCAGGCCCAGGCCTGCGCCCCGGTCGTCGGCGCGGCCTTCGTCCAGGCGGCGGAATTCTTCGAAGATCTCGCGCTGCAGCGCCTCGGGGATGCCGGGGCCTTGGTCGTGCACTTCGATGCGCAGGTGGTCTGCGGCCCCCCGCTTCACCCGTCTGCAGCCCACCACGATGCGCCCCTGGCGGCTGTAGCGGATGGCGTTGGAGACAAAGTTCTGCACGATGCGGCGCAGCAGGTTTTCGTCGGTGCGCACCACGGCGCGCGTGGGCACGCAGCGCAGCTTCAGGCCTTGGCTCTCGGCCAGCACGCCGAAGTTGTGGGCCAGCACCTGCAGCAGTGGTCCCAGGGCGACGTCGTGGATGTGCACATCGAGCTGGCCCGATTCCATGCGCGAGATGTCCAGCAGGCTGCCCAGGATGGCGTCTTGCGCGGCCAGTGCGCCTTCGATGCTGTCGGCGGCGTGTTGCGCGGCATCGCCCTGCAAGTGGCTGCGCAGCAGCGAGGTGAACATGCGCGCGGCGTTCAGCGGCTGCAGCAGGTCGTGCACGGCGGCGGCCACAAAGCGGGTTTTGGAGCGGTTGGCCTGCTCGGCTTCGCGCCGCGCGGCGTCCAGGTCGCGGGTGCGGTCGGCCACGCGCTGCTCCAGCGCATCGGCCAGCGAGCGCAGTTCACGCGCGGCGTTTTTGTAGCTGGTGATGTCGGCGTAGCTGGTCACAAAGCCGCCCTCGGGCAGCGGGTTGCCCCGGATCTCCAGCACGGTGCCGTCGTCCTTGGCGCTTTCGTGCAAGTGGGGGGTGGCGCTGCGCAGGTGGGCCAGGCGGCGTTCGATGGCTTCTTCCACCGGGCCTGTGCCCAGCAGGCCGCGGCGGGCGTTGTGGCGCATCAGGTCTTCGATGGGGCGGCCCACCTGCATCAGGTCGGCCGGGTAGCGAAAGAGTTGCACGTAGCGCGAGTTCCAGGCCACCAGCCGCAGGTCTGCATCGATGATGACCACGCCCTGGGGCAGGTGCTCCAGGCTGCGCGAGAGGCCCGTGTCCGTTTGCTGTGCGGCCTGTTGCGCGGCCTGCACGATGCCGTCTTGCGCGGTGCGCAGCTCCTGCGCGTGCTGCTGCAGGACGGTTTCCAGCTCCTGGCGGCTGCGCTGGCGCAGGCGGGCCAGGCGCTGGCGTTGGCGTGCAAACAGCACCAGCAGCGACAGGGCCAGCCACCCGCCGCCGCCGGCTGCGGCGGCCCAGCGGCTGTCGGCCACGCTGCTGTGCGTTGCGTGCACCAGGTGCAGTTGCCAGGGCGTGCCGGGCAGCGGCTGGGTTTGCCACAGCGCGCGACCGGGCAGGCTGGGCATATCGTGCGCAGGCTGCACCTGAACCAGGCGGCCGCCGTTGTCCATGTGCTCGTCCACCCGCAGGTCCAGGGCGCGCAGGGGCTGGTCGGCGTATTGCCGTGTGGCGTTGAGCTCGCGGCGTTCTTCGTCGTCCAGCGGCTCCAGCAGGCGGTAGCGCCAGACGTCCTGGCTGGCCAAAAAGACGACCCCGTGCGCGTCCGAGGCCAGCACGATGTCGGGCGTTTGCAGCCATTGGCGCTCCAGCTCCTGCAGCGCAATCTTGATGACCACCAGGCCCAGGACGTGGCCGGTTTCGTCGCGGATCGCTTGCGACAGGAAGTAGCCGGGCTCCCCCGTGGTCACGCCAATGCCATAGAAGCTGCCCCGCCCTTGGGCCAGCGCTTGCTGCACGTAGGGGCGAAAGCTGTAGTCCACGCCCACATTGCTGGTGGCCGTGCGCCAGTTGCTGGCGGCCACGGCCAGGCCCTCGCGGTTGAGCAGGGTGAGGGTGGACGACTGGCTGGCGCCGTTGGCTTGCTCCAGCTTGAGGTTGAGCTGCTGCACTTCGGTGGGGCTCAGGGTGCGCTGCAGGGCCCCCAGCAACTGCGCATCCAGCGCCAGCACCTCGGGCAGGGTGCGGTAGCGGTCAATGCGCTGCGCCAACGACTGCCCGTACAGGCCCAGCTGGCGCTGCACGCTCTCGCTTTCGTCGAGCAGCGACCGGTGCCAGGCCCATTGACCGGCGGCGAACATGCTGGCCACCGTGCCCGCCAGCAGGATCAGCAGCGTCCAGAGTTGGCGAATACGGGGCGTGGGCATGGAAAAACGGGGGGTTGTGGAGGGCGTGCGGGGCAGTCTGGCGCGGTGGAGAGTGTGCCGCACCCTCTTGGAAACTAGGTGATTACCCTATATGGGCGCGCGTGCTCTCCTATGGGGCGGCTGGGGACTAATACCAATAGGTTATCGGCTGAAACAAATTGCAGCAGTACAAACGGCACCCTTAACGCGCTTCGGGTGCACCCCGGTGGTGCGCCCCGCGATTTTTGGAGACCCACCCCATGCACCACCATTCCGCTCCAGCAGCCTCGACCTTGAAGCTGCCCTTCTATCGGCAACTGTACTTCCAGGTGGTGTTGGCCATCGTCCTGGGCGTGCTGTTGGGCCATTTCGAGCCCTCCTATGGCGAAGCGCTCAAGCCGCTGGGCGACGCCTTCATCAAGCTGGTGAAGATGATCATTGCGCCGGTGATCTTCCTGACCATCGTGACCGGCATCGCGGGCATGTCGCAGCTCTCCACCGTGGGCCGCGTGTTCGGCAAGGCCATGGCGTACTTCCTGTTCTTCTCCACGCTGGCCCTGGTGGTGGGGCTGGTGGTGGCCAATGTGGTGCAGCCCGGCGCGGGCATGAACATCAATGTGGCCGACCTGGACCAGACGGCGGTGAAGGGCTATGTGGCCAAGTCGCACGAGATGACGCTCACGGGCTTTGCGCTGGACATCATCCCCAAGACCCTGGTCAGCCCCTTCGTGGGCGACAACATCCTGCAAGTGCTGCTGGTGGCCGTGCTGTTCGGCATTGGCTTGGCCATGGTGGGCGAGCCTGGCCGCCCGGTGCTGAACTTCCTGGAAGCCCTCACCACCCCCGTGTTCAAGGTGGTGGGCATCGTGATGAAGGCCGCGCCCATCGGTGCGTTTGGTGCCATGGCGTTCACCATTGGCAAGTTTGGCCTGGGCTCGCTGGTCAACCTGGCGTGGCTGGTGGGTTCGTTCTACATCACCTCGCTGCTGTTTGTGCTGGTCATCCTGGGCTTTGTCTGCCGCCTGTGCGGGTTCTCGGTGCTCAAGCTGTGCCGCTACCTCAAGGCCGAGCTGATGCTGGTGCTGGGCACCTCGTCGTCCGAATCCGCCCTGCCGTCGCTGATGGAAAAGATGGAAAAGGCCGGTTGCAGCAAGTCGGTGGTGGGCCTCGTGGTGCCCACGGGCTATTCGTTCAACCTGGATGGCACCAACATCTATATGACGCTGGCGGCGCTGTTCATTGCCCAGGCCACCAACACCGAACTGACGCTGGGCCACCAGATTGCCCTGCTGCTGGTGGCGATGCTGTCGTCCAAGGGCGCTGCCGGGGTGACCGGCGCAGGCTTCATCACCCTGGCCGCCACCCTGGCCGTGGTGCCTGAAGTGCCCGTGGCCGGCATGGCGCTGATTTTGGGCGTGGACCGCTTCATGAGCGAATGCCGCTCACTGACCAACTTCATCGGCAACGCCGTGGCCACCGTGGTCGTCTCGCGCTGGGAAAACGCGCTGGATCAGGAGCGCCTGGATGCAGCGCTCAACGGCCATCCACTGCCTGCCACCACCACCGCTGCAGATCCCGTCGTGGCAGCGGATGTGCCTACAGGCTCCATGGCCCGCTCGGCCGCCTGATCGCATCGTCAACCCTTTGCGGCCGGTCAAGGCGGCGCAGGCCCTCGGGTCTGCGCCGCTGATTTTGTACGCCGCACATGGCGCCGCGACAGCGAAGTTCCTCAAGCAAAATGGCGTCCACCCGGGTTTCTGAAAAGCAGCTCGCACTGAGGTCCTGGGTTTTGCAAAGGAACCCCTGATGACCCTCGAAGCCGTCCTTGCCGCCTTGCACCTGGTGGCCATCCTGACCTTTGTGGTCTTTTTGTCGAGCCAGGCGGCGCTGTGCCGCATGGAATGGATGAACGCCGCTGTGGTCGAGCGCCTGGCGCGGCTGGATGTGATCTACGGTATGGCTGCCATGCTGATGCTTGGCAGCGGTCTGGCGCGACTCATCTGGGGTATCAAGGGTGTGTCCTGGTACCTGTCGCAGCCGATGTTCCACATCAAGATCACCATCGTGGTGGCCATGGCCATCCTGTCGATCTGGCCGTCCATCGTGTTTCGCCGCTGGCGCAGCAACCTGCGGACCACGGGCGCCTTGCCCGAGGCGCTGGAGGTGAAAAAAGTGCGCCGCCTTGTGATGATCCAGTCGCATGTGCTGCCCGTGGTGGCTGTGATCGCGGTGTTCTGGGCGCGGGGCTGGTAGGCATCGCAAGAAAGTCGGTGTGCCCACAAAAAAGCCGCTGACCCTGATGGGCAGCGGCTTTTTGCACAGTGTGGGGCTTATTTGTTCTTCAGGCACTCGCTCATGAAGGCCTTGCGCTCGTCGCCCTTGAGTGTCTTGGCCTTTTCGTCGGCGTTGCAGGCCTTCATCTTGTTTTGCTGCGTTTCTGGCTTGTTGCTGAGGCAGGTTTTCATGAAGGCCTTGCGCTCCTCGCCCTTCTTGTCAGCCGCTTCCGCATTGCAGGTGGCCATGCGGGTCTGCTGCTTGGTGGGGGCCGCAGCAGAGGCTGCGGGTGTTGCCGGAGTGGCGGCTGTTGCAGGGGCCGCTGCCGCCGCAGGTGCTGCGGCTTTGGCTCCGGCCGCTGGGGCGTCGGCGGCGTGGGCAGCGCTGAAGGAAAGGGCCAGGCTCAGGGCTGTCAGGGAGAGAAGCTTGTTCATGGGGGCTCCAGTAGTGGATGGCATCTGACGCAACCTGCGTCGGATTGCCCGATTACAACGTATGCCCCGAATGCAGGGCTGACACGTGGCGGGCCCGATCACGATTCTTTACGATCTGTTGCGCACGGGCCGCGCAGGGCTGCTGGGCATGTGCTCGGCCAGGGGGCCGGCTTGGCCCCGTAAAATCCACCGATGCTTTCTGTCAAAAACGATCTGCTGGCCGCGCTTGCGTCCGAGCTGGACACTCTTTCCCCTGGCGCTGGCGCCAAGGCGGCGTTTGAATCCCCCAAGGTGGCGGCTCATGGCGACTTTGCCTGTACTGCCGCCATGCAGCTGGCCAAGCCGCTCAAGCTCAATCCGCGAGCGCTGGGCGAGCAGCTCAAGGCTGCGCTGGAGGCCACGCCTGCATTCACGCGCTGGGTGGATGCCATCGAAATCGCTGGGCCGGGTTTTCTGAACATTCGCTTGAAGCGTGCCGCCAAGCAGGAAATCGTGCGCGAGGTGCTGGCTGCTGGCGAGCGCTTTGGTTATCAGCCAGACAATGGTCAGCGCGTGCTGGTCGAGTTTGTGTCGGCCAACCCCACGGGCCCGCTGCACGTGGGCCATGGCCGCCAAGCTGCGCTGGGCGATGCCATCTGCAACCTGTTCAGCACCCAGGGCTGGAACGTGCACCGCGAGTTTTATTACAACGACGCGGGTGTGCAGATCGATACGCTGACCAAAAGCACCCAACTGCGCGCCAAGGGCTTCAAGCCCGGGGACGACTGCTGGCCCACCGACAGCGACAACCCGCTGGCCAAGAACTTCTACAACGGTGACTACATCGCCGACATTGCCGAGGCCTTCAAGGCCAAAGCCACTGTCAAGGCCGATGACCGCGAGTTCACCGCCAATGGCGATGTCGAGGACTACGACAACATCCGCCAGTTTGCCGTGGCCTACCTGCGCAACGAGCAAGACAAGGACCTGCAGGCGTTCAACCTGCACTTTGACGAGTACTACCTCGAATCCAGCCTGTACACCAGCGGCCGTGTTGAGGCCACGGTGAACAAGCTGGTGGCCAATGGCAAGACCTATGGGCAAGACGGCGCGCTGTGGCTCAAGAGCACCGACTACGGCGACGACAAGGACCGCGTCATGCGCAAGCAGGACGGCAGCTTCACCTACTTCGTGCCCGATGTGGCCTATCACATCGCCAAGTGGGAGCGCGGCTTCACCAAGGTCGTCAACATCCAGGGCACGGACCACCACGGCACCATCGCCCGCGTGCGTGCTGGCCTGCAGGCGGCCGATGTAGGCATTCCGCAGGGCTACCCCGACTACGTGCTGCACACCATGGTGCGCGTGGTGCGCGGCGGTGAAGAGGTCAAGATCAGCAAGCGTGCGGGCAGCTACGTCACGCTGCGCGATTTGATCGAGTGGACCAGCAAGGATGCGGTGCGCTTCTTCCTGCTCAGCCGCAAGCCCGACACCGAGTACACCTTCGATGTGGACTTGGCCGTGGCCCAGAACAACGACAACCCCGTGTACTACGTGCAGTACGCGCATGCCCGCATCCAGTCGGTGCTGCGTGCTGCCTTGGCTCACGCCCGTGGTGACACTCCGGAAGTGTCTGGTGGGCAGCTTGAAAAGTTATCCAAACCGCATCTTGCAGATGAACTGAATGAAGTCGGCGGGCAAGTCTGCGATTCGTCCCTAGCCAACGTGTGCGATTTGCTGGATCTCGGTGCTGCCGATCTTTCGCCGCTGCAAGGCCCGCAAGCCCAGGCGCTGATGCTGCAGCTGGCCAAATACCCCGAGATGCTGACGGCCGCAGCCGACGGCGAGGCCCCGCACGACGTGACTTTCTACCTGCGCGACCTGGCGGCCAGCTACCACAGCTACTACGACGCCGAGCGCATCCTGGTGGACGACGAGGTGGTGAAGAAGGCCCGCCTGGCGCTGGTCGCCGCCACCGCGCAGGTATTGCACAATGGCCTGGCCGTGCTGGGCGTGTCGGCTCCAGCCAGAATGTAAGCAGTCACTATGAAGAAACAACAGACGGGCGGGACCATCATTGGCTTTATCGTCGGGGTCATCGTGGGCCTGGGCGCTGCCTTGGCTGTGGCGGTGTACGTGACCAAGGTGCCGGTGCCCTTCCTCAACAAGGGCAATGGCCGGGGTGTGGACATGGATGCCGCCGAGACCCAGAAGAACAAGAACTGGGACCCGAACTCGCCGCTGTACGGCAAAAACCCAGCCCGGCCTCCCGCGCCGCCTGCAGCCACCGCCGCCTCGGCCCCGGCGCCAGCGGCAACACCGCCCGATGCCCGTGCCGCAGCGTCTGCCCCCAAGCCCGCTACCAAGCCAGAGCCTGCCAAGGCTGAAAGCAAGCCCGGTGCCGACCCGCTGGGCGACCTGGCCGTGGCCAAGGCTGCAGCCAAGGGCAACGTCGATCCGTTTGACTACTTTGTCCAGGCCGGGGCTTTCCGCACCCAGGCGGATGCGGATGCGCAGCGCGCCAAGTTGGCCATGCTGGGCTGGGAGGCCCGCGTGAGCGAGCGTGAGCAAAATGGCCGGGCAGTGTTCCGCGTGCGTGTGGGCCCGTTCACCAAGCGCGACGACGCCGAGCAGCTCAAGGAAAAGCTGGATGGCGCCGGGTTGGAGTCTGCGCTGGTGCGCGTGCAACGCTGATGCGTCAGACTTCGGGGCTGAACTTTTTGCGGGGGCATGGCTCACATCCCCCAGACCTGTAACAGGAGAGTCTTTGTCATGAAACGCCGTGAGTTTTCTTTGTCCGCCGCCTCGGCGGTTGCCGCTTCCGCCCTGACGCTGCCCGTGGCCACCCCCGCGCTGGCCCAGGCCCGCCAGTTCAAGGAGGGCAAGGACTTCCGGCGGCTGGACAAGCCTGTGACGCCTGACGCGCCCGCAGGCAAGGTCGATGTGATCGAGTTCTTCTGGTACAGCTGCCCCCACTGCAACGCCTTTGAACCCACGCTCGATGCCTGGGTCAAGGCTGCGCCCAAGGACTTGTCGATTCGCCGCATGCCTGTTGCCTTCAATGCGAGCTTCGTGCCTCAGCAAAAGCTGTACTACGCCCTCGAAGGCATGGGCAAGCTCGACGCCTTGCACGCCAAGGTGTTCCGCGCCATCCATGTCGAAAAGCAGAAGCTGGCCAAAGACGACGAGATCTTTGCCTGGGTGGCTCAACAAGGGGTGGACGCCGCCAAGTTCAAGGAAATCTACACCTCGTTCAGTGTGTCCAACCAGGTCCGTCGTGCTTCGCAACTGCAGGATGCCTACGGTGTGGAGGGCGTGCCTTCGATGGGTGTGGCGGGCAAGTTCTACACCGATGGCACCATGGCGGGCAACATGCAAAACGTGCTGCAGGTGGTGGAACACCTGGTCACGGCGTCCCGCAAAGCCTGACGGTTTTCGCCCGACTGCCGCTTCCCAATGGCAAAAGCCCGCAGATGCGGGCTTTTTTCATGGAGGAGCGCGACGGGGTGGCTACAATGATTGCAAGATTCGTGCCCTATGAACCATCGCCTCCTTCCGATCCTCCTGCTCGCGGCCCTGGCCAGCGTCTTCGGTGTTGCCCATGCCGAAAAGGCCGACCGTGCCAAGCCCATGAACATCGAGGCGGATGCTTTGCGCCATGATGAACTGAAGCAAACCAGCGTGTTCTCTGGCCGCGTGGTCATGACCAAGGGCTCCATCGTGCTGCGCGGCGCGCGGCTGGATGTGCGCCAGGACGCCGACGGCTACCAGTACGGTGTGGTCACGGCAGAGCCCGGCAAGCGCGCCTTCTTCCGGCAAAAGCGTGACACCCTGCCAGGCGCACCCGACGAATTCATTGAAGGCGAGAGCGAAGTCATCGAGTACGACGGCAAGGCCGACAACGTGCGCTTCATCACCCGTGCCGAGCTGCGCCGCTACCGGGGCGCAGTGCTCAGCGACGAGATCACGGGTGCTGTGATCGTCTACAACAACCTGACCGACGTGTTCTCCGTAGACGGCAAGCGTACGGCTACCAATGCTGCGGGCGATGCCCCGGCGCCGGGCAGCCGGGTGCGCGCCGTGCTGGCCCCTAAAGAGCCACTGCCCGCTGCAGCCCCTGTCGAGGCGGCCCCTGCCGGATCGGCCCCCGCGCTGCGCCCCAGCAACAGCCTTGGCGGCGGCACCAAGTGAGCGGGCCTGCTGTGAGTACGGGGCCTGAACACCCCGCGGGAAGTCGCCTGGGGCACGATTCCCAGGCGGGCAGCTGCCTGGAAGTGCAGCACTTGGCCAAAGCCTACGGCAGCCGCAAGGTCGTCAAGGACGTGTCTCTGGTCGTGCAAAAAGGCGAGGTGGTGGGTCTGCTTGGCCCCAATGGCGCGGGCAAGACCACCTCGTTTTACATGATCGTGGGGCTGGTGCGCAGCGACGAGGGCGACATTCGCATCGACGGCCAATCCGTGGCCCACATGCCCATCCATCGGCGCTCGCGCTTGGGCCTGTCGTACCTGCCGCAGGAAGCCTCTATCTTCCGCAAGCTGTCGGTCGAAGAGAACGTACGCGCCGTGCTGGAGCTGCAGCGTGGCGACGACGGTCAGCCGCTGTCGCGCGATGCCATCGAAGAGCGGCTGACAGCCCTGCTGCAGGAACTGCGGGTAGACCACCTGCGCGCCTCGCCCGCCATGGCCCTGTCGGGTGGCGAGCGCCGCCGCGTCGAGATCGCGCGTGCCCTGGCCACCCAGCCGCGGTTCATCCTGTTGGACGAGCCCTTTGCCGGCATCGACCCCATCGCCGTGATCGAGATCCAGCGCATCATCGGCTTCCTGAAGGCGCGCGGCATCGGGGTGCTCATCACCGACCACAATGTGCGCGAAACCCTGGGCATCTGTGACCACGCCTTCATCATCAGCGATGGCCGCGTGCTGGCGCAGGGCACACCGTCCGAGATCGTGGACAACGCCGAGGTGCGGCGCGTTTATCTGGGCGAACACTTCAAGATGTGATGAAGCCTGGACTGTCGCTGCGGGTTTCGCAGCACCTTGCACTGACCCCTCAGCTCCAGCAGTCCATCCGGCTGCTGCAGTTGTCCACGCTCGAACTCTCGCAGGAAGTCGAGCAGATGCTCGACGAAAACCCGTTCCTCGAACGCAACGCCGACGAAGCTCCGCGCGAGGAGTTTGGTCTCGAAGCTGCCGACACGCCTGCGCAGGTCGACGACTACAGCGCCGATGATGCTATGTTTTCAGGAGCTGCTAGCGCAAGCGGTACAAGCGCTGAGGCCCCAAATGATGCTGAAACACCGGGCGCTGGCACCGACGAGCCCGACTGGAGCGGCGACGGCACGGTAGAGATGGCGCCCAACGACGCCGAATGGGGCGGCGACGCGCCCGCCCGCACGCGCAATGACTCCGAAGGCGACGAGGCCGACGCCACCGAACTGGCCCGTTCGCACGAATCGCTCACTGCCTATCTGCACCGCCAGGCGCTGTCGCTGCGCCTGTCCGAGGTGGACACCGCCGCGCTGCGTTTTCTCATCGAATCGCTGAACGACGACGGCTACCTCGAAGA
Organism: Acidovorax facilis; assembly: GCA_964031875.1. Taxonomy (GTDB): domain Bacteria; phylum Pseudomonadota; class Gammaproteobacteria; order Burkholderiales; family Burkholderiaceae_C; genus Acidovorax; species Acidovorax facilis_A. The sequence goes on from CAXIRU010000066.1 coordinate 19,403, forward strand.
GCCGCTCGAAGAGCTGGCCATCAGCCTGGCCGGGCCCGACGATCTGGAACAGATTGAAGAACTGGTGCACCGCTTCACCGTGGCCCAGCGGCTGCTGCAGAGCCTGGAACCCGTGGGCGTGGGTGCGCGCAACCTGGCTGAATGCCTGACGCTGCAGCTCACGGCGCTGGCCGCCGACGAAAACAGCGATGCCGACCCCGACACCGTGCGGACCGCGCTCTCCATCTGCCAGCAGCCGCTGGAGATGCTGGCCCGCCGCGACATTCGCCGCCTGACGCAGCTGTGCAGCGAAGGCGGCGCCAGCGGCGAAGAGCGCACCCGCGCCGCCATGGCACTCATCGCCCGCCTGGAGCCCCGCCCTGGCCGCCGCTTTGCTGACGTGGAGCGCAACATCATCGTGCCCGACGTCATCGTGCGCAAAGCCGGTCGCGCCCATGGCAGCGGCCAGCAAAACTTCATCGTCAGCCTCAACCCCGACGTGATGCCGCGCCTGCGCGTGCACGACATCTACGCAGGCGCGCTGCGCGGCCACAAGGGCGGCGAGGGCCACCAGGGCATGCAGCAGCGTCTGCAGGAGGCGCGCTGGTTCATCAAGAACATCCAGCAGCGCTTTGACACCATCTTGCGTGTCTCGCGCGCCATCGTGGACCGGCAAAAGAGCTTTTTCACCCACGGCGAGCTGGCCATGCGGCCGCTGGTGCTGCGCGACATTGCCGACGAGCTGGGCCTGCACGAATCCACCATCAGCCGCGTGACCACCGCCAAGTACATGGCCACCCCGATTGGCACGTACGAGCTGAAGTATTTCTTTGGCTCAGGCCTGGGCACCGAGACCGGTGGCAATGCCTCCAGCACCGCCGTGCGCGCCCTCATCAAGCAGTTTGTGGCGGCAGAAAGCCCTGCAAAACCCCTGTCCGACAGCCAGATCGCCGAGATGCTCAAGGAGCAAGGCATTGAATGCGCGCGCCGTACCGTGGCCAAGTACCGCGAGGCGCTCAAGATCGCGCCAGCCAATCTGCGCAAGGCGTTGTAGACGCGCTGCCCGGCGGGCGGACGCACTGCGCCCCCACACCTGCCAGCTTCTGTTCAGCTGTTTCCGTTTGACCCACCGCAGCCTCACCATGGCCCGCATTGTTTTTGACCTCCCCGCGCACTTCGGCTTTGCCACCGAGCTGCAGATCTACATCAGCCACGTCAACCAGGGCGGGCACCTGGGCAACGCGCAGTTGCTCAGCCTGGTGTCCGAAGCGCGCGTGCGCTTCTTTCAGTCGCTGGGTTACCCCGAGGCCGATGTGGGCGGCCTGTCCATCGTGGTGGGCGACATCGTCGCGCAGTACAAGTCCGAAGGCTTTCATGGCGAAACCATGCGCGTGGAGATGGCACCCACCGACTTCAACCGCTACGGCTTCGACCTGGTCTTTTGCATGACCGAAAAGGCCTCGGGCCGCGAGGTGGCGCGCGGCAAGATCGGCATCGTCTTCATCGGCAAGGCCAGCCGCAAGGTCGCCCCCATCCCCGACTCCATCCGCCAGCTGCTGCTGGCCCGCGCGGGTGAGCCCGGTTCCCCCTCCGTGCCTGAGCGCGTATCCTCCCCATCGACATGAACCAACTCCAACTTTTTCTCCCCTGCGCTGCGGGCGTCGAGGGCTTTCTGGCCGACGAGGTGCATGGCATCACCGGCCTCACGGGGCAAGACCTGCTGGTGGGGCGGGGTGGCGTGCTGCTGCGCGCCTCGTGGCGCCAGGCCATGCAACTGAACCTGCACAGCCGCCTGGCCCAGCGCGTGCTGGTGCAGCTGGCGCACCGCCCGTACCGCTCTGAAAACGACCTCTACAACATGGCCAGCGATGTGGCCTGGGAGATCTGGTTCACCACCCGCCAGACCTTCAAGGTCGAGGTGACGGCCCAGCACAGCCCGCTGCAAAGCCTCAACTTTGCGGCCCTCAAGGTGAAAGACGCCGTGGCCGACCGCTTCCGCCACAAGAGCGGCGTGCGCCCCGACGTGAACACCCAGTGGCCCGATGTGCGCATCCACCTGCACCTGACCACCGACGAAGCCACGATCTACATCGACACCTCGGGCGAGCCACTGTTCAAGCGCGGCTGGCGTGAGGACAAGGGCGACGCCCCGCTCAAGGAAACCCTGGCCGCCGCCATGATCGCCGCCAGCGGCTGGGACCCGCACGGCGACAACCCCCAGCCCCTGTACGACCCCTGCTGCGGCAGCGGCACCATCGTGGTCGAGGCTGCACAGATCGCCTGCCGCATCCCGGCGGGCATGCTGCGGCGCTTTGCGTTCGAGAAGCTGCTCCCCTTCCAGGCGCATGTCTGGTCTGCTATCAAAAACGAAGCTGAAAGCGCAATACAGACAAGCGCTGTACCCATTTTTGGCAGTGATGTGGCCTTCCGTATGGTTGACTTTGCCCAGCGCAACGCCGAGCGCGCCGGTGTGGCCGAGGCTGTACAGCTGCGCGGCGGCGACGCCCTGCAGCGCATGCCGCCTTGCGATCAGCCCGGTGTGATGCTGCTCAACCCACCCTACGGCGAGCGCATTGCCGCTGCCGGTAGCGCAGGCCGCAACGCCAGCGAGCGCGCCGCCGACCGGGCCCAAGGTTTGGCCGTGGGCCGCGAAGAAGCGCAGACCGAAGATGGCGGCGAGTTTTTCAGCCAGCTGGCCACGCACTGGAAGAAGAACTACAGCGGCTGGACCGCCTGGATGCTCACGCCCGACCTCAAGCTGCCCGGCAAGATGCGCCTGAAGGAATCGCGCCGCGTGCCGATGTGGAACGGCCCCATCGAATGCCGCATGTTCCGCTTCGACATGATCAAGGGCGCCGTGCGCGAGCGGGCGGCCAAGGCAAACCCCGATAGCAGCCTGCGAAATGAAGGTTGAACTGCGCCTGCCCGCCGAGGCCCCGGCGGGCGAGCCCGCGCGCCCGGTGGTGGTGGACACCAATGTGGCGCTCGACCTGCTGATCTTCAGCGACCCGCGCACTGTGCCGCTGCGCACGCTGCTGGCCCAGGGGCGCCTGGCCTGGATCGCCACCCAAGTCATGCGCGACGAGCTCGAGCGCGTGCTGGCCTACCCGCACATCGTTGGGCGCATGGACTACTACCGTGTGGATGCCGTGCAGGTGCTGGCCGCGTTTGATGCACAGGTGCGGCTGGTGGACATCGCCCCCAAGGTGGCCTATGTGTGCAAGGACGCAGACGACCAGAAGTTCATCGACCTCGCAGCGGCGCACCGGGCGATATTGCTGAGCAAGGACAAGGCGGTGATCTGCATGCGCAAGCGCTTGGCGAATCTGGGGGCGGATGTGGCGACGGAAGTCGTACTGGGTGTTGATGTGGTGTGCGCATAAAATCTGCGCACATGTTCTACCGGAGACACCGCCATGCTTCGTTTTGACAACGCCCCCAAGAAGTCCACCAACCTGTCGCTCAACAGCAAGGTGCTGGAAGCCGCGCGCGATATGGGCATGAACATTTCCCAGACCGTGGACGAGCTGCTCGCTGCCGAAGTTCAGCGCCGTTATTGGGAGCGCTGGAACAGCACCAATCAAGAAGCCATTGCCGCCTACAACGCGCGCATCGAAAGCGAAGGCCTGCCGCTGGCCCAGTACAGGAGCTTCTGAGCGATGGCGCGGTTTGACGTTTATCGGCACCCCGACGCCAAGCAGCGTGTCACCACGCCCTTCCTGCTGGATGTGCAGAACGAGTACATCAGCGGTTTGCAGACACGCGTGGTGCTCCCGTTGCGCAGCGCCGAGCGCGTGGCGATACCGCTTCGTGACCTCAATCCCGCGCTGGAAGTGGATGGCGTTGCCGTCATTGTGGACACGGCGGCCATCGGTGCTGTGCCTTTGTCATTGCTGAAGAATCCCGTTGGGAATCTTCGGGCGCATGCGGACGTGGTCACCAATGCGCTGGATGCGTTGTTTGGTGGGTACTGACCAGAGATCCTCGAGGTAGGCTCCTGGGCCCGGCGTCAGAGTTTGGAAGGCAAAGGTGTCAAAGCCTTCTTCAAATACACCAGCTGAAAACCCTGGATGTAGTTGTCGATGTGCCCAAATTCTTCATAGCCCTGCTTGATGTAAAACCCTCGGGCCTGCCATTCAAAGGTGCTGAGCGTCACGCTGTGCGCGCCCAGGTCGCTGGCCTTCTGCTCTGCGGTGGCCAGCAGCTTGCGGCCCACTCCCTGGTGCCGGGCTGCCTCGTCCACAAACAGCAGTTCCACCGTCAACCATTGCAAAAACACGAACCCGCGCAGCCCGCCGACGAGTTCGCCCTGCGCGTCACGCGCGCTCACCCACACAGGCTGGGACTGGCCGTATTCGCCCACAAAGCCGTAGTTGAACTGCCGCATCCGGCGGCCCAGCACGCCGGAGTGGACTTCTTCTGCAGTAGGGGTGTAAATCTCAAAGTCGGGCATCTCTGACAGTTTAGTAGATCGCGTCAGCGCAGCTGAGCCCGACGCGTTCTGTGTCGTGGTCAAGTCTTTTCGGACATTCCGATAGGGGATGTTCATTCAAGCTGAGTGAGCTGCCAACGCCTGCTGCATCTCGTAGCTATTGGGTGACT
>CAXIRU010000067.1:0-75693 GCA_964031875.1 Acidovorax facilis
ACTATCCTTCAAGTCGGTGACCGGCTGCCGCCCCATCAAAGGCACCTGCTTGTTATTGAAAGGACCGGCATACCATGCCCCGCTGATCAGGTCATAAAACCCGTAGAGTGCGTGGTCTGTCAGCTCCATTTCGGGATAGGTTACGGTCAGACCGAACAGTGTTTTCCAGAGCTGGCCCTTGGCATCCCAACGATCACCCAGCACGGCCAGCCAGCTATCTTCGTCAAAGTAGTAGCGCGACTTGGGTGAGGTGTGGCGCTTGCCCGGTGCCAGTTCTGCCTCCACCACCCACACGCGATGCAACTCCCATCGGACAAAGTTCGGGATCAGATGGTGATCGTCCATCAGGTCTTCCGTCTTGGTGGGCTCAAAGATCTTCCCGTTGTTGTACGGGATGATCATTTCCTTCTTGCCGACCAGTTTCCAGTTGAACAGTCCGGGATGTTGTGCAAGTACATTGATTTCATCGAACGTCATCACACCGGCCGAGAGCGGAGTTGGCGTATCGCCTCCGACATTGGGCAGTTTGCGAACACGGCGTTGGCCGGTGAGGTAGACCCAGGTTTGGGATTTGGCCTCATCCACATTGACCCGCCCGACGATCGCTTCTCCCGCGCGAATGGGAGGCCCTGCATTCACGACCCGCGTCAACCAGAAGGTGCCGTCGAACTTATCGGCCGAGCCCGCAGGGTCGTAGTAGGGCATCTTGATTTCCTCTTTGCCCTCCACGGTCATCACACGTTTGCCATCAGCGGTCACCATCCAGGTTTGGCCTGCTGTATTGCGAACAGAGGAGCCCTGGTACCGCAGCAGATGGTTCCACACCACCTCTGCCCCTAGCTTGGGGATGGGAAACGGTATCCCGCCATAGACACCGCTCGGAATGTCATAGGACGAACCGGGGACCAGCTTGGCATTCACGGCATTTTTGAGGGTGTTGTCGTACACCCACTGTGGCGCGACGGCGGTGCGGTGCGTGGGATAGACATGGATGCTGTAAGAGGGGTACTTGACCAGCATGGCTTTTTGGCCATCACTGAGCTTGTCCGCATACTGGTCCATGTTCTTGGCGGTGATGGTGTACAGAACCTTATCGCCCGGAAACTGATCGCCTCGCCGCTGGCCAGGGGTGTATCCGGCGGGCACCTTCAACTGACCACCTGCCCAAGCGGGGATCGAGCCATCTTTGTTACCGGCCCGCTCGCCCCCCAGAGGGGTCAAGGTGGATTTGAGTTGTTGTGCCTCCTGGCTCGTGACCGCAGCCACAGCAGCCATCGGAAGCGCCATCGCGCAGGCCAACAGCTTGATGCGAAGGAATGAAGACTGGGTTTTCATATTGGGCTCCTTGTGTTCAGAATGTGCGGGTGAGATAGAGCGAAACGAAGTCGCGGTCGCGGAAAACTTGGCCGTAGTTGAACTGGGGTGTGCCGCTGCCAGACACCAGGCCAAACAATGGTTCCGCCTTGCCAAAGTAGTGCGTCCAGTTGATGCCGAAGCGCCAGACGTCCAGGTAGCTTCCACTCAAGCCCAGGTTGAATGAGCCACCGCCGTCGGCCATGGGGGCTGCGCCAACCATGTTTCTTGAGCCCTTGAATTGGTAACTCAAGCCGATTGGCATGCGCAGGTCTACGCCAGGCAAGGCTTGGAACCAGATGGGTTCGAACAACACCTGAAGACGTGACGAACTCCGGGTTCCGTTGGGCTGGCACACGGAGCCTGGGAACAATGCAGGCTGGCAACCACTCAAGGTGTCTGCATTCTTGGTCACTTGCAGCACCCGGTTGTACGCAAATTCACCGACCAGGGAGGCGTCATCCCAGAGCGCGGTCTTGCCCAGGCCGACCCCAAAGGCCGACAGGTTCAAATGGAATGTGTTGCCCGTGGCGTATCGGGCCCCGCCGCCCACATCGTAGGCATTGAGCGAGAGCAGATCTTGATTGCGACGATAAGACGCTTCAATAGCAAGATTGAACTTGTCCACACTGCGATTGGCGCTGACGCCTACCGAAGTGATACCGTTGTGGTAGGTTTCATAGAACGAACTGGTGACCGGATTCGTCACGGTCGTGGAGTTCTTGCTGTTGAAGCGCACCAGATACAGGCCGTAGTCAGTGTCCTCACCGCGGTAGCGCAAAGATATGCCGCCTTGGCCGCTGTTTTTTCCGTCCCGAGTGGAGGTCCTAGCGAACGGACCATTTTGGGTAAACAGCAGGTTCCCGCCAGCTTGAAAATCAATGGGCGAGAAATAGCTGCCCGCACCCTGGGAGCGGCTTTCCACCCATTTGGCTTGGTAGTAGGCATAGGCGGTCAGGTCGGAGTTGATCTGGTACTGACCGGATATTTGCGGGACGGGCCGCAGGATTTCCTGGAAGCGCAGATTGGGAACTGACAACGCCTTGGCCACATCGACAGGCGACATGGCACCGGCGATCCCGTTGTCACCGAAGAACACACTTTCGCCCCAAACCACTGTATGTTGTCCAAGACGCACGGTGGCTGCGTGCCCATCCAAATCCAGCTTCACGGATGCGAAGGCGTCCAGCAACTCCGAGTCTCGACCGTGCGTTTTGCGGGTGTAGGGGGAGAATTGGTTGGGCGCAGAGACTTCGGTCGAGTTGACGGCACTGATGCCGGGGCCTAATGCACCGGCGGTGTTGTTGGCATTGGCTCGTAAATAGCGGGCATCATTCCAGGCGGCGGCGCTGAGCCTAAAGCCTGTGTTGCTGTAACTGCCCTCCAGTTCCGTCAGCAGATCGAAGCGGGAGGACGCCAGCCCTTTGTTGCGGAAATTGGTGTCCCCGTCGCCCAGGTTGACATCGTTGGCCAGTGCGGGATTGGCATCATGAAGGCGGCGGACGGCGCTGTATTTCACAGTGTTATCCCAGCGCAGCGCAAAGTCCGGGTTGCCCGTGTCAATGTCGAATGCGAGGGCCGACGTCGGTGCCAGCATCGCAGCCAGCGCCAGCGCTAACGCGGTGAACGTGAGTTCGTGCCCCTGGCGCCCCTCTGATATCGTCTCGTGATGCATGTGAGTCTCCTGGTGTGCTTGTTACAGACACCGGGAATGGTCCGAGACTCGACGCCATATCCAGCGTCAATGCGTGCACAAAAGTTGCACAGGAGTGCAGTCATCGGGCAAACCCTTGCAACTGGCGCGTCTATGTCCGACCGGCGCCCCCCCCTGAAGGGTGGGAGTGTTGCGCAGGCAGCCACAGCAGCCTGCTGCCGTAGCTCAGGCACACACCATCGATTCCTACAATTGGCGCCAAAAGCCCTGCAGATTCGCCAGTGAGCGCGCGTAGCAACAGGTTCTCAAAACAATGGCAGAGCAGGTTACCCCTGATGGAGATTCGGATGAACATCATCTATTCCCAGGCCAACCTCAGCGCCACATGGCACGTCGCACGACCCAGCCCCGCGACCACAGCTCAATTGGCGCACGCAGCGGCCGACGATCTGGCTCTGTTGCAGATGCGCGCCCGCAGCCTGGCAGGTGCCTTCAGCGCTCAAGAGCAAGCGGAAGGCTGCGGACTGCTGTTCGGGGTCATGTTCATGACTCAGGGGGGGCAATCCATACGCATGAACCGATCCAGTGTCGCACTGGCGGCTGGTGATGTTGCGATATGGCGAAGCGATGTCTCATGCGACTTTGAAACGCATGAGGGCGTAGAGAAACTGCAGGTGCTGATTCCAGGCGAAATCATGCATCAGCACTGGCCTTGCCTGGTGCCCGATTCTGCACACCTGAAGGTCAAGGCCCACAGCGCACTAACTGCGCTATCACAGGGCTTCCTCGAATCGCTCTGGAGACAAAAAGACTACCTCAGCCCCGCCGAACTGCATGCTGCCATTCACGCGGCAATAGACCTGCTGGAGAAAGGCCAGCATATCGCGCCAGCGCGGTCCAGACACCCTGATCGGCTTACCCCCATCCTCCAATTCCTCGATGAGGCCCTGGCAGACCCCGCCCTCAGTCCGTCGGCCATTGCCCAGCAGTTCGGCTATTCACTTCGCTCGCTGCATGCCCTGTTTGCCAGACATGGAAAAACCGTATCCTGCGAGATCCGGGAGCGGCGACTGGAACGGTGCAGACTGGCTCTGACCTCCTTGAACCCCGAGGCCAGCATTTCGGATCTGGCCATGCGTTGGGGCTTTTCTGACGCGTCGCACTTCAGTAAGCTGTTCAAGGCAAAGTATGGAATGGGTCCACGGGCATATCGCGGGCTGAAATTGCCCCCCGGAAACGGGCTGTCATAGCTCATAGCCACAATGCGGGAAAGGTGCGATGCCATGGTCGATGGCAAGCAGGGGCATTGCTCCTCATTGTGGTCAGTCGTCCGCCGCGTCGTCTCGCCTAGCTTGGCACGCCGATAGTGGTACCGACGGGCACATCCAACAGCTGCTTCTATTCACCCGGTCCTGTGAAGTCATTGGTTTTTCCGCATTGCCTCGATAGAAAATTGTCGAGTTTGCCCAAACTTCAAAGGACCGGACCAATGGGTTGAATATTGCCCCATCAGTGAGATTTCGGTCGGCGACAACAACTGGGCCTGCTGCGCCAGCGTCAGCAGGCTGCGACTGAGCGCTCGCAGGGCACCGGCATGGCCCTGACCACCCGCTGCGCATACGGGTGTGATCATCGGCATAGGGCTGGAGTGTTTTCCGCTGAGATGCTTTGCGCTGAAGTGTTCTGCGCTGGGGCACCTTGCGCGGGGTGAAGCGCGCTTGCTGCATGGGCCATGGGGTATGTCTCCTGGTTTTTTCAGGTGATGGTAGCTGCCGCGCGCAGGCACCGAATCCGAGACAGGCCGCCAAAATGCTATTATTTTGGCAGCATTTAGCGCTTATCTATCAAGCGCTGGAGGCATTTTTTATTTGTACCACCCCGCCAATCCATCCACGGCCTGGAACATCGACTGCCGCGCTTGGCTAACGATCTGGCCCTTCCATGCGTCGGTGTCGGTGTAGAAGGCCGCCAGCATTTGCGCCTTGATCTGGGTGGCCTGGTCAGCGGACGTGTTGGGGTGCAGGTTCAGCCACTGTTCCGCGCGAATGGCGTTCATCACCTCCAGCACGGGCACGGTGCCGTACTCCATGGCAATGCCGGTGTACTCGGCATGCGGGCACTCGTCGTAGATCGAAGTCCACATCAGGCCGGTAAGAAAGGCCGAGGTGGATGAGCCGTCGTAGATGGACGTGACCGGCGTGGCGCCGCCGCCGTCCCACCAGGCGCGCGCACGGGCCACGGCCACATCGTCGTCGTTGCCGGCGTAGATGCGCTCGCCATGGCCGCTGGGGCCCAAGCCCGTGTGCAGGTCGATCCAGGCGATTTTCGAAGCACCCGCGCCGTGCTGGCGCAGCACCTGGCGCAGCGTGCGGTTGCTCCAGGTGGGCTCGGTGCCGCCAAAGAAGATGCCTTGCGGAAACTCGTGCTGGCCTTGCGAGATGGCGGCCTGCCAGGCGGCTTCGCCCTTGGTGTCGATGTATTGCTGCACAGCGGCCAGATTCTCAGGGCCGGGGGGCCACTGCTCGGGCAGCAGCAGGGGCTGCACCTCGCGGTAGGCGGCGTTTACAGGCAGGGGCTTGCTGAAATCCTGGAAGTTGCGGTTCAAGTCCACGTTCTCGTGCGTGAAACGGCGCACATGCGAGAAGCCATACGGGTTCAGTGCATGGATGTAGAGCGTGGCCACACCGGCGTCGCGCGCCTTGGAACGCCACTCGGCGTCATGCAGCGCAGACACTTGTACGCCACTGCCGCAATAGCCCTCGACGCCATGGCAGGCGCTGCTCACGATGAGCAGCTTTTTCGCATCCGCTGGGCCGTCGCGCACCACGTCCATGGCCAGGTCTTCACCATCGCGGCCCTTGAGAGGGTGGGCGTGCGATTCGATAGGCAGGCCGGCGGTTGCGGCAGCCTCCAGAAACTTCTTTCGCGCCTGCGCGTAGCTGGACGAGAAGGCTTCGACGATTCCGATCATGGGCGTGGCTTTCAGGAGTCAGTAGGGAAAAAAAGAAAACCCGGGCACGCGTCCTGCATGCGCCCGGGTGAAAGGGGATCAACCTGGCCTCAGGCCGCCTTGGCGGGCTGGGCCAGCCACTCTTCGGCCAGCTTGACCCAGTAGGTCGCACCCAGCGGGATCAGGTCGTCGTTGAAGTCGTAGCTGGGGTTGTGCAGCATGCAGGGGCCGCCGCCGTGGCCCATCTCGCGGTGCGCGCCGTCGCCGTTGGCGATGAAGCAATACGCACCGGGTTTGGCCTGCAGCATGTAGGCAAAGTCTTCGGCGCCCATGGTGGGTTCCTGCGCCAGCACATGCTCTTCCCCCACGATGCCCGCCATGACCTTGCGGGCAAACTCGGCCTCGGCGGGGGAGTTGACGGTGGGCGGGTAGTTGCGCACAAACTCGAACTCGCACGTTGCATCGTGCGCGGCGCAAGTATGTTCGGCCACCTGGCGCATGCGTTTTTCAATCATGTCCAGCACCTCCACGGTGAAGGTACGCACCGTGCCCTGCAGCTCGACGCTGTCGGGCACCACATTGGTGGCCTCGCCCGCGTGGATCATGGTGACCGAGATCACGCCCGCGTCCACCGGCTTCTTGTTGCGGCTGATGATGGTCTGGAAGGTCTGCACCATCTGGCAGGCAATGGGCACCGGGTCGATGCCAGTGTGCGGCAGGGCCGCATGGCCGCCTTTGCCGCGCAGGGTGATCTTGAATTCGCTGGTCGATGCCATCACCGGGCCGGGGCTGACGGCAAAAGTGCCCACCGGCATGCCGGGCCAGTTGTGCATGCCGTACACGGCCTCCATGGGGAACTGCTCGAACAGGCCATCCTCGATCATCACGCGAGCACCGCCGCCGCCTTCTTCGGCGGGCTGGAAGATCAGGTACACGGTGCCGTCAAAGTTGCGGTGCTTGGCAAAGTGCTGCGCGGCTGCCAGCAGCATGGCCACGTGGCCGTCGTGGCCACAGGCGTGCATCTTGCCCTGGTGCTTGCTGGCGTGGGCAAAGGTGTTGAACTCCTGCATGGGCAGGGCGTCCATGTCGGCGCGCAGGCCAATGGCACGGCCACTGGCGCCACCGTCGCGCCCCTTGACGATGCCCACCACGCCCGTCTTGCCCAGTCCCCGGTGGATGGGGATGCCCCACTCGGTAAGCTTTTGCGCCACCACGTCGGCGGTGCGCACCTCTTCGAAGCACAGCTCGGGGTGGGCGTGAATGTCCCGGCGCACCGCTGCAATACTGGCCGCTTGGGTGACGATGGAGTCAATAACGTTCATGATATGTGTCCTTACGATCTCACAGTCTAGCCCGGGAGCAACACACGTGCCAACCCGGGGTATTCGCTAGCCCCCCATGATTTCTGCCCACGCCCTCGACCTTGCGCAAACCCTGGTGCGCATGAACACCGTCAGCCACCACTCCAACCTGGAGCTGATCCACTTCATCCGCGACCACCTGTCCAAGCTGGGCGTGAAAAGCCGCCTGACCTTCAACGCGGACAAGACCAAGGCCAACCTCTTTGCCACGCTGGGCGAGGGCAAGCCAGCGGGCATCATCCTCTCGGGCCACACCGACACGGTGCCGTGGGACGGCCAGGACTGGAGCATGGACCCGCTCAGTGCACTGGTGCAGGACGGCAAGCTCTACGGGCGCGGCAGCGCCGACATGAAAGCCTTCATCGGCATCGCCGTGTCGCAGGCCGAGCAGTTTTTGAACAGCGATGCGCCGTTCGCAGTCCACTACGCGTTCAGCTACGACGAAGAGGTCGGCTGCTTTGGCGTGAAGGAGCTGATCGCCGACCTGCGCGACGCGAGCATCAAGCCCCTGGCCTGCATCGTGGGCGAGCCCACCAGCATGATCCCCGCCATTGCGCACAAGGGCGTGTACCGCTACAAGTGCTGCGTGCGTGGCAAAGAGGCGCACTCCTCCCTCACACCCCACTCGGTCAACGCCATTGAGATGGCCGCCCGCGTGGTGGGTCGGGTGCGCGACATGGCGGAAGACTTTGAGAAGAACGAGCCCCGGTTCGAGGGCTTTGACGTGCCGTTCTCGACCAGCAGCGTGGGCCAGTTCCATGGCGGCATTGCCGACAACGTGGTGCCGCGCGACGCCGAGTTCCGCTACGAGTTCCGCGACCTGCCCACGGCCAACGCGGCACAGATGCAGTCCGAGGTGGTGGCCTATGCCCAATCGCTGGAGCCCGCGATGAAGAAGGTGGCACCCGCAGCGGGCTTTGCGTTCGAGACCATCTGCGAGATCCCGAGCTTTCTGGGCAGCAAGGACGACCCGGTCACGCGCCTGGCGCAAGAGCTATCGGGCGAAAAAAGCACCACCCTGGTAGCCTTCGGCACCGAGGCGGGGCTGTTCAAGAACGCCGGTATTTCCACGGTGGTGTGCGGCCCTGGCAGCATCCAGCAAGCCCACCAGCCCGACGAGTACGTGAGCCTGGATCAGCTAGGCCGTTGCGAGGCGTTCATGCAGGGGCTGGCGCGCACCCACACGCTGGGTTGATCTTTTCCGAGCGGCAGGCCCCCTCCCGAATCGAATCAGGTCCTTACCCGGCCGTCCCCGGTCAGCATCGACATTTCCACAAACTTCGACGCCGCATGGCTGGTGGCGCTGAACGACACCGGAAAGCCCGAGATCACCTGGCTGCCGATGGCCTCGGTGCCGGTGATAAAGCTCTCTCGCGTGATCTTGCCACCGGCCTGGGCCTGGCGCAGGCCCTCCGTGAACACGCGCGCAGCCAGGTAGCCTTCCATGCTGGAGTAGTTGGCCTGCACCTTGTCGCCGCCCTTCTTGATGGCCTCGAGAAACTCGCGCGTGATCTGGCGCGAAGGCTGGTAGGGCGAGGGGACCACCTGTGACACCACCACGCCTGCGCCATCCTTGCCGAGCTCGTCGGCCAGCGCCTGCGTGCCCACAAACGACACGTTGTAGAACGTGCCGCCAAAGCCCGCCTTGCGCGCAGCGCGCACAAACGCAGCCGCCGACGCATAGGCCGTGATCTGCACCACCGCATCGGGGGTGGCAGGCACCAGCTTGTCCACAGCCGCTTTCACATCGGTGGAATTGCGCTCCACCGTGGCCGTCGCCACGGGGGTCAGCTTCAGTTCGGCCAGCGCGCGGGTCACACCGTCAAGCCCGGCCTTGCCGTAGGCATCGTTCTGGTAGAACACTGCGATCTTCTTGAGCCCCAGGTTGGTGAGCTGGCGCACGATGAGCGCGGTCTCGTCATAGTACGAAGCACGTACATGAAAAATCAACCGGTTAAACGGTTGGCGCAGCGACTCCGCGCCTGTGAAAGGCCCGAAGAAGGGCACCTTTTCTTTGGTGAACAACGGCAACGCCGCCATGCTGGTGGGCGTGCCTATATAGCCAAACAGCGCGAAGACCTCTTCGGCGATCAGCTTGCGGGTGTTTTCTGCGCAACGGTCGGGCTCATAGCCGTCATCCATGGTGCGTATTTCCACCATCCGCTTGCCCACACCGCCTTGTGCGTTGAGCTGGTCAAAAAACAGCTTGGCGCCCAGATTGAATTGCACACCCAACTGTGCCGCTGGCCCCGTGAAGGCGGCCGACTGGCCCAGCACGATTTTTCCTTCGCTTTGTGCACGCGCCAAGCCAAACCCGCCCAGCGCAACAGCCCCCACACCCACCGAAAACTGCCTGCGCCCCAATAGTGTCTGGTTCATGGTGAAATCTCTGCTCTTGTTAGAAGAAAGAAGGAAGGGGCGAAGCCCCTCCGCGCTGCCGGTACGCAGCCCTTGGAGCCGGGGGTTCTGCACGCACACCCGCTCCACCCCCAGCCAGTTTAGCGACCAAGCCCCTCGATGCACACGCCTTCTGCCCACAATCCCCATCCATCAGCACCGATTCAGGTGCGCGGAGCCTGCCCGCACGATTGCCCCGACACCTGCAGCCTGATCACCACAGTGGAAGGCGGCGTGGCCACCCGCGTGCAGGGCAACCCCGCCCACCCGCACACCGATGGCGTGCTGTGCGCCAAGGTGAGCAAGTACACCGAACGCACCTACCACCCCGAGCGCATCCTCACCCCCCTCAAGCGCACTGGTGCCAAAGGCAGCGGGCAATTCATGCCCGTGACCTGGGAAGAGGCCCTGACCGACATTGCCCAGCGCCTGCAAGCCATTGCTGCGCGCGCTCCCGAGGCCATCCTGCCCTACAGCTATGCGGGCACCATGGGCATGGTGCAGGGCGAGAGCATGGACCGCCGCTTCTTCCACCAGCTGGGCGCCTCGCAGCTCGACCGCACCATCTGCGCTTCGGCAGGGGCCGAGGCGCTGGTGCAGACCCTGGGCGGCAAAGTGGGCATGAAGGTGGAGTTCTTTGCCGAATCGCAGCTCATCCTCATCTGGGGCAGCAATTCCATCGGCAGCAACTTGCACTTCTGGCGTTACGCCCAGCAGGCCAAGCGCAACGGCGCCAAGCTGGTGTGCATCGACCCGCGCAAGAGCGAAACCGCCGACAAGTGCCACGAACACATTGCCCTGCTACCCGGCACCGACGCGGCCCTGGCCCTGGCGCTGATGCACGAGCTGATTGCCCACGACTGGCTGGACCACGACTACATTGCCCGGCACACGCTGGGCTGGGCTCAATTGCGCGAGCGCGCCCTGCAATGGCCACCCGAGCGCGCCGCTGAGGTGTGCGGCATCCCCGCCGAACAAATCCGCCAACTGGCCCGGGACTACGGAACCACAAAACCCGCCGCCATCCGCCTGAACTACGGCATGCAGCGCGTGCGCGGCGGCGGCAATGCGGTGCGCGCTGTGGCGTGCCTGCCGGCGCTTGTCGGCGCGTGGCGGCACCGTGCGGGCGGCATGTTGCTGTCCAGCTCGGGCCAGTTCCCCGTGCAGCGGGCCGCCCTGCACCGGCCCGACCTGCTGGCCGGGCGCACGCCGCGCACCATCAACATGTCCACCATTGGCGACGACCTGCTGCGCGAGGCCTCGCCCGCCTTCGGCCCCAAGGTCGAAGCCGTGGTGGTCTACAACAGCAACCCCGTGGCTGTAGCGCCCGACTCGGGCAAGGTGGTACAGGGCTTTGCACGCGAAGATTTGTTCACCGTGGTGCTGGAGCACTTCAAGACCGACACGGCCGACTATGCCGACTACATTCTGCCCGCCACCACGCAGCTGGAGCACTGGGACGTGCACCTGAGCTACGGCCACACCGATGTGCTGCTCAACCGCCCCGCCGTAGCGCCCATGGGCCAGGCCCGCAGCAACGCCCAGATCTTCCGCGACCTGGCCGCCCGCATGGGCTTTGCAGACCCCTGCTTTGCCGACAGCGACGAAGCCCTGTGCCGCCAGGCGTTTGGCGATGCGGTGGACTATGCGCTCCTCGAATCCCAGGGCTTTGCCACAGTGGCCATTCCCGATGCGCTGTTTGCCGAGGGCAACTTCCCGTCACCTTCCGGCAAGTGCGAGTTCTACAGCGCCCGCCTGGCTGCGCAGGGCCTGGACGGCCTGCCCGACCACCTGCCCAACTACGAACTGGCAGGCACGGACGCGCGCTACCCGCTGGCCATGATCTCGCCGCCTGCGCGCAACTTTTTGAACTCCACCTTCGTGAACGTGCAGAGCCTGCGCAATATCGAAGGCCGCCCGGTGCTGGAGATCCACCCCGACGACGCCGAAGCGCGCGGCATTGCCAACGATGCCGTGGTGCGCGTGTTCAACGACCGGGGCAGCTACCTGTGCCACGCCACCGTGTCGCGCCGCGCGCGGCCCGGCGTGGTGAACGGCCTGGGCATCTGGTGGCGCAAGCTGGGGCTGAACGGCACCAACGTGAATGAAGTGACCAGCCAGGCGCTGACCGACCTGGGGCGGGCGCCGACGTTTTATGACTGTCTGGTGGAGGTAGAGCCCTGCGCCACACCCGCCGCTGCCGTGACTTCTGCGACATCTACGGCATCCACTTGATCGCAGCAGGGGTTCCTGCCACCACAAATACTCCTAATTTGATAGCTTCCAGCGCTTTACCATAAAGCGCTGGCAGCCAAATTAACCCCAACCCTGGTCCATCACCGCCACTGCTGGGCAAAGAACTGGGCCACCTGGCTCTCGAGCGTGGCGTGGTAGGCCACCCGGTCAAAACCGGCCGGGTTGGCGGCAGCATCGCCCGCATCGGAGAGCAGTGGCGAACTGGGCTGCGCCATGAAAGCGAAGTGACCGGCACCCGCCACGGTGGTGGTCTCGGCGCGCGGTAGGTGGCCTGCCACGTGCTGGCCGTGGTACTTGCCATTGAGCACCGTGTCACGCTCGGCCAGGATCACACGCGCCGGTACGGTGATGGCAGCCAGGCTCTCGGGGGTGAGCACCACCGCCATCGGCGCAAGGGCCACGACGGCACGGATGCGCGGATCTGCCACAGCCACGCGCGGGCCGTCCTGCGGGGCGGCGATGGATGGCACAGCGCCCCCTGGTGTTGCTACTGCTGCTACTGCTACTGTGGGTACTGCAGCGGGTGGCGTGGCTCCGCCCGTCTGGAGCTTGCCCAACGAACAAAAGCCGGGGTCGTCCTGCGCCGTGCGGCAGTGCTGGGCAGCGCGGGCAGGCTCGGCCTGCGCACCGGCCAGCGCCAACACGGTGTAGCCCCCAGCCGAGTGGCCGATAGCGCCAATGCGCTCGGAAGGAATGCGGGCACCCCACTCCGGGCTGGCCAGCAACGCATCCAGCACTCGGCTGACCTGGCGCGGGCGCTCGCTGAAGTAGCGGCCCGATGTGACCATCGAGCGGTCTTCCCAGTTGTCGCCCGGGTGGCGCAGCGCAGCGACCAGATAGCCTTCCGACGCGAGCCGCGTACCCAGGTTGTGGTGGCCCAGCTCTGCGCCCCCCGTACCGTGCGAGATGAGGATCAGCCCCTTGACCGGCCCTGCCGTCGCCGGCGCGCCTGGCGCCACCACCGGCTGCCAGGGCCCCATGGGCACCGTGCGTGCTGCGGTGGCGGTGGGGTAGAACAGCGCCACGTTCACCGGCGTGGCGCCGGGCACGAGCATCGTGCGGTAGCCCGCGTGTTGTGCGGCAGCATGCCCGGCCAGCGCTGCGAGGGCAACGGCCATGAGGGTGCGGGGCTGGAAAAGGGGACGCAGAGAAATCATTACAAGCCTTTCAGGCCACCCACCAAAGGCGGCATGGAAGGCACTGTAGGCCTGCACTGCAGGGCACCCAAGGCGTTTGCGACGAAACGCCGCAGCATGGCGCGAACCGCCTGCGCTGCGGCGGGAGCCGCAGACCGACCGCTGGTTTACAGCGCCGCTTCCAGGATGCGGCGGCTCACCGCGGGCGTGATCTCGCGCTGCTCGCCCAGCTTGACCATGCCGTGGGCTTCCAACTGGGCGATGACCGTGTCGATCACCTCTGCGCCCAGGCCGTAGCCCGACAGGCGCGTAGCGATGCCCATGCTTTCGAAGAAATCACGGGTGCGCTCGATGGCTGCGGTGATGCGCTCATCTTCGCTGCCGATGGTGATACCCCACACGCGCTCGGCGTACTGCAGCAGCTTGGCGCGCTTCGGGCCACGGCGTTCGCCCAGCAGCGCGGGCAGCACGATGGCCAAGGTGCGGGCATGGTCGATGCCGTGCAAGGCCGTCAGCTCGTGGCCGATCATGTGCGTGGCCCAGTCTTGCGGCACGCCTGCGCCGATCAGGCCATTGAGCGCCATGGTGGCGGCCCACATGAGGTTGGCGCGGTCGTCGTACACGGGCTCCGGGGCGGTCAGCAGGCGCGGGCCCACCTCGATCAGCGTGTGCAGGATGCCTTCGGCAAAGCGGTCTTGCACGGGGGCATTCACCGGGTAGGTCAGGTACTGCTCGACCGTGTGCACAAAGGCATCGACCACGCCGTTGGCCAGTTGCTGAGGTGGCAGGGTGTAGGTCTTGGTGGGGTCCAGCACCGAGAAGACGGGGTAAGTGTGCTCGCTTCCAAAGGGCAGCTTGGCGCCCTTGGCGCGGTGGGTGATGACGCTGCCATTGTTCATCTCCGAGCCCGTGGCGGGCAGCGTGAGCACGGCGCCAAACGGCAACGCGCGCTGCACGTTGCGGCCAAAATTTTCCAAAATCGCCCAAGGGTCGCCACCCTCGAACAGCACGGCGGCCGCGATGAACTTGGTGGCGTCGATCACCGATCCACCGCCCACGGCGAGCAGAAAGTCAAAACCACCTTCGCGGATCTGCGCCACGGCTTTCATCGAGGTTTCGTAGCTGGGGTTGGGCTCGATGCCCATGAAAGTGGCGTGCTGGCGGCCGCCCAGCGCGGCGCGGACCTCGGCCAGGGTGCCGGTCTTCTCGGCACTGGCTCCGCCCACCAGGATCAGCACCTTGGCAGCGGCGGGCACCAGTTTGTCCAGGTCGGCAATGCGGCCCTGGCCGAAGGCGATGCGGGTGGGGTTGTGGAAGTCGAAGTTCAGCATGGGAATCCTTCTGAGGTGACAGGCGAGTGGGCCGATAGGGGCGGCATTGTGCGGCGCGTCTGCGCCAGGGCGGCGTCGCGTGGGTGATAGACCTGCAGTCTGCTCCGCAAACCACACCAAGGTGGTGCGCAAGATATCCAACACTCCAAAAAAATAGCTATCGGCGCTTGTCCATCAAGCCATAGAGGCCCGTCTGTCTCAGAATCGACTACCAACGGCTGGCAGCCGCTGTGGCGAACGCTCCGACGAGCGGCAGGCAACGGCGAGCCCGCAAGGCTTTCGCCCGTAACATCCACGACAAGGATGGCAAGGACGTTCTTTGCCAGATTTGATCTGCCAGGCATCACGATGACCGACCAACCGCAAGCTTCAAGATTGGCCAGCAAAGCTTTTGACCAATGGCAGGCGAATCACCATGACCAAGCAAAGCTACTTTATGAGGAAGCCATTTCCCTGGCCGATCCGCAACACTGGGGCCTGTCGGCTTACCACGGCGAATACGCCTGTGTACTGAACGAGCTCGGAATGCACGCGCAAGCAACGGTGCAGCTAGAGAAGTCACTGGCGGCGGAATTGGCACAGGACAACATGGAGGGCTCGCGCACCGTCACCATCGCGCGCTACTTTCTCGCAGACCAGCTGCTTCGACATGGGACTGCTGAGCAAGCACTTGCAACGTTGGCACCGTCCATCAAGCACGCACCGAATGATTGGCTCACGCGGGTTATTGAGACACAGGTTCTATGTGCCCTCCACCGAATAAGCGAAGCCAAATCCGCTGCCACCCTGGCCATCTCGAACGCCCCCACTCCGAAGAAGGCCAAGGAACTCTCGCAAAATTTCGAGCAAATTCTCCGTTTGCCGAATGCCTAGCCCCCATCGAAACGACGACGCTGGGCAACAGGGCAACGCCCGCCGCAGGCCAAGAATGCAGGATCGCGCCAAAAGCCGTGGTCAATCCAACCTCACCCCAGCCGCCTGGATGATCTCCCCCCAGCGCTTGGACTCCGCCCGGGCCATGGCGCGGAACTGCTCGGGCGTGCCGGGCAATGCTTCCATTCCAAAGTCGTTCATGCGCTTGACCACGGCGGGGTTGAGAAGGGCCTTGTTCAGGTCGGCATTCAAACGCGTGGTGATGGCCGCAGGCAGACCGGCGGGGGCCAGAATGCCCTGAAAGGCGAACACCTCGGTATTGGGCACACCCGCCTCGGCCAGCGTGGGCACATCGGGCAGCGCGGGCACACGCTTGGCCGACCCGATGGCCAGCGCGCGCACCTTGCCCGAGGTGATCACGGGCAGGCCTGCGGCCAGGTCCAGGAACATGCAGGGCACCTGACCACCCATCACGTCCTGCAGGGCAGGCGCGGCGCCCCGGTAGGGGATGTGGGTGATGAAGCTCTTGGTGCGGTGTTTGAACATCTCCATGGCCAGGTGGTGTGGCGAGCCATTGCCGGGCGATGCGTAGTTGAGCTTGCCGGGGTTGGCACGCACGTAGTCCAGAAACTCCTTCACCGTCTTGGCTTCGAACGATGGGTGCACCACCAGCGCCAGCGGAAAACGGCTGATGCCCCCCACGTAGGTGAAGTCCTTTTCGGGGTTGAAGGGCAGCTTGGTGAACAGGTGTTCGTTGTAGGCCAGGATGGCGTTGTCGGCCGACATGAAGGTGTTGCCGTCGGGCTTGGCCGTGGCCACGGCCTGGCCGCCAATGTTGGTGGAAGCGCCAGGGCGGTTGTCCACCACGATCTGCTGGCCCAGCGTCTGGCGCATGGCCTCGGCCACGGTGCGGGCCAGCACGTCGGTGCCGCCGCCTGCCGGGTAGGGCACCACCCAGCGAAGGGGCTGGTCGGGCCAGGTGGACTGGGCTGCGGCCCAGGGCGCGACGGTGGTGGCGCCTGCGGCGGCCAGAGCGGACAAGAGGGTACGTCGTTGCATGGGGTTGTCTCCTAAATCACTACTTTATTGATAGCTGGTAGCGCTTATCCATCAAGCGCTAGAGCCTTTTTTGCCTGCTATATCTATGCGAACCGCCACGCAGCGCCGCGGCTTCGACAGCCTCAGCCCGCACGGGTCAGGGCGCGCGGATGCCCGCGGTGGGGTCAGGCGGCGGGTGCGGCAATCGCTTGGTCAATGGCGCCGAAGATGCTGGCGCCGTCCTTGCCCTTGATTTCGATGCGGATGGTGTCGCCGAACTTCATGAATTCGGTGCTCGGCTTGCCATCCTGAATCGTCTCGATGCAGCGCTTTTCGGCGATGCAGCTGTAGCCCTTGGGCCATTCGGTGCGGCCATTGGCGTCGGTGATGCCTTTGTTGCTCACGGTGCCGCTGCCGATGATGGAGCCCGCGCGCAGGTTGCGTGTCTTGGCCACGTGGGCAATCAGCTGGCCGAAGTGAAAAGTCATTTCGGGGCCAGCGTCGCACATGCCGACCTTGCGGCCGTTCCAGGTGGACTGCACGGTGAGGTTCACGCGGCCGTGGTCCCAGGCGTCGCCCAGCTCGTCCAGCGTGACGGCCACGGGGCCAAAGGCGGTGGCAGGCTTGCTCTGGAAGAAGCCAAAGCCCTTGGCCAGTTCGGCCGGGATCAGGTTGCGCAGGCTCACGTCGTTGGCAATCATCACGAGACGGATGCCGTCCAGCGCCTGGTCGGCGGTGGTGCCCATCTTCACGTCGCCGGTGATAACGGCGATCTCGGCCTCGAAGTCAATGCCCATGGCCTCGCTGGGTACAACCACGTCGTCGCAGGGGCCGATGAAATCGTCACTGCCGCCCTGGTACATGAGGGGGTCGGTGTAAAAACTTTCAGGCACTTCGGAGTTGCGCGCTTTTCGCACCAATTCGACGTGGTTGATATACGCAGAGCCGTCCGCCCACTGGTAAGCCCGTGGCAGCGGGGCCATGCATTGGGCGGGGTCGAAGGGGAAGGCGTGGCGCGCGCGGCCACTGTTGAGCTGGTCGTACAGGTCCTGCAGCTGGGGCGAGAGGAAGCCCCAGTCGTCCAGCACCTGCTGCATCTTGCTGGCAATGCCGGTCGCATAATGGGCCGTGCCCAGGTCGCGGGAGACGACAACCAGTTGGCCGTCGCGCGAGCCGTCTTTGTAGGTAGCGAGTTTCATGGTGGCAGAACCTTTGTCTCAGAGGGTTTATGGGCACCGCTAGCGAAATTACGCTTGGGTAAATTGATTTAACTAAACAAAACTCGCAAATTTTAGTGCACATGGACAAAGAACGTGCAGGAATTCAATCGGTCGAGGTGGGTTTTGCCCTGCTGGAGGGGCTGACACGCTCGCGCGGGCCACTCATGCTCAAGGATGTGGCGGCCTCGGCGGGCATGAGCGCGGCCAAGGCCCACCGGTACCTGGTGAGCTTCCAGCGCCTGGGCCTGGTCACGCAGGACCCCCGCAACGCGCGCTACGACCTGGGGCCTGCGGCCCTGAAGCTGGGCCTGGCATCGCTCGCCAGGCTGGACGCCGTGCGCCTGGCGCGCGAGCGCATGCCCGCGCTGATGGAAACCATCGGCCACACGCTGGCTTTGGCTGTGTGGGGCAACCACGGCCCCACCATCGTGCACTGGGAAGAGTCGCCCCAAGCCGTCACCGCCAACCTTCGCCTGGGCGATGTGATGCCGCTGCTGTCGTCAGCCACGGGCCGGTGTTTTGCGGCCTTCATGTCGCCCGAGGTGGTGGCGCCGCTGCTCAAGGAAGAGCTGGCCCGCGCCGTGAAGATGCGCCGCACCGACCTTCCCGCCACCATGGCCGAGGTAAACGCCCTGCTGGCCGAGGTGCGCGAGCGCGGCGCCGCCCGTGTGGTGGACACGCTGCTGCCCGGCATCGTTGCCTTCTGCGCGCCGGTGTTCGATGCCGATGGCCATCTGGAGTTGGGCGTCACCACCCTGGGCTCGATTGCCACCTTCGACCCGGAATGGGGCGGCGCCATCGACGCACCGCTGCGCGCGGCGGCGGCCCAGCTCTCCAGTGATCTGGGCGCAGGCAGCGCCTGACGGCCCCGGCACGCAGTAGATGCCACGGCGCGCGCTGTTTTTCATCACAGTCCTGGTGCTGGCCCTGCACTGGCTGTTGCTGAGCGGAGTGCACTTGGCGTGGGACAGCCCTGGGGTGCCTGCGGGCAAGGTGTTCAGCACGCGCAGCGTTGCGGCACCGCCGCCATCTGCGCAGGCCGTGGCGGCCGCAGCGCCAGCAACCGCTGCACCCGTGGCGCCGCGCCCTCCTGTAGCGCCCAAGCCGCCTGCGCGTCCCAAGCCACCAGAACAGGCCGCCCCAAGGGTTCCGGCCGCACAAACGCCATCCCAAGGCCCTACTGCGGGCGTCTCCCCAGCCCCCAGCACGGAGTCCGGGGTGGACACCGCCGTGGCCAGCCCCCCCGAGGCCGCCACTGCCGCCGTGGAAGAGCCTCCCTCTGCCATGGTGGCGCCCGAGCCGCCCGCACCTACCTCTACCCAGGCGGCATCGGCGTCCCAGCCCACCGACGCCGCTGCAGGTGTAGACATCACCGCGCCTGGCGCCGGCACAGGCCACGAGCCCAGCACTGCACCACCGCCAGTGCGCCTGCCCCCGCCCACCCGGCTGGCGTTTGATGTGAACGGACAAGCCAAGAAATTTGCCTACAGCGCCCGCGCCGAACTGCTGTGGCAGCACGATGGGAGTCGCTACGAAGCGCGGCAGGAGATCAGCGCGTTTTTGGTGGGATCGCGCGCGCAGCGCAGCGTAGGCGCCATCACGGCCCAGGGGCTGCTGCCAGAGCGGTTCTCGGACCGATCGCGCAGCGAGCAGACAGCGCACTTCGACTACACCAAGGGCCGGGTCACCTTCAGCGCCAACACGCCGGACGCCGCCGTGGGCCCAGGGGTGCAGGACCGGCTGAGCGTGTTCATCCAGCTCGGCGCCCTGCTCGCAGCCGATCCGGCCCGCTTTGTGACGGGCACCCAGATCACGCTCACCACCGTGAGCGCGCGCAGCGCCGATCGCTGGATCTTCACCATGGAGGGGCCCGAGACGCTGGACTTGCCCAGCGGCACCACCCCCGCCCTCAAGCTGCAGCGACTGCCTCGCAAGGACTACGACCAGAAGGCTGAACTGTGGGTGGCACCCGCCCTGGGCTATCTGCCGGTGCGTATCAAGCTCACCCAGGCCAACGGCGACGTCGCCGACCTGCAACTGCGCAGCAGTGGCACACCTTGATGGCCGGAAAGGTAACGGCCTGGGAGCGCGCCCCATAGTGTTGCGCAGGAGCGCCACCCCACCAAAAATGACCCGCGAGGGCTGAAGTAACGGGTTTTCATGAAATACTGTTTCGGCAAGAGGGCAAAACGGCAAAAACCACCGGCTCGGCCTGTGCCACTTGAACTCTGCGCACCCGCTGTCATCTGACATCTATATCGACAAGGGGAACACGATGCACATGCTCTACGACTCAGAATCCTTTGTGGTGGTCCACATGCTGCCCGACGCCGTGGAGAAGAAAACTGCCCAGGTGCTCAACGACACGGCACCCGCCGTTCCCCAGCTCTCGCGCCACGGCTTCGAAATCGTGGACAAGCGCTCTGGCAAAGAGGTGTATCTGGACGGCTCCTGGGCAGAGATGTTCCAGGAGCAAATTCTGGCCTGGCAGCGCGACACGCCCACACAGGAAGAGGTAGAAACCGCCCTAGACCGGTATGCGGGGCTGGCGCAAAATCCCGTGGTAGTGCATTGACCCTGCCGCCTGCGCGAACACAAGCTTCGGCCCACGCGCGCAGAGCCACGTAGCAGGCCAAGGGCGGGCGCCGTGGGCTGCGAAGCCCAGGGATCAGGACGCCCAATGCCCTTGCAGCTAGACCTCAATCACATCGGGCGCCAGGCCATGCAGATGGCGCTCATGCATCGTCACATAGGCCGCCTCCATGTCTCGCGCAAATTGGCGGGTGTTGAACAGGGGGGCCTGGTCTCTTTGAGCCCGAAGTTTGTCGCGCAGAGCCTGAAGGCGTGCGGGTTCTTGTGCAAGGCTAATCGCCAGGGCCTCGTATTCGGCGGTGCTGTGAGTCACCAGCTCCGGCAACCCAACGGCTTGCAAAAGACTCGCAGCGACACGGGCTGCAAACGACTGCCCCAGGCGCGTGAGCACAGGCAACCCCGCCCACAAGGCATCGCTTGCGGTGGTGTGGGCGTTGTACGGCAGGGTATCCAGAAACAGATCCGCCAGCCGATAGCGCGCCAAATACTCTTCCAAAGGCATGCGCGGCGCGAATACCAGTCGCTGCGCCGCGACACCGCGCGCCTCCGCCTCGCGCCGCAGATTGTTAACGACAGCAGGGTTTTCCTCAAACAACCACAGCACGCTGCCAGGCACCGCCGCCAGGATGCGCATCCAGCTGTCAAACACGGGCGGGAGAATCTTGTGGTTGTTGTTGAAGCAGCAAAACACTACGCCGGATGCAGGCAGTCCCAATTCTTCACGGGTGAACACTCGATCACTGATCGCACGCTGCGAGTCATTCACCTGGTAGCTGTGCGGCATGTAGACCGGCTTTTCGGTGAAATGGATCTGTGCCTCGGGCGGAATCACCACCCGGTCTGCAATGACATAGTCCATGTAGGCTGCTCCGGTCGTTCCGGGGTAGCCCATGTAGCTGACCTGAACAGGGGCGCAACGATGGGCAAAGATGTCGAAGCGGGTATCCAGCGTGAAACCCATCAAATCCACAGCAATGTCAATGCCCAACTCACGCGACCTCCGTGCAATCTCCGCCGCGCTCAGCTCTCGCACGTCGATGAAATGGTCAAAACTTTGGCGCAGCCGACGCCGCATCGCATCCTCTTGAGGAGGTCCATAGGAAAAGGCAAACCACTCAAAGCGATCACGGTCATGCACCTCAAACAGCTCCGCCATCAGATAGGCAAGGGCATGACCATGCAAGTTCGCAGAGTAGTAGCCAACTCGAATCTTGTCCCCAGTAGAGCGTGTCGGTAGCGGGCCCAAGGCCGTCGACTCGGGATACTCAGACTTGACGGCAGTTTGGGCTGCCTGCTTTTGAAGCTCGGGCAAATCGAACAACGCCAAAGTGATAAACGGCTGCACGCTCAGCTCGCCCGCCCGAATACTCCTCTCACACCGCTCAAGATCATCTGCCAGATGTTGCCAGTCGCAGGTTTTGACACGGCTGTTCGCTAAGTCTCCGAGCAAGTACTTGATATCAGGGTTGATGCTGTAGGCCTTCAGATAGTCTGCACTCGCAGATTCATACCGTTTGAACCGAATGTGCAGGTTGGCGCGGTTGTAGTGCAGGTCCACCTTATCTGGCGCCATGCGAATCACTTTATCGTACAGGGCCAGGGACTCGGCATAACGCCCCGCGTCCAGCAAGGAAAGCGCCCAGAGCGACTGGATTTCAACGTCCTGGGGGCTTAACTGGGCAGCCTTCTGGAAAGCATCTGCCGCTTGGGCGAACTGAAAGAGACAAACCCGTGCCGAGCCCAGGTTCTTGTACGCCTGAATCAAAGTGCCATCGGCCTGTATGGCTGATTCAAAATGCTTGATCGCTTCGATCCATTGTTTCCGCTGCGCCAGGATAGTGCCCTTGCCGTTGTGCGCCTCGGCATGCTGAGGCCTCTGGGCAATGACCCGGTCAAAGCACTGCAACGCCTCGTCAGATCGACCGGCATCAGCGTGCAGCATCCCCAGGTTCTGACAGGCATCCACATCCTGGTCATTCAGGGCAAACGCCTTCTCATAGCATTTCAGCGCTTCATCCAGCCGCTCCAACTGGCGCAGGGCATTGCCTTTATTGTTGTAGGCTGCCGCAAGGCCGGGTTGGAGAGCGATGGCCTGGTCGTAGCTCGCAATCGCGTCTGCGGGCCGAGACAGCTCCTTGAGCGTGATCCCCTGGTTGACATAGGCCTCCGCAAAATCCGGGCGCAGCTTGATGGCTTGCTCAAAGTGCGCAAGCGCTTCGTCATGGCGCTTCAAGGCACCCAATGCCAGCCCACGATTGACATAGGGCGCGGCGTCCTCCGGGGCCTGCTTGATAGCCTGGCCAATCAGATCCACCGCCATCTGCAAATGGCCCGCCTGGTAGGCCAGCACCCCTTGCATGTGCAAAGCGCCGAAGTTCTTCGGGTCATTCTTCAAAATGGTGTTGTAGAGCTGATTGGCCTGTGCAAGGCTTCCCTGCTGGTGTGCTCGCATGGCCTGGTCCAGCCACGTGGCCAACTGGGCCTTGGTTGCTTGGGGGGGGCGCATGCCAAAGTTGTAGTGAATGCTCATGGTCAGGGGTGTGCATCGAAGGGGAACACGGGAAAGAGGGTGGCCAGGGCCATCCCCCAACACCCATAAGGTTCGGATTGTGCCGCGAGGGATGCCCCATGGTCAGGACACAGGGGCGGGATAGAGGCGCCGATAGAGCGGAGCGACCACCGTCAGTACGGCGATCAATCGGCACACCTGAAACGCAGTGACCAACGGAACGCCCAGCTGCAGCACTTTCGCCGTGATGGCCATCTCGGCAATACCACCCGGTGAGGTGCCCAGCAGCAAAGTAACCCAGGGCAGCCCCGTCGCCCAGGCGAGCAGGCTTGCGAACAGCGCGCATGCGATCATCAGCGCCAGTGTGCCCAACGCCACGGACACGAGCCAGCGCGGCGCTGTTTGCAGGAAATCCGCACGAAAACGCACCCCCAAACTGACGCCGATCACCAGCTGCGCAGCATTCACCATGGCCTGCGGTACCGCCGACAGACTGACACCGGCCATGGTGAGTCCCATCGACACCAGCAAAGCTCCCATGAACCAAGGGTTGGCGCGGTCGAGACGGTCCATGAACACCGCACCCGCCCCGGTCAACAGGGCCATCAGCGCCAACCCTGGCAGGCTTACTTCCCTGGCGGTTGCAGGCTGGACGTCCAGCCCGTGCATGCCCGTCCACTGCAAGGCAAACGGTATCGTCACAGTGACGATCAGCAGGCGCAGACTGTGGCTGGCCGCCACCAGATCCGTGCGGGCGTTCTCACGCTCGGACAGCAGGGTCATCTCTGACGCTGCGCCAATGGCACCAGCGAAGTAAGTGGTGGCGCGCACAGCGGGCAGCGCCACGCCGGCCATGCGCGGTGCATGCACCCTGTACAGCCAGACGCCAAACAGCCAACCGAGAACCAGCGCCCAGACGACACCCAGCGCGATGGCCCACCACAGCCCACCAATCAAAGCGACCACCTGGGGTGTGAAATACAAACCCAGCGCCGCACCAATGGTCCACTGCCCGGCATTGCGCAATGCCCCCCAGCTTTGGGTAGAACCACCCGCGATCGACACCACGGAGGTGACCAGCAAGGGGCCAATCATCCAGGGCAGCGGCGTATGCAGCGCCACACAGCCGGCGGCTGCGGCAAGGGCCAGAACAAGCGTGGCAAGGACGCGAAACAACGAACTGGAAGGCATGGTGAAAAAGAACGGGCCTCAAACGAAGACAGGCCATCTCGCAGGCTACCTGCCGTCCACCTTGCGCGGGTGACCTGTGCAGGGGAGAACGACAGGCAACGAGGAAATCCACACCGCGCGGCTTCTCCAGCTCAGGACGCGCCCGCTTCCCTGAAGTAAGCAATGGTCTGGCGCAATCCAGCATCAAGATCCATACGAGGCTCCCAGCCGCCCAGCAGTTGGTGCGCCAGCGTGATGTCAGGCCGCCGCTGGCGGGGGTCATCTCCCGGCAGGGGGTGGTGGATGATCCGAGCGGTGGCACCGGTGTGAGCAAGAACCTTCTGGGCAAGTTGCAGAATCGTGAACTCCCCCGGATTCCCCAAGTTGACAGGCCCCGCCACATCGTCGTGCGTTGCCATCATGCGCACAAGAGCCTCGATCATGTCGTCCACGTAGCAGAAGCTGCGGGTCTGGTCACCTGTGCCGTACACCGTCAAATCAACGCCACGCAATGCCTGCATGATGAAGTTGGAGACCACCCGGCCATCGTCCGGACGCATGCGGGGACCATAGGTATTGAAAAGTCGCACCACCTTTGCACGCACGCCATGCTGGCGCCGATAGTCGAAAAACAAGGTCTCCGCGCAGCGCTTGCCCTCGTCATAGCAGGCGCGCATGCCAATGGGGTTGACGTTGCCCCAATATGACTCTGTCTGCGGGTGCACGCTGGGATCGCCATACACCTCGCTGGTGGACGCCTGAAGAATGACAGCCCCGCACCTGTGGGCGAGCTCCAGCAGGTTCAGCGCCCCCAACACGCTGGTACGCAGGGTACGCACGGGATCGGCCTGGTAGTGAACAGGCGACGCTGGGCAGGCAAGGTTATAGATTTCGTCCACCTCAGCGACCAACGGCTGCGCAACATCATGCCGAAGCACCTGAAACAGGGGAAAGGCCTGGAGGTGGGCAATGTTCCTGTCCGAGCCCGAGGAAAAATCATCCACGCACAATACCCCGTGGCCTTCCCGCAGCAGGCGCTCGCACAAATGGGAGCCGAGGAAACCCGCGCCTCCCGTCACCATGATTTTTTTTGCGTTCTTCATGGCGCTATACACCCCTCCACATCCAGCGCGTTCCGGCCCACGGACAGATACTCAAAACCCAACGCACGCATGGAGCGGGGCTCGTAGAGATTGCGACCGTCCAGCACCAGGGGTTGCCGCAGGGCTGCGCGCAGGGCTTCGAAGTCTGGACTGCGAAACACCTGCCATTCGGTCACGATCAGCAGGGCGTCTGCGCCGCGCGCCGCGTCCATGGGACTTGGGGCATAGCAAATGCGTTCCAGCAGGTCGAGCCGATCGAGCAAATCATCCTGAATGCACCGACGTGCTTCCTGCATGGCCACCGGGTCAAACACTTGGAGTGCCGCACCACGATCCAGCAATTCACGCACCAGCACACGGCTCGGTGCCTCGCGCATGTCGTCGGTATCGGGCTTGAAGGCCAATCCCCACAAAGCAAACCGTCGGCCAGAAAAATCCGCACCGAGCCGCTGCACCAGCCGGTCAACCAGCAGCCGCTTCTGCCCATCGTTGACCCGTGCCACCGCAGACAGCAAATGCAGCGGGTGCCCCACGTCATCGCCCATGCGCTGCAGCGCGGCCACATCCTTGGGAAAGCAACTGCCACCGTAGCCCACACCAGGATAGAGAAAGCTTTGCCCAATGCGCGGATCCGCACCGATACCTACCCGCACAGGCTCAATATCCACCCCCAGCCGATCCGCCAGATTGGCCATTTCATTCATGAAACTGATGCGCGTGGCAAGCATGGCATTGGCAGCGTACTTGGTGAACTCGGCGCTGCGACGGTCCATCAAGATGACGCCTTCATGGCCGTGCACGAACGGACGGTACAGCTCGCGCATGAGATCGCCAGCGCGCTGGTCTTCCTGTGTGTTGCCCAACCCAACGATGATGCGATCTGGCCGCATGAAGTCGTTGATCGCACAGCCCTCTTTGAGGAACTCCGGGTTCGAGACCACCGCAAAGCCAGGCGCTGGCTCGGCACCGCACCAGCGCTGGGCAAGCACTGTAGAGACGGCCTTGTGCACCGCTTCGCCCGCGCCCACGGGTACGGTGGATTTGTTGACGATCACCTTGAAGCGGGTCATGTGGGTCGCGATAGCGCGCGCCACCTCGAACACATGGCGCAGGTCCGCACGGCCATCGTCCGCAGACGGCGTCCCGACTGCAATGAACTGCACATCGCCGTGGGCAACACCGCGCACCATATCCGTGGAAAACGCGAGCCGACCGGCGCGGACGTTACCCGCGATCAACGCCTGCAGACCAGGCTCATAGATCGGAACCTCGCCGCGCTGCAACGTAGCAATCTTTTCAGCATCGGTATCGATGCACAGGACATCGTTGCCCAGTTCTGCAAGGCAGACGCCTGTAACGAGCCCTACGTAGCCGGTTCCGAACAAGGTGAGTTTCATGAAAGGGCCAAAAAAACAGAAAAAGGCAAACAATGAGACTGGCGCCCCTCGTGAAAGGCATCAGGAAACTTCACACCACAATCACATCGGGAGCTAACCCCTGGTAGCAGCGGTCAACCATTGTGGTGTATGCCGACTCGACATGCTGCGCAAAGAGCCGCGCATTGAACAAGGGTGACCGGGGCCCCCAATCGCCCAGCTTTTCGCGAATGCGCTGGAGCTGTATCGCATCGCGCGCGAGCTCGATGGCACGCGCCTCGAATGCGGCCTGGGTTTCGGTGACGAGCTCTGGCAACCCCACGGCATGTAGTAGGCTCGCAGCCACCCGGCTTGCAAACGATTGCCCTGCACATGTCAAAACCGGCAGCCCTACCCACAGGGCATCGCTCGCTGTGGTGTGTGCGTTGTAAGGCAGCGTGTCAAGGAAGAGATCGGCACCTCGCTGGCGGGCAAGATGCTCGTCCATGGGCACACGGCGAGCAAACACCAGGCGATCTGCAGAGATCCCCCGAAGAACCGCCTCTCTGCGCAGATTCTGTGCCGCAATCGGGTTGTCTTCCAGCAACCACAGAACACTGCCTTCAACGGCGTGGAGGATACGCATCCAGCCGTCGAATGTGGGCGGAAGGATCTTGAAGTTGTTGTTGAAACAGCAAAACACAAAGCCACTCGCTGGCAAACCCAGTTCGCTGCGGGAAAAAGTGCGATCAGCGACTTTCCGCTGGGAGTCGTTGACTTGATAGCTGTGCGGAAGATAGACCACCTTCTCGGCGAAGTCGGCCTGCGCATGCGGAGGAATCACCACCTTGTCGGCGATTACGTAGTCCATGTAACTGGCGCCGGTGGTGCCGGGGTACGCCAAGTAGCTAACCTGAACAGGCGCACACCGGTAGGAAAAACATCTCAGCCGCGTCGCTTGCGTAAAGCCCATCAGATCCACGGCAATGTCGACCTCAAGCTCCCTCGATAGCCGCGCAATATCCAGATCGCTACGCTCATGCACATCCAGAAAATGATCAAAAGCCGCGACCAACCGCTCGCGCATGCTGTCTTGCACCTGGGGACTGACGGAAAACGCAAACAACTCAAATCGCTCACGGTCATGCACTTCAATCAGTTCTGCAATCAAGTGTGCCGAGGGGTGATTGCGAAAGTCTGCGGAGTAGTAACCGATACGAATTTTCTCGCCCCGGGCACGCACAGGGATCGCGCCCAACGCCGCAGAGGCTGGCAGATCGCGTTCTACAAGACAGCTTGCAATCTCTTTGTGGAGTGCAGGCTGGTCAAACACGGACAAGGCGGAAAAGGGTTCAATGACAGTCTTGCCCGCCCGGATGTCTCGCTGCAGCTGCAGCAGATCCTCATCCAGGTTTTGCCAGATACAGCCATGCACCTTGGCGGTGACAATCTCGCTTTGCAGCATCGCCAAAGGAGCCGGGAGGCGCTGGGCCACAGAGAACTGCTGCAAAGCCTCGTCGTAACGCTTCATCTCTCGCAGTAGCCGCCCCATCAGGAATCTGGACTCCCCTTGCTGGGGCCGAAGCTCGACCGCGCGGCGGACGTCTGCCAGTGCACTGTCCAGGTTTCTCAGTTGCAGTTGTGCCTCGCCACGGTTGTTGTACGCCTCGGCGGACTGTGGGTGGATTTCAAGCGCCCGGCTGAAGGCAGCGACTGCTTCGGCATACCGGCCCAGCCTGAGCAAAGCGGTACCCCGGTTGTTGTACGGCTCTGGCCTCTCGGGTGCGCGCTCGATCACCCGGTCCATGCACTCCAGGGCCGCATCAAACTGCTTCATCTGAAGGTGAATGCAGCCCAGATTGAAACGCGCTTGCACATTCGCGGGGTCCAGCGCCAGAACCTTGCGGTAGCTTTCCCCAGCCTCTGGCAACCGGTCCAGGGTCTGAAGGACCGTTCCACGGTTGTAATGCGCGACCAACAACCCCGGCGAAAGCGCGATGGCCTGGTCGAACGAAGCCAGCGCTTCTTGGTTGCGCTGCAGACACAACAGCGCGTTACCACGATTGAAGTAGGGGTCGATGTAGTCGGGCTTGAGTGCAATGGCACGGTCGTAGGCGCGAATGGCGTCTGCAGTCCGGTTGGACAACAGCCATTCGTTGCCTTGGGTATTGCACGCTGTCGGATCCTCAGGGAGGGCCTGCGCGACAAAACCATGGCCAGCCGTGACGCCTGCTCCATAGTGGATTCCGAATTTGACACTGGGCTGGCTGGAGGGTGCGGCGCCAGGCTTGAAGGACTGGCCGAAATGGGGTTTCTTTGCTTCGGTCAAGGGGTTTCCCGATACAGATGAGAGGTTGGAAGCCCCGCATGGTAAACACTGGCGCAGTACCTGGCGCCCCCGTCGCAACGCAGACCGATACCCACCGGGCAGAGACAGGAACAACAGCCAAGCAGCCCCCGTCGGTTACGGCACCAGAAAATTCAACGACTGCGGTGCCCGGTTGCGGCGCTCTATGGCGCAGCACTCAGCGCACGGTGGCGCCGCCTTCAGCGCTCAGAAAGCACCCCGTCGGCGTGCCATCTCCTGCCCCATGCGGCCCAGGGCACTGGGCTCCAACCCTTGCAGCGCCGCCGGGTAAGCCTGGTGCTCCTCATCGCGGATATGGCTCGCATAGCGCGCTGCAAACCGATCAAAGAGCGCCTCAGCCGACGCCGAGAAGCTTTGGATCGCCCCTTCCGCCAACCCCTGCAACGGAACCCGAGATGCAGCCCAATCAGACTCCATCTCCACATGGTCCAGCTGCAGCTGTTTGACCATGGCCCTCATCTCGGGCGCAGCATCGGCGAGCAGCAGAGGAAACACATGGAGCTCCTCGTCCGCATGGTGCAAGGGTGCCGCGATGTCGAAGTACCGCAGCACATCACGTGCGGCCTGCCGCGCGTCATCATCAGCACCTTGCTGACGGACATGTTCGCGCAGACGGCCCAACAGAGCCAGCGTGCGCTGCAGGCGTTCATGGCAGGCCTCCAGCATGGCGAAGGGCTCTTCGAACCCGGCGGCAGGCGCGCTGAAGCCTGGAAGATGGCGGGCTGGCGCAGGTGTGGAGGCCATCCCGCCTCACCCCCTGCGCACAGGTTGCCCCGTGCCTATAAACGAATGATCGGCGCAACGCAGGCATGCCGCCTGAAGCAGGTTGTCAAAGCTGGGTGTATTCATCAGGGGCTTCGAAGAAACAGGCACTCTGCAAGAGCAAAGCCGCCTTGGGGCACGGCTTCCCTGAGATTACACCGCAGGATTGCAGGGCAACCCATCACCCACAGGTGCCCAGGTGCCCGCACTGCGTGCAGTAGTCGCAGCCGTCCTTGCGGATGACCGCATGGGCGCCACATTCGCTGCACTTCTTGCCCGCCATGGCCTGGGGCACAGCCACGGGCGGCGGCGCGGGCTCGTCCAGCGGCAGCTGCTGCTGCACCGGGTCGGCCACGCGGCGCGCCAGGATGTTCTGGATGGCGTAGGCCATGGCCGCCACTTCGGAGTCGTGCCACATGGGCACCAACGTGCCATCGTCCTTGCGGTGGGTGCCCAGGCGCACCGGGCCACGGTCCCAGGCCACCTTGCGCATGTCGCTAAGAGCCCGCTCCAGAAAACCGCCGCGCGCGGCCAGCGACAGCATGCGCATGCTGGAGGTGATCCACTGCTGCGACTCGCCGCTTTGCCCCACGGGCATGAAGAACTCGATGGCGCGGTCCACCGTTCGGCTGCCCACGCCGGTGGGAACGGGCAAAAACGAGACGATGAGGTACAGCGTTTTGTGGCCCTCCTGCGTCCAGTATTCGAGCTTTTCGGCCACGGCCGATAGGCCGCCTTGCGGGCGGCTTTCGATGACCGTGCGCATGGGGTCCGCTGGCGGTGCGGGCGGCGCGGCGGGGGCCGCTGCCGGCGCAGGCGCAGGCGCTGCATGGGTCTCCAGCACCGACCCCAGGATGGCATTGGGCCGGTAGGTGGCCAAGCCCTTGAGCCTGGCGCGCCAGGCCTGCAGGTACAAATCCTTGAAGTCTTCGTAGGGGTAATCGGCCGGGATGTTCACGGTCTTGGAGATGGCCGTGTCCACAAACGGCTGCACGGCCTCCATCATGGCGATGTGGTCCTGCGCAGACATGGCCAGGGCCGAGACGAAGTAGTCGGGCAGCGCGTTCACATCGCCGCCCAGCTCGCGGTACAGGCGCCAGGCGTGGTCTTCCACCGCGTACTCGGTGGTGCTGCCGTCGGACTCGCGCTTCTTGCGCTTGTACATCCAAGAAAACGGCGGCTCGATGCCGTTGGAGGCGTTGTCGGCAAAGGCCAGGCTCACCGTGCCGGTGGGCGCGATGGACAGCAGGTGGCTGTTGCGAATGCCGTGCGCGCGGATGGCCGCCTGGAGCGACTGCGGCAGGCGGCTGGCGAAGGTGCCTTCGGCCAGATAACCATTGGCGTCGAACTTCGGGAACACCCCTTTCTCGCGCGCCAGGTCCACCGATGCGGCATAGGCTGCGCCGCGCATGCATTCGGCAATGCGCGCCGCCATGGTACGGCCTTCGGGCCGGTCGTAGCGCACGCACAGCATGGCCAAGGTGTTGCCCATGCCGGTAAAGCCCACGCCAATGCGGCGCTTGGCCATGGCCTCGCCCTGCTGCTGCGGCAGCGGCCAATAGGTCACATCGAGCACGTTGTCGAGCGCGCGCACCTGCAGCGCCACGGCCTGGGTGAAGGAGTCAAAGTCAAATGCCGCCACGCCGCCAAAACCAAAGGGGTGGCGCACAAAGCGGGTGAGGATGATGGGCCCCAGGTCACAACAACCGTAAGACGGCAGCGGTTGCTCACCACAGGGGTTGGTCGCCGCAATGTCTTCGCAGTAATGCAGGTTGTTGTCTTCGTTGATGCGCCCCAGGAACAGGATACCGGGCTCGGCAAAGTCGTAGGCCGACTTCATGATGGTGTCCCACAGCTCGCGCGCGGGCACGGTGGCATACACCCACTGGCCGTCGGCACGCTGGCGGGCGCCCTGGGCCAGCAAGGCCGCGCCGGGGCGGGCCTTGTGCACCAGCTCCCACGGCGCGTTGTTCTGCACGGCGGCAATGAACGCGTCTGACACGCCCACCGACACATTGAAGTTGTTCCAGCGGCCCGGTGTTCGCTTGGCGGTGATGAACTCGTGCACATCGGGGTGGTCGATGCGCAGCACGCCCATCTGCGCGCCCCGGCGCGCGCCCGCGCTCTCCACGGTGGAGCAGGACTGGTCGAACACGTTCATGTAGCTGCACGGCCCCGACGCCATGGAGGCCGTGGCCTTCACCTGCGCGCCCTTGGGACGGATGCGCGAAAAATCGTAGCCCACACCACCGCCACGGCGCATGGTCTCTGCGGCCTCGCGCAGGGCTTCGTAGATGCCCGGAAAGCCCTCGTCGTCCATGCCCTGGATGCAGTCACCCACAGGCTGCACAAAGCAGTTGATGAGCGTGGCCTGAATGTCGGTGCCCGCTGCGCTCATGATGCGGCCTGCGCCGATGGCGCCCGCCTTCAGGTTGGCCAGAAACAGGGCTTCGTACTTTGCGCGCAGCTCCGGTTTTTCGACCGAGGCCAGGGCCCGTGCCACGCGCTGGTACAGCTCATCGGCCATGGTTTCGCCGGGTTTGAGGTATTTCTCCCGCAGCACATCCAGGCTGATGGGCTGCAGGGATGTGGTGGGGCGCAGAGGGGGCTGAGGTTCGCGTTTCATGGGGCCGATGGTTTGGGTTTCACACTGAAACGGGGTTGCGTTCCATCAAGGAGTGCTCATTCCACTCCGAATGCATCCCTATGGCAAGTCGATGCCCGATCACTCGTTCACCAGCACCTGGCCGTCATGCTCCACGTATGGCTGGTAGGGACCCGTACCGCTGTTGTCCGCGCGCGAGGCGGGGACAAAACCGCCGGTGCTGACATCGAACACATGGACCTCGCCCTCCTCAATCACGTAATGCCATCCATGCAGGCTGATCTGGCCAGACTGCACCCGGCTGCGCACCATGGGGTATTCCATGAGGCGCTCCAGCTGCAGCACCACAGCGCGCTGCTCAGTGCGGCGCAGCACCTCGGGGCCTGGCTGCATGGGCAGCAGGGCTTCACGCCCCAGATCCAGCCAGCGGTTGAGATTGGGGGCCTCGGGCGACACCTCACCATACATCGCCTTGATAGCCCCACAGTGGCTGTGGCCGCACACCACGATGCGGCGCACCTGCAGGTTGAGCACCGCAAACTCAATGGCCGCCGTGGTGCCATGGTGGCCGTGCGATCCGTCGTACGGCGGAATGAAGGCCCCCACATTGCGCACCAGGAACAACTCGCCCGGCCCCGCCCCGGTCAACAGGTAGGGCACCAGGCGCGAGTCAGAACAGCCGACAAACAGAGTGGTGGGGTGCTGCCCCTCGTCCACCAGGGTCTGGAACTGTTCGCGGTACCGGGGAAATGCGTCGTTGTGAAAACGGCGCAGGCGGTCCAACAACTCGTCAGGCATGGCAGTACGACCCAGAGAAATGCATGCCGCTACTGCACCAGCAGCGATTCGGCCGCATCAAGCGCCACCCCATCGACCACGGCGGCGCCTGCCAGCAGCTGCAGGTACTGGCGCAGCGCGTTCGCCCAGGCCTGCTGTCGCAGGGTGAGTTCAATGGCCTGGCGTACTTCCTCGAACGCGGGTTGCTGCCCGGATTCGCGCGCCACCACCTCCACCACATGCAGGCCAAAGCGGCTGTGCACCAGGCGCGCCAGCACGCCGATCTCGGCGCTGCCAAACACCTCGCGGGCGAACTCGGGAGCACAGTCGGCACGGGTCAGCCATCCCAGCTCACCGCCTTGCTGGCCACTGGGGCAGTTGGACCACTGGGCGGCGGCCTTGGCGAACTGGGCGCCGCCATCGTCGGCGCAGCGCAATTCAATGAGCAAGGCCTCGGCCCGCAGGCGCAGCTGTTTCACGTCAACGCCTGGCGTCACCGCAAACAGCACATGGCGCAGCTGCGCGCGCTCCCCCTGGGCATGGGCCGATGGGTGGGCCTCGTGGTAGCGGCGGCAGGCTTCTTCTGAGGGATCGGGAGTGATCAACTCGCGGTCCAGCAGTTGCTCAATGGCGTTGGAGGCCTCGGTGCTGATGGCGCCCTGGACACCCGGCACATCGTCTGCCGACAGCAGCCCCGCCTGCTGAGCGGCCTGGCGCAGCAGCTCGGTGCAAGCGCGTTGGCGCAAGGCCTCTTCGTCCAGCAGTTCGTGCGGGGCATTGAGGGCCACGCCGTTGATGCGTGCTACGGCAGCCACCGCGTCGGCCATTGCACCCGCCGCAGGTACCGAAAGGACCATTGGAGACACATCGGCCATAGTCGCGGCCAGGGCCTCATAGGCCGAAGCCTGCGTGGGGGTCAGCGGGCTGGCAGGGGCTGTCTCAGCACTGCGGTCGGTGGAGCCACATCCGCAGCTCCCGGTTCCACATCCGCTCATGGTGTGCTCCTTGATAGTCAGTGGATTTCAGGCGCCGCGGTCTTGCGACTGCATGTGGCCTGGAGGCAGATTCAGGCGGCGCGCACGCACCACCTGGTAGGGGCGCAACACATAGGCCAGCGTGCCAAAGCCGCTCCAAACATGCACCAGGCGGGTGAACGGGAAGACCAGGAAAATCGTCATGCCCAGGAACATGTGGGCCTTGAAGATCCAGCCCGCCTCAGCCAGCAGCTCCACCCCGCCGCTGCGGAAGGTCACCACCCGTTGCCCCCATTCGGCCAGCTTCATCATCATGGAGCCATCCAGATGCTGCGCTGACATGGGAATGGTGGCCAGGCCCAGCGCCAGCTGCAGCCACAGCAGCACCAGGATCAGGATGTCGCTGGTCTTGGACGTGGCGCGGATGCGCGCGTCCGACAGGCGGCGGTGCAGCAGGATGGACAGGCCGATAAAGCCCAGCGTGCCCGCAATACCCCCAGAGACCATCGCCATGAGCTGCTTTGCACCCGCACTCATGAAATGCTCATACAGAAAGTGCGGCGTGAGCATGCCCACGGTGTGGCCGAAGAAAAGGAACAGCACGCCGATATGGAACAGGTTGCTGCCCCAGCGCAGGCTGCCGGTGCGCAGCAACTGTGACGAATCGCTTTTCCAGGTGTACTGGTCACGGTCAAACCGTGCCCAGCTGCCGATGAAAAAAACGGCCAGGCAGATGTAGGGATAGATGCCAAACAACAGGGTATCGAGCCAGGTGGTCATGCTGAGACTCCTTCGGGTGCCCGCTCGGCGCGGGGGGTACGAACAAAATGCAGGGGTTGCGGTTGGTCAGGCTTGGCCTGGCCCTGGGTGCTGCAACCGCCAAACGCTTCGGGCTCGGCCCAGACCTCATCCATGGGCGGCTCGGGTGTGAGCGCCACCGACTGCACGCGCTGGCCCGAGACTTCGAGCACAGCGGCGATCACGCTGGCATAGGGGCTATTGCGCGCGACCAATGCGCTGAACAAGGCATTCAGGATGTGGGCCATTTCGCCCAGAAACTCCTTGGCCACTTCAGGCGGCTGGGTAGAGGCGAACTCCAGCACCACCGGCAGGTGGTCGGGCAGCTCGTCGGCCTGGAATTGCAGGCCGGCCTTTTCATAGGTCTGCATCAGGTCGATGAGCGCAGGGCCGCGGTCGCGCGAGTCGCCGTGCACATGCTCGAACAGGTGCAGCGAGGTCTGGCGACCCCGGTCGAAGTTGTCCACGTAGCGGGCTTCGGCTTCCAGCGGGTCGAGTGCAGCCAAGTGCTCGCACACCGCCTTCAGTTCATTCATGCGATCGGCCGGAAGGGCCTGCTCCGCCTGCAGGGCGTCGATCAGCTGCGGCATCACGCTGCGCAGCTGCGCATCGGGGTAGCTCAGCAGGTAGCCCAGGGCGCGCAGGGTCAGGCGCACGGAGGTCGGGTTCTTCTTGAACATGGTGATTCCTTCCTGTGTGCAATCAGACCGTGGCCTTGATCGGGATCGTGCGGGGCTTCTTGCCACCGAACATGCTGGTCTCGGTGGCGCCATCCGAGCAACCGTTGCCAAACGAGAAGCCGCAGCCGCCCCGGATGTCGAACGCGTTTTCGGCGTATTCGCGGTGGGCCGATGGGATGACGAACCGGTCCTCGTAATTGGCAATCGCCATCACGTGGTACATCTCCTCCACCTCGGTCATCGACAGGCCCGCCTGCTTGAGCACGGCCAGGTTCTGGCGCTGCTCCACATGCTTGTCGCGCTGGTAGGTGCGCATGGCCAGCATGCGCTCAAGCGCCCGCACCACGGGGCCGGTGTCACCGGCGGTGAGCAGGTTGGCCAGGTACTGCACAGGAATGCGCAGTTGCGACACGTCCGGAATTTCGCCGTTCGCACCCACGTGGCCTGCGTTGGCGGCGGCCGTGATGGGCGACAGGGGCGGCACGTACCACACCATGGGCAGCGTGCGGTACTCGGGGTGCAGCGGCAGGGCCACCTTCCATTGCACGGCCATCTTGTAGACAGGACTGTTGCGCGCGGCGTCCATCCAGCTGTCCGGGATGCCGTCGAGGCGGGCCTGCTTGATGACATCGGGGTCGTTCGGGTTCAGGAAGATGTCGAGCTGGGCCTGGTACAGGTCGCGGTCGCGCTCCACGCTGGCGGCTTCCTGTATGCGGTCTGCGTCATACAGCAGCACGCCCAGGTAGCGAATGCGGCCCACGCAGGTTTCGGAGCACACCGTGGGCTGGCCCGCTTCGATGCGCGGGTAGCAGAAGATGCACTTCTCGGCCTTGCCCGACTGCCAGTTGTAGTAGATCTTCTTGTAGGGGCAGCCGCTCACGCACATGCGCCAGCCACGGCACTTGTCCTGGTCGATCAGCACAATGCCGTCTTCCTCGCGCTTGTATATCGAGCCGCTGGGGCACGATGCCACGCACGCCGGGTTCAGGCAGTGCTCACACAGACGCGGCAGGTACATCATGAAGGTGTTTTCGAACTGGCCGTAGATGTCTTTTTGCACCTCGTCGAAGTTCTTGTCCTTGCTGCGCTTGCTGAACTCGCCGCCAAGGATTTCTTCCCAGTTCGGACCCCACTCGATCTTCTCCATGCGCTGGCCGGTGATCAGGCTGCGAGGACGCGCCGTGGGCGCAGCCTTGCTCTCAGGCGCGGACTGCAGGTGGTCGTAGTCGAACGTGAAGGGCTCGTAGTAGTCGTCGATCTGCGGCAGGTTGGGGTTGGCGAAGATGCGCATGAGCAGCTTCCACTTGCCGCCCTGGCGGGGCGCGATGGAGCCGTCGGGGTTGCGTACCCAGCCACCGTTCCAGCGGTCCTGGTTTTCCCATTCCTTGGGGTAGCCAATACCAGGCTTGCTCTCCACGTTGTTGAACCAGGCGTATTCCACGCCCGGGCGGCTGGTCCAGACGTTCTTGCAGGTGACCGAGCAGGTGTGGCAGCCAATGCACTTGTCCAGGTTGAGCACCATGCCGATTTGTGCGCGAATTTTCATCGTGTTTCTCCTTGTCTTCGGCTTCAGGCGTGGTCGGATGCAGCGGCTTCGCCATCCATCCAGTCGATGCGGTCCATCTTGCGCACCAGCACAAACTCGTCGCGGTTGGTGCCGATGGTTCCGTAGTAGTTGAAGCCGTAGCTCAGCTGCGCATAGCCGCCGATCATGTGGGTGGGCTTGAGCACGATGCGCGTGACCGAGTTGTGGATACCGCCACGGGTGCCGGTGATCTCGGAGCCGGGGGTGTTGATGATCTTCTCTTGCGAGTGGTACATCATCACCATGCCGGGGTTCACACGCTGGCTCACCACCGCACGGGCCGCAATGGCGCCATTGGCGTTGAAAAGTTCGACCCAGTCGTTGTCCACGATGCCCGCGACTTTGGCGTCGTCCTCGCTCAGCCACACCACGGAGCCACCCCGATTCAGCGTGAGCATCATCAGGTTGTCGCTGTACGTGCTGTGGATGCCCCACTTCTGGTGCGGCGTGATGAAGTTCAGCGCGATCTCGCGGTTACCGTTGGGCTTCTTACCCTCGACTTCTTCCAGCGTCTTGAGGTGCACGGGTGGGCGGTAGCTCACAAAACCTTCGCCAAAGTCACGCATCCACGGGTGGTCCTGGTAGAACTGCTGGCGGCCCGTGAGGGTGCGCCATGGGATGTACTCATGCACATTGGTGTAGCCCGCGTTGTAGCTGACCTTTTCACTCTCCAGGCCCGACCAGGTGGGCGAGCTGATGATCTTGCGCGGCTGCGCCTGGATGTCGCGGAAGCGGATCTTCTCGTCCTCGCGGTGCAGCGCCAGATGCACGTGGTCGCGGCCCGTCTGCTTGCCCAGCGCTTCCCAGGCCTTGCAGGCCACGTGGCCGTTGGTTTCAGGGGCCAGCATCATCACCACTTCGGTGGCGTCAATGTCGGTCACGATGCGGGGCATGCCCTGCGTCACGCCCTCTTCCTTCACGCGGCCGTTCAGGTCGCCCAGCTGGCCGACTTCGGTCTGCGTGTTCCAGCCGATGCCCTTGCCGCCGTTGCCGGCCTTGTCCATCAAGGGGCCCAGGGCGGTGAAGCGCTTGTAGAGGTTGGGGTAGTCGCGCTCGACCACCGTGACCTGGGGCGCGGTCTTGCCGGGGATGAGTTCACACTCGCCTTTCTTCCAGTCGCGCACGCCATAAGGCTGGGCCATTTCACCGGGGGTGTCGTGCATGATGGGCGTGAGCACCACGTCCTTTTCCACGCCCAGGTGGCCCACGCACACCTCGCTCACTGCCTTGGCAAAGCCCTTGTAGATCTCCCAGTCGCTCTTGGCCTGCCAGGCAGGGTCCACCGCTGTGGACAGCGGATGGATGAAGGGGTGCATGTCGCTGGTGTTGAGGTCGTTCTTCTCATAC
Organism: Acidovorax facilis; assembly: GCA_964031875.1. Classification (GTDB taxonomy): domain Bacteria; phylum Pseudomonadota; class Gammaproteobacteria; order Burkholderiales; family Burkholderiaceae_C; genus Acidovorax; species Acidovorax facilis_A. The sequence goes on from CAXIRU010000067.1 coordinate 38,195, forward strand.
CAGGTGGCCGTGGGCAAGACGATGTCGGAGTACAGGCAGGTCGTGCTCATGCGGAAGTCGAGCGTGACCAGCAGGTCCAGCTTGCCTTCGGGCGCGTTGGTGTGCCACTGCACTTCCTCGGGCTTGGCTTCGCCAAGCCCCAAGTCCTTGCCCTGTACGCCGTGGGTGGTGCCCAGCAGGTGCTTGAGGAAGTATTCATGCCCCTTGCCCGACGAGCCCAGGATGTTGGAGCGCCACACGAACATGTTGCGCGGCCAGTTGGACGGATGGTCCGGGTCCTCACAACTCATGGTGAGCGTGCCGTCCTTGAGCGATTTGACGACGTAGTCCTTCGCGTCCATGCCTGCCGCTGCGGCGTCTTTGGCCACCTGCAGAGGGCTGGTCTTGAGCTGGGGAGCGGAAGGCAGCCAGCCCATGCGCTCGGCGCGCACGTTGTAGTCAATCTGCGCACCGTGGTAAGCCTTCTTGTCGGCCAGCGGCGAGAGGACCTCTTCCATGCCCAGCTTCTCGTAGCGCCACTGGTCCGTGTGGGCGTAGAAGAAGCTCGTGCTGTTCATCTGGCGCGGTGGGCGAATCCAGTCCAACGCAAAGGCCAGCGCCGTCCAGCCGGTCTGTGGGCGCAGTTTTTCCTGGCCCACGTAGTGCGCCCAGCCACCACCACTCTGGCCGATACAGCCGCACAGCATCAGCATGTTGATGATGCCGCGGTAGTTCATGTCACTGTGGTACCAGTGGTTCATGGCCGCACCGATGATGACCATGGATTTGCCGTGGGTCTTGTGCGCGTTGTTGGCAAACTGGCGGGCCACGGTGATGACCTGATCGCGCGGCACACCGGTGATCTTTTCCTGCCAGGCGGGCGTGTAGGGGCGGTCGCTGTCGTAGGTAACGCCCTGCTCTTCGCCAGGCAGGCCCCGGTCAATGCCGTAGTTGCCCGCCAGCAGGTCGAACACGGTGGCCACCATCACGCGGCCCTGGGCTTCGTGCCCGGCCAGTTCCAGGTGGGACACCGGCACGCGGCGCACCATCACATCACCACCTTGTTCGTTGGCCGTGAAGTTGGGCGTTGCCACGCCGCCAAAGTATGGGAAGGCCACATCAGCCACGTCATGGGCCTGCGCGCCGTCCTCGATCACCGACAGCTTGAGCTTGACGGTGTTGCCCGTACGCGCATCCTTGTTCTCCAGGTTCCACAGTCCCTGGTCGGCGCGACCATCGGCACCCCAGCGAAAGCCGATCGAACCATTGGGCAGTGTGACCTGGCCCAGCTCGTCGTAGCCCACGGTCTTCCAGTCGGGGCTGTTGGACTGGTCGAGCTGGCCGGGGAAGTCGCTGGCGCGCACATAGCGGTCGGGCACCATCACCGTGCGGCCATCGGGCAGCGTCTTTTCCTTCAGCACCACCAAGAGCGGCAGGTCGGTGTAGCGGCGCGCGTAGTCGTCAAAGTAGCTGCTTCGGCCCTTGCCACCGTCCTTGAAGTAGAACTCCTTCAAGATCACATGGCCCATGGCCATGGCCACGGCAGCGTCGGTGCCCTGCTTGGGGTGCATCCACAAATCGCCCAGCTTGGCCACTTCGGAATAGTCGGGCGTGATGGACACGACCTTGGTGCCCTTGTAGCGGACTTCGGTCAAAAAGTGCGCGTCGGGCGTGCGCGTCTGGGGCACATTGGAGCCCCAGGCAATGATGTACGAGCTGTTGTACCAGTCGGCCGACTCGGGCACGTCGGTCTGCTCGCCCCAGGTCTGCGGACTGCTGGGGGGCAGATCGCAGTACCAGTCGTAAAAGCTCATGCACACGCCGCCCATCAGGCTCAGGTAACGGCTGCCTGCGGCGTACGAAATCATCGACATCGCCGGGATGGGCGAAAAGCCGATGATGCGGTCCGGGCCGTGCTTCTTGATGGTGTAGACGTTGGCCGCAGCAATCATCTGGTTCACTTCGTCCCAGGTGCTGCGCACAAAGCCCCCCAGGCCGCGCTGCTTTTGCCATTCGCTGCGCGAGGCGTTGTTCTCAACGATGCTGGCCCAGGCGTCCACCGGGCTCTTGGCCAGGGCGATGGCGGCGCGCCAGTGCTTGAGCAGGCGGCCACGCACCATGGGGTACTTCACACGGTTGGCGCTGTACAAGTACCAGCTGTAGCTGGCGCCGCGTGCGCAGCCCCGGGGTTCGTGGTTGGGCAGGTCGGGCCGGGTGCGGGGGTAGTCGGTCTGCTGGGTTTCCCAGGTCACGATGCCGCCCTTGACGTAGATCTTCCACGAGCAGCTGCCCGTGCAGTTCACACCGTGCGTGCTGCGCACGATCTTGTCGTGTGCCCAGCGGTCGCGGTAGGCATCTTCCCAGGTGCGGTCTTCACCGTTGGTTTCGCCATGGCCCTGGGCAAAGGTTTCGCGGGGTTGCGCGAAGTACGAAAGGCGGTCGAGGAAATGGCTCATCGGGGGCTCCTTGTTCTGCTGTCTTGTTCGGGGTGCCTGCTCAGCAGGGCATCTCAGCGTGCTTGCGGGCGTAGTACCACCAGGTCAGTACGATGCAAATCACGTAGAAGGCCAGAAAGGTCCACAGCGCAGCGTGGGGACTGCCTGTGAGGGCTATGGAGCTTCCGTAGCTCTTGGGAATGAAGAACCCGCCGTAGGCCGCCATGGCAGCCGTGAAGCCCAGGGTGGCGGCGCCCAGGGTGTTGCCTTCCTTGTTGGCGTTGGCCACTGCTGCTGCGTCGTTCTTGTCCACACCGCGCATGGCTTCAGTGAGGAAGATCACGGGGATCATGCGAAAAGTCGAGCCGTTGCCGATGCCGGTGGTGAGAAACAGCACCAGGAAGCACACGAAGAAGCCCGCGAACTGCCCATCGCTACCGCCCGAGGGCAAAAACACCGTGACGCCCATCACGGCCACGGCCATGACGATGAAGTTCCACAGCGTGACGCGCGCACCACCCAGCTTGTCTGACAGCCAGCCGCCAAACGGGCGGATCACCGCGCCCACCAGCGGCCCCAGCCAGGCGTAGGCCAGCGGGTTCACACCGGGGAACTGGCTCTTGATGAGCAGCGGGAAACCTGCGGCGTAGCCGATGAACGAGCCGAACGTGCCGAGGTACAGCACACACATCAGCCAGTTGTGCTTGCGCTTGAAGATGGCGGCCTGCGCAGCGAACGAGGCGCGTGCGTCCGCGATGTCGTTCATGCCGAACCAGGCAGCCAGCGCGGTGATCGCGATCCAGGGCACCCAGATGAAGGCGGCGTTTTGCGTCCACACCTGCATCGTCTGGCCGTTCTTGACGATGGTCTGCGCCTCGCCGCCAAAGATGCCGAAGATGCCAGCCGTGACGACCAGCGGGCTCAAGAACTGCACGACCGAAACACCCAGGTTGCCCAGGCCCGCATTCACGCCCAGCGCCGAGCCCTTGCGCTCCTTCGGAAAGAAGAAACTGATGTTGGCCATGCTGGAGCTGAAGTTGCCGCCGCCCAGGCCGCACAGCAGCGCGAGGATGAGCATGGTGGGATAGGCCGTGGTGTTGTCCTGTACCGCAAATCCGATGCCGATTGCAGGGATCAGCAAGCTGGCGGTGGAGATCGCCGTCCAGCGGCGGCCGCCCACCAGCGGCACCATGAACGAGTAGAAGATGCGCAGCGTGGCGCCCGAAAGCGCGGGCGCTGCCGCCAGCCAGAACAGTTGGTTGGTCGAATACTTGAAGCCCAGGCCCGGCAGGCTCACGGCGACCACGCTCCAGACCTGCCAGATGGCAAAGGCCAGGAACAGCGCGGGCACCGATATCCAGAGGTTGAGCTTGGCGACGGCTTCGCCTTCGCGCTCCCAGAAGGTCTTGTCCTCGGGTGTCCAGAGGGTAAGCAGGCGCCCCTGGCGCCCGCTGGTGGTGGTGGCAGACATGGTGAGGTCCTTGGGGAAAAATCAGCGGACGACCGTTTGCGCGGCGGCGTCCTGTGGGCCCATGACGGGCATGCGGCGCACTTCGGTGAAGTACATCCAGATGAGCGAAACCCAGACCACGCCGTACATCAGCATGAAGGCGCTGGAGCGGATTCCCGTGAGGTCCATCAGCGCACCGAACAGGATGGGCAGGATGAAGCCCCCCATGCCACCGGCCAGGCCCACAATGCCGCTGATGGCGCCGATGTTGTGGGGATAGTCGTCGCTGATGTACTTGAAGACACTGGCCTTGCCGAAGGCCCAGGCAATGCCCAGCAGAAACATCAGGCCGGTGAACAGATAGACGTTCAGACCGATATGAAAAGTCTTGGGGCCGTTGACCGTGAGGATGGTGAAGTCGGTTTGTGGGTACGAGAGCAGGAACAGGCAGATCCAGCTCACCCACATCACCCACCAGGTCACGCTGTGGGCGCCGTACTTGTCACTCAACATGCCGCCAATGGCACGCAGCACGCCACCTGGCAGCGAGAAGCAGGCGGCCAACAGAGCCGCCACGCGGATATCAAGGCCGAACTCGCCCACGTAGTACTGCACCATCCACAGCGACAGCGCCACATAGCCGCCAAACACGATGCTGTAGTACTGACAGTACTTGAGGACCTTGGGGTCCTTCAGCGCCTTGAGCTGGTCGGTGAACTTGACGTTGCTGGGTACCAGATGGGCCGGGTCGCTGTAGCTGAAGCACCAGAACAGCACCAGCGTGCCCAGCATGATGGCCGCGTACACCTGCGGCACCATGGTCCAGCCAAATGCCACCAGCAGCACCGGGGCGACAAACTTGTTGACGGCGGCACCCGAGTTGCCCGCGCCGTACACGCCCATGGCCGTGCCCTGGCGGTGCTTGGGAAACCAACGCGCCACATAGGGCGTGCCCACAGAGAACGAGCCCCCCGCCAGGCCCACGAACAAGCCGATGGTCAGGAAGTGCCAATACTCGGTGGCGTAGCCCATCATCCAGATGGCGGGCACGGTGGTGGCCATCACTGCGGCCATCACGATGCGGCCGCCGAACTTGTCGGTCCAGATACCGAGCGGCACCCGCACCAGCGAACCCGTGAGCACGGGCATGGACATGAGCAGCCCGAACTGCGTGGAGTTCAGGTTGAGCATCTTCTTGATGGGGATACCGATGACGCCGAACATCATCCAGACCATGAAGCAGACGGTGAAAGCGAAGGTGCTGACGATGAGCACCGACCAGGCCTGGCGGGTGCGCTGTGGGCTGTCGCCCGGGGGCAATGTGGTGTGTGCCATTGCGCGGTTCCTCTTCTTCTCTTGGGTATGGCGCTATGGTCGGTTTTCAGCACCGCGCTGAACATCCTTCACAAGCACAGCCCGGTCACGGCAGAAGGAGTAGTCACCGGCGCGGCAAGGGGCGAGGGCATCGTTCGAAAGAACTATTGAGTCGGCTTGAATCAACTTGAACCGTTCACGCTGAGCCTGTCGAAGCGCCGCGCAGGGCTTCGACAGGCTCAGCCCGAACGGATTTTCAAGTTCAAAGATGCCGACTCAATAGGAATGCCCTGCCCGCACAAGGAGCAAGGCAACGCGCAGCGCTAGGTGCGCAGGTGCGGACGCAGGCCTGCACACCGGCAGATGGCGTGGATTTGATGGAAAAATCGGCCCTGCCGCGCTATAGGAAAGCCTCAATAGCTATATATTTGATAGCATCAAAGCGCTATAGAACGAGCGCTGCCGTGCAGCGCCGCCCGCCCTACTCCCCGCGATGGCGGTCGGAGGCGTAGACCGCCGCCTGCACACGCGAGCTGAGGCCCAGCTTGCGCAGGATGTGTTGTACGTGGATCTTCACCGTGGTCTCGGCGATGTCGAGCGTGCGGGCGATTTCCTTGTTGCTGGCGCCGCGTGCAATCTCGCGCAGCACCTCTTCCTCGCGCGGGGACAGCTGCGCCACGGCAGCCGAGGCATCGGACAGAGGTGACGCCTGCGCCACCGGGGTCAGTGCGGACTCCGGAGCCCCCTGCGACTGGAAGGCTGCCACCAGTTTGCCCATGAGTTCGGGGCTCACCACGGGCTCGCCCCGGGCCGCGCGGCGGATGGCCTGGGCCAGCAGGTCGCCGTCGATGGTCTTGAGCAGGTAACCCTGCGCGCCGTTGCGCAGCGCGGCGGCCAGGTCCTGCCCGTCCTCGCTCACGGTGAGCATCAGCACGCGCGATGCGGGGGCCACCTCGCGCAGGCCCCCGATGGCGTCCACGCCCATCACGCCGGGCAGGTGGTTGTCGAGCAGTATCACCTGCGGCAATAACTGCGGCGCCAGGCGCAGTGCCTCGGCGGCATCGCCTGCCTCGCCCACCACCAGCAGGCCCGGGTCCAGCGCCAGCAGCGCGATCAGGCCCCTGCGGAACAGCGTGTGGTCGTCCACCACCAGCAGCGTCACCGGGGGCTGCGGCACCAGGGCCTGAGGGGGCGTCGCCAGGGGCGTGGGGGCGGGAGAAAAGGTCATGGAACGCAAGGGCGGAGGTTTCAGGCTGCGGGCGTGGCCACCTCGGTGGTTGCCAGCGGCGGTGTAGAGGCCTGCGATGCCGTGGCCTGTGGCATCCAGGCAGCAGGTGACGCCGGTGGCGGGTCAGCCGCAGCGGCGGCAGTCCCCGTGGGCAGCTCGATGCACACCCGCGTGCCCTGCCCCAGCGTGGACTCGACCTGCAGCACGGCGCCCACGCGGTGGGCGCGCTCGCGCATGATGCCCAGCCCCACATGCAGCGAGTCGGGTAGCACTGAAGCGATGTCGAATCCCTGGCCGTTGTCCTGCACCTCAAAACGCCAGCGGGGGTGGCGGTGCACAAGCAGATCCACGCGCGTGGCGGCTGCGTGCTTGCGCACGTTCGACAGGGCTTCCTGCACCATGTGCAGCACCTGGATCTGCACGTCCTGCGCCAGCGGCAGGCCGTGGCCCACCATGCCCAGCGTGGTGACGATGCCGGTCTGGTGCTCGAACTTGGACAGCGTGGCGCGCAGGGCGGATTCAATGTCTTCCTCGCTGGTGCGGGTGCGGAAATGCACCAGCAGCTCGCGCACATCGGCATAACACTCGCGCACGCCCACGTCCAGCTCGCTGATGCTGCGGTCGCGCTTGGCCTCGTCGCCGCGCGCCACGGCGTCGCGCAGCAGCTGGGTCTGGATCTTGAGGAAGGCCAGCGACTGGGCGATGGAGTCGTGCAGCTCGCGCGCGAGCAGGCTGCGCTCTTCAGCCACCGCCGCCTCGCGCTCCAGCGCAGTGGCGCGCAGGCCCTCCATGGCGCTGGCCAGATGGCGCGTCAGGGCTTCGAGCAGCTCGCGCACCTCGTCGGTCATCTCGATTGGAGTGCGGAAGAACAGGTTCACCTCGCCCAGCAGGCGCTGCTGCATCTGCACTGGGATGGTGACCATGGTCTCGAACCCCGCGTCTCGGCAATGGGGCAGCGCCACAGCGGTGGACGGCGTGATGGGGATGACGCGCGTGCGCGCCTGCTCCTGCGGCTGGCCACACAGGCAGCTGCCCGTGTGCAGGCAGTGCTCGCCCTGGGCCATGGCCTGGGGAAGGCCGTCGCCCGCCAGCAGCACATAGCGCTCGTTGGCCTCATTGGACCAGCGCACGGCGGCGGCATCGGCCCCCGCAACGCGGCGGATCTGCTGCACAAAGCCTTGCGCCAGCAGCTCAAGGCTGCCAGCGGTGTTGGCCAGGGCACTCACCTCGTACAACGCGGCCAGGCGCTGGTTCTGTACCGCAATGCTGGCGGTTTTCTCCACCACCTTGTGCTCGAGATCGTCATGCGATGCCTGCAGCGCGTGGGCCATGAGGTTGAAACCCGCCGAGAGCTGGCCGAACTCGTCATCCGTATCCACCGGCAGGCGCGTGCCCAGCTCGCCCTGGCGCAGGCGGGCCTGTGCCTGCTGCAGGCGCGCCACGGGGTTGATGACCAGCAGGTAGCTCACGGCCATGAAAGTCACGGCCGCCACAATGGCCAGCGCCATCATGAACAGCTGGAACAGGTGCAGTGCGGCGGTCCAGCCCGCGATCTGGATCTCGATGGCGTCCACAAAACCATCCACCTGCGCCACAAAGGCGTCGGCCTGGGCCAGGGCCAGCGTGCGGTCGGGCGGTTGCGAGGCCACCCAGCGACTGCGTGCCAGGGCCCACTGGCTGCGGATGGATTCAAAGCGGGAGCGGGTCTCGTCGCTCCAGGGTACGAACAGAGGGCGCGAGGGGTCGCCCGTGCGCAGCAGCTCCAGGCTGGCGTCGAACAGGCGGGCGCGCTCCTGCACCACCTCGGCAGGCTCTGTCTGCAGCACCAGCACCATGCGCAACATGTTCATGCGCAGGCGGCCGGCCTCGTTCACGGCGGCGGCGCCGCCTTCGAGTTTCCAGGTCACCCACAGCGTGAGGCTGATGGACGCCAGCGCCACCAGCAAGAAGCCAGCGCCCAGGGCCAGGAGCTTTGTGGTGAGCGTGGGCTTGGACCGCATGGGGCGCAGTGTAGGCAGGGGGGGGCTGAGGTTTCTTGACCTGCGTCAAGCGCGCCCCGCGTAGCATCGCGGCATGCAAAGACCATCCCCTTCTTTTTCGCGCGCCCGGCCGATGGCGCTGGGCTGTGCGCTGCTGGTGCTGGCGGGTTGCGCTGGCCCACAGGCATCCGGGCAGGCACCAGGCGTCCTCGCGGCTACAGCCACGCCATCGTCCCCCTGGCCCGAGCGCCTGCACAGCCTGCTTCCCGCCGATGTGCTGCTGCTGGGCGAGCAGCACGACGCGCCCGACCACCAGCGCCTACAACGCGAGGCCGTGCTTTGGCTGGCGGCACGCGGCCAGCTGGCGGCCCTGGTGCTGGAGATGGCGGAAAGCGGGCACAGCACCCAGGCGCTGCCACCAAGCGCCACCGAAGCCCAGGTGCAGGCTGCCCTGCAGTGGAACGACGCCGCCTGGCCCTGGAAGGCCTATGGCCCGGTGGCAATGGCCGCCGTTGCCGCCGGTGTGCCCGTGCTGGGCGGCAACCTGCCCCGCGCCCAGATGCGCGCGGCCATGCAGGACACCGCCTGGGACCGGCACCTGCCGCCCCCTGCGCTTGCGCGCCAGATCACCGCCCTGCGCGATGGCCACTGCGGCCTGTTGCCCGAATCGCAGCTCGCCCCCATGGCGCGCATTCAGGTGGCCCGCGACGCCAGCATGGCCCGCACCGCGCAGCAGGCGCTGCGCCCCGGCCAGACCGTGCTGCTGGTAGCCGGGGGCGGCCATGTGCTGCGCAGCGTGGGCGTGCCCACGCACTGGCCCGAGAATTTGAAGTCAAAAGTGGCCCTTGCGCGCGTTGAGCAATCCCAAGCAGCTATCAAAAAAGAAGTGCTACCCCATCCCGGCACTGGCGCCATCACACCCGTCGACGCCGATATGGTGATACCGACCCCGGCCCTGCCGCCCCGCGATGCCTGCGCAGAGCTGCGCGATCAGTGGCGCACCGCGCCAAGCGGCCAGCGCCAAGGATGACCTGCACAAACCCCGTGAGGCCGCGCAATCAGAGCCACACAGGGACCACAGGCAGGCATGCAGACCATCCCCGGAGGTTTGCTCCCAACCTACGGCACAGCAGGCGCAAACGGTGGCGTTGGCAGCGCGGACAGGGGCGGCTGCGCCCGGACCAGCGCAGCAAAGTCTTCTGCTGACAGCGGGCGGCTGCACAGGTAGCCTTGGTAGGTGTCGCAGCCCCGCTCGCGCAAAAAGGCCAACTGGCCCTCGGTTTCCACCCCTTCTGCCAGCACCGAAAGGCCCATGCTGTGCCCCATGGCAATGATGGCGGCGCTGATGGCCATGTCGTCTTCGCTTTGCGGAATGTCGTGGATGAAGCCCTGGTCGATCTTGAGCACATCGATGGGAAACCGCTTGAGCTGCGCCAGCGACGAATAGCCGGTGCCAAAGTCGTCCACAGCCACGCGCAGTCCCAGCCCGCGCAGGCGCACCAGCACCTGGCGGGCCTCGTCGGTGCGCTCGGCCAGCGCGGTTTCGGTGATCTCCAGCTCCAGCAGCCGGGCCGGGAAGCCCGAGTCTGCCAGCGCGGCCGACGCGCAGCCCGCCAAGTCGGTGAGGTGGAACTGGCGCGGCGACACGTTCACAGCCAGCATCAGCTCGGGCAGGCCCGCCTCGCGCCACGCTTGGCCCTGGCGGCAGACCTCGCGCAGCACCCACTCGCCCAGGGGGCCGATGACGCCCGAGGACTCAGCCACCGGGATGAAGCGCGCGGGCGAGATCAGCCCTTCCTGCGGGTCGTTCCAGCGCACCAGCGCCTCGGCGCCCAGAATACGGCCGGTGGCAATGTCCACCTGCGGCTGGTAGTGCATCAGCAGGTGGCCCTGCATCAGCGCCAGGCGCAGGCGCGACTCCAGCTCCAGCCGCTCGCGTGCAGCCTGGGTCATGGTCTCGTGGAAGAAGCACCACGCGCCCCTCCCCCGCTCCTTGGCGCCATACACCGCCGCATGCGCGCCCTGCAACAGCAGCTCGGCGGTGCTCGCATGCTCCGGGAACATGCAGATGCCCACACTCACACCGGCCACCACCTCCAGCCCGTCGGGCGAGCGCCAAGGCTCGGCCACCGCCTCAATCAAGTGGCGGGCCATCGCGGCAGCGCCGTCGGCATGGGGCAGATGGCGCGCCACAACGGCCAGCTCGTCGCCAGCCATGCGCCCTAACACATCTCCCGGACGCAAGGCCGACTGCACCTGCCGTGCAATGTGCTTGAGCACCTCATCACCCGTGGCATGGCCATAGCTGTCGTTCACATCCTTGAAACGATCCAGGTTGAGCAGCAACACGGCGATGTTCTCGCCGCTCGCGCCCGCCTCCTGCACGGCCAGCTCCAGCTGGTGCCCAAACCAGGTGCGGTTGGACAGACCGGTGAGCGCATCGTTGTGGGCCAGGAACTCAAGGCGCCGCTGCTGAGCTTTTTCTGCGGAGATGTCGGTGAACATGCACACGTAGTGCGTGATCTCGCCCGCCGGGTCGCGCACTGCCGACAGGGACATGTGTTCGGGGAATATCTCGCCGTTCTTGCGGCGGTTCCAGATCTCGCCCTGCCAGTGGCCGGTATCGAGCAGCGTCGCCCACATGGCCTCGTAAAACGCCTGGTCGTGGCGGCCCGACTTGAAGACACGCGGGGTCTTGCCCAGTAGCTCGTCCTCGGTGTAGCCTAATAGCCGCGTGAATGCGGCGTTCACCGACAGGATGCGACTGCTGGCATCGGTCACCACCACGCCCTCCATGGTGTTGTCCACCACAGTGGCCGCCAGCCGCTGGCGGGCCTCGCTGCGCCGCAGCGCAGCGCGTGCTGCTTTGATCTCGTCCAGGTCCTGCACCACACACACCAGGTGCGCGGGCTCGTCGCTCTCCACAGGCACCAGGGTCACGGTGCACAGCACGGGCACCTTGCGGCCATCGTCCAGGCGCTGGCACTGGCGTTCGCTCACATAGTGGTCGATCTCGCCCGCCATCAGGCGCTCTAGCTGGCGCGCGGCCCAATCGCGGTCCTGGGCAATCATCACTTCACGGAAGTTGAGGGCCAGCACCTGCGCCAGCGAGCCCCCCAACATATCGCTCAGCCGCTGGTTGGCCCAAAGAAACTGCCCGTCCAGCGCTACGCGCGCAATGCCTGCGGGCGCGTGGCGCACGATCTGCGTCAACTCGCGCGCTATGGCCATGCGCACCTTTTCGGCGTGGCGCATGCGCCGCAGCAGCCACCAGGCCAGGCCACTGGTGAGCAGCACGTACCCCCAGACCTTCCAGATCTGGAAACGGGTCAGCAGATCGGGGTCGGAGACCCAGTGGGCCAGCAGCGCATCGCCCACGAGCACCCAGGCCACACCCAGCACCAAGTACAGCAGCATGCCCCGCCAGGGGACCAGTGGTGGGGCATGCCCTTCTTCTCCCATCAAACTCCTCGTGTCATACCGTTCCACGGCCTTGTGCCCTTGCTGCGACAATTGCACAGCTATGACGACCAACGCCTACATCCTTACCCTGTCCTGTCCCGACCGCCTGGGGCTGGTGCACGCTGTCTCCGGCTTTCTGCTGGAGCACGGCGGCAACATCGAAGAAGCCGCCCAGTACAACGACCACGCCACGGGCCTGTTCTTCATGCGGGTGCAGTTTGCCTGCGACCAGCACGACCACGCCACACTCAAGTCACGCCTGACGGCCTTTGCCGAGCCTCACCAGATGCGCTGGACGCTGCACGCCACCGCCGCACCCATGAAAACCGTGCTCATGGTCAGCAAAGAGGGCCACTGCCTGAACGACCTGCTGTTCCGCTGGAAAAGCGGCCTGCTGCCCATCGACATCCGCGCCATCATCAGCAACCACCGCGACTTTTATCAGCTCGCGGCCAGCTACAACGTGCCGTTCCACCACATCCCGCTTACCGGCGCGACCAAGGCCCAGGCAGAAGCAAAACAGTTTGAGATTATCGAGGCCGAAGGAGCCGAACTGGTGGTACTGGCGCGTTACATGCAGATACTTTCTCTTGACCTATGTCAAAAGTTAGCCGGACGGGCGATCAACATCCACCACAGCTTCCTGCCCAGCTTCAAGGGCGCCAAGCCGTATTACCAGGCCCATGACCGTGGCGTGAAGCTGATCGGCGCCACCGCCCACTATGTGACGGCCGACCTGGACGAAGGCCCGATCATCGAGCAGGACGTGGCCCGCGCCGACCACACCGACACCGTGGAAGACCTCACGGCCCGCGGCCGCGACACCGAGAGCCAGGTGCTGGCCCGCGCCGTGAAGTGGCACAGCGAGCACCGCGTGATCCTGAACGGGCACAAGACGGTCATCTTCCGTTAGCACTCACTGTGCACAGCCCCATGGCCACGGCACTCCCGTCGTCCTTCCTCAGCAGCGCAGCCCGGCGCATCCCGCCCATCCAGTGCCTGCTGACGTTTGAGGCGCTGGCACGCCTGCGCAGCGTGACGCAGACAGCCGATGAGCTGTGCGTGACGCCCAGCGCCGTGAGCCACCGCGTGAAGCAGCTTGAACAGATCCTGGGCGTGCGGCTGTTTGGCCGGGCCGATTTTTCGCTGACCACCGAGGGCAGCGCCTACCTGGCCCATGTGCGCGAGGGGCTCACCGCGCTGCAGCGGTTTCCCGGGCAGGCGGCAGCGCCCGGGCGGCGGCGGCTCAAGCTGGCCGTGACGCCCACGTTTGCCCGCACCATCCTGATCCCCCGCCTGCGCCAGTTCACCGAGGCCTACCCCGAGATCGACCTGGCCCTGCAAGTCTCCATCCCGCTGCTGGACGTGGTGGCCGAAGACGCCGACCTGATGGTGCGCTTTGGCCCCGGCCACTACGCCGACGTGGAGCATGTGGAGCTGGCGCGCGACGTGGTCACGCCCTTGGCTTCGCCCGCATTCGTGCGCGAGCACGGGCCCTTTGACCGCCCCGAGGACCTTGAAGGGGTGCAGTTGCTGCGCAGCCCGCTGGAGCCCTGGCGCACCTGGTTTGCCGCCACGGGCCTGGACTGGGCCGAGCCCAGCGAGGGCTCGCAGTTCAATGACATCGGCCTGATGTGCGACGCCGCCGCCGCCGGCATGGGCGTGGCGCTGGTGCGCCTGAAGCTGGGCGCGCCCTGGCTGGAAAACGGCACCCTGGTGCGCCTGTTTGCCACCGATGCGCCCAGCCCCCACGCCCACTACCTGTGCTGGCGCACCGGCACCATGGACCGGTGGGAATGCGCGGCGTTTGCCGAGTGGCTGCGCAAAACCATGGCGTAGTAGAGGCATCCCATTGAGTCACTTTGGGCGCCATCCCCTTCTCTCGGCTGCGCCGGGAAGGGGGACGCAGCCCTCGCTGCGGGGTGGCCCTTGCTCGGCGGCCCTCGCCCGAGCCGCCCCCTCTTCCACCAATTTCAAGCAAAAATCAGCCCCAGCGCTTGTCCATCCAGCGCAAGTAGCTACTAATAAATGAGCACCCGGGTCTTTTTCACAATCCCCTGCAGAAAAGCTCACCCCGCGGCATCCGGCCATCCCCTACAGTGACAGCCATGAACACTGCCGCCGCCCCCACCGCAGCCCTGTCCGAGCGCGCCGCACGCCAAGCCGAAATTGTCCAGGCCCTGGGCCGCGTACTGCCGGCCCACGCCCTGCTCTGGCACAGCGAAGACACCACGCCGTATGAATGCGACGGCCTCACCGCCTACCGCCAGCGCCCCTTGGTGGTGTGCCTGCCTGAAACCTACGACGAGGTGCAGGCCGTGCTGCAGGTGTGCCACCGGCTGCAGGTGCCCGTGGTGGCGCGCGGTGCGGGCACGGGCCTGTCCGGCGGCGCCATGCCACATGCCCTGGGCGTGACCATGTCGCTGGCCAAGTTCAACCGCATCCTCGACCTCAACCCTGAAAGCCGCACGGCCGTGGTGCAGTGTGGCGTACGCAACCTGGCCATCAGCGAGGCGGCGGCCCCCTACGGCCTGTACTACGCGCCCGATCCCAGCAGCCAGATCGCCTGCACCATCGGCGGCAACGTGGCCGAGAACTCGGGCGGCGTGCACTGCCTGAAGTACGGCCTGACGGTGCACAACGTGCTCAAGGTCAAAGGCTTCACGGTGGAAGGCGAGCCCGTGGAATTCGGCAGCGAGGCACTCGACGCCCCCGGCTACGACCTGCTGGCGCCCGTGATTGGCAGCGAGGGCATGCTGGCCGTGACCACCGAGGTCACCGTCAAGCTCATCCCCAAGCCCCAGCTGGCGCGCTGCATCATGGCCAGCTTTGACGACGTGCGCAAAGCGGGCGACGCCGTGGCCGCCGTGATCGCGGCAGGCATCATCCCCGCCGGGCTGGAGATGATGGACAAGCCCATGACCGCCGCCGTGGAAGACTTTGTGCACGCAGGCTACGACCTCACCGCCGAGGCCATCCTGCTGTGCGAGAGCGACGGCACGCCCGAAGAGGTGGAAGAAGAAATCGGCCGCATGAGCGAGGTGCTGCGCGCGGCGGGTGCCACCGCTATTTCGGTCAGCAACGACGAGGCCGAACGCCTGCGCTTCTGGAGCGGCCGCAAAAACGCCTTCCCCGCCAGCGGCCGCATCAGCCCCGACTACATGTGCATGGACTCCACCATCCCGCGCAAGCGCCTGGCCGACATCCTGCTCGCCATCCAGGAGATGGAAGAGAAATACCAACTGCGCTGCGCCAACGTGTTCCACGCGGGCGACGGCAACCTGCACCCGCTGATCCTGTTCGATGCGAACGACCCAGACCAGCTGCGCCGCTGCGAGCTGTTTGGCGCCGACATCCTGGAAACCAGCGTGGCCATGGGCGGCACGGTGACGGGCGAGCATGGCGTAGGCATCGAGAAACTGAGCAGCATGTGCGTGCAGTTCTCTGGCGAGGAAAACGCACAGATGGTTGGGCTCAAGCATGCGTTCGACCCGGCGGGGCTGCTGAACCCGGGCAAGGTGATTCCAACACTGCACCGGTGTGCAGAGTACGGGAAGATGCTGGTGCGCGGGGGGCAAATCAAACACCCGGATCTCCCGCGGTTTTGATGACAGGTATGCCCCCCCCGGCTGGGCTGGACACCAGCTTGCAGCCAGGGGCACTCTTCACGGATCCAGCAGTCCCTGTGCGCGACCGACCGGAATGCGCTGCCGAGCGAAAAATGCATCAATCGCCGATTGCGGGTAGAGGCGGCCCCGGCCATGCACCAGAACGCGGACTTGACGGTGGGCCCCAAGCCCTTTCCGGTCGCACAAAGAAGAATCGCCGCAACGGCGACCCTGCAGCTTGCACGCAAGAGGAAACGATTGCGCCAGCGCCCGATAGATGAGGAGGGTGTGCGACCACCGAATCAGCGTTGACCGTCACTCACTCTTTTCGCGAAGCCCCACCACTCTTTATCTCATGAAAGTGTTTGGTGGCTTCCCCTGAGTTGACCAGGAAATCGGCACCCGACTTCAGCAACATGATGGTGCCGTGAATGGCAATACCGTGTTCCACGCCCAGCGGGGACGTTCCACTAAAGACCATCTGGTCAAAGATATCCCAAAACGCAAAAGCCGCCAAAAAAAAGCTTGAAACGAAATTGGTGATGCGACGATTAAGAAACCAATCAATTCGCTGAAGCATTGATCGAAAAATCATCTTCATACACACCCTCAGATTGAAGTTAATTTCTTCTCAACGAAATATTATTCAACATTCTGAACCGAGGTATCCCCAACAGCGCCGCCCCAGCAAGGCCGCCCGCCTTCACACCTGCTCGACCACCAAGATCGCGTGGAACTAGGCGCCGCCTGCAGCCTTGACCCGAGCTACCAGCATGCCCATATTCTGCTGCCGATCCGCCATCAGCCGTTGCACGCTGGGTCGCTGCCCCATCACCATCAAGTAGTCACTGATGGGAAGCCCCGACAGGATGTTTCTTCCGTAGATCGCCTGGGATGCGGAGGTGACCACAGGGAGATGGGCCACGGCCGAACAATCCGCCAAGGTAAGAGTATCTCCACCCACGAAAGGGGAAAACTTGGCCAGCCTGCCAAGGCCCACCGCTGCTTTCTCCAATTGAAGCAGCGCCTTGTCTTTGGTTTCGTCACTGACTTTCCCACCCCAAAAAGCTTCGGGGTAGAGGGTTCGCGCAACCCACTCCAAATACAAGTCTATGAACTTGGCAATTTCTTTCACTTTGGCGGCCTGAAAGGCATCAGGTGGCAGAAGAGGATTTTGGGGATATTGCTGCTCCAGATAATCCAGTATGACGTCCGATTCACACAAGGGGCCATGGGGAGTTTCCAGGTAAGGCAATTTACCCATTGGACTGCTGGCATGGTCAGCATCTCCAGCCCAAACAAGGCGCTCTTCGAAGGGTATTTCCTTCTCCAAAAGAGCAAACTTCACCTTGTTGTAGTAATGACTGACCGAAAATCCATGAAGCTTTAACATGCTACCCCCGTGGGTTACCAACGCAAGAGCGCTGTCTCTATCGAGGTACCAGGCCCCATGGCCATCATGATGCCAAGATCTCCATGGGCCGCCACACCCTCTTGGCGGAGGGCTTCGAAAGAAAACAATACCGAGCCAGAAGATACATTTCCCAGCCTCCGCAGTACGCTGCGCGTGTGGCGAACCGCCTCCTCCGGAAGCCCCAGATTATTGACAATCGCATCAATCACCTTTTTGCCCCCGGAATGCACGACCCAATGCTTGATGCGTGAACGCTCGATGCCATGGCGGGCCAGCAGCCGATCCACAGGGATATGGGCATGTCGCCCAATCACCAAAGGAATATCCCGATCAAGAACAAACGACAGGTAGGGGCCATCTCGGTCATAGCGCATGGCGTCAATGGCATCGACCAGGATCAGCGGCTCAAAGTCGATCACGGTCGGACCATTCTTCCAGTCGTCAGTGGCCTCGGCCCTCACGACGACAGCTGCCGCGCCATCTCCGAACAGCGAATTGACGACAGCAGTGGAAAGGTTTTGATTGATGACGTAGGCCGAAGAACAAATTTCAATACAGACGAGCAACCCGTTCGATCCGGGACGGGAGCGCGCAATCGCACTGGCCACTTGAAGCCCATTGAGGGCGGCATTGCAACCCATGCCCACCAGGTCCATGCGCTGAATGTTGTCCCTAAAGCCCATGTGCTTGATCAGGTGGGCCGTCAGACCCGGACTCAAAAAGCCCGTGGTGGTCATGCACACGATGAAGTCAATATCCGCAGGCTTGAGCCCCGGCTCGACCAGCGCGCGCTCAATAGCCAAGGAGCCTATGTCAAGCGCGCCACGCAGATGCCGGTCGATCAGAGATTGCGGCGTTTCTGTTGGCGGCTTGCCGTCCACCTGATCCGGAAGAAACAAAGCGCGTGTTTCGATGTGACTGTTGCGAAACAGGCGCTGAATTTTCGGGTCACTCTCCTGGGACCAAGCCAGAACATCTGACTGGGTATACAGCGTTTCAGGATGTGCGGTGCCTACAGAAACGAGTCGCGGTGAAGTTTGGAGGCTCATGCGGATTCTTTCGTACTGCTTTTCTGTAGTTGGACCAGCAAGGCCTGTGCCAAAAGATCGAACTGGGTGCTATCGGCCCCCGTGCTGCTCAACTCCAGCGCCTGCTTTGCCAAAAAGAGGGCGTCCGCATTGCGGCGCACAATCCGCCCCACCCACCGTTGCACGCAATCCATCAGGGCATCGTCGGGGGCGACCTCGGTCAGCAGGCCGGCGGCGGATGCCTCACTGGAAGTCCATTGGGCGCCCCCGAGCACGAGGTCTCGAGCCCTCAGGGCACCGACCGTGCGGGGCAATAGCTTTGTCGCCGCAGCTGCAGGAATAAGACCAAATTCAGGTTCGGGCAACCAGAATCGGGCACTGGCGACTGCCAAGCGCAGATCACAAGAGAGCGCGAGCTCCAACCCGCCACCCACAGCAACGCCATTGATGGCGGCCACTGTCACCTTGCTGCATCTGCGAATGCGCTCAAAAAGTCTGGCACTCTTCAATGACAACACGGAACGCCAATCGCGATGTGCAATTTCGCGGCGATCAGCCCCAGCACAAAAGGCCCTCGAACCCTCACCGGTAAAAACAATGGCACGAACGTTGGGGTCCGCCTCCGCGTCGTCCATGAATTTGTTTATCTGCTCCAACATCCCCTGCGTATAGGCGTTTGACTGTGCGGGACGCGCCAAACTAATCAAGGCCATGGAGCCCGACGTTGTCATCGACACATTCATCGTCGCTGCGATTTCAGTCATGGGAGCCTTGCATGTCGCGAAAATCCCGATATTGGCAAACATCGGGGAATAAGTCCCGAGCAAGATCGGTCAGTATGAAGCTGGCACCGCTTTCAACCAACTCGCCCTCACCCATGGCCAACCCCGCTTTTAGCGTGGCAAACCAGTTCATTGGGCGCGAAACATTGCGGCAAATCTCGGCACGGACATCACCCTCCGTGATCAACAATTCTTGAGTGATCGACGACAGAATGGGCCAAGAGGGGGCCTGCACACGCATGCGGGCAAGCGCCTTGGATATTGCAGGCTCGATTACCTGCAGTTGTGTTGTGTGGAAAGGCGCTGTCACCGGAATCAGACGGGTGGAGGAGGCCCCTTCTGACAACGCTCTGTCCAGAACCTGCGTAACAGGCTCTTTCAAACCTGTGAACAAAACGGTGTTGGCGCCATAGAGGTCTGTGACCTCCAAATGCATTGAGGCCTCTTGCATCAGCACCCGGAGCCTCGCTTCCGGAAAATCAACCGCGGCGCCGATCGCCCATGTATTTTCCGTTGCAGTTTGATGCGCCGCCACGCATACATCCCGCGCAAGTTCAAGCGCAGACTGAAACTCAATAGCTCCTGCATGAGCAATAGCGGCAAACAGTCCCATGCTGTAGGCCATGGAGCAAGTGCATGGCCCCACATTCGTGGCAATCCATTGGGCCATGGAAACATTCTCGATGATGCATGCGTATTGCGCCTGCAAAGTGAAATGCTGCGCGGCAGCACTGCTCTTGGGTGGCGCCAAGGCCAGGCATCCAAAGTCCAGCGACACAACATTGAGGGCCTCAGCCGTCCAGTGTTCACGAATTTCTTTAAACCCGGGAAGTCGACTTTCATCAAAATCCGCAGCACGCATTGGAAAGGTCGGAAACTGATAAATCATGTGCGCGCAAAACCCTTCAGTAGTCGATGGAAGTTATCACATGCATGGTCAGTATACTGAGCCGCCATGACGCCAAACTTTGATGTGATTCTGGTGGGTTATGGCCCTACTTCCGCAATTCTCGCCAACC
Organism: Acidovorax facilis; assembly: GCA_964031875.1. Classification (GTDB taxonomy): domain Bacteria; phylum Pseudomonadota; class Gammaproteobacteria; order Burkholderiales; family Burkholderiaceae_C; genus Acidovorax; species Acidovorax facilis_A. The sequence continues at coordinate 57,893 of CAXIRU010000067.1, forward strand.
TTCTAGGCGCTAACGGGTGGAAAGTGGGCGTATTTGAGCGCTCGCAAACCGTGTATCAACTGCCGCGCGCCGTCCATTTTGACGCGGAAGTTATGCGGATCTTCCAGCGCATCGGTCTGGCTGAAAAAATTGGTGCACTGACCGAGAAGGTTCGGGGGATGGATTTGCAGAACGCCAACGGAGAATTGTTGGCGCGCTACACCGCCCCCAGCACCACAGGCAAGCATGGCTGGCATGAGGGTTACATGTTCCACCAACCAGAGCTTGAACAAACGCTTCGCGAAGGTGTGGGCCGCTTCCCCAATGTGCATGTGCTGCTGGGCACAGAGGTAGAGTCCATCTGCATCGAGGAAGGCGGGGGAGGCTCGGTGCATGGAGCAGGACCTGCGGGCCCCGTATCCGCGACCGCCAAGTTCGTTATCGGCTGCTGCGGCGCGCGCTCCATCACGGGCCGGGCTGTTGAGACCGATATGCACGACTTTGGCGCCGACCGTGCATGGATTGTGGTGGACATTCGGCTGCTCCGTGATCCGGGGCTGCCAAACGTTACGGTCCAGTACTGCGATCCTGCTCGCCCCTCTACCTACGTTCCTTCAGCAGGACAGTTGAAGCGATTTGAATTGATGCTGCTGCCCGGCGAGTCAGCTTCCGACATGACTACGCCAGAGCATATCGGGAGATTGCTGGAACGATGGTTGCAGCCCTCGGACTACGCAGTTGTGCGCGCAGCGGTCTACACCTTCCACGCCACGTTGGCCAGCAAATGGCGCAAAGGGCCTCTTTTTGTTTGTGGCGATGCAGCCCACCAGATGCCTCCTTTTCTGGGACAAGGGCTGGGCTCTGGTGCACGCGACGCAGCCAATCTGGCCTGGAAGCTGGACCTTGTACTGCGAGGGGTCGCAAGTGGCGCATTGCTCGACACTTACCAAGCGGAAAGAGTGTCCCATGTACAAGCGCTCATTGAGAGCGATCTTTGGCTGAGCAACATCATCCAGACCACCGACCCGCAAATTGCGCAGCACCGTGACCAGCAGATGTCCGCCACCACAGGGAGTAACGCACTCGTGCCACCGGATCCACCGTTGGGAGTAGGGCTGTGTGATGGATCCGAGGCTGGTGGCAGGCCATTCATACAACCCAGACTTGCATCAGGACATTTGCACGACGAAATTTTGGGGAATGGGTTTGCCTTGCTCGGTGCCATACAGCCTTCTGACTGGGCTCGGAGCGTGCTTGATGCGCTGGGCACACATGTCGTACCAGAGCCGGCCGGTGAAGTAGCCGCCTGGCTGCGCGAGCTTGACGCAACGGCGGTTGTGGTTCGACCCGACCGGTATGTGCTCACGGCGGTTCGTGATGCGCACAGTCTCGACAAGGCGCTAGAGCCCTTAGCCAGATACCTTGGCTTGGACACTGCCAGGACGACCGAGAGCATTTGACGTGCGATTACCCAATTTCGATGAGACTCTGAGCAAGCGGGTCTTGCTGATCGGCAGTGCGACACCGGTTCGCAGGCTCGATGCGGTTTCGTCGGCCACAAGTCGCGATGTCTTCGTAAAGCAAGATGACCAGACTTCAGCCCTCTATGGGGGCACGAAAACGCGAAAACTGGAGTTCATTTTGCAGGCAGCGACCGCTGCCGGGGCAGACAGCCTGGTGACACTGGGCAGTTGGGCCTCCCACCACATCATCGCAACGGCGTTGCATGCACGCCGCCTCGGGCTTGGAGTGCACGCGATCGTTTCACCCCAACCGCGCAATTTGTATGTTGAACATGCCCTTCATCGCTGCATGGAAGCCGATGTGGCGCTGTATCCAGCCGACAGTGGATTGAACAGCGCATTTGTGCTCTGGAAAGTACTTCGGGAACTGCGCCGAAAAGGCAAATGCCCGTATCTGATTAACTTGGGTGGCTCCAGTGGAGCTGGCATGCTGGGCACAGTGCGTGCGGCAATCGAACTAACCCAACAAATTGCTGAAGGCCAGGCACCTTCAACTGGCCCCATCTACGTGGCGCTTGGCAGCGGCAGCACCGCTGCGGGGCTGGCGCTCGGCTTGGTATTGTCTGGTCAACAACGCCGTATCCGAGCCATCCAAGTCACATCGGGTATGGTTGTGAATCGATTTGTGCTTCGCCGGTTACTGATGGCTGGAGCAGACTTATTGGTGGAGCCCCGCGCGCGCCGAACGGTTGTCAATGCAGCGTCAGAATGCATAGAGATCGACCGATCCATGCTAGGGCGTGGGTATGGGTGGCCTTGCAAGGAAAGTGATGCGACCATAGCGCTCGCCAACGTCGATGGACTCCCTCTCGAGGCTACCTACACCGCCAAGGTACTTTCTGCATTGCTAGCCGCCCCTTTGGAACACGGCCCCGCTCTCTATTGGCACACCCTGGCAACGCCCCAGCCACCACCCGTCGGGGAGCTTACGCTGCCGCAGTGGTACGACGGACAGCCTCGGGACTGAGAATTCGCCGCCCTATTGCGGTCAAATTTTCCGGGGTGATTTCTGTCAGACAGCACAAGAAGTCACCTCGCAGAAAATCAGGATTCACTTTCTTGAAATAGCCAGTGGCACTGTGATGTTCGGCAGAGTCCACTTCGCGTTCAACCTGCTCCGGGCGCCGATAGGGAATGGACTTGGAAAGCACAACCAAGCCAGTATCTTCCCTAAACTCTTGAGGAAACTTTTTCCGAACGAATTGCCCCATCAGCGCTTTCATGTCTGGCGAAGCCGCTTTGTCTGGCCTCGGCAGGAATTCTTTGAAGCAAGTGGGAAGAATGCGATAGGTTCTGTGCGTAGCGGTCAGAAGCAACCAGTAAGACTTTTCCGGCGCCAACCTCGCCGCCTCGCCAAAAACATGGCGCGTCCACACGGGTATCCATGATGCGTCACCCATGATGGCATTTGACAGTACGGTGTCACCCGAAAAAAAAGCATGTACGCGGCGCCCGTTGGCCAGGAGGGTCATACGCTGCAAAGTACTGAAGCCCTGGATCTCCCCGCGGTCGTCCTCTACCAGAACAACCCAGCTTTTTTCACGCAGATCACTGTCGAACACCTGCCTGTCAACGTCAGCAAAGTGTTGACAAAGTATCTCGTACATCCGTTGACTATCGCTTTCGGTCAAGTCCCCAATGTTGGCCACGCGAGAGTGGGTGCTTTGCTTTACATGCATAGAGATACAAATAACATGTTAATAGATCCTCCCGAGACCCAATTCAATCTTACATGACATTGCGTGATTTACACTGATAAAAACGCGCTGGTACTTGGCTCGAAAAATCTCTGGAGAAATTCAGTGTCTTCTTCGCTCACCGTCCGATCTTCACTTCCCGGCCGAGTAAGGTTTGACGTGCCCTTGTTGCGCAGACTCCCCACCATTTCAACGGGCATTGAGGCAGACCTCTCTGCAATTTCTGGAGTCATCCAGGTGCACGCCAATGCCCTGACTGGCGGAGTACTGGTGAAATACTCGCCAGATACTGCGCTGGAGGATATTGAACTCCACATTCGCCAATCATTGTTGCGTCAAGTTGAGGATGTGGTGTCCACCGCACCACAACCAACCGCTCTAGCTCCGAACAAGCCCCCGCTCATGCGTTTGCTGGCGACTACAGAGCCACATCGAGCCTTGCGACGCCGCGCTTTCGCTTTGTCCTTGGCAAATGGCCTGGAGGACGCGACCCCTCCGCTGCTCCTTGGTCTCGCGGTGGATACAGTGTCTCGCGGCTCAGGCTCACTCCTGGGGTCCATTGGTCTGAAAACACTGGGTTCCCGGCTCTTCGCTCTGGGCGGATTGAGTGTGGGCTTCTGGATGCTTTCGGCGCTGATCGAGTACTTTACAGATCGGGCCAGGGCGGACCTTGCCAATGCGGTTCGTCACGACCTGCGTGTAGCGCTATACAACCGCATTCAAACACTCGATGTGGGCCAAGTGGAATCCAAAGAAGTGAGCGACTGGTTGGCCATCATCGATGCAGATGTCAACCAGGTTCATGGCTTCATCCGGCAGGGTTTGACGCCTTTCTTCAGTACGGCCAGCAACTTAGTCATCGTGGCCGGCACATTCCTTGTAGTTTCTCCAAGCTTTGCGCTGGTACAGCTACTCATGCTGCCGCCGCTGATCTTTGCATCCCGATCGCTGTTGAAGCCAATTCGTATTGGCTATATGAAGGCACGGGATGATGGCGAGCGCATGGGCGCTCTGCTCAGCGGTAACCTGCAGGGCATTTCTACCATTGCCAGCTTCAATGCCCAGGAAGTTGAAGCGGAACGTGTCAAGGAATACAGCCAGAGGTACACGCAGAGCATCCGCAACGCAGAGCGTATAGAAGCGATCTACGTGCCTTCCCTTCGTGCAATCGCTGGCGGTGGCTTCATCACTTCGATAGTGTGGGGAGGCCTCAAGGTGTCAGGAGGCACTTTGTCGATGGGAGCGCTCAACACCATGGCTCTGACGCAGCTGCGATTGCTCTCAGCGATCGCACGCTTGGGCTATGGCTTGGATCAATATCAGAGAACTGCGACTGCGTTGGAGCGCATCTATAAGACGCTGGACTCCCATGCCACCATTCTCGGTGGACAAAAGGCATTGCCGAAGTCATACGTACGGGGAGATATTGTTTTTGACAATGTGACTTTCGGATACGACGCTTCGCGTCCGATTTTGAAATCCATCTCCTTGCGCTGCCCAGCGGGCAAGACGATTGGTATCGTTGGAGCAACCGGCGCAGGCAAGAGCACAGTGATGAAACTCATGTTGCGGTTTCATGACCCACAGGAGGGGCGTTTGTTGCTCGATGGTGAGAATGTTTCCAACCTATCGCTGGGCGATTTGCGCGAGTCGATTTCGCTCGTTTCCCAGCAAGTGACCTTGTTCGCTGGCAGTATTCACGAGAACATCGCCTACGGTAGGCGCAGCGCGACCAGGGCAGAGGTCATAAACGCCGCAAAGGTTGCCGAAGCCCACGAATTCATAATGCAGTTGCCCGAGCAGTACGACACCCCATTGGGTTCTGGAGGTCTATCGCTGTCGGGAGGCCAACGCCAACGGATTGCGATTGCACGAGCCATATTGGCAGACCGCCCCATACTGCTGTTTGATGAGGCCACGTCCGCACTGGATTTTGAAACCGAGGCCGCGCTGCAACGATCGTTGGACGCCTTCGTGGCAGACCGCTCTACCGTGGTTGTTGCGCACCGCCTGTCGACAGTACGCCATGCTGACATGATTTATTTTCTGAGCAATGGGGAGGTGTCGGAGTGCGGAACCCACGATGAACTGCTGGCCGCTCGTGGAGCCTACGCTGGAATGTGGATGATTCAAACTGGCGAGAAATCGCAGGCCTCGAAAGCTGCACAGCATCTTCTCACCGCAAGCTGAACTTGACATGGCACTGTCAACTTTTTTGCTGCCTCCAGATCTGTTTAGCCAAAAGCCCTTGCTACGCTCACGCGCTTTCCGGGGGCTTGTATCCACACTCTGGCACGAGAACCCAGATGAGCCAGGAACTGGCGTGCTGGGCATGGATACGCTCAATGCGATTCCCGCCATCGTGCATGCGATGGACGGTCTTGAGCCAGCCCAAGTTGACCGCCTCGCCTGGTTGCTTGGTTTGATAGCGGAGGCCCACGACCAGAAAGGCGCCAATGGGTCGCCGAATGTCATTCGCAACCACCTGGGAGTTTTTCTGGACGTAATGGAGCGCAATTTTGGCGTGGCTTCGGCGACCAAAGGAAACCCCATCTGGAACGGGCTGCTGTACTTGTTAGGCCACTTTCAAGAGGATGCAACGGGCATCATGACGCGCATTTCGCGGATTGCGGACCGTGATACGCAGGCCATTCAGATGTTGGGTGCCGTTTTCGAAAATGCCAACAAGCGACCAGAACGCAGCAAATTCCTCCTGACCTATCTTGGTGCGCAAGCGAGTAGCGCTGCTCTAGAAGCGGGTTGGGAGACATGCGAATGTGCACTCGCATGCCCGTCTTGCCAAGGTGAGTTGGATTTCAACGATGACCATATATCCTGCAAGGCATGCAGCTTGGTGTTTCGCTGGTGCGGGAACATTCCGGACCTTGTATCCCAGGATTGCACCGACCCCGAGCAGTACCCGGAATCGGTGGTGGAAATCTACGAAACGCACAGCCGCCCCCGCTTCGTGCAAGTGATGGCTGGAGATTGGTCGGGTGCGGTCACATCGCCCCGTGAAGAAGCATACCTTGCGCGCTTTTTGCAGCCGGTCGATGGACCGGTGGTGGATTTGGCATGTGGCGCCGGGGGATGGACGCGAATGGTTGCGCGGCAAGTTGGCGCCTCTAACGTGATCGCATTGGATTACAGCACTGCCATGCTAAACGCTTGCCAGCAAGCAGTACCTGGTATTTCGCTCGTCCGCGCCAGCGCTTCGGCGCTTCCTTTCGCGGATGCGAGCCTGGGAGGTTTGAATTGCTCGGACGCCTTGCAAGCGTTGCCAGATCCTGCTCTTGCCTTTGCTGAAGCATCCCGTTGCCTGCGCCCCGGTGCGCCGATGACAGTCTTCACCTTTAGGGAAGCCAACCCACCGTATTCGTACTTTCAGCACAGACTGCCCGCTAACGCGCGACTGCTGTTTTCTGATGCCCAGATTTGCGACATGGCATCCAATGCGCAATTGGATGTCGTCGACATGGGAGGCCCCGGGCAGGCAATGTTTTTTACCCTCCGAAAGCGAGCGTGATGAATTGAAAAACACTGAAGTCATGGTGATCACGATTGATAGCACCAAGTGCCAGGGCCACAACCGTTGCTATGCGCTCGCGCCCGATTTGGTGGATGTAGACGAGTTTGGACAGGCGCAAGTACGTGGTGATGGCGTCGTGCCCGCTGCATTTCTTGCAACGGCGTCCCTTCTCGTTGCAAACTGCCCCGAGTTTGCGATCGAGCTTGTTCCGTTTTCTCAGGGCCCACTCGAATGAGTCACTCCAATAACGGTTCTGTTTCGAACTGGGCCACCGATTTTGATCACGCTGATCCGCAATACAACCGGGACGCACCCGCGATCTGGTCGTCTCTGAGGGGGCAATGCCCCATTGCCCATACAACGCGTTACGGCGGCGCGTGGCTGCCATTGACCTACGAATATGTGCGCGAAATCGCCTACGACACAGAACATTTCAGTAGCGAAGGCGTCATAGTAGGGGCAGACCGCCCAACGGTACCCAGGCCAGTGGGAGCCGCTCCGCCGATCACCAGCGACCCCCCATTCCACACGCTGGCACGGCGATTGTTATTGCCAGCGTTTTCTCCGAAACGAATTGCCTTGCTGGAGGAAGACATCCGAGCATTGTGCAAAGTGCAGCTCGATGAACTGTGCTCCGCAGGGACAATGCCGCTCGTCTTGGATGTCGCGCAAGACTACGCCAAGCAGATACCCATGGGGGTGATCGCGAAAATGATCGGCTTGCCGGCTGAAGACAAAGCACTGTTTGACTCGTTCCTCCATGACATTCTGGAGGACGTCAATCTTCCGCCCGAACAGCTCTCGGCAAACCGAGACCGCTTGGACGCATACCTGGATCTCCAGATTGAAGACCATCGACGCAATCCTCGCGACGATCTCATATCCTTTCTGATCGACACCAGATTTGATGGCGAGCCTCTCGAGCCGCAACATATTCGCGGATCCATTGCACTCATGCTGCTTGCTGGCATTGATACAACCTGGAGCGTCATTGGCTCCAGCCTTTGGCATTTCGCCTCACACCCAGGAGATCTGAAGCGTTTTATCACCGAGCCTTCCATCAGACCTCTCGCCGTCGAAGAGCTCTTGCGCGCTTATGCACCCGTCACGATGGCACGGCTGGTTGTGGATGACTACGATTTCCACGGACATCCCATGAAGAAAAATGACTGGGTTTTACTACCGTTCCCCGCAGCAAATCGCGATCCCCATGCGTTTGCGGCAGCGGACGATGTAAGAATTGACCGGGCTGAAAACCGACATGCCGCATTTGGACTTGGAATTCACCGATGCATTGGATCTAACCTGGCCCGCCTCGAGTTGAAAATCGCTTTGGAGGAATTTACTAATCGATTTCCGACCTTCGAGCTAGCAGATCCTGAGAACGTGCAATGGAGTGCGGGGCAGATTCGGGGACCGCGACAGTTGAGTGTGCGCATACTGGCGTCCCACTGAATAACGGATCGCCCCTCATTAAAGAGGCAGGTCAGTGGCCTGTGGTCGTTGATGGAATAAACGTTGATGGATGCTCAAGCTCATTGCCCTGCGCATCAGTCTCAGTGGCAGAAATGATATTGGGGTAAAGGGTGGGAGCGATCCACCAACGCAAACCAATAACCCACAATTTATAGTATCTGCCAGGCACCAAATGTGCCTTCAACCCTTGCGAGTTGAGCTTACCGAGCCACCAAGCGTTTTCGTTAATATATTCACGAGTTTGCGCCGGATCATCAAGATCAATGGCATGAATCAGATAACCTACTGAATTTGCACTCAGGGCCGACTTGTGATTATTCAGAACATTGTTGTCCAGTATCTGAACGGTATGGGGCCTCGGAATCAAGTAGGAGGCAGGAACAACAGCACAGAAAAACGTCACAATGACAACGAGCGTTTTGCGTGCAATTGTGTAGTGCCAGAAGCTCCGAAAAGTCGCAAGAGTCTCAAACCACATGTGCACAATGGGCTTGACGAGCTCAAAATACAAAGTAATGCCAAGATGGCTACTTAAAAAGGTCTGCTTATGACTCGCAGGCCTAGGCGGGTATGCACCCGCGGCTGTACGCAGCGGAATGGTGAGCAGGTGCAGGGTCACCCGGAAAAGATGAAGCACCACCGTAAGGCAGAGCAGCCAGAAGCGGACAACCGCGGTAAGGATGAACAGAAAAAAAAGGACAAAGCGCACGGCGTCAACCAATGCGCTACCCAAGCCCTTCACTTCCCGCAAAAATCTCGTTACTTTCGCCTCCGCCCGCGCCTCCAGGTCTCGGGACCTGCTGTCTGGACTGTCAGAGCCTGCAGAGCGGTCTTCACCAACATTCATCAGCGACATTTCATAAAGATGCCCGGACTTGCAAGGTCAAGGGCTGGGCGGGTGACAACTTTGCGAGGCTCAATCCAGCCCAGATCTCAAGTTCAGCGCATCTGAGGGCGCATCACGCCTTCTTGGAGGCCTTCAGTTGTTCCAGCTCCGCACGCAGTGCGATCAATTCCGACTCCAGGGTGTGCACTCTGCCCGAAGCGGCTTCAGCTTGAATTTCCTTGGCTTCAGCTTTTGCCGAAGCCCAGACCGATTGGGCATAGTCCTTGGTGCTCAGACCCGCGCGAACAACGCCAACCAGCGCGGGGCGAAGCAAGGTGGTGCCCAGAGCCAAGGCTGTTGCACCAAAAAGCATATTTCCAACGGGTGTTATAGGCAGAAAGCGGATCATGAAATTCTCCAGACAAAAAGATGTTTCTTTGCAACCCGGGTCATGCTAACGTTCCAATGTGACACCGTCAAGATTATCCCGGCACGGTCTACCAAGCAGATTCTTTTGCAGCCACAATGCTCTCTCGCATTGTTTGACGTTAGGCCCCCATGTTGACCGCTTTGATCAGCTTTTTTCTAGGCGTTTTTCTCGCACCTGTAGTCAGGCCATTGGTACGCCCTCTAGCACTCGAAGTCATGAAGTTGTTTGTGTCCGCCTCCTATGAAATTCGCAGCGCTGCCGCGAAGATGAAAGAGGAAGTTGAAGATGCAGTTGCGGCCACAGAGGCTGAACGCGCTGCAAAGCAGGCGACAGCCGCTCAAAGCGCAAAGCCTGAGCCCCCTAAACAAGAAACTGGAAATTAAACGCACAACTGCGCTACATTCGCGAGCCGCGAGGGTCATGCAATTCCGCCCCCTTGCGCATTCGGACACGGCGGCTGGTCAGTAGCTCCATGGAGCAGCCCTTGCATAGGCAAGGCACAGGCCCGGAATTTCCCAGTGTGGCCGACGGCAGGCGGCCAATAAACTTTGGCTGCGCAGCATTGCATGTCGGTGCCAGCAATTGCGCCCTACGCTCAACGAGGTAAGGCCGAAAGATCAGCGGCAAAACGAAAGAAGGGCGGGCAAGCGGCCACAAACAAGTGGTGGCGGTTTTGCGTGCAGCGACCACAGTTTATGGATGGCGCGAGCCCAGCCGACAGCGCACCAAACAGCCTCGGCCATCGTTTTCACGCAGCCAAACAACAGACAAAAGGCCAGCTGTCGGGCACAACAGAGCAGTGCGAAGGCCGGGCTCGCGTGTCCGCCTACGTCCGTCAGAGCCGTCAGGCAGCGGCAGGAGTGATTGCGATCTGCTCCAGGGCCTTAGCGAGATGCCCTACCGTGCGGTCCACGTTGTGCCATTTCTCCAGACCAAACAGACCAATCCGGAAGCTCTTGAAATCCGGCCCTTCGTCGCACTGCAGCGGCACACCGGCAGCGGTCTGCAGCCCCACTTCGAGGAACTTCTTTCCGTTCTGGATGCCGGGGTCGGTGGTGTAGCTCACCACCACGCCAGGCGCCTTGAAGCCGTCGGCTGCCACGCTGGGGAAGCCGCGCGATTCGAGCAGCGCGCGCACTTTGGCGCCCAATTCGATCTGCTCGTCACGCACCTTGGCAAATCCATATTCACGCGTCTCGGCCATCACCTCGCGCAGGCGCACCAGCGCATCCGTGGGCATGGTGGTGTGGTACGCGTGCTGGCCCTTTTCGTAGCCCTCGGCAATCTGCATCCACTTCTTGAGGTCGCACGAGAAGCTGCTGCTCGTGGTGCCCTCGATGGCTTCGCGCGCACGCTCGGACAGCATCACCATGGCGCAGCAAGGCGATCCGCTCCAGCCCTTTTGCGGCGCGCTGATGAGCACATCCACGCCCGTGGCCTGCATGTCCACCCACATCGCGCCCGACGCCACGCAGTCCAGCACAAACAGCGCGCCCACCTCATGCGCAGCCGCCGTCAGCGTGCGGATGTAGTCGTCAGAAAGGATGATGCCGCTGGCCGTTTCCACATGGGGCGCAAACACCACCTTGGGTTTTTCTGTGCGGATGGTAGCGGCGACTTCTTCAGCGGGGCATGGTGCCCAGGGCGCCTGCGGGCCGCTGCCCTGTTGGCGCGCCTTGCACACCACGGAACCGCCGCCCAGGCCCTTGTCGGCATCAAAGATCTGCGTCCAGCGGTAGCTGAACCAGCCGTTGCGCACGATGAGCACCTTCTCCTTGTTGGCAAACTGGCGCGCCACGGCCTCCATGCCGAAGGTGCCGCTGCCGGGCACCAGCACGGCAGTGTGGGCGTGATAGACCTCTTTGAGCGTACCCAGAATGTCCTGCACCACGCCGGTGAAGCGCTTGGACATGTGGTTGAGCGCGCGGTCGGTGTAGACCACCGAAAATTCGAGCAGGCCATCAGGGTCAATATCGGGCAGCAGTCCGGGCATGGTGCAAAGTCTCCATCAAACAGGGGCGTGACCCCGGCACGGGGTGGGCAAAGCGGGCCAGCTTAGCATGCACCGCACGGCCCGCGCAGGGGCTTCACCAGGTGTCGATGAACCGGTGCCCCAGCGGCGCCACCTGCGCCGACGCCAGCCCGCGCGCCAGCCAGGCCCGCGTATCTGCCGGGTCGATCACCGCATCGATCTCCAGCGTGGCGGCCATGTGCATCGCCTCGCCGTTGGCGTACGACTTGGCGAGCAGCTTGGCGAACAGGGCGTCGCGCTCGGCGCCTTCGGGCAGGGCCTCCAGCTCTTTGCGAAAGCCCAGGCGCACGGCACCCTCAAGGCCCATGGCGCCGAACTCGCCCGTGGGCCAGGCGACAGTGAACACGGGCGAATGGAACCCCCCGGCCGTCATGCCCATGGCGCCCAGGCCGTAACCCTTGCGCAGCACCACGCTGAAGGTGGGCACGCGCAGGCTGGCGGCGGTGACGAACAGGCGGCTCGCGTGGCGCACCTGGGCCGTGGCCTCCACCTCGGGGCCGACCATGAAGCCGGGCGTGTCCACCAGGCTCACAAGGGGCAGGCCATGCGCGTTGCACAGCTGCATGAAGCGCGCGCCCTTGTCGGCCGCATCGGCGTCGATGGCGCCGCCCAGGTGGTGCGGGTTGTTGGCCAGCAGGCCCACGGGGCGGCCTTCGATGCGCGCCAGTGCGGTGTGGATGCCCGCGCCAAAGCCGGTGCGCAACAGCAGCAGGCTGCCCTCGTCCACCAGCCCCGCCATCGCAGTGCGGGTGTCATACACGCGCAGGCGGTTCTCGGGCACCACGGCGCGCAGCAGGCGCTGGTCGGGTGCGGACCACTGCGATGTGCGGCCCTGGAAGAACGACAGGTAGTGGCGCGCGGCCTGCACCGCCCCGGCCTCGTCATCGACCAGCACGTCGATCACGCCATTGGCATGCTGCACGCGGCTGGGGCCAATCTGCTCGGGCTTGAACACACCCAGCCCGCCACCTTCGATCATGGCGGGGCCGCCCATGCCGATGTTGCTGGCGCGCGTGGCAATGATCACGTCGCTGCAGCCCAGCAGCGCCGCGTTGCCCGCAAAGCAGCGCCCCGCTGCGATGCCGATGACCGGCACCTGGCCCGACAGCGCGGCGTAGCTGGCGAAGGTGTGCACGTGCAACCCCGCCACCACGGGCATGTCGGTGTCGCCCGGGCGGCCACCGCCGCCTTCGGCAAACAGCACCACGGGCAACTTCTGCGCCAGGGCAATGCCGAGCATGCGATCGGTCTTGGCGTGGTTGCGCACGCCCTGGGTGCCGGCCAGCACGGTGGCGTCGTAGGACATGACCACCGCGCGGGATTTCTCGTCGCCAAACAGTGCGCCGTTGATGCCGCCGATGCCCGTGACCATGCCGTCGGCGGGCGTGTTGGCGATCAGGTCTTCCTTGCTGCGGCGGCGCGCCTGCGCGGCGATGGCCAGGGCGCCGTATTCGATGAAGCTGCCGTCGTCGCACAAGTCGGCGATGTTCTCGCGCGCGGTGCGACCGCCTTGGGCGTGGCGCTTGGCCATGGCGTCGGGGCGCGCGGCATCGAGCGTGAAGGCGTGGCGGTCGATCACGCGTTGCAGGTCGGGGCGGATGTGGTCGGGGTCGTGCGCAACGTGGCCCTGCACCTCCATATCCGCCGCAGTTTCGACCGCCTCCAGCACCAGCAGCGGCTGGCCTTGCGCAAGGTAGCCGCCCGCCTCCGCCAGCAAAGCACCCACGCGGCCCGCGTGCGGGGCCAGCAGCACATGCTCCATCTTCATCGCTTCGAGCACGGCCAGTTCGGCGCCCGCAGCCACCACATCGCCCTTGGCCACACTGAGCTGCACCAGGCGCGCAGGCATGGGGGCCAGCACGGCGCCTTCAGGTGCGGGCATTGGGAAATTTGAGTCTTTTTGGCCACTAACGCTTGATGGATAAGCGCTAGCAGCTATGCTTTTTGAAGCATCCAGCAGTTGCAGCAGCACCGACTCCAGCCAGCGTGTGTGCACCTGCTGGCTCTCCATTTCGGGCCGTGTTGCCAGCGCCTGCAGCAGCGCGAGGTTGGTGGCTACACCGTCGATGCGGCACTCGGCCAGAGCGCGCTGCGAGCGGCGCAGCGCATCGGCAAAGCGTGGGCTGCGTGTGTGCACGATGAGCTTGGCCAGCAGCGTGTCGTAGTGCGGCGACGGCGTGGCGCCCGCTGCGCCGTGCGTATCCACGCGCACGCCGGGGCCTGCGGGCAGGTCAAAGCGGGTGAGCGTGCCGCTGCCGGGGGTGGCGCCGCCCTGCGCATCCAGCGTCTCGGCGTTGATGCGCCACTGAATCGCAAATCCCAACACGGCGGGCGGTGCGGCAGGGTCGAGGCCGATGTCCTGCAGCGTGCGGCCCGCCGCCAGCGCGATCTGCGCCTGCACCAAGTCCACGCCGGTGACCTCTTCGGTGATGGTGTGCTCCACCTGCAGGCGCGGGTTGCATTCGATGAAGACAAACGGCAGGTCGCTGGAAGCCAGATCCACCAGAAACTCGAAGGTGCCCAGTCCTTCGTAGGCCACGGCGCGCGCCATGGACAGTGCGGCGGTGGTGATACGTTCGCGCAGCGGCGCGGGCAGCGAGGGGCTGGGCGCGATCTCCACCACCTTCTGAAAGCGCCGCTGCAGCGTGCACTCGCGCTCGCCCAGCGCCATCACCTCGCGCCCATCGCCCAGCACCTGCACCTCAATGTGGCGGGCGTTGCCCATCAGGCGCTCCACGTACACACCGTCCACGCCAAATGCGGCCTGCGCCTCGCTGCGGCAGCGCGCGTAGGTCGCGGGCAAGTCATCGGCCGACGCCACCGCGCGCATGCCGCGCCCGCCGCCACCGCCGATGGCCTTGATCACGATGCCGGCATGGGCGTGCTGCGCGAAGAAGGCCTGGGCCTCCACCAGAGACACCGCCGCCTGCGTGCCGGGCATGAGCGGCACGCCCTGCTGCTGCGCCAGCGCACGGGCCCGCGCCTTGTCGCCGAACAGCGCCAGCTGCGCAGGCGTGGGGCCGATGAAGCGCAGTCCCGCCTCAGCGCAGGCAAGGGCAAAGTCGGCCCGCTCGCTCAAGAAGCCGTAGCCGGGGTGCACGGCATCGCAGCCCTGCGCCCGGGCAATGGCAATGAGGCGCGCACCGTCCAGATACGCCGCCGGGCCGGTTGAGCCCAGCGCCACGGCCGCACTGGCCGCCTGCACAGGGGGGCTGGCGGCGTCATCGTCGGCATACACGGCCACGCTGGCAATGCCCAGGTCGTGCAGCGCCCGGACGATGCGCAGGGCGACTTCGCCACGGTTGGCGACGAGGATTCGGGTGAAAGGCGGGGTGCGGTCGGTCATGCGGGATGTCGGTGGGCGCTCGGTGCGCAGCATTCTGGCCAAGCCCGCCCCGTGCCGCTGGCAAACGAGCGACAGGCTGCGCCGCAGTGCGGCAAGCCACCGCCCAGACGTGCGCGCAAAAGCCCTGCGCCGCAGCCATCGCGGCGGGCGCCGCTACGATGCGTCCTTTGCTTTGCCCTTCAGGAAGACCATGCCCGACTTTCGCAGCGACACCGTCACCCAGCCCACGCCCGCCATGCGCGAGGCCATGTTCAAGGCCCCGCTGGGCGACGATGTGTTTGCCGACGACCCTTCGGTGAACGCACTGCAGGAACATGCCGCCGAGCTTCTGGGCTTTGAGGCGGCATTGTTCGCACCATCGGGCACGCAGACCAACCTGATCGCGCTGTGGGGCCACTGCCAGCGCGGCGACGAGGCCATCGTGGGCCAGAGCTGGCACACCTACCGCTGGGAAGCGGGCGGCATGGCGGTGCTGGGCTCCATCCAGCCGCAGCCGGTAGAGACCCAGCCCGACGGCACGCTGCGCCCGGCCGACATCGCCGCCGCCATCAAACCCGACGACCCGCACTTTGCGCGCACCCGCCTGGTGGTGCTGGAGAACACCACCGGCGGCCAGGTGCTGCCGCCCGCCTACATTGCCGAGGTGGCGCAACTGGCGCGCAGCCGGGGGCTGGCCATGCACCTGGACGGCGCACGCATGTTCAACGCGGCCACGGCCAATGCCGCGCGCAACGGCACCGATGTGTACGACGAAGCGCGCGCGCTGTGCGGCCATTTCGACTCTGCCTCGCTGTGCCTGAGCAAGGGCCTGGGCGCGCCCGTGGGCTCGCTGGTGCTGGGCTCGCGCGACTTCATCCGGCAGGCGCGCCGCACCCGCAAGATCCTGGGCGGCGGCATGCGGCAGGCCGGGGTGCTGGCAGCCGCCGGCCACTATGCGCTGCAGCACCACGTGCGGCGCCTGGCCGACGACCACGCCAACCTGGACCGGCTGGCGCAGGGTCTGGCCGAAGCGGGCCGCAGCCATCCCGTGCTGCAGGGCCGCATCACGGTGCTGCCCTGGCAGACCAACATCCTGTTCACGGACCTGCATGCGGAGGTGGCGCCCGCCTTCACCGCCTGGCTGGCACAGCACGGCGTGCGCGTGACCAGCAGCCTGTATGGCGGCGCCACGCGACTGCGCTGGGTGACGCACCTGGATGTGAGCGAGGCGGACGTGACGACAGCGCTGGATTGCGTGGCGCGCTTCACGCTGCTGGGCTGAGCCCGCTCAGGCGACGGGGTAGGTCCGTCCACCAAACACGCCGGTGCCCACGCGCACCAGCGTGCTGCCTGCCTGGATGGCTGCCTCCAGGTCGGCCGTCATGCCCAGGGACAGGGTATCGAACTTCCCAAGGCCCGGTTCGCCCAAGGCAGATATTTGGTCAAAAAGCCTCTTGGCGCTGGTGTGAATTGCCAGTTGCGCTTCAAATTCAGGAGCATGGTCCGGAATGCTCATGAGCCCCCGCACCACCAGCCGTGGCAGTTTTGCGACAGCCCGCGCCAACTCCAGCGTATCGGCGGGGGCCACACCCGACTTGGTGGGGCCTCCATCGATATTGACCTGGATACATACCTGCAGCGGCGGCAGGTGCTCGGGGCGCTGGGCCGACAGGCGCTCTGCGATCTTGAGCCGGTCCACTGTGTGCACCCAGTCAAAGTGCTCGGCCACCGGACGGGTCTTATTGCTCTGGATGGGGCCAATACAGTGCCATTGCAGTGCCACGCCAGGGGCGCAGGTGCGCAGGGCGGTGATCTTGTCCACCCCCTCCTGAATGTAGTTCTCGCCAAAGTCGCGCTGGCCAGCAGCCACGGCCTCCAGCACCGCGTCAGCGCCAAACGTCTTGGAAACCGCCAGCAAGGAAACGCTGGCTGGATCGCGCCCGGAGGCCTCACAGGCCCGCGCCATCCTGCCCAGAACCTGTTGGAGGTTGTTAGCAATCGTGGTCATAATGTTTGATAAGCGTACCAAACGATTGAGGGAATCCGTGGACATTACCCAACTGCTCGCGTTCAGCGTCAAAAACAAGGCTTCCGACCTGCACCTTTCCGCAGGCCTGCCGCCCATGATTCGGGTCCACGGCGACGTGCGGCGTATCAATGTCGATGCGCTGGACCACAAGACGGTGCACGCCATGGTGTACGACATCATGAGCGACTCGCAGCGCAAGACGTACGAAGAATTCCTGGAGGTTGACTTCTCGTTTGAAATCGAAGGCTTGGCCCGTTTCCGCGTCAACGCCTTCAACCAGAACCGGGGCGCCGCCGCCGTGTTCCGGACCATTCCAAGCAAGATCCTGACGCTGGAGCAGCTCAACGCCCCCAAGATCTTCGGCGACCTGGCCCTCAAACCGCGCGGCCTCGTGCTGGTGACCGGACCTACGGGCTCCGGCAAATCCACCACGCTGGCGGCCATGGTGAACTACCTCAACGAAACCGAATACGGTCACATCCTCACGGTGGAAGACCCGATCGAGTTCGTGCACGAATCCAAAAAGTGCCTGATCAACCAGCGCGAAGTCGGCCCGATGACGTTGTCGTTCGCTGCGGCCCTGAAGTCGGCACTGCGCGAAGACCCGGACGCCATCCTGGTGGGCGAAATGCGCGACCTCGAAACCATCCGCCTGGCCATGACAGCCGCTGAAACGGGCCACTTGGTATTCGGCACGCTGCACACCTCCAGCGCTGCCAAGACCATCGACCGGATCATTGACGTGTTCCCTGCCGAAGAAAAGGAAATGGTTCGCGCCATGCTGTCCGAATCGCTGCAGGCCGTGATCTCGCAGACGCTGTGCAAGACCAAGGACGGCTCAGGCCGGGTGGCCGCGCACGAGATCATGCTGGGCACCAGCGCCATCCGCAACCTGATCCGCGAAGCCAAGGTGGCGCAGATGTACTCCACCATCCAGACCAGCAACAGCGTGGGC
>CAXIRU010000068.1:0-4269 GCA_964031875.1 Acidovorax facilis
GTCAGTCCTATGCAGTATGAACAACGCTGGTACGAGGCACAGCGTAAAAAGGCCGCGTGAACCGTGGGTTAAGAACTCTACGAAACAGGGGCAAGGTCATCCGGCGCTTCACAGGGACAGGAGAAACGTCCCTGTGCGGCCATGG
The DNA here is from genome assembly GCA_964031875.1 of Acidovorax facilis. Taxonomy (GTDB): domain Bacteria; phylum Pseudomonadota; class Gammaproteobacteria; order Burkholderiales; family Burkholderiaceae_C; genus Acidovorax; species Acidovorax facilis_A. The sequence goes on from CAXIRU010000068.1 coordinate 146, forward strand.
CCATAGCACTGACGCTACAACGACTTTGGTTTCATCATGGCCTTGATCCCCAAAGCCTTGAAGAGCAGGCCGTCAAAAGCCCGGTCAGTGAGCAATTGGCCGATGCGCCACAGCGGGTCCAGTGGATGACGACTTCGTGGGCTCGGAGACTCGATCGCCGCAATCACTGCGCGGGTCACCAAATCCGGCGGACGGGCTGCTTGCGCCTGCTTCTCCGTGGCAAGAAGAAACTGGCGCCATATCGGTGCGTAGTCGGTCCCGGCGTACTGCGCCTGCGCACTGCCGAGTGACGATTTCTCGACCATACGGGAGCGAATGAACCCCGGCTCGATGGTCGTCACATGCACGCCGAACGGTAGCAGTTCGCGCCGCAATGCCTGGCCGATCGCCTCCACGGCATGCTTGGTCGCCGAATACCCCCCCACGAAGGGCACGGTGATGCCACCAGACAACGAACCGATATTGACGATCCGCCCCGGTGGGTGCGACGCATCGCTGCGGGCGCCCAGCAGCGGCAAGAATGCCCGAGTGACGGCCAGCAAACCAAACACGTTGATCTCAAACATTGAGCGAATCTCGGCCATAGGTTGCAACGCGATCGGACCAAGGTGGCTGATGCCCGCGTTGTTGACCAGCGCTCTCAGGCCGTGCGTACCCACCTCGGATTGGACCTTCGCCACAGCCGCGTGCAAGGCCGCTTCGTCAGTCACATCAAAGATCAACGGTACAAAGGCACTACCGTGCGCACTCACCAGCAGGTCAGCATCGGCCTCGCGCCGAACACTGCCAAAGACACGATAGCCACGCGCCAAGAGATCTTGAGCGATCGCAAGACCGATGCCACTGGAAACACCCGTGACAACTACAGAGGGTTGGATCTCTGAAGTCATTGCGGATCCGCTACATGCAACACCAATTTGCCTGGATTCTTACCGCTAAACATGGTGGGCAGCAAAGAAGGCGCGTTCTCAAAGCCGTGGTGCAGGTCTTCCTGCACATGCAGCTTGCCTTCGGCCACCAGCTGACCCAGGTGCTGCGCGGCTTGTGGGATGCGGTCGGCGTAGAAGAACAGCAGTATGCCGCGCACCGTCAGCTGGCGGATGCAGATCTGCATGTAGTTCTTCGGGCCCGGGTCCTCAAAGGCGGTCGTGTAACCAGTGGACATGGCGCCGCAGATCAGCACCCGCCCCAGGGGTGCCATGGCGTCGAACAGCGTCTCCAGCATGGGGCCACCCACGTTGTCGAAATAGGCATTCACGCCTTCGGGAGCCAGCTCCTTCAGCCGGGCTGCAAGGTCTTCGTTCTTGTAGTCGATGGCGGCGTCGCAGCCGGCTTGCTCGATGACCCAACGGCACTTGTCGGCACCGCCCGCGATGCCGATGACCTTCTTGGCGCCCATAGCCTTGGCGATGCCGCAGGCCAGCGAGCCGGTGGCGCCCGTGGCCGCCGAGATGACGACGGTGTCGCCCTCCCGCACCTGTAGGCCGTCGGTGATGCCGAAGTAGGCGGTGAGGCCGCCGACGCCGAACACGCCCAGGTTCCACGACAGCGGGTAGGGTGCCTTGGGCAGCACACGCAGTGGCATGGGGCCATCGCTGCGCGCCAGTGTGTAGTCCTGCCAGGCGAGAAAGCCTTCGACCAGATCACCCGGCTTGTAGCCGGGGTTGCGCGACTCGATCACCTGGCCGATGCCCATGCAGCGCATCGGCTCGCCGACCTGGATGGACTTCATGTAGCCGCCATGTTCGGTAAGCCAAATGCGCTGGCTGGCGTCATATCCGAAGTACAGGGTGCGGACCAACACATCGCCGTCGGCGGCTTGTGGAACTGCACCTTCAGAGAGCTCAAAGTCGCTGATTTGCACAGCACCCTGCGGGCGGCGTGCCAGCAGCCATTGGCGGTTGCGAGTCTGGGTGGTGATGGGGGTGATTGTGGTCATAGGGTCTCCAAATGGGCGGAACGATTCAGGGGCTCGGTAGGGGCGGGATGTAAAGGTGCGTGAATGCGGGGGAGGCGAGAGAAGCACAGTACTGACAAGGCTGCGACGATGCAGGCAGCGACTCCCACAGCCGGGTAGCCGTACAGTTTGACCAGGGTTCCGCCCAGCACCGGGCCCAACGCGGCTCCTGTCATCATCATTGCCGGTGTGGCGGCGAGAATGCGTCCGGAGGGGTCCAGTCGTGCCAGCAGACCGAAGCCGAAGGGATGTGCAAACAAGATGACGGCGACAAACATCGAAGCGGCGATGGCATACGGCAAATAGGTCGCTGACATGAACAGCGTGGCCGCTAGCATCGCCTGCATCAGCGGGGCTGCGAGCAGGACTGCGCGCGTGGGCAGCCTGCGCTCCAGCACCACCGCTGCAGGCGATGGGAACAAGTTGACGATGCCCAGCGCCAGCAGCACAAGGCCCACTTGCTGCACGCTGAAGCCACGATCAGCGCCCGAGCGCTCCATGAACGCAAAGGTCATCGACTGCACCATGCTCATCAAAGCCAGGCCCAGCACGCCGCCCCACACTGCACGAGGGATGGGGGTAGAGCGCTTCACGCCCGTTTGCGCTTCGCCAGCCTGGGGGTTGGGAGGCGGAAACAGCAAGGCCGTCACCACTGCGCCCACCAGGGTGACACCTGCAAACATCTGGAACACCAGTGTGGGGCCATGTCGCTCCATCAGCGCAGGCATGCTGGCCATGACGATGATGGCGAAGATGCCCTGAGCAATGCCGCAGATCGCATACAACCGATGTGGGTTGGCGCTGCGGGCCACTGTGCCGTGGGTCATGCTCAAGGCCGCGCCGATCGCAAGCCCTCCGGTGGCATGCAGCACCGCCATCTCCGCAAAGCCTTGCGCGCTGGCTGTGAGATAGAACACCACTGCCGCAATGGCAAAGCCGGTAGCGGCCAGCCACCGGCCGTTGGCGAAGCGGGTAAAGCGCGGTGCCACCGTAACGCTTGCCACCACACCGCCGATGAGGAACAGCGTCACCAATGCGCCCGCTTGCTGCGCATCGAAGCCATGATGTTGCACCAAGGCGGCTATCCACAAAGGTAACGCAGTCAGATCCAAAAGCCCCACGCAGTGCGCAATGCAAAGGGCTAATCGGCCTGCGCCCGAGTCCGAACGTGTCATGTTGTCTCCTTGTTGTCAGATCTTGGCTTCAGATGCGACGCCCGCTGCTTGCCCAGTAGGGGGCGCGGATGTCTTTCTTGAGCACCTTGCCCACCGGGCTGCGCGGCAGCTGGGGGATAAAGTCCACGCTCTTGGGCGCTTTGACCGATCCCAGCTTTTCGCGGCATTGCGAGATCAGCTCCTCCGCCGTGGCGGCGGCCCCCGGCTTGAGCTCGACCACGGCCTTCACCGCTTCGCCCCACTGCTCGTCGGGCACTCCAATGACGGCGCAATCCAGCACGGCAGGATGGGTCCACAACACTTGCTCGACCTCGCTGGGGTAGACGTTGAAGCCGCCGCTGATGATCACGTCGCGTTTGCGGTCCGTGATGTGCAAAAAGCCTTGTGCGTCGAAATGCCCCACGTCGCCAGTCTGCAGCCAGCCATTCACGATGGTCTCGGCAGTCTTGTCGGGCTGCTTGTAGTAGCCCTTCATCACGATGTCGCCGCGCACGCAGATCTCGCCGCTTTCGCCAGATGGCAGCGCACGCCCATCAGCCCCTTGCACCTGCACCACGCTCATCGGAGATGGCTGGCCGCAGGCCGACAGGCGTTCATCGGACGCAATGGCGCCGTCTTGGAAGTGTTCGCCCGGACGCAGTGCAGCGATGCCGCCAGGTGCTTCGGTTTGGCCGTATCCCTGAAACATCACTGGGCCAAACACCTGAATGGCCTGGCGCAGCTTGCCGACGGACATGGGGGCTGCGCCATACATGAAGTAGCGCAACGAGCGGTAGTCGCGGCGCTCGATGCCGGGCATGTCGAGCAATCGGTAGATCACCGTGGGTGGCAAGAAGAACTCGGTCACGCGGTGATGCTCGATGGCGTCTAGCAGCGCGCCTGGGTCAGGTTTGGTGAGGACTACGACAGTGCCTCCACGCGCGCTGGCAGGCAACGAGAGGAAGCCTGCGGTATGCGTCATCGGTGCTGCAGCCAGATTGACAATGGGCTCG
>CAXIRU010000069.1:0-24309 GCA_964031875.1 Acidovorax facilis
TGGGAAACCAGGCACTGGAGGAACGTCCGGACTGCACAGGACAGCGTAGCAGCTAACGGCTGCCCACCGTGAGGTGAGGATCAGAGCAACAGAGACGAGTCGAAGCAGGCATATGCAGGCCACCGAAGGTGTTCTATCGGTCACCCGCGCAAGCGGGTGCGGCTGGCGCAAGCCAGACGGTTTGCGGCGTAAGCCGCAAAGACCATAGCCACCCGAAGCGGGCGGCGCCCGCTTCGGGTGAAACGGGCAATCTCTACGCGCAGCAATACCAAGTAGGCCAACGTTGATGTGGTTCCGCAGAGTTGGCGGGTAGGTAGCACCGAGCCGTGGTGGCGACACCCGGCCCAGATTAATGGCGGTCACACTGCGGGCAACCGTGGTGCACAGAATCCGGCTTATCGGCGCGCTTCACACTTTATTTCCCATCCCGCTCCGTCTCCGACGGAAACCGTTGATGGCGGTGTTGGGTATGCCCCGAGCGAGGCTCGCTCAGTGCTTTGCGCAGTGGGGCGCATGCCCCTTTTCCAGTTCCGTGGCCCGCTGCACGGTGTCGGGATGGCTGCTGAGCAGGGACCAGACGGGATGCGACGCCATGTCTTCCGCCGCTTTGCGCTTTCGTTCGCGTTCGGCGCTGCTGGCGCCGGGCTCGGCCGCTGAAGCTGCCTTCTTGTCCTGGCTGGCTTTCGCTTCGGCCTTGTTCTTCTTCTTGTTTTCTTCCTCGGCTTCCTCTTCGTCGTGTGCAATGGCCAGCAGCAGCTTGCCCATGGGCGCGGTGGGCAGGGCCGTGTGGTTCATGAGGGCGATGGCATAGCAGTCGGCTTCGCGCTCGTGGTTGCGGCTGTAGGCCAGGCCGGTGAGCACTGACGCGCCGGTCGATACCACCGCCGACACGTCCCCCAGTGCCAGGCCCAGCCCCATGTTGAGCACGCCTTGTTCCACCACCATGCGGGTGGTGTGGCGGTACATCACATGGCCGATTTCATGGGCCAGTACGCCCACCAGGGCGTCATCGGGCAGGCCCTTGTCGGCGGCGGCCTTCACGATGCCGTCGGTCATCACCACCTTGCCGCCGGGCAGGGCAAAGGCATTGGCGCCCATGCCCGCACGGAATTCCAGGCTCAGAGGGGGTTGGTAACCAGGGTAGCGCTGCAGGCTGGGGGGTGTTTGCTGCACCAGTGCGTCAAAGCGGGCCTTGAGCTGCTCCTGCCGCTCTTTAGGGAGCTTGCTCGGCTTGAGGGTGCCGTTGTCCATCTGGCGCAGCACATTCTCGGCCACGCTGGTTTCCCATCCCAGGGGCACGAACCGCGTGAGCTGTGTGGCGGCCCAGGGCGTGCCGTAGCGGTAGAACAGAGTAAGTCCGACGACTGCGGCAACTGCCACACCCAGCAGCACGGGCCAGCGCGTCTGCATGCGCTGAGCGAGGCTGGGGCGGTCGCCCGCAGCGGCCAGGGCTGCGCGCCAGGCGCTGACGGCATCAATCTCTACGCTGCCATGGTCGTGCAAGTCGACGACCACGCGCGGCTGGGGCTTGCGCTCGTTCCAGGCTTCGGGCCAGCCCACATGCTGCCAGGCAAAGACCACGGGCTCGGCCCCGGGCTGCGAGAGCGGGTGCAGCACCAGCGAAGGGCCCTGCGGCGTGGGCCGCAGGCTCACCATGACCTGCCGGGCTTTGCTGCTCTGGCCATCGAACCAGCGCCCGGGCACCAGGGCCGTTTGCTCGGGGGCTGGCATGCTCAGCCGATCAGGTCGAGACCGGCCGCATCGGCCAGCGCATCGCCCAGGCCACCTTGCTGTTGGCGCACCATGGCGCCAGCCACTTGTTCGACGCCGCCCTTGACGTGCAAGGTGACGGATTCGCATTTCATGCGGTACTCACTCACCCGTGCAAACGGGCGGTACAGACCCAGCGTCAGCAGGGTGAGCAGGATGTTCTTGATGCGCAGGCCCACATAGCGGCCACTTTTGAGGTGGCACTTGAACCGCGCCACATGGCTCACACCGATGTTGTTCCACATGAGCTGGAACATGCGCGCCTCGCGGTAGGCCCGGGCGGGGGCCGAGGCCAGGATCAGCAGGAAGAAGCCTACGATCGCCGCAATGAAGCCCACCACGATCATCCACAGGCCCATGCGCTCGCTCTGGCTGGCCATCAAGGCGATGGACCCGCCCGCGAGCACGCCCACCAGGGCGACGATGCCCACCACGCACAGGATGAACACGGCCACGGTGGCCAGCCAGATCTTCACGAAATCCATGTACACCGGCTTCCAGCGGCCTTTTTCGGCGCCCACCTGTGCCTTGAGAACCAGCAGGCTCTTGTAGTTGTATTCGAGGCGGATAAAGCACAGCACCGTCAGCGCCAGACCCAGCAACAGCAGGCCGCCCATGCCGGCGGTGAACGAAGGCATTTTGGGGTTGGCGGCTTCGTCCTCGACCTCCTGCAAGGCGTCGGCCAGTTCGGGCGACAGCATCTGCATGCCGAAGAAAACGCCAAACCACACCAGGGCCAGTGCAAACAGCGGCCAGCTGGCCAGGTAGACCTGCTTCCAGTTCGCGGTGAATTGCAGGCGCAGCCCACGCCAGCGCGTGGCGCCAAGCCGAAAGCGCATGGCACTGCCCCAGATCAGCGGCGAGAGCGCAGCGCCGGTCAGCAGCAAGATGCCCACGGCGGCATCCTGCCCCGTGTTGGCAGCGATGTTGTAGGCCAGGGTAATGAGCATCAGGAGCACAAAGCCCATCACCATCTTGCGCTGCTGCGCGGTGAATTCCAGGGGGCTGCCCGCCACCAGCGTGTGGCTGTAGAAGTACTGCGCCGTGCGGCGCCGTGCCCAGGGTGTGTAGATGCCCAGGGTGATGATGGACAGCAGCACATTGACGATCCACACCCGGAAATACTCGCCGCCGCTGCCGGTGAATTCGAGCGGGTGTGCGTCGATGTTCTGCGGCAAGAACGTGGACAGCGGCCCGGTAGCGCTGCTTTTGTCTGATGGAAATTGGCTCATGAACTCCCTCCTGTTTGTCGCGCAGTGTAACAGCGGTCTGTGAAAAATACTTCAAGCCAAATCGGTGGCTAGCGCTTTTGCAACAAGCGCAAGCAGCTATATTTTTAATAGCAAATTTGACTGTGGGAACTGTGATGTAGGCCATCGTCTGCTGGTGGTGAAGCACCAGCTGCCCGCCTGCCCGGTGGGACCTGCCTGTAGGGGAATTGGACGCGGGGTCAGAATTTCTCCCACGGCTGCAGATACCGCCACTGACCCTCGGGCACCTTGGCCAGCGGAACGCGGCCGATGCGGATGCGCTTGATGCCCACCACCGTGAGGCCCACGGCTTCGCACATTGCCGGGATCTGGCCGGGCCGGATGCCCTTGAGCGCAAAGCGCAGCTTGGTCTCGTTTTGCCAGCTCACCTTGATGGGCGGCAGCGGTCGGCCATTGAAGCTGAGGCCGTGGCACAGGCGCTGCAGGCCGTTCGGCGCGATATCGCCCTTCACCTCCACGATGCACTCCTGCTCCAGCGCCTCGATGTCTTCCGCCAGCTTGCGGGCGATGCGTTTGTCTTGCGTATAGACCACCAAGCCGCTGGCCTCTGTGGGCAGGGGGGTAAAACATTCGAGCTGCTTGAAGTGGCGCTGCAGCACGCGGATGCCCGAGGCGTCTTCGGGAAGGTGGGTCGCGGCATGGAGCAGCGTGACCGCCTGGGGGGCTCCTTGGCTGCGGCTGGCGTGGGCTGTGGTCCCGGCGGGAACACCCAGGCCGGCTTCCAGGCCAGTGGGCTTGTGCAGCAGCAAGGTCACTGGGGTCAGCTCCAGCAGGCTGGCGTCGGGCGCCACCGCCACGGCCTGGTCAGGGCGCACGCGTGCGCCGGGGGCTTCCTCGATCTGGCCGTCCACGCTCACAAAGCCGCCTTCAATGAATTGCTCGGCTGTGCTGCGCGAGCAGTTCAGTTGTTCGGCCACACGTTTGGCCAGGCGGATGTGGGTGGGGTCGGGGTGTTTGTCGGTCATTGAATCGGGGTGTTTTTTTAGTTGTTGCCGGGTTGCAAGGCCCGGATGCGTTCCACATGCGCCAGCAAGGATCGCTGGGCCACCGGCCACATGCGCGGCGGCACGTCGTCGTAGGCGTGGCGCACCCAGTCTTCCATGCTGCCCTGGGGCAGGGCCTGCATGGCGGCCAGCACCTTGGCTTCGCGAGCCAGGCGGTGGGCCTTGAGTTTGGCGATGGCGCTGCGGGCCGTATGCACCGGTCCTCCCAGAACATAACCGTGGGCGGGCAGGATGAACTCCACGCCATGCTCGGCGCACAGGGCGTCGAGCCGGTCCAGCGAATCGAGGTAGTCGGCCATGTTGCCGTCCGGTGGGTCCACCACCGTGGTGCTGCCGTTCAGGATGTGGTCGCCGCTGAAGAGCAGGCCGTCTTCCACCAGCCGCAGGCACAGGTGGTTGGCCGCATGGCCCGGGGTGTGAATCACCTGCAAAGTATGGGTAATTTTGCCTTCTAGCGCTTGTCCAGTAAGCGTAAGCAGCTCATTATTTTGTAGCGATCGGTCGGGCGTAAAGGCGCTGGCCGCGCGGGCGGTGGGGGCCGATGGCAGGCCCAGGATGGGCGGCGGGGCCTTGCCCGCCTGCACACACAGCGCCTGCAGCGGCGCGGCGCCTGGCGAGTGGTCGGGGTGCGAGTGGGTGCAGACAATCATGCGGATGTCGCCGCCCGCAGCGCGCCAGAGTTTGTCGAGGTGGTCAGCGTCCGCCGGGCCGGGGTCGATGGCGATGAAGCCCGTGGCGGGGTCGCCCACCAGGTAGCTGTTGGTGCCGGGGCCGGTCATCACGCCAGGGTTGGGGGCGGTCAGGCGCTGCACGTTGCGCAGCAGCGGCACGGGGCGCTCGGTCTGCCAGTCCAGCGGGTGCACGATCTGGCCGTCGGGGCACACCAGGGCCAGCTCGCCGTAGGGCATGTCGCCCTCCATGTAGCGGGCTTCCTTGCCCGCCAGCGTGCCTGCGCGGGGGCAGCTGGTCCACAGCGGCGCTTCGCTTTTCAGCGCATCGAACACCGCCTGCGTGCTGCCAAACGCGGCCAGCCGCTGCAGGGTGCGGATGGTCGGGAAGATCATGAAGAACTGCCCCGCCTCGTGCCGCGCCAGCGCGTCGGCCGGGCGCACCCACACGGGCTCGAACTGCTCGGCCTCGTCGGCCACGGGCTCCTGGCCTTCGGGCATGCGGGCGACGAGGAAGGGCACATCAAAGCGGCGCGGCAGGTCGCGGTCGGTGGTCCAGTGGGCCAGCAGGAACACACTGTCGGCCGCCAGGCGCAAGCCACGGGCCTGGCACTGTGCGGCAAAGGGCTGGTGGCGGTCGATGGTGGCAATGTCCTGTGCACCGGCCATCTGGCCCTTGTGGGGGCCGTCGGCATGGCGTGCCAACAGTACGCCCAGCTCTTCAAAACTCTCGCGGATGGCTGCGATGGCCTGGGTCAGGTGTTCGTCGCTTTGCGTGGGTCGGCGGTCGGCCACGCTGTAGGCCTGCGCGTCAGTGGGCTCGATACCGCCGCCAGGAAAGACATATGCGCCCGGGGCAAAGCTGGCTTTGTCCGAGCGGCGGGTCATGAGGATCTCCAGAGCGCCGTCAGGCGCGTCGCGCAGCAGCAACAGAGTGGTCGCTGGCAAAGGTTGCAGGGGCTTGCGGGTGGGGTGCAAAAGCTGGTTGGCGCGTGGCATGACCAGCATTATCGGTACCGGCATGCGCCTGGGGTGAAGCGCCCGGAGGAGTCTTTGTGCCCTGGTCAGGAGGCCCCCCGTCTGTTCTGTCGCGAAGGCCCATCCTGGGGGGGGGTAGAACCTGTTCAAAATCATTTGGGGATCGCACTGGAGTGCAGGCAGTCGGGGCGTCAAAACCCAAGGTTCATCGGCCCGATTTCACTCCAGCCCTTTGGACAAAGCACTGGCACCACTCTGAAAAGAAAAAGATCGTGAAAGGTTCTGGGTCGCTCTCCCATACACGCTGCGACCGATCGGTGCTCCCGCGATCTCGCGGCGCAGCGGACAGGAGCGTTGGCAACAAGCGTGTAGATCCCGGTGTGGAATGTGCCAGTGGACCCTCGGGTGCATGAGTGCGCAGCGCAAAGGGCTGGCAAACACTACTTGCAAGAACCGTCCATTCGTGTATCAATGTGATACAAGAGTGGCGGGTGGCTGTGCAAATGAGAATTGTTGCCTTTTTGGTGGTGAATGGCAGCTGATGCATGTGAAATGACGATGGATGGATGGATGCATGTATGTATGTGGATCATGCGCACCTACTCGCCAGTCAGTGAGCATTGGATTTGCGTTTTAAACGATAAAAAAGATAAAATTGCAAATTGATGCATCTGAAATGCAAGCAAACTTTCACTTGTCTACCCGAAAGGCTCCTATGAAGAAAAAGCAGATACCGTTGATGTTGCTGAGCGCCGCTGCTCTTTGCGGCGGGTCGGCCCTTGCTGAAGTTCGCTTCGGTGAAAACCTCACCCTCAGTGGCTTTGGTACTCTGGGCCTTGCCTCCAGCGATGGCGATGTGGACTTCGTGCGGGATGGCTCTCCACAAGGCGCAAGCAATAACGCCAGTTGGAAGGTGGATTCCAAGCTGGGCCTGCAGGCAGACCTCAAGGCCACCTCTTGGCTGTCTGGCACGGTGCAGGTTCTGTCAGATCAACGCTACAAGCCCGGCATCAAGTCGGAATTGGAATGGGCCTTCGTCAAGCTCAAACCCATGGACGGCCTGAATATTCGCGTGGGCCGGACGGGTCCTGCCATCTTCATGGTTTCAGACTCGCGCAGCGTGGGGTATGCCAACACGATGGTGCGTCAGCCCAACGAGGTCTATAGCCTTGCTTCGCTACACCGCCTGGAGGGGGTTGATGTGGCCTACAGCTTTGGAGTGGCAGGCACCACACTGACCTTGCAAGCGATGGCAGGAAACAGCGAACTGGGCAACAGTGCGCGGGGCGTGATTGACGCCAAGAAGGTGCGAGGCATCAACGCAGTGTGGGATACCCGTTTGGGCAGTTTCCGTTTGGGGCGTATCCAGGCCGACGCGATGGTGCCATCCACTTCGTTGCCCCCGGGTTTTATTCCACCAGGGTCTCGCTTTGCATCGGGCTACACCTTCAGTGGACTGGGCTACCTGTGGGATGACGGGGCCTCTGTGGTGGCTGCCGAATACGTCAAGCGTGAAGTGGCGCCGCCTTTCAAGTTCTTCGGCAACAAGGGATGGTATGTGATGGGGGGGTACCGGTTTGGCAACTTCCTGCCATACGTGATGGTGGCCGAAGGTTCTGCAGAGCCTGGCAACCCGGTCGTGGGTGACCAGCGAACCCTTGCGGCGGGTGTGCGTTGGGATGTCGTCAGTGGCGCTGCTATCAAGCTGCAGCTGGAGCATGTGGACCCCAAGGGAACTGTCGGGTCGAGCTTCTCCTTGCTGTCCTCACAGCGGCCTGCAAAGACCAATGTTCTGAGCATCACTGTGGACTTTGTGTTCTGAAGCGAGGAGCCGCATGATGAAAAACATTGTTGCGATTGCCCTTTTGAGCACCTCTGTGATGGCGCAGGCAGGCGTGGCTGTAGTGGGCCATCCCAGCGCACAAGCCTTGACCAAGGATCAGGTGTCCGACATCTATTTGGGCAAAAACCTGGCTGCAGCGCCTGTCGATCTTCCTGATGCATCGCCTGTGCGGGCCGAGTTCTACAAGAAAGCGACCGGGCGCGATGCTTCGCAGATCAAAGCGGCGTGGAGCCGTATCGCGTTTTCCGGAAAAGGCCAGCCGCCGAAGGAAGTCGCCGACGACGCGGCAGTCAAAAAAGCAGTGGCTGCCGATCCCAAGGCGGTGGGCTACATCGACAGCGCTGCCGTGGATGGCAGCGTGAAGGTGCTTTTGACCTTGGATTGAGGTGAGGGCAGAGCGGCTCGCGCCGCGACCCACTGGACGATCCTGGCCCGGTACTTCCGGTACTTCCGGTACTTCTTAGCAGGCTGTACACGGCATCTGCAAAGACGGAACAACGACGCCAGAGGAAGTCTCGGAAGTGTTGGTGTGAGCTGCTCTTTCAGGGCTGGGATGCCAGGCCGATGCCAACCTGGTGGGGGTGGGCCGGACTCTCAGCCCCTCTTTTGTCGACACGCCCCGCATGTACATGTTGCATTGATAAGAGCAAAACTATGAAGCTTCGCCTCAAAATCTGGATGTTGCCGATCACGGCCGCTGCAATATTTCTCGCAGGCAGCGCCGTGAGCTATGTCGTGGGAGCGCGTACCTCTGCTGCCTTGGCTGAATTGCGTGACAAGGCCTATCCCTACAAGGAGGGACTGGATCGATTTGCTTTGCACGTGGAGCAGTTCAGACTGGCTGTGACTGCGGCTGCCAGCGAAGGCGATGCCAGCAAGATCGACGAAGCCAAAGTGGCGGCCAAGGCCTCGCGCGACACGCTGGCCAGCCTGACAGCCTTGGGCAGTTCGGCCCAGGACATTCAAGGGCTCAGCGAAGTGGTTGGGCGGTACGAGCCAGCGGCCTTGCAGGCAGCGCTCGCCATGACTGGCAAGGGGGATGCGGGCGACAGCATGCAGCGAATGACGGCTGGAAAAACCGAGTTGGACAAGCTTACGGAGAGCGCACGCAAGGCGGCTGCCGAGCGTGTGCAGACGTTGCAGACCACTGCGGCAAAAGGGGTCGATCAAGGGCTGCTGGTATTGCTGGTGACGGGGATGATCACTTTGGTCGCTTTGGGCGTGGCATCCAAAGTCATCATCAGTTCGGTGTGGAAAGATTTGGGTGAGGAGCCCGCCACCCTGCGCATTTTGGTAGAGCGCATCGCCGGGGGGGATTTGACGGTAGACATTGCATACGATGGCAATTCATTGCGCGCAGCCCTTGCCGCCATGTGTGACCGCCTTCGCTCCACTGTGGCGGGTATACGCACCGGGGCAGACGCCATTTCCAGTGCGGCGGGGGAGATATCGGCGGGCAATCATGACCTGAGTACGCGCACCGAACAAACCTCGTCCAGCTTGCAGCAAACTGCCAGTGCGATGGAAGAGATGACCGCCACCGTGCAGAACACTGCCAACGGTGCACGCCAAGCCAGCGACTTGGCGTTCAAGGCCCGTGAGTCGGCCTCGCGTGGAGGCAATATTGTGGGCGGGGTGGTGAACAACATGGGCGAAATCAGTGCCGCGTCCAAGCGCATTGGTGAAATCATTGGGGTGATTGACGGTATTGCTTTCCAAACCAATATCCTTGCGCTCAACGCTGCGGTAGAGGCAGCGCGCGCGGGCGAGCAGGGGCGGGGCTTTGCCGTGGTGGCTTCGGAAGTCCGAAGCCTGGCGCAGCGCAGTGCGCAGGCTGCCCGTGAGATCAAAGACCTGGTGACACGCTCGGCCGAGACCGTTGAGGCTGGTGTGCTGCAGGTGCATGCTGCGGGCGATTCGATGAAAGAAATCGTCGACAGCGTGCAGCGTGTCGTGGCAGTGATTGAAGAGATCACCACAGCCACATCGGAGCAAGCCACAGGTATTGGCAGTGTCAATGGCTCCGTTGGCGTGCTGGACGAAATGACGCAGCAGAACGCAGCGTTGGTGGAAGAAAGCGCTGCGGCTGCTTCCAGCCTGAACGAGCAAGCTAACCGCCTCGTCGCTGCGGTGAGCCAGTTCCGCATCGGGCGCGACCCAGGGGAGTCCACGCGGCTTTTGACTTGATGGCTTGACCGGCTGCGGCCTGTGCCATGGGCAAGCGGCGTCACAGCGCAGAATGCCGGAGCGTCCAGCCATTCTGCTGGCACTCCCATGCAGTCCTCGAAAAGATTTTGAGCAGGTGTCTGTACCCGCACTCCGCAGTGCCGCTGGGTCTGGCAGAGAGGATAATCTGCCCATGCAGATTCGCTTTACCAAAATGCAGGGCGCAGGCAACGACTTTGTCGTTTTGGACGAAACCGAGGGCCGCCTGGGTCTCACAGCCGCGCACTACCGCTACCTGGCCGACCGCCACTTTGGTGTGGGTGCCGATCAAATCCTCACCGTGCGCCCTTCCCCAGCCGATGGCATCGACTTTGAATACGTGATCCACAACGCCGATGGCGGCGAGGTGGAGCAGTGCGGCAACGGGGCGCGCTGCTTTGCGCGCTTTGTGCACGACAAGGGCCTGTCGGGCAAAGACACCCTCCGTGTGCAGACCAAGGGCGGCGTGATCGCCCCGCGCCTCACGCCCGATGGCCGCGTGACCGTGGACATGGGCCGCCCGCAGTTCGCGCCTGCGCAGGTGCCATTTGATGCCAGCGGGCTGAGCCCTGTGGTGCAAGGTTCTGGGCAAAAATGGCCTCTAGCGCTTGATGGTAAAGCGCTAGCAGCTACTGTTTTTGTAGCAGTCGTCTCCATGGGCAACCCCCATGCCGTACAGCTGGTGGACAACGTGGACACAGCCCCCGTGGCCGAAGCGGGCCCGTTGGTGGAGGGCCACGCACGCTTTCCGCAGCGCGTGAATGCGGGCTTTCTGCAGATCGTGGACCGCACCCACGTGCGGCTGCGCGTGTTTGAGCGTGGTGCGGGCGAGACCCTGGCGTGTGGCTCGGGTGCCTGCGCAGCGGTGGCGGCGGGCATCCGCCTGGGGCTGCTCGACAACGAAGTGCATGTGGACACGCGTGGCGGCCGCCTCACCATTGCCTGGAGCGGTGCCGACACCGATTCCGTTTTCATGACTGGCCCTGCGACCACGGTGTTCGAAGGCCAGATCGACATTCCCGATTCCCTCTTATGACGCCCCACATCCCACCGATCACCGAAGACGACATCGCCCAGTTCCTCACCAACACGCCGGGCTTCTTCGAGCGCCACGCCGAGGTGCTGGCCAGCGTGCAGATCACCAGCCCCCACGGTGCCCGCGCCGTGAGCCTGCAGGAGCGCCAGGCCGAGATGCTGCGCGAGAAGATCAAGGGCCTGGAGCAGCGCATCATGGAAATGGTGCGCAACAGCACCGAAAACGCTGCCATCGCCCACAAGGTCCACCAGTGGACCGGCAGCTTGCTGGAAGTGCGTGACCCTTTCGATCTGCCCCAGGCCGTGGTGGATGGCGTGCGCACCCTGTTTGATGTGCCCCAGGCCGCCGTGCGCGTGTGGGAGGTGGCTGCGCCGTACATCGACGCTGACTTCACCCAGGGCGCCAGCGACGACGCCCGTGCATTTGCTTCGTCGCTCACCATGCCGTTCTGCGGCCCCAACCTGGGTTTCGAACCTGCCGCCTGGCTGGCCAGCGAGGCCGGCGAGCCCGCCCAGTCGCTGGCCCTGCTGCCCCTGCGCTCGGGCGCCATTGACAGCGCCACGCCTGCATTTGGCCTGCTGGTGCTGGGCTCGCACGACCCACAGAGGTTTGATGCCACGATGGGCACCGAGTTTTTGTCGCGCATGGCTGAACTCGCCAGTGCCGCACTTCTGCGGCTGAGGTGATGCCTCCCTGTGCTGCCACACCGCTTCCCCCCTGCGGGGGGGCGCCAACCCGGGATTGGCGAAGCCGGTTTCACGGCGGCGCTGGTCTTGGGGCACGCCAGTTGTTGCGGTAGTGCTCCATGCCCGACACGCCGGCCACACAGATCCCCACGGACCCGCACGTCCTGCGCTACCTGGAGCATGTGCGCGTTGAAAAGCGGCTGGCAGTGCGCACGCTCACGCTCTACACCCTGGACCTCGAAAAGCTCGCGCAGTTTGCGGCGGGGGTCAACCTGCCGCTGCTGCAGCTGCAGACCGCGCACATCCGCCGCTTTGTAGCGCACATGCACAGCGGCGGGCGCAGCGGACGGGGCATTGCGCTCATCCTGTCGGGCTGGCGCGGGTTCTTCACGTGGGCTGGCCGGCAGGGGCTGATTCCACACAATCCCGTGCAGGATGTGCGTGCCCCCAAGGCGCCCAAGCCCCTGCCCAAGGCGCTGGGCGTGGACGACGCTGTGCGCCTGGCTGAATTCGACAACACCTGCGCTGACCCCTGGCTCGAAGCGCGCGACGCGGCGATGGTCGAGCTGCTGTACGGCTGCGGCCTGCGCGTGGGCGAACTGGCGGGACTGGACGCCATCCCCCATGCCGATACCCAGCGCCTGGGCCGTGGCTGGGTGGACCTGCAGGCGGGTGAGGCCCATGTGTTCGGCAAGGGCAGCAAGCGCCGCAGCGTGCCCGTGGGCAGTGCCGCAACCGCCGCGCTGCAGGCCTGGCTGAAGCTGCGGGCAACCCCCTTCGGCGGCGAAGGATCAGCGCGGCTGGACACAGCGCTGTTCGTCGGCCAACGCGGCAAGCGCCTCACCGCGCAGGCTATCTGGCTGCGCCTGCGCCAGCGCAGCCAGCAGGCGGGGCTGACGACACCGGTTCACCCGCACATGCTGCGCCACTCGTTCGCCAGCCACCTGCTGCAAAGCAGCGGTGATCTGCGCGCTGTGCAGGAGTTGCTGGGCCACGCCAACATCACCACGACGCAGGTCTACACACGGCTCGATTTCCAGCATCTGGCCAAGGTGTACGACGCCGCCCATCCCCGGGCAAGGCGCAAGCCTCCCTGAGTGGCTGCACCGCTTCCCCTCAAGGGGACGCACCGGTGGCCTGGCAAAGCCAGTTCCACGGGAAGGATTGGCGGCCCCCCTGAGCGGCTGCGCCGCTTCCCCCAAGGGGGACGCACCCGGTGGCCCGGCAAAGCCGGTTCCACGGGTGCACTGGTATTGGGCTGCGCTCACCGCAAGTGCTGCGGTAGATCCGCAATGGCTTGCCTCAAGGAACCAAGATGCAGGCGGTGCATCAGAGCAGGGGCGCTTGCTGTATGCGCATTGGAGTGTTGTCATGCTGCTGAACTGGATCAAATCGAACCGTGGGTTCCTCGTGCTGCTGCTGTGCTTCGGCATCTTCCGCACGGCGGTGGCCGACTGGAACCCCATCCCTTCGGGCTCGATGCGCCCCACACTGCTCGAAGGCGACGTGGTCTTTGTGAACCGGCTGGCCTACGATCTGAAGCTGCCGTTGACCGATGTGGTGCTTGCCCGCCTGGGTGAGCCCGAGCGGGGCGATGTGGTCACCTTCTCGTCGCCGCGCGATGGCACGCGGCTCATCAAGCGCATTGCGGCGCTGCCGGGCGACACCGTGGAGATGCGTGATGAGGTGCTGTACCTCAACGGCGAGGCGGCACGCTACGACGCCCCCGAAGCGGTGACCGAAACCCTGGTGGAATGGGGAGCCCTGGTATCCGCCACCCGCTGGACCGAGCACCTGCAGGGCCACGAGCGCCGTGTGCAGTGGCTGCAGGGCGTGAACGCGCACCGCAGTTTTGCACCGGTGACGGTGCCCAAGGGCGAGTATCTGGTGCTGGGCGACAACCGCGACAACAGTGCCGACTCGCGCTATATCGGGTTCGTGCCACGCCACCTGATCATCGGTCAGGCACGCCGGGTGCTGGTGTCGGCCGACATCCTCGCCAACTGGGCCCCTCGTCTGGAGCGCATCGGCCACCCGCTTTGAGCGGTGCTATGGATTCGCGCTATTGACCGGTGCTGTAGAGCGGCGTCAGGTTGCCGAGGAGGCGTTCGGCGGCGGTGTCTGAAGGGGCAGCGAGAGCGTAAATGTCGAGCCTTCTCCCACGCGAGACTGGACGGTCAGCGTGCCGCCCAGCAACTGGGCCAGCGCGCGCGACAGGGACAGTCCCAGCCCGGTGCCTCCGTGCTGGTAGCTCACGCGGGCGTGGCCCTGGCTGAACTTCTCGAAAATGAGCTCATGCAGGTTTTCCGGGATGCCGGTGCCGCTGTCCGTGATATGAAACTGCAGCTGATCGCCCGCAGGATTGGTGTCCACGGTCAGGCTGACGGCGCCTGATGGGGTGAACTTGATGGCGTTGGAAAGCAGGTTGTTCAGAATCTGTTTGAGCTTCAAGCGGTCGGTCACCACAAAGCCGGGCACGTTCGGCGCCGTGGCGGTCGTGAGTGCCAAAGACTTGGCCGTTGCACTGACCCGGAACAGCTCAATCACATCGTGTAGAAGGCTGTTGAGCTCAATGGGCTCGGGGTGTGCGGGCATGGCGCCCGCTTCAATGCGTGCAAGGTCGAGTATTTCGGTCAGCAGGGCGTTCAGGTGCTCTGCGCCTTGGCGGATGAGGCTGGACTGCTCCCGTGTCCGCGCATCGCTGCTGCGTATTTCCATCAGTTCGGCAAAGCCCCGGATGCTCGTGAGCGGCGTGCGCAGCTCGTGCGACATGGCTGCCAGGAACTCGCTTTTGGCCTGATTGGCCCGCTGGGCCTCGGCTTCGCTGCGGGTCAATGCGGCATGACTGACCGCCAGCTTGCGGATGCTGCCCAGAAAGACGGCGACAAAAGCCACCACCGCCACGCTGAGAAGCACGGTCAGCCACAAGATCGCGTCCCGCGATGTCCTCCAGGCTTCAAACGCCTGCTCTTCCGAACTCCCCCCGAGCAAGGCGAGCGGGTAGCTTCCTACGCGGGCGAAGCCAATGACGCGCGACACGCCATCCTGGGCGGGTGACTGCAGGGCTCCACTGTCGCGGGCGAGCAGCGCTTGCAGCAGTGTCGGGGGAATCTGCATGCCCACCTCCGTGCTGGAGCCCCCCAGCACCAGCACGCGAACGACACCGTCGAGCCCTACCAATGCAACACCCCCCTCGCTGCCCAACTTGACGCCACGGTACACGTCTGCGAAGTGGCGCGGGTTCAGCGATGCCACCACCACACCCAGCACCCGCCCATCCGCAGCGGTGACCTTGCGAGAGAGCTGGATGGTGGACACCCCCGACACCTTGCCCAGCAGGGATTTGCTGATGAACAGGCCGTTGTGCAGCATGCCCGAACTCGGCGGGGCGGCTTCGGCAGGCAGCAGGTGCACGCGGATATGGTCGCGGTCCATCAGGCTCACATGGCTGTTGCGCGTGCCGTCGGGGTCGAGGTTGCTCCCCTGAAAGCGGCCATCGGGACCTACCAGCGATAGCTGGGTCAGGATGTGCGGCACCATGCCGGTCTCATTGGCGATGTTGGCAAGATCTTCGCCGTTGAGTGGGCCGTCCTCGGCGGTGCGCTGCAGCCGCCACATGGCCTGGTCCACGGTGTCGAGGATGCGCAGTGTGTGCTCCTTCAGCGCCAGGGCAATGTTGGTGTTCTGGCGCATCTCTGCATCCAGGGTCTCGTTCCATTGCCAGCGAAGCAGGGTTGCCATGGTGATCCAGGCGCCCAGCAGCACCAGGGCGCTGAAAACGCAGGCCACCACGAAATACATTCGCGCTGGGCTGCTGCGCCAATCGGAGGGCAGGTGCTTCCTGTTCATGTGAGCGGAGCTGGCATCGTGTCCGTGTAATCTGCGGTGAGCAGCATGATATGAAAGATGGTACCGCCGTCTGGCTCGTTGGTCGCATGGATGCGTCCCCCATGCGCCTCAACGATCTTGCGGCATATGGCCAGGCCCAGGCCGGTGCCGCCTGAGCCGTCGCGTGTCTTGCTCGATTGGACGAAGGCTTGGAACACTGTTTCCAGCTCTGCGGGGGGTATGCCCGGGCCTTGGTCGCGCACCTGGATGTGGATGTTGCGGTCGTCCGAAATCCCCGCGGTGATGTCGATGATGCTGTCTTCGGGCGAGAACTTGATGGCATTGTCCAGGATGTTGCGCACCATTTGCTGAAACCGCGTGGGGTCTACCTTGGCGACCAACGGCATGCGACCCAGCCGCAAGCCCAGTCCCAGGCGCTTGCGGTCCAGCTGCAATTCCATCTCGGCGGCCACTTCCTCGATGAGATGGCGCACATCGGCGCGTTCGAATTGGAAGGCTCCTACCGTGCTTTCGATTTTGGCGATGTCGAGCAAGTCGTTGACCAGTACCAGCATGCGCTGGCCTGCGTCGTGGATGTCACTGAACATGGACGCCTGCTTGGACTGATGGCGGCCCCGCGCAACGCCCAGTTCGGAGAAGCCCAGAATGGATTGCAGGGGCGTGCGCAGCTCGTGGCTGATGTTGGCCACGAACTCCGACTTGGAGCGCGACGCTTCTTCGGCCATGTCGCGGGCAGCCCGGAACTCCGTGATGTCCATCGTGGCAGTCAGGATGCCCATGGGTTGCTTCCCGTTGTTGGTCACCAGCACTTTCGTCACCTGCACATCGCGGAAGCTGCCATCGGGGCGGCGCATGCGCTCTTCATAGCTGATCCGGCCGCCTTCGCGCATCAGTTGCGTGCGATGCACGCTATGTGCCTGTGCTTCCTGTTGCTGCAGCACGTCGGTGTTGCGCATTCCCAGCACGCTCGCGCGCGACAACCCCATGAAGCTCTCCCAGGCCTGATTGACCGAAAGAAAGCGCCCGTCGGTATCTGTCATGCAGATGGGCAGCGGATTGAACTCCAGCACCTGGCTTGTGAGCGCCAACTGCTCTTGCAGACTCTGCTGCGCCGCCAGCAAGGCGGTCACATCCACCGCACTTCCGGCAAAGCCGCGCAACTGGCCCGACTTGTCCCGCAGAGGAACCACCGAAATGTCGAGCGAACGCGTTTCCCCCTCGGGCCCTGTGAGGCGGGCTTGCGTGACCCGGACGCCTGAGGGCTGGCTGGCGTCGAACAGGGCATCCACACTTTCGCGGCACTCGGGGTGGACAATGTCCCGCAGTTGCTGGCCTCGGGCCGACTCAGCGGGCTGGCTGGTAATGGCGTGCCAGCGAGGGTTGACAAACCGGATGCTCCCCTGGGCATCGGTTCGGAAGATCAGTTCCTGAACGCTCCTGAAAAGGATGGAAAGCTCCTGCTCGCGACGCGCGGTTTCTTCCTGGGCGTCGTCGCGTTCCCGCTGTGCAATTTCCTTGGCGCGTGCGTTGCGCCAGAGAGCGCGGGTCAGAAGGCCTATCAGTGCCGAAGCGACGGCCATGAACAGCAGCGGCCCGCTCAGCGATGCCAGCCATTGTTGGGTGGTGGCTTCGGAGGGTTGCTCAACGAAGCTCACCACGGGGTCGTTGCTGGAGCTGTGCCAGGCGCCCATGCTCCGTGAGTGGAAGGTCTTCAGGGGGCCGTAGGTTCCTTTGTGAGCGGGTAGCAAGCCCTGGAACAGGGGGTGCGACCCCAGGTTGCTGCCTGGGGGCAGCGTTTCGTTGCCCACCTGCGCAAGCAGCGTCCCGTTGTCCAGCGCCAGCAGTACCTGCGTGCCCGGTTGGCCAACCTCCATCAGTTGCCGCTGGTAGGTGGCCAGGGCATCGGGGTTGATCTGGGCGACCAGCATGACCAAGGCATTTGACGGGAGCCGAACGGGCCGCACCATCGGAATGTAGCCAAGCGCGGCCGGCGCTGGGGCACTGCGCGTGTCTTGGGCCAGCGTGCGACCGTGCACCCAGGGGCCGATCACCGCCCGTTCGCTTGAGAGCGGAGTCGGGATCAGGCGTTTCAGATCGACCTTTCCTCCCCGGTCGGAGGCGGTCGTGGAGGCCAGCACTTGTCCGTCGGGGCTGACAATGGCGATGCTGCGCAGAAACGGCAAGCCTTGCAGGCGGTAGGCCTGTTGTGCCTCCAGCTGTGCAGGGGTGTAGCTTTCAGTCGTCAGGTCTTTCGCCAGGCCGTCCAGTGCGAGTCTCGTATTGTCAAAAACCTGGCTTGCATGTGATTCCATCACGCTGGCGAGCAACTCGAGTTGCCGCCGGTCTTGTGCCTCCGTGCGGCGAAACTCCAGCCACATCAGTGCCGCAGTGCCGATGAGCACGGCCAGGATGAGCAGCAGGCCTCCGACAAGGATCCTGCAACTGGCAATGTTCAGAAAACAGCGCCTGACAATAGGGTTGGATCGTTTCATGGCCGGGGCGTCCTATCAGTGCAGGAGAATGCTTTCCAGGCCATGCCGCCGCGCCGCCGAGGTGAGGCGGCCGTCCTTGCGGATGCGATCGACAAAGGCATCCAGCACGGACCGCCATTCGGCGTCGCCGGGCTTGCTGGCATGGGCGTAGGGAAGCACGTGAAACGGCTTGGGGGGCGCCAGCAGGGAGGCCCAGTCGGTGCTTTCGGTCAGTGCGCGGCCATAGGGGTAGTCCGTCATGAAAACATCCACACGCCCGGCCATCAGTTCGCGTTCCCGCGTCTGCGGCAAACGGATGGAGACGAGGCTGGCATGCTGAAGGCGTTGCCGCATGACGGGCTCCATGAAGGTTCCTGCCTGTACACCGACCTGCACGCCCGGTTGATCGATATCGCTCCATTGCCGCACGATGCGGCTGGTGCGCGTTGTCACAGCGTAGATATCGCTTTGCAGGTAGGGCGTGGAGAA
This sequence comes from Acidovorax facilis, assembly GCA_964031875.1. GTDB lineage: Bacteria > Pseudomonadota > Gammaproteobacteria > Burkholderiales > Burkholderiaceae_C > Acidovorax > Acidovorax facilis_A. The sequence goes on from CAXIRU010000069.1 coordinate 18,271, forward strand.
CTGAAGTTGTTCCATGCGCTGCGGCAGCATCGCGATGCCGAACATGGCCACATCGCAGGTGCGTGTCTGCAGGTCTTGCACCAAGGTGACGAAGGACGAATCCACAAAGCGCAGCGCGACGCGCAGATCCGATGCAAGCGCAGTCGCCAAGTCGATATCCAGGCCGTTGAGCTGGCCGGTGCGGGGGTCTCGGAACGAGATGCGCTGGTACGCGGGCCAGATGCAGACTCTGACTTCGCCCCGTGCCTGAACGCGGTCGTACACCTCACCCGATTCGGCGTCCCAGGAGGTCATAGCGCCGACCAGGAGCGTCAACACGGCAACCCATGCCCGACAGGTGCACAGGTTCATGGTGCCTCCTGCCTTCCGGTGGTCAGGTCGGAGAATGTCATGCGCCTGATCGTGACTTGCTCACGCAGGGCCGCCATGGCAGAAATGTTGCGCACAAAGCAGTCCACGATGTCCGGGTCGAAGGCCTTGCCGCGTTCGGCCAGCAGCATTTCCAGCGTTCTTTCGTGGCTGAAGGCCGGGCGATACACGCGGTCCATGGTCAAGGCATCGTAAAAATCCACGACCGACACAATGCGTCCTGACAGGGGGATTGCGCGGCCTGCCAACTGGTGGGGATAGCCCTTGCCGTCCCAGCGTTCATGGTGTGCGAGCGCAATCTCGGCCGCCATCTGGAACAGCGCTATGCGCGATTTCCCCAGAATGTCTGCGCCGATGATGGGGTGGCGGTTCATGATGAGGCGCTCTTCGGGCGTAAAGGCACCAGGCTTCTTCAGCACATCGTCCGGAATGCCGATCTTGCCGATATCGTGCATGGGGGCCGCCTTGCGCAGCATCAGGGCGAAGTCTTTGGACTCGCCCAGAAAAAGCGCCAGCGCTTCCGCCAGAAAACCGATGCGTACGATGTGAACGCCCGTGTCGTCATCTTTGTATTCCGCCGCCATGGACAGCAGAAACAGCGCTTCATGGTGAGCCCGGGCCACCTCCTGCAAGGCTTCGTTGCGTTCGTGGTACATCCGTCCCAGGTCGGAGACGATTTTTTCCATCTGGTCAGCCGCTGCGGGGCTGAACTGGGTTACTTCGCGTGCAGCCATGTTCATGGCACCTCAGCCGGGCTGGCGCCCAGGCTATTGATTGTTTCGATCAATTTGAGAGGGCTGAAGGGCTTGAGCAAATAGGCGTCGGCCCCTGCCATCATTCCTGCCTCGATATCCTGGCTTTGCCCACGGGCCGTGAGCAGCACGACCCAGGGTTTGCCGAGGGTTGGGTCGCTTTTGACAAGGCGACACAGATCGAGGCCGTCCATGCTTCCGGGCATCATGATGTCCAGCAGCAGCAGCTGGGGGCGCAGCCTTCGCGCGGCCTCCAGGCCTTCGTCGGCGTTGACGGCCTCATGGATCTCATGGTCTTCAAATTCCAGGGTCATGCGGATCAGCCGGCGGATGTCCGCATGGTCTTCGATGATCAGAATGCGTTGGTTCATGATGAAAGCCACCTGTCGTAAATGATTTTATCAATTTTATCACAAAAAAAGCTTTTCTAAGTGATAAAATTCGTCACTATGGAATCCAATTTTCTCTCCTCCCTGTCGGTAGACTGCAGCACCCGCGATGTTGCGAGGGTGCTGGGTATGGCGGTTCGCTCAGTCCAGCTCATGGTGGATCGCGGTGAGCTGGAGGCCTGGAAGACGCCAGGAGGTCATCGGCGCATCTCGAAGGCATCGGTTGAACGTTGGCTGGCCCAGCGCCAGGGTCAGCCAGGAGCGTCGTCCTCCGAAGTTGTCTTGTCTGGTGTGGGGGGCGCGACGGTCCCTTTCGCCGTAAAAGCTGCCCCCAAGCGCACGGTGCAGGCGGGCGTTCCCCGCGGGCTGACGGGGGCACACGGCCAACGGGTGTTGCTCATTGAGGATTCCGCACATTTCCAGACCCTTGTGAAGCTCTTGATGGCGCACGATTTCCCGCAGGTGGAGCTGCATGTGGCTGACGATGGGATCGTTGGCTTGGCGATGGCGGGCGAGCTGCAGCCGGATGTGCTCATTGTTGACATCCTTCTTCCGGGTATCGATGGGGCGACCCTGATTGCCCGCCTGCGCTCGCACCCCCAGTTCCAGCGCAGCCGACTGATCGTCGTGACTTCTCTCGATGAAGAGCAGCGCAGCCCCTACGCCTTTGCGCTCGCCGGGCTTCCTGTGGTGCACAAGCCCCGTCTGGTGCAGGATCTGCCCGCATTGCTGGCGGGGTTTCTGCGACCGGTGGCCGAGAAGGTGTGAGCGTCGCCGTGGCCTCGCTGCGTGTGCTGCTGGTAGAGGACGATCCGTCGGTGCGGCGGTTTGTCCAGATCGCGCTTGAACCTTTGGGCGTGCATCTTGTGCAATGCGCCACGCTCACTGATGCGAAGCAGGCGCTGACTACCGAAGCGACACCCCTGGTGTTCACCGATCTGACCTTGCCGGATGGCTCTGGCCTCGATTTGCTGGCATGGATGCAGGAACACCCGTCGCAGTCTGGCACTGCCTGCCGCACTGTGGTGTTCAGCGGGGGCGTGGATTCGGCCACGCAGCGCAAACTGGAATCGCTCAATGTCTGGCGCATCTTGCACAAGCCCGCCTCCGTGGGGGCGCTGATGGCGTGTGTCTCAGAGACTCAGGCCAGCATCGACCTGGAGGCTCAGGCTGCCTCGGCCGCAGTCTCCGTTGGTGGCCCCGATCCGGTGGCCGAGTTTTTTGGCGGCAACCGAGCGCTATTCGACGCGTATCGGCAGGCATGCCTGGCAAGGTTTCCTCAAGACGTTATTGAAGGCGATCTGGCCTTGCAGGCGCAAGATGCCCCTGCGCTGCAGCGCGTTGCGCACAACCTCAAGTCCGTGCTGACGATGCTGGGCGAGGTGCAAGCTGCCCAGTGCGCGCGAAGCACCGAAGACTGGGCCGCAGCAGGCGATTCAGAGCCTATGCACCAGGGGTGGCAGCAGTTGCGGCAGCAGGTGCTGCTTGTGGTTTCGATGCAAGGCAAAAACTGAATTCTGCTGCTTGCTCAAAAGGCGGTCTGGTTCGTCTGGTTCCAGGGTGTAACGGCTGTTGAGGGCTTCTGAGCCAGAGAAAAACCACCCGAAGGTGGTCGTTCCTGAAGGGAGTCAACCGCCGATACTTCAGCGTTTTGTCTAGAAGCTCTCCCAATCCTTTTCTGCTTGTGGAGTGCCCGTCACAGCGCTTGCCGAAGGTCGCTGCGGGCCACCTGGTTTCGCTGCCGCGGCACTGCGGACAGTTGTCGGGATGGCTGCGGTCCCTGATCGCTGGTTGTGAGTGTTCCCGGAGATTGACGGCCTTGGTGCGTATGCAGGGGGTTTGCCGCGCATTCCTTGTGGCGGCACAAGCGCAGGGCGCTCTTCCGAGGGGGTGATCTTGAAGGCAGAAACTACCTGGACCAGTTCTGCCGCCTGCGTGTTGAGGCTGCTGGCGGCGGCGGCCATTTCCTCCACCAGTGCGGCATTTTGCTGGGTAGCCTGGTCCATCTGGGTCACGGCTTCGTTCACCTGGTCCACGCCCTGGCTTTGCTCGGAACTGGCTGCGCTGATCTCGGCCATGATGTCGGTGACACGGCCAATCGCCGACACCACCTCGCTCATGGTCTGGCCCGCTTTGTCGACGAGGGCAGAGCCTGTCTCTACCCGCTCCACACTGGCGCCAATCAGTGTCTTGATTTCGCGCGCGGCTTCTGCAGAGCGGCTTGCCAGGTTGCGAACCTCGCCCGCAACCACTGCAAAGCCCCTGCCTTGTTCGCCCGCACGGGCGGCTTCCACGGCGGCGTTGAGTGCCAAGATGTTGGTCTGGAAGGCGATGCCGTCAATGACGCCGATGATGTCCGCGATCTTGCGGGAGCTGTCGTTGATGTCTTTCATGGTCCGCACCACGTCTGCGACAACCCCGCCACCCTGGCTCGCTACAACGGAGGCGTTCTGCGCCAGTTGATTGGCCTGGCGGGCGTTCTCGGCATTTTGGCGAACCGTTGAGTTGAGTTCTTCCATCGATGCTGCGGTTTCCTCCAGCGCACTGGCCTGGCTTTCGGTGCGTGCCGAGAGATCGCTATTGCCCGCTGATATCTCTGCGCTGGCTGTGGCGACGCTGTCAGAACCTTGGCGCACTTGTGAGACCACCTGGGTCAAAGACGTCTGCATGGCCGAGAGGGCTTGCAGCAGTGGGCTGAATTCGTCGTTGGCACGGTCAACGACCTGCCCGGTCAGGTCGCCATCGCGTACACGGGTGGCGATCACTTGCGCTTGTGTCACTCGGCGCTGCAGGACGCTGCCCACATACCAGGAAAACACTATCAAACCGAAAGCGATCACTGCGACGGCGCCAATTAGGCTATGGAGCGTTTGTTTTGCTTCAGCCTCGATTTCTTCAATGCTCGCGGTCAGCGCTGCATTTTGGCGCAGTTTTTGTTGGCTCAGCATTTCCAGCACAGCATTGCGGGCGGGAATGGTCTTGGCGACCAGGAAGTCAAAGCTTTCTTCTTTGCTCCCTTGCTCAATCAGCTTGATGTTTTGGCCTGCGATCTGCCAGAACATGCCCAGTGCCTGCACGAGTCCGGCGTAGTCTGCTTTCTCAGCAGCGGTGACGGCCGACTTTTCCAGCGCCAGTTGGTCCGCGTCGATCAGTTTCTTCTTGTCTGCAATGTCCGCCAAGGTGGTCTTGAGGTCGTCCGGCGTCCGGACAAGCATTGCGTGGCGCAGTTGAAGGGAAGAACGCGTCACATTCAACTCCATATTCGCCAGCCTTAGCTGATGGGGAACCGACTCCGTGGCGACTTTGTGGGTTTGCTCCGTGACCAGGGTGAGGTTGGACCAAGCGAGAAGCACCACCAAGGCCAGCCCGGTGACAAGGGCGAAAGACAACAGGTACAGGCGTCTGGCGATACCGAATGTTCTGAGGAACTTCATGGGGTCTCCGTCGGGGTGTGTGATTTTCGTGGCAATGCTACAGCGCATCATTGCACGATGAGTGGTGAGGATGGCAGTGATTGCTCCAGCAGCTTTTCGATGTCAAGCAGGATGAGCATGCGCTCGTCGACTGATCCAATGGCCAGCAGATGGTCTCGGTCCATGTCCATGTCGAGGGCAGGCATGGGGCGCAATTGCTCGCGCTCCAGCGTCAGCACATCGGACACGCCATCGACCACAACGCCCACGACACGCTGACCGATGTTGAGCACGATCACCACGGTCAGGTGGTCGTACCGTGCCTCAGGCAAACCCAGCTTCAGGCGCAGATCGATGATGGGCACGATCACCCCGCGCAGATTGATCACACCTTTGAGTTCGGCGGCGGCGTTGGCGATGGTGGTGGGCTTTTCGTACGAGCGGATCTCCTGCACCCGCAGGATGTCCACCCCGTACTCCTCGCTGCCGATCTTGAATGCCAGGAATTCCCGGATGTCGGTCAGTACCGCCGGGGCTGCGTTATGGCCTGGGCCCCGGCCGGATGAGGTGAGTGTGTGAAGGTTTGTGGACATGTCTATTTTGATAAAAATGATAGTCCCATAAATAATATGGAATCGGATCATTTTTGTCAAATGGATGCTGATGGTGGTTAAGTTCCAAGATCTAAAGGCGATCCAGGGGTGTGGCGCGTGACCACGCTGTACGAACGCTCGGACGCCAGCGTGCGCGCGCTCAAAAGGTTGGAGGCGGCAAGGACTGGCTGCGAGGCGCTGGAACGCGCCCGTGCGCATGTCGCGCTCAGCGGCTTCAACCTGAGCCGCACGTTTGTCTTATCTCAGTCTCTGTAGGGGCGCTTGGTATCACGACCATCTTCGCGGGACCTTTTTGCGAACGAAGAAACGTCACATGAAGATGGCTGTCTTTGCAGGCTTGTCTTGCAGGCGGTGCGGGGGACGGGGCTAGGAGCCTGCGCGGCAGAAGGAGCATCGGCTGCAACGCGCGATAAACCGGTCTCGCGCGGTACTACCTCCTGCGCCCAGGGGCCCACCCTGGGCTTGTCGGTAGCACCACGCGATCCTCGGTTTTCGCGCGTTT
>CAXIRU010000070.1:0-4855 GCA_964031875.1 Acidovorax facilis
CTTGCGTGTGCGCATGCACACGCTGCGTCACGCGCCTAGACTGGCACGCCGGCAAGGGCCTTCGCGACCCCGAAATTAGTGTGAACAGGCCCTAGCGCATCGCGCAGCGCATGCTGGCACTGGTGGAATCCATCGCGCGCGAGCGCGGCGCCTGCAAGCTTACGCTTGAAGTGCTCTCGGGCAACACCAGCGCCATGGCGCTGTACCTGCGCGAGGGCTTCGCGCCCTATGCGCTGGACCCGGCAATGGGGCAGGCGCAGTTTCTGCAGAAGAAACTGGCCTGATCGCCAGGCGGGTCGATGCGGCCCCAGTCTTTGTAAGAAGCTGTTTGTTTGCGGATGCGGTGTCGCAATCGGTGTAGCCTGTCGGCTCCACCCTCATTTACGCCGTGCGGGTGCACGGCACGTATCGTCCAGAATCTCGCACCCACAAGGTGAGTGCGAGCGGTGTGCAGGGTACATCGCTACCGCTTTTTTAAGGAGCACGCCTTTCATGACCCCATCCCGCCTGCGCACCGCAGCCACCAGCCTGTTCCTCGTTGCCGCATGTGCCGCTCCCTTGTGCGCGCATGCGGGCAAGACGCTGGACGCAATCAAGGCCAGGGGCCAGTTGGTCTGCGGTGTCAATACGGCCCTGGCCGGTTTTTCGGCGGCCGATGCAGGAGGCAAGTGGTCGGGCCTGGACGTGGACATCTGCCGCGCGGTGGCGGCGGCGGTGCTGGGCGATGGCGAGAAGGTCCAATACGTGCCTCTGAGCACCGCGCAGCGCTTCACCGCGCTGCAGTCGGGCGAGATCGACGTACTCTCGCGCAACACCACTTTCTCATTGACGCGCGACGCGTCCATGGGCCTGCACCAGACGGCCGTCACCTACTACGATGGCCAGGGCGTGATGGTGCTCAAGAAAAGCAGCATCAAGAGCATGAAGCAGCTCAAGGGCCAGACGGTGTGTGTGCAATCGGGCACCACCACCGAAAAGAACCTTGTCGATTACTCCAAGGCCAACAACCTGGCCATCAAGCCTGCCGTGTTTGAAAAGGTCGAGGCTGCCACCGCCGCCTACTTTGCCGGACGCTGTGTGGGCTACACCACCGACGCTTCCGGCCTCGCATCGGTGCGCAACAAGGAGGCCAAGGACCCGTCGGAGCATGTGGTGCTGCACGAGCTGATTTCCAAGGAACCTCTGGGGCCCATGGTGCGCCGTGGTGACGACGAGTGGTTCGCCATCGTCAAGTGGGTGGTCTACGGCCTGATCGAGGCCGAGGAATATGGCGTGACGCAGTCCTCGGTCGACCGCCTGAAGACCGGCAGCACCGACCCCGTCGTGCAGCGCCTGCTGGGCACCACCGAAGATACCGGCAAGCTGCTGGGGCTGGACCGCCACTGGCTGGCCCGCGCCGTCAAGACCACGGGCAACTATGGTGAGATCTTCGAGCGCAACGTAGGCCCCAAGTCGGCCCTGGGTCTGCAACGCGGCCTGAACAACCAGTGGAGCAAGAACGGGCTGATGTACGCCTTCCCGATCCGCTGAGCACGGCGGCAGGCCTTCGGCGCCTCCTGGTGTCCCTTCAGGGGCCGACTGCAGCGGACAAGTCCGCCACATGCACCACCAATTCCCGCACACGGCGCATCGCCTGGTACTGGTGGAGCACGGACTCCCACTGGGGGGATTCCAGCAGCCGCTGCCAGACCGGTTCGAGATCCCGCGCATCCGCGTGTTGGCCCTGGGCCTCTGCACTGGCAAAGCCCAGGCTTTCGGGTGTGGACAGCAGTTGCATTCGGCTGGCGGCGCTCAGCAAGTGCGGCGCCACCTCTGCCGGTGCATCGCAGCAGTAGAGCACGGTGCCGAGCAACTCAGCATCGCCCGTGCCCAGTGCACTCAGCGCCGCGCCGCGCAGCCGCACTGGGCCCTGGTGCGTGCTGAAGGTGTAGGCAGCCTCCGGGTCTGCCTGGGCGAGCAGGCCCAGGCCGCGCAGCAGGCGCGGAAAATCCGTGGTGGCCGCGTCGATGGATGCCTTGGCTTCGACCAGCAGGCACACATCCCAGGCGGACTCTGGCGCACCGGCGGGCTGCGCCGCCTGCCGCAGCAGCACCGCATCCCATTCGCTCTTGGCGCGCTCAGCACTGCCCGGTAGCGTGGACGGCGCCCGCATCGACGTCACTACACGCCATGCGCCTGCCGTTCCCTCGGCCGCACCCTCGGCCGCACCCTCAGCCGCATTGAGCCGCTGCGCCAGCGTTTCGAGCGCCTGCGCGGCCAATGCCTCCACCGCTGCACCGCGCTGCTGCGCGACCTGGCCTTTCGCGATGGCGGCGGGGCTGCCCGAGCGGGGACCATGCTGGTCGCGCAGGGCACGGTATTGCTGCACCAGCGGGTCGGCGCCGAGCAGCGTGGCGCGCCGCATGCGCGCAAGCGCCGCACCGCCCAGCAGCCGCGCCAGGTCGCGCTGCAATCGCGCTTCGCCAGCCAGCTGCGGCATGGCGAGCAGCTGCTGCGCGGTGGCTGCAAGCGCGTCCCACTGCGCCGAGGTGTGGGCGGCATGCAGTTGCGCCAGCGCCTCGCGTTGGGGGCCCGCAGTGCAATGCGGGAGTTTGGCGGGATGTGCGACGGCGTTGACGATGCTGCGCAGCTCGCGCTCGTCCTTCTCGGCATGGGCTTGCAGTGCCATGGCCTCGCGCACCGAGGGCGCGTGGTGCGCAAGCACCATGGCCTGGTAGGCCGCATCGCCGCTGTCCGCACACATGGCATCTCCGATCAGGCGTGTCAGCGAGCCGGTGAACAGGCTCTGCGTGGCCGCATCGGGCGGCTGTGCACGCTGCGCAGCGCCGCGCGCATGATCGATGGCCATTGCCAGCGCGGTAGCGGGGCTGGTATCCAGCCGTTGCGCGCAGGCTGCCGGAGCTGCGGGCAGGCGGTAGCGGCGCATGACCGTGCGCAGCACCCGTTCGAGCAAGGGAGGGTGGGGTCGCAGGGGCACGAGTCAGGCGCCGCCGTCACCGCCCACCGGCGTGTCCGGGCCGGCACCCCGGTGGGTCTTGGTCCAGTCGTAAGGCGTGCCGTCGGGCAGCAGCCTCGCTTCTACCGCGTTCACGCCAGGCCGGCCCACGCTCTCGGCCAGCTCCGACGAGAGGCTCACGTGGCGTTTGCCGGCCTTGCGTTGGGCCTCGCAGAACTGCAGGGCGGGCGCCAGCTCGTGGGCGCCAAACGCCTGCATGGTAGCCACTCCGGGTGCCTCTTGCCAATAAACGACGATGCTCATGCGGATCAGGGCCTTCTCTGGGTTGCGGGCGGTTGGTATCCCGCCGATCGTGCCAGAAAGCTGAACCGGCTACCTGACCGGTTGTCCGGCTGCACCCGATAGCCGTGCGCCCGGCCATGCCACCGTCACTTGGCCAGCGCCAGCGTGCCTTTCATCAGGCTCGAATGTCCGGGGAAAGAGCAAAACCAGGCGTAGGCCTCTCCCGCCTTGAGTTTGGCCACGTCAAACGCCACCGCATCGGCTTCGCCGCCGCCGATTACCTTGGTGTGCGCGATCACGCGGGCATCCCCCGCCTTGACATAGGCCTTGTCCACCCCGGCTGCCATGCCATCGGCAGCCACGCCCGGGGCATCGGCGGCCTTGCTCAGCACCCAGTTGTGGCCCATGGCGGCCTTGGGCAGCTTGCCCACATGCTTGAGCTTCACGTTGAACTGCTTGCAGCTGGCGGGAACGGCGATGCTGGACTTGTTGAACTGCATGGCATCGTTGGCCTCGATCTCCACGTCGCAGGTCGCTGCGAGCGCCGGGCTGGCGAGCAGTGCGCTCAGCAGCATGGCCGAGGCAGTTTTCATCTTGAGCGTCATCTGTCATTTCTCCGTCTGTAAAAATCGCTTGCGTGCCCGGCAGCCCCATGTAGCGGCTCGCAAAACCCAGCGAAGAATTTTGAGAGCCGCTTTTCGGGGTAGTGGGCCTTGCAGTGAGTGGACCACCGCCGACCGCAACGTCCCATGATGTGCATCAAAGGGACGAGCGCCCTGGCGCGGCAGCGCCTGTCCCCTGGGGGCGGGCCCCGTGTGCCTGCGCCAAGGCTCCCCGCATGGATGTCGCCCGGGGGCGAAGTGCGTGTCGAGATCAGATTGACCCAGGTCGGCGATGAGCTGCGGGCGCCCCGGCGAACTAGGGCCTGTTCACACTATTGATTCGGCGGTATTCAACTTGAAATGCTCTGGTGTGCCATCATGTTGTAGTGATGCAAGCAACTGACATGAGAAAGCTGTCGCGCCCCGCGCGCCACGAGAGGCGAGTGCAGGTAATTCGACTGCGCAAAGCGGGCCGGACCTACAATGAGATTGCGGCGCTCACGGGGCTGAGCCGCACAGGTGTGTTCAACATCTGCAAGCGCCATGAATTGAGCGGCACTGAGGCCTTGCACGATGCGCCCAGCGGGCGCCAACGCGGCGATGGTCGGCTGCTGACTGCGGCGCAGGAGACGCTGGTGCGCAAGCTCATCACCGACAAGACGCCAGACCAGTTGAAGATGCCCTACGCGCTGTGGACGCGCGCAGCGGTCTCGCAGCTGATTGAGGAGCGATTCGGCATCAAGCTGCCGGTACGCACGATGGGGCTATATCTGGCGCGCTGGGGCTTCACACCGCAAAAGCCGATGAAGAAGGCCTACGAGCAATCGCCCGCCGCAGTCAGGAAGTGGCATGAAGAGGACTACCCCGTCATTGCGGCAAGGGCCAAGGCCGAAGGCGCAGAGATTCATTGGGGAGATGAGAGCGGCCTGCGCAGCGACGATGTGCGCGGCCGCAGCTTCGCCCCCAAAGGCCAGACGCCGGTGATCCGGGTCAACAACAAGCGCCACGGCTTGTC
>CAXIRU010000071.1:0-84834 GCA_964031875.1 Acidovorax facilis
TGCGGATCGGGAGGGGCTGCAAGGCGCAAAACGCAGCAATAGCCGTAGCTATTGCGAGTATTTGCAACGCCGCAGACCGCCCGAGACCGCAGATGCACAAGGCGCGATGATTCGTGCAGAGGATCCCTAGAGGCTTATTTGATTCATTGTGGCAAGCTGTGCGCCCGCAGCGCGCATGCCTTCCAGAAACGCCTGGTGCTGGGCCTCGAATCCGCCCACGGGGCTCATGCCATCGGTCAGCAGCACGATGCGACTGGCCTGCCAGCCCGTCTGCAGGCGCGGCAGGTGCTGCACGATGTGTTCGGTGGTCGATCGCACGCAGTGGCTGCTGGCCTCGCCCGCAATCAGCAGCACATCGGCCTGGCCCAACTGGCGCAGCAGGGCGGTGTTGAGGGCGGTGCTGTCGTCGGCGGCATCGGGCACCTCGGCTTCGATGGCGCTGTAGTGCTCCGTCCAGGGGTTGGTGCCCTTGAACACGTTGCGCACAGCGCGCTGGCGTTGCAGTTGCCATTCGCCGCAGGCGGCCAGCACATCGGCATGCACGCCATGGCCCCAGCTGCCTACTTCGCAGTGCACGGGCCACACCATCAAGGTGTAGCGGCCCTGGGCTTCCAGGGTGTCCAGATATTGCAGCGTGCGGGGCAGGGCGGTGGGGTCGCGTGGTGCAAAGTCGCCCGCACGCACCTGGGCAGCGGTGATGGCAGTGAAGGGCGCCACATCGGCCCCCGCGCCGGTCTGCCAGAAGCCGGGGTGGGCGATGTCCAAGCGCTGGTGCGAGTCGAGCGTGACGGTGATGGCGTCGAGCTGGTGGCCTTGCTGGCGAATGAACTGGGCCAGGCGCTGCATGTCGGCATGGGCACCGGGCACGGGCAGGGTGGGGGCGGTGCCCACGGGCTGCCATGCGGCAGGCAGGTCGCAAAAGTCGTTTTGGGGGTCGATCACCAGCAACTGGATGTGGCGGGGCATGGTCTTCTCCTGGGTTGGTAGGTGCAGTGTAATCTTGTTAGTACAAAAAATAAACTAACTAAGTTGAAAGCACTTGTTTCGCTGGGTATGAAGGGACTTTCCTCTCAGAAACGCTCGGTGCCATTCCCATGTCAGTTTGTTCATGCGTGTGACAAACTCGGCGCATGACCGAATCTGCCATGCCCACCGTGATCTGTACCGTCGATGTGGTGCTGCTGACCCTGCAGCAAGGGGTGTTGCAAGTGGCCCTGCTGCGCCGCGAGCGCGCGCCGTTTGCGGGGGCGTTGGCGCTGCCGGGAGGCTACATCCATGCACAAGAAGATGCCGATGCCCAGGCCAGCGCGGCCCGTGTGCTGCGCGACAAGGCGGGGCTGCAAAGCCCGTACCTGGAGCAACTGGCCACCTTCTCCGGCCCGGTGCGCGACCCCCGGGGCTGGTCGTTGGCCGTGGCGTATTGCGCCCTGGTGCCGCCTGAGGTGCTGGCAGGCACGCCCTTCATTCTGGTGCCGGTGGCCGAGCTGCCTGCGCTGCCGTTTGACCACCGTGCCATGGTCGATGCCGCCGTGGCCCGCGTGCGCAGCAAAAGCCAGTATTCGTCCATGCCCGTGCACCTGTGCGCCGAGCCGTTTACGCTGCCGCAGCTGCAGGCGGTGTACGAGGCGGTGCTGGGCGAGCCCGTCAACAAAGTGAGCTTTCGGCGCAAGATGGAGGAGCTGGCCATGCTGGAGCCCGTGCTCGGAGCGATGCAGACCGGGGCTGCCCATCGGCCTGCGCAGTTGTACCGGGTGAGACCGGCCTACCGGGGTAACCTATCGCTCAGTGCGAGGGGGCTGTAGTGCAGGAGAAGTGCACAAACCATGGGGTCGCTGCGGGAAATCGGGCGCAAAAGGTAACATTCTGCTTTGCGAACGGTTGGGGCGCCTCACGGGCCAGAAGGCTGGCGATGCACCATGACTAACAAGCCAGCACTGCGCTGGCGCTTGAGAGAGAACCATGTCATTGCGGCTCAAATTCAATTTGGTGCTGTCGGGTGTGCTGCTGGTGGCAGTGTTGGGTGCTGGCGCCTACGTACATCGCTTCTTGCAGCAATCCGCCATCAGGGATGTGCAGCACAACTCGCAGATCATGATGCACGCCGCCATGGCCATCCGCGACTACACCACCGAGCTGGTCAAGCCCCACCTGGACGCGACGCTGGCCGAAAAATTCCTACCCCAGGCTGTGCCCGCCTTCGCCGCCACCGAGACGCTGCGCCGCCTGCAGAGCCGCTTTCCAGGCTACGAATACAAAGAGGCTGTGCTCAACCCGACCAACCCGCGCGACCGTGCCAACGAATGGGAGGAGCGCATCATCAGCGACTTCCGTGAAGGCCGCGCCGACCTCAGGAAGGAAGTGACGGGTGAGGTCGGAGAGGGCATGCAGCGGGCCATGTACATGGCCCGCCCCATCACCATCAAGCAGCCCCAGTGCATGGCCTGCCACAGCACCCCGGAGGTGGCACCACCCTCCATGCTCAAGGTGTATGGCGACAAGAATGGTTTTGGCTGGGGAATGAACGAGACGGTGGGCATCCAGGTGGTGAAGGTGCCGATGTATTTCCCGTTGGAGAAGGCGCGTCAGACCTTCAACACCGTGATGGCGGCACTGATGGGCAGCTTTGTGCTGCTGTTCGTGGGCCTCAACCTGTCGCTCTCGTCTCTGGTGATTGAGCCGATGGCGCGGCTCAACAGCAAGCTCGAAGACCTGGCCACCAAGGACTTTTTGACCGACCTCTTCAACCGACGCCGATTTTTTGAACGGCTGGAAGCCGAGATGGAAGACACCCGCATCAAGAAGGGCAGTCTTTCGGTGGTGATATTCGACATCGACTTTTTCAAGCGCATCAACGACACGTTCGGCCACGACTCGGGCGATGTCGTACTCAAGAGCACCGCCTTGCGTGTGCTTGAACTGCTGCGCTCGTCCGACTGCGCGGCCCGCTTTGGGGGCGAGGAGTTCATCATCTTGCTCAAGGGAACCCCGCTGGATGCGGCCATGGCCATCGCCGAAGCGGTGCGCGCGCGCATTGCGGGGGCGCCATTCGACGCTGTGGGCCATGTGAGTGCCAGCTTTGGCGTGGCCACCTGGGACCACAAGGAAGACAGCCATGCGCTCATCAAGCGTGCGGACACAGCGCTGTACAAGGCCAAGTCCAGCGGGCGCAATTGCGTGATCCAGGCCGAAGACGCAGCCTGATTCGTGGGCCCTGTGCCTCAGGTCGCAGTGGCTTTGGCGTCTTCGTAGTCCGCCCGGTAGTCCGCCGCCAGGGCGGTTTTCTGCTTTTCGGTCAGTAGCTTGCCGGCCATCTGGAAGAAGCGGTGCTCCTCTTCGCGCAGGTGGTGTTCCACCTTCTCGGCCAGTTTCTTGGCCAAGGGCAACCAGGCGGGGCTTGACGGCTCGGTGTCTGTCAGTGACTCCACCAGTTCGTCGATCTGGTGATGCTCTGCAATCGCGTGGCGCGACAGATCGATGCCTGCGTCCTGCGCCATCAGCGGCACATAGAAGTGGCGGTCCTCGGCCCGGGCGTGGGCGGCGAGTTCTTTTTTGAGCTGATCGAACAGATCTCGCCGCTCGAGCGTGTCGCCGCTGGTGTTGGTCAGCGCGCCATACAGCGCACGCTGGCGCCCGTGGCTCACGCGCAGGGCTTCGAAGATGTTGGTGGTGTCGGTCATGAGGTGGTGAACTCTGGGCTCTGGGCTGCGGGGCGTTGTGTGTCGGTGGTCAACGTTGCCGTGGACTACTTGAGCACCTTGCGCACTGCGCCCACCCCAAGGGCCGCCAGGACCACAAACACCACGGCAATCACCAGGAACAGCACAAACAGCACCTTGGCGATGCCCGCTGCGCCCGCAGCGACACCGCTGAAACCCAAGGCCCCGGCGACGAGTGAGATCAGGGCAAAAATGATGGCGTACTTCTGCATGGTGGTCGCTCCTTGCCGTGAACAGTGATGCAGCGTAGGGCTGCGGAAGGTGTGCAGGAACGATACCGGCGGGCTGTAGCGGTGGCCGTCGGCAGGAGCGGGGTGTGGCTGTAGGAGAGCGCCGCTGGCGGGCGCCCAAAAGAAAAGCCGCAACGCGGAGCGTTGCGGCCTGGGAGGTGGGGTGGGGCGGCTCTGGGGGACTCTGGTTTCAGTTCACATTGCTGCGCAATATGAGCTTTGCCCACGTACGGAAAGCCGCGCGTGCCGCGCGGAGGGCTTACAGCCCTGCTGCCGCACGCAGTGCAGCAGCCTTGTCCATACCTTGGTCTTCGTTCACATCGCTGGCGCGATATGAACTGCGCCCGAAGACCGAAAACCGCGCCAGTGCGCGGCGGGCTTTACAGCCCGGCTGCTGCGCGAAGCGCAGCAGCTTTATCGGTATTTTGGCCTGCGCTCACATCACTGCGCGATATGAGCTTCGTCCACGTACGGAAAGCCGCGCGTGCCGCGCGGAGGGCTTACAGCCCTGCTGCCGCACGCAGTGCGGCAGCCTTGTCCGTACGTTCCCAGCTGAACTCGGGCTCCTCGCGGCCGAAGTGGCCATAGGCGGCCGTCTTTTCATAGATCGGACGCAACAGATCCAGCATCTGGATGATGCCCTTGGGGCGCAGGTCGAAATGCTCGCGCACCAGTGCGGCCAGGCGTTCGTCCGACACCACGCCCGTGCCTTCGGTGTACACGGTGATGTTCATCGGCTCGGCCACGCCGATGGCGTAAGCCACCTGAATCTGGCACTGGCGTGCCAGCCCGGCGGCCACAATGTTCTTGGCCACGTAGCGGGCGGCATAGGCTGCAGAGCGGTCCACCTTCGTTGGGTCCTTGCCGCTGAAGGCGCCGCCGCCGTGGGGGCAGGCACCGCCATAGGTGTCCACGATGATCTTGCGGCCGGTCAGGCCACAGTCGCCTTGCGGGCCACCGATGACGAAGCGACCCGTGGGGTTGATCAGGTAGCGCGTGTTCTGCAGCCATTCCTTGGGCAGCACGGGCTTGATGATCTCTTCGATGATGGCTTCGGTGAACGAGGCCTTCATCTTGGTTTGCGTTTCGCTCTGGTCGGGGTGATGCTGGGTGGAGAGCACCACGGTGTCGATGCTGTGGGGCTTGCCGTCCACGTAGCGCATCGTCACCTGGCTCTTGGCGTCGGGGCGCAGGAAGGGCAGACGGCCGTCCTTGCGCAGCTGGGCCTGGCGCTCGACGAGGCGGTGCGCGTAGTAGATGGGTGCGGGCATCAACTCGGGCGTTTCGTCGCAGGCGTAGCCGAACATCAGGCCCTGGTCCCCCGCGCCAGTGTTCAGGTGGTCGTCGCTCGCGTGGTCCACGCCCTGGGCGATGTCGTTCGATTGCTTGTCGTAGGCCACCAGCACGGCGCAGCCTTTGTAATCGATGCCATAGTCGGTGTTGTCGTAGCCGATGCGCTTGATCGTGTCGCGCGCCACCTGGATGTAGTCCACGTGGGCGTTGGTGGTGATCTCGCCCGCCAGCACCACGAGGCCGGTGTTGGTCAGCGTTTCAGCGGCGACACGGCTGCGGGGGTCCTGCTTGAAGATCGCATCGAGAATTGCGTCCGAGATCTGATCGGCCACCTTGTCGGGATGGCCTTCGGACACGGATTCCGAGGTAAAGAGAAAGTCGTTCGCCATTTGAATAAACTCCTGTGTTCCGGCATTTGGGGCGTTGCCCTCACCCCGAAGGAGCTCTGGCGAACGCTTTAGCAGATTTTTTTTACGTCGCCCTGCAAGTTGCTCATTTAACTCAGCGACACCACCATTTTAATGCCAGTCGTCTTCCGTTTCTTTTCCGTGTTTCCACTGTGGTTGCTGCACCTCATGGGTACCTTCATGGGCTGGGTGGCTTTTGTGGCGTCTCCCACGTACCGTCGCCGTTTTGTGGCCCATTCGGCGCTGGCGGGCTATCCGTTGGGGGCCGTGCTGGGTGCGGTGGCCCATGCGGGCCGCATGGTGGCTGAGCTGCCGCGCCTGTGGCTGGGCGCGCCGCTGCCTTGCCGCGTGGAAGGCGCCGTCTGCGTAGAGCAGGCCTATGCTGCTGGACGGGGCATCGTGTTTTTGACCCCGCACCAGGGGTGTTTTGAGCTGTCGGCCCAGGCGGTGGCGCGGCGCTGGAGCGCCGAGCGTGGCCCGATCACGGTGCTGTACCGCCCTGCGCGCCAGGCCTGGCTGGCCAAGGTGATGCTGACGGCGCGCAACCGCCCGGGCATGCTGGCCGTGCCCACCACGCTGGCAGGCGTGCGCCAGATGATCAAGGCCCTGCGCCGGGGCGAGGCCGTGGGCCTGCTGCCCGACCAGGTTCCGCCGGACGGCCAAGGCCTTTGGGCGCCGTTTTTTGGCCGCGATGCCTACACCATGACCCTGGCCGTGCGGCTGGCGCAGCAGACAGGGGCCGCCGTTGTGCTGGTGCGTTGCGAGCGCCTGTCTTTAGGGCGTGGCTATGTCACCCATTTCGAGCCGCTGGCGCAACCGCTTGCGGACCCATTGGACGTTGCCGTTGTGCAGATCAACCAGGCCATGGAACACCTCATTCGCCAATGCCCCGAACAGTACCTGTGGGGCTATGCCCGCTACAAGCAGCCGCGCGCGGAAGCAGCGCCTGCCGAACCCGCTGCAGGGGGCGCAGCATGACGGGTCGGCTGGGGGTGTGGTTTATGCGGGTGTTGGCGCATCTGCCGCTGCCGGTGTTGCGTGGCATGGGCTGGCTGCTGGGACAGGTGGCGTTTGTGCTGGTGGGGCCCCGACGCAGGGTGGCGTTGCGCAACCTTGCGCTGTGTTTCCCGGATTGGCCCGAGGCGCGCCGACGCGCCGTGGCGCGGGCCAGTTTTGTCGTGTTCTGCCAGACCTGGCTGGACCGCAGCTGGCTGTGGGCCGCACCGCGGGAGGTGGTGGAGCGGCGCGTGCGCCTGACCGGCGCCGTGCACGAGCTCGACGGCGATACACCCACCATCCTGTTTGCGCCGCATTTTTACGGGATGGACGCGGGCGGCCTGGCGCTGCCGCTGCATTCCAGCCGCGCGTTCACTTCCATCTTCGCCACCCACCCTGATCCTGCGGTGGATGCCTGGTTCATGGCCGGTCGCCAGCGCTTTGGCGATGTGCGCATGCTCAACCGCTCGGATGGCGTCAAACCCATCATCGCCAACCTGCGCAAGGGCGGCCTCCTGTACCTGCTGCCCGACATGGACTATGGGCGCAATGACTCGGTGTTCGTGCCGTTCTACGGCATGACGGCGGCCACCATTCCGTCGCTGTCGCGGTTTGCGCGGCTGGGGCGCGCCAAGGTGGTGGGCGTGTATTCGCGCATGACGCCCACGGGCTATGTGGCCGAGGTCTCGCCCGCCTGGGCGAACTACCCCACCGACGACGCTGAGGCCGACACCCTGCGCATGAACCACGAACTGCAGGCCGTCATTGACACCATGCCCGAGCAGTACTACTGGGTGCACAAGCGTTTCAAGACGCGGCCCGTGGGCGAGGAGTCGGTTTACTTCTGAGCATCCCAGGCCCATGAATGTGCCCGGTGTTTGCGAAGAAACAGTGATGCGCTACAAGGTGAACGGCAGCGCCGCGATGACCGATACGTCATTGGTGTGAGCGCGCGGCGTTAGCCGACGCCGTGGTGCGAGCCCGCTTCTGAGCATGGTCCGGGATTCGTCGGTGACAGTGGTGAGCGGTGACAGCCGCATCCCGTTTGAGAGATCGAGTCGAATTCGACGTTTCCCATGGCGCTGCCGTTCGTCAATCATGATGGAGCACGGTATGGCAATGCGCAAGCGCGAAGACGAGGTCTACCCGAACGCGGCCGGGATAGACGTTGGGGGATCGAGCCACTGGGTGGCGGTGCCGCAGCACTTGGCCGACGCTGCCGGGCAGGCGGCAGTGCGAGAGGTCGGCACGATGACCGACGATCTGGGTGAGCTGGCGCGGTGGCTGCTCAAGCTGGGGGTGGACACGGTGGCGCTGGAATCGACCGGGGTGTACTGGATTGCGGTGTTCGAGGTGCTGGAGCAGCACGGCTTGAGCGTGTGGCTGGTGGATGCGCGGCAATTGAAGTACGTGCCCGGGCGCAAGAGCGACGTGCAGGACTGCCAATGGCTGCAAAAGCTCATGAGCCTGGGGCTGCTGCGCGCGGCCTGGCGCCCCGCTGCCGAGGTCTGCGTGGTGCGGGCGGTGGCGCGCCAGCGCGAAGTGCTCGTTGCCGAGCAGACCAGCTGGGTGCAGCGCATGCAAAAGGCGCTGGTGCAGATGAATATCCAGCTCACCGAGGTCCTGAGCGACGTGATGGGCCAGAGCGGGCAAGCCATCATCCGCGACATCGTCGCTGGCCAGCGCGATGCGCGAGTACTGGCACGCCACCGGCATCGCCGCGTCAAGGCCAGCGAAACCGACATCGTGCGGGCGCTGACGGGCAACTGGCGCGAGGAGCACCTGTTCGTGCTGGCGCAGGCGTTGGCGATGTACGACGACATCGCACGCCACCTTGCGCAGTGCGACGCCAAGCTGGAGCAGTTGCTGGGCCAGCGCCATGTCCACAACGTCGATCTCGGGTTGGCTCCCCGCGTCGGCACCAAGGCGCGCCAGGAGTTCGAGGTACGCCAGAGGCTGGCCAATTGGGCTGGCGTGGATCTCACACGTATCAACGGGCTGGGCGTGACGGTGGTGATGAAGCTACTGACCGAGATCGGCCCGGACGTCAGCCGCTTCGCCACGGTCAAGCACTTCTGTTCGTGGCTAGGGCTGTGCCCAGGCACCAAGATCAGCGGGGGCAAAGTACTGTCCTCAGGCACCAAGCGCTCGGCCAACCGGGCGCGCCAAGCACTGAAGATGGCCGCCATGACGCTGTCGCACAGCGACTCGGCCCTGGGTGCCTTCTACCGCCGGCTGTGTACGCGCATGGACAAGCCGCGTGCCAACACGGCCACTGCCCACAAGCTTGCGCGTATGGTGTACTTCATGCTCACCCGCGGCGAGGCATTCGTCGACCAAGGCCGGCAGCTCTACGAGGAACAGCAGCGCCAGCGCAGCATCGCAGCGCTAAAGCGTCGCGCCGCAGCCTTGGGCTTCCAGATCAACCCATTGATGGCGGCTGCAGCATGAAAACAGCCGCTGTTATTCCTGTTTCTTGAGAGGGCTTTGGGGCCAGAAGGGCCGCCAGCGCTTGAGCACCAAGCGTGAGTAGCTATCATTTTGATTGCAAAAAGTGCTGTAGCTCCAGGGCCACGCGCTCCGGGTATTCGTGCACGATCCAGTGCGAAGCCTTCTCCACGGGGCGCAACTGGAGCTGCGGCACCCAGCCCGGCAGGCCATCGAGCAAACCCGGCAGCAGGGCGGGGTCGTCCATGCCCCAGATCACCAGCGTGGGCACGGTCACTGTCAACATGGATTCGGGCAGGGCAATGGCCTGGGCGCCGGGGTCTCCATCGCGGGGCGGGCGCAGGGGGCTGGCACGGTAGTAGTTGCAGGCGCCGGTCAGGCCCTGTTGCCACAGTGCGCGGTACTGGGCGCGCACGTTCTCGGTGAGCCACGCGGGGGCGCTGCCGTCAGGGGCATCGAAAAAGGCAAACAGCCGGCGAAAGTCGTCTTCGGCCAGCAGCGCTTCGGCATCGGGCCTGCACAAAAAATGCATGTACTGGCTGCCAGCCTGCTGCGCGGCGTTGTGTGCCAACTCCCGCACAAAGGCGCCGGGGTGGGGGGAGTTGATGATGGCCAGGCGCTTCATGAGCTGCGGCTGCTGGTTGGCCAGGTTCCACGCCACGGCACCGCCCCAGTCATGCGCTACCAGGCATTCCAGCGCGCCGCCAGGGCATGCGTGGGCAATCAGCGCCGCGAGGTCTTGTACCAGGTGTTTGGCACGGTAGGCCTCCACGTCGGTGGGGCTGCTGGACGGGCCAAACCCGCGCAAATAGGGTGCGACGCAGTGGTAGCCGCCATTTTCAGGGCGGGAAAAGTGCGCCAGTTGTTCGTCCCAGATGAAAGCCCCCTCGGGGAAGCCGTGCAGAAACAGCAATACCGGTCGGCCTGCGAGGCCGCTGGTGCGGCACTGCAAGGTGGTTCCGTGGGGCAGGGGAACGGAGACAGTTTGAATCATGGCGCTATGCATTTAATAGCTAATAGCGCTTGATGGATAAGCGCTAAGGCCTAAATTGGTTGAGATTCCTCAGGGTCTGCCGGTGGGGGCGCATCTGCTGGGGCGGAGGCTGCGTCGGCCGGGCCTGCCAAGGCCTGCACCGGATGCGCCCATTGCCACAGCAGTTGCGCCACCTCGTCCACGCCTTGCTTTTTGAGGGCCGAGAACATCTTCACCTCTCCACCGCCCGCGTTCAGTCGCGTAATCGACAGCACCTTGGCCTGCTCGGCGCGCGTGAGCTTGTCGGCCTTGGTCAGCAGGATGAGGAATTTGAGGCCCTCCTCGACGCGCGGACGCACCACTTCGAGCAGGGCTTCGTCCAGCTCGGTCAGGCCCAGGCGGGGGTCGCACAGCAGCACGATGCCGGTGAGGCCAGGGCGGCTGACGAGGTAGTTCACCATCACCTGCTGCCAGCGCACCTTGTCCGAGCGCGATACGGCGGCATAGCCATAGCCGGGCAGGTCGGCCAGCACGGCGTCTGTCACGCCCTGCTTGCCCAGCGAAAACAGGTTGATGTGCTGCGTGCGGCCGGGCGTTTTGGAGGCAAACGCCAGCTGTTTTTGCTGCGTGAGCGTGTTGATGCAGGTGGATTTACCGGCGTTGGAGCGGCCCACAAACGCGATTTCGGGCACATCGATGGGGGGCAGGTGGTGGAGCTGCGCGGCCGTGGTCAGGAACCTGGCCGTGTGCATCCAGCCCATGGCGATTTTCGCGTCGGGTGCGGGCGGTAGAGAGCCAGCAACTGGCGCAGTGGTGGGTGTCGTCATGGGGAGTTGGGAGAGAAAGGACCGTCATTGTAGAATCGCGAGGTTTTGCGCACATAAACACAGACCCTCGATATGAAGTTGCTCGCCTCTTTGCTGATGGCTGCCTCCTTGGCAGCACCTGTTTTTTCGGCCTATGCGGCGGGCAATGCCCCCAAAGCGGCCAAGCCGGATCTCGTCAAGGGCGAGGCCAGCTACACCGCAGTGTGTGCCGCCTGCCACGGCGCCGATGGCAACTCGTCCATTGCGGCCAATCCCAAGCTGTCGCAGCAACACCCCGAATACCTGGTCAAGCAACTGCAGGAATTCAAGTCCGGCAAGCGCAACAATGCCGTGATGAAGGGTTTCGCCACCGCGCTGTCGGACGAGGACATGAAGAACATTTCGTACTGGGTGGCTTCCAAGGCGGCCAAGCCCGGTTTCGCCAAGGAGAAGGACCTGGTGTCCCTGGGTGAGCGCATCTATCGGGGCGGCATTGCTGACCGCCAGATTGCTGCCTGCGCTGGCTGCCACAGTCCCAATGGTGCAGGCATTCCAGCCCAGTACCCCCGCCTGTCGGGCCAGCATGCCGACTACACGGTGGCCCAGCTCAACACCTTCCGCGATGGTTCGCGCGCCAACAGCGCTCAGATGACGCAAGTGGCCGCCAAGCTCAACGACAAGGAAATCAAGGCCGTGGCCGACTACATTGCCGGCTTGCGCTGATTGACCTGATCTTTGTCAATCTTGTGGCCCGCCAGAGCGGGTTGCACGGAACCTACCGCCAATAACAATCCCCAAAAAGGGCGGGCCCATCGCACAGATGGTCCCGCCCTTTTTCTCGCCTTCGTTCGCGCTCTTTCGCCGCCACCTTTCTATTTCATCCATGTCCGATAACACCCAAGGCCTTCGCATCCAGTCGGGTTCCCAGGCCTGGCGCGCCGGGATCGAGCTGCTGTCCTCCATGCGGTTCGCGATCTCGCTGCTGACGGTGATCTGCATAGCCTCGGTGATCGGCACAGTGCTCAAGCAGCACGAGCCCGCGGTCAATTACGTCAACCAGTTCGGTCCGTTCTGGGCCGAGTTGTTCGGCGCCATCCAGCTCAATGCGGTCTACAGCGCCTGGTGGTTCTTGCTGATCCTGGCGTTTTTGGTGATCAGCACATCGCTGTGCATTGCCCGCAACACGCCCAAGATTCTCATCGACCTCAAGGTCTACAAGGAAAATATCCGCGAGCAAAGCCTGAAAGCCTTTCACCACAAGGCGGAGGCGGCGCTCAGCGATTCTGCCGAGGCCGAGGCGCGCCGCATTGGCACCCTGCTGGCCGGTGGCGGCTGGAAGGTGCGCCTGCAGCAGCGCGATACTGCGGCAGGCCCGGGCACCGGCTGGATGGTGGCGGCCAAGGCGGGCGCGGCCAACAAGATCGGCTACATCGCGGCGCACAGCGCCATCGTGCTGGTGTGTGTGGGGGGCCTTCTGGATGGCGACCTCGTCGTGCGCGCCCAGATGTTGCTGGGCGGCAAGTCGGTCTACACCGGGGGCGGTCTGATCGCCGACGTCAAGCCCGAGCACCGGCTGTCTGAGCGCAACCCCACGTTCCGTGGGAATCTGCTGGTGGCAGAGGGCACACAGTCAAGCACAGCCATCCTGAATCAGTCCGACGGTGTGCTGCTGCAGGACCTGCCGTTCGCCATCGAACTCAAGAAGTTCATCGTGGAGCACTACTCCACGGGCATGCCCAAGCTGTTTGCCAGCGAAATCGTCATCCACGACAAGGCCACGGGCGAAAAGACGCCCGCGCGCGTGGAGGTGAACCACCCGGCCAGCTACAAAGGCATCGAGATCTACCAGTCGAGTTTTGACGATGGGGGCTCGCTCCTCAAGCTGCGCGGGGTGCCCATGGTGCCGGGCGCAAAGCCCATCGAGGTGGAGGGTGTGGTCGGTAACTCCACCCAGTTGACCAACAAAGGGGGTGGTCCCGGCAGCGATACGCTGACGCTGGAGTTCACCGCACTGCGCACCATCAACGTCGAGAATTTTGGCGGCGCAGGCCCCGGCGGCAGCGGTGCGGATGTGCGCAAGGTGGACCTGCGGGAGTCGCTGGAGTCCCGTCTGGGCGCTGCCAACAAGACCGTCACCAAAAAAGAGCTGCGCAATGTGGGCCCGAGCGTGAGCTATAAGCTGCGCGATGCAGCGGGCCAGGCACGCGAATTTCACAATTACATGCTGCCCGTGGACACGGGTGACGGCGTGCCCGTGTTCCTGCTGGGCGTGCGCGAAACTCCTTCGGAGCCATTCCGGTACCTGCGGGTGCCCGCTGACGACAAAGGCAGCATGGATGGCTTCGTTCGCATGAAAGCCACCCTGGCTGATACTGAGGCGCGCGAACAGGCGGTACGCCGCTATGTGGCCCAGGCCATCGACACTTCTCGCCCGGAGCTGGCCGAACAGTTGCAGCAGTCTGCGCTGCGGGCCTTGGCCCTGTTCGCAGGCCGTGGCATGGTGGACGGCAAGCCCACCGGGGGGCTGCAGGCGGTGTCGGACTTCATGGAGGCCAACGTGCCTGAGGCTGAGCGTGCACGGGCGGGCGAGGTGCTGGTGCGGATTCTGAACGGCACGCTGTTTGAGGTGGCGCAGCTGTCGCGCCAGCGAGCCGGCCTGCCGCCGCTGCCACAGGACGACCAGACGCAAAACTTCATGACGCAGGCCGTGCTCTCGCTCAGTGACGCGCAAATTTACCCCGCGCCGCTGGCCTTTGAACTCAAGGACTTCACCCAGGTGCAGGCCAGCGTGTTCCAGGTAGCGCGAGCCCCTGGAAAGAATGTTGTCTATCTCGGTTGTGCCTTGCTGATCCTGGGCATTTTTGCCATGCTCTACGTGCGCGAACGGCGCGTGTGGGTCTGGTTGGCACCCCAGGATGGCAGCACCCACGCCACCATGGCCCTGTCTACCAACCGCAAGACCATGGACGGCGACCAGGAGTTTGTCCAGCTCGCACAGAAACTGATCGGGGCCAAGCCCCGCGAAGGCACCGCATGAACACCGCGACTTCTTCTTCCTCCACGGCTACCACGATCACCCTGAACGAGGGTTTTTTCGCCCGACGCAACTGGTTCGACTGGCTGTTTGCCGCCATCGTGACCCTGGGTGGGCTGTATGCCCTACAGCGGTACGGCAGCTTCATGGATGGCTACGAAAAAGGCATTCTGATCGGCACCATCCCGTGCACGATCTGGCTGTGCTGGTTTTGGCGCCCGCTGCGTGTGTTGCTGCTGATCGTTGCTGCCATGGCGCTGATGGCGATTGGCCTGTACCAGCAGGACGGGGTGGGCAACCTGGCACGGGCCGATGCGGTGTTTGGGCTCAAGTATTTCCTCTCCAGCCAGTCCGCTATCTTGTGGATGAGCATGCTTTTCTTTATCAGCACGGCGTTCTACTGGATCGGCATGTTCTCCCGCGGCGAGGGGCGCACCATGAGCATGCTGGGCTCGCGCATCGCCTGGGTGGCGGTGGCCATGGCGCTCATCGGCACGCTGGTGCGCTGGTACGAGAGCTATCTTATCGGCCCCGACATCGGCCACATCCCGGTGAGCAACCTGTACGAAGTGTTCGTGCTTTTCTGCTGGATGACGGCAGCGTTCTATCTGTACTACGAAGAGCAGTACGACACGCGCGCCCTGGGCGGCTTTGTGATGCTGGTGGTCAGTGCAGCTGTGGGCTTTTTGCTCTGGTACACGGTGGTGCGCGAGGCGCATGAAATCCAGCCCCTGGTGCCCGCTCTCAAAAGCTGGTGGATGAAGCTGCACGTGCCTGCCAACTTCATCGGCTACGGCACCTTTGCGCTGGCGGCCATGGTGGCGTTTGCCTACCTGATCAAGCAGCAGGCCACCGAAACTCGCTGGTACAAGCTTGCCCCGCTGTGGCTGCTGGGCGTGGTGCTGTGTTTCGAGCCTATCGTGTTCCGCCAGGGGGCGACAGAGAACGGTGGCGGCTACTGGATGGTGTACTTCGGTATTTCTGCCTTCATCGTTGCGGGCATCCTGCTGGGCCGCAAGCGCATCGCGGCGCGCCTGCCGTCGTTCGAGATCCTGGACGACGTGATGTACAAGTCCATCGCCGTGGGCTTTGCGTTCTTCACCATTGCCACCGTGCTGGGCGCGCTGTGGGCGGCCGAGGCCTGGGGCGGTTACTGGAGCTGGGACCCGAAGGAAACCTGGGCGCTGATCGTATGGCTCAATTACGCCGCCTGGCTGCACATGCGGCTGATGAAGGGCCTGCGCGGCACCGTGTCGGCCTGGTGGGCGCTGGTGGGCCTGGCGGTGACCACGTTCGCATTCCTCGGGGTGAACATGTTCCTGAGCGGCCTGCACAGCTACGGCACGCTGTGATGGGTTGAAGGGATGGGAGCCCGGTCGGGCATCGGCGCAGGCGGCGGCAACTATTGCGTCGTCGGTGTAACCTGCGTGGTCCAGGGAACGAACTAACAGTTGTGCTGCTCTACCGCAGCAGCTGTTTCCACCAGACCATGACCGGAGCCTCCCCATGCTGATCCCCTCGCGCGACTCGGGTTTCAACCACCCCCACCCCTCCGAAATCACGCCCCGCGCTGTCTACGAAGACCGCCGCCAGATGCTCAAGCTCATGGCAGGTGGCGCTGCAGGTGCCGCGATGGCGACTTGGGCGGGCCGCGAAGCGCTGGCGCAGCAGGCCCAGGTGGTACGTCCCAACAAGCTGGCTGCGCTGGCGGGAGCCAAGTCCAGCGTGGCGGGTGCGGTCTCGATGGAAAAGCTCACCGACTACAAAGACGCGAGTACCTACAACAACTTCTACGAATTCGGCACCGACAAGGCTGACCCCGCGCGCAACGCCCACACCCTCAAGACCACACCGTGGACGGTGGAGGTGGAAGGCCTGGTCAAGAAGCCCGGCAAATACGGCATTGAAGACCTGATCAAGCTCAGCGCTCAGGAGGAACGCATCTACCGATTGCGCTGTGTGGAGGGGTGGTCCATGGTTATCCCCTGGGTGGGGTACTCGCTGTCGGAACTGATCAAGCGTGTGGAGCCCCAGGGCAGCGCAAAGTACGTGGAGTTCGTGACTCTGGCCGACAAGGCCACCATGCCTTTTGTCGGCTCCCGCGTGCTCGACTGGCCCTATGTAGAAGGACTGCGCCTGGATGAGGCCATGCACCCGCTGACCTTATTGGCCTTTGGCATGTATGGCGAAGTGCTGCCCAACCAGAACGGCGCCCCGGTGCGCCTGGTGGTGCCATGGAAGTACGGCTTCAAGAGCGCCAAGAGTATTGTCAAAATCCGCTTCGTCGAGAAGGAGCCGGGCACGGCGTGGAACAAGGCCGCCAAGCAGGAATATGGCTTTTACTCGAACGTGAATCCCGAGGTGGACCACCCCCGCTGGAGCC
Source organism: Acidovorax facilis (assembly GCA_964031875.1). Lineage (GTDB taxonomy): Bacteria > Pseudomonadota > Gammaproteobacteria > Burkholderiales > Burkholderiaceae_C > Acidovorax > Acidovorax facilis_A. Next base: position 16,287 of record CAXIRU010000071.1, read on the forward strand.
AGGCCACCGAGCGGCGCATTGGCGAAGATGGCCTGTTCGCAAAGAAGCGCAAGACGCTGATGTTCAACGGCTACGAAGCCCAGGTGGGGCAACTCTACGCGGGCATGGACCTCAAGAAGTTCTATTGAACTTTGAATTTGTTTCACCTTTTTCCGCGGGACCTTGTGCTCGCGCGGCCGAAAGGGGTTCGGATCGCCATGCGCAAGCTCCTGCTTCATCCCGCTGCCAAACCGCTGGTTTTTGTGCTTTGCCTGCTCCCACTGGCATGGCTTGTCTACGCCACGGTGGCCAACGCACTGGGCGCCAACCCAGCTGAAGCCCTGATCCGGGCCACCGGCGACTGGGCGCTGCGTGCGCTGTGCCTGGTGCTGGTCGTGACGCCACTGCGCGTGATCAGCTCAACCCCACAGCTAGCCCGCTTTCGGCGCATGCTGGGGCTGTTCGTGTTTTTCTACGGCATGCTCCACCTGCTGAGCTATGCCTGGTTCGACATGGGCTTTGATATGGCCGACATCGTGCGCGACATCATCAAACGACCGTTCATCCTGGTCGGCTCGCTGGCATTGCTGCTGCTCACGCTGCTGGCCGCCACATCGTTCAATCGCGCGATCAAGGCGTTGGGTGCAAAGCGCTGGCAGGCTCTGCACCGCAGTGTGTATGCCGTGGCGGGGCTGGCTATCCTGCACTTTTTCTGGATGCGCGCTGGCAAAAATGACTTTGTCGAGGTCGCGGTGTACGCGGCAGTGCTGTCAGCGGTGCTGGGCTGGCGGTTGTGGCACCGGCTGCGCAAACGCACAGCGAGGCCTGCAAAGAGCAAGGCGCCGTCTGTCCCCCGCACGCTTTAGTGCAGCCGTTTGTTTTGCTATATAAATAATAGCTTGAAGCGCTTGAAGACAAAGCGCTAGGGGCTCATTTGAATCGTAATTGCGAGGCTTGAGGCTATCGCACGGGGCCCGCACGCATCTGCCGGGTCGTGGGGTCGATGTGAGCGGTGGGGATCTGGTAGGCGCGATCGTCGAACAGGTCAATGCCGCACATGAGGTTCTCGATCCAGCTGAAGAAGTCGTTGATCGCCTGTTTGCCCATGATGGGTGCGCCATGCTGTGGCACCAGCATGGATATCTCCAGTTGCCGAGCCATACGGACCCACAGCCGCAGGATCTTGTTGGACACCATGTACCGGCGGTGAAACCCCTCCATGCGCGGGATGTGTGCCTTGAGGTCGGTCACCGGCACACGTGCTTCGGCGCCCGACATCATCGACACGCCCAGATCGCCGGTGAACAGAATGCGGCTAACCGGGTCGTAAAAGTGGAAGTTGCCCTCGGAGTGCATGAAGTGCGCAGGCAGCAGCACCAGTTCATGGCGCCCCAGGGGCAGATGCCCACCGCTGTCGGGCACGCCGATGACGCGGTTTTCTGTCTTGCCCACCTTGGTGAAATGGGGGGCAAAACGCTCCCACACGCGTGAGATCACCAGATCGGCCTTGGTGCTGGTCATCCAGCGGTCGAGTGATGCAATGATGTCGGGGTCCGCGTGCGAGGCAATCAGATAAGACAGCTTGTGCGGGGGGAAGTGTTTGGTCATCCCCATGAACAGCTCGTTGAACGCCAGGTTCCCGCCAGGGTCGATGATGGCCCCGGTGTCGTCATCCACGATCAGAAACTGATTGGCTTGGACAGCCTGACCGTCTTCTTCGATGAGGTCGGTGAACATCAGACAAGCATGGTTCTTGTCACGGTAGAGTTCGATGGCCATGGTCATCCTGCGGTGCAATAAAGCACGAACTGTACGGTTGACCCTCAGCGGCGTCCTTGATAGAAATCAAGTGCCTTGGCATTGGTGGCCGCAACCGTGCTCCCGGGGCGGCCACCACCCAATCAACGCGGTGCGGATGCTGCAGCTGCCGCGGGCTGTGCGGCGCTGGATGTACCAACACTGGGGGTCAAGGTCTGGGGCAGGGTTGCGCGTTGCGCGGCCGCCGGATCGCTGGGCAAATAGAGCGGGCCCCGTTGACCGCAACCTGCAAAGGCTGCCGCACTGGCAGCAAGGACAAGCGTCCTGACTAGAATTTGGGAAGCTTTCAACATGCGCAAATTGTAATGACCGACCTCGAATTCCTGGACCACGCCGAAAAACTGCTGCTTGCTGTCGAGCGCAGCTGCGATCGCATCAACGAAACGTCCGATGCCGATGTGGATGCCCAGCGCTCTGGGGGGATGGTTACATTGACATTCCCGAACCGCACACAGATCGTCATCAATCTGCAAAAACCTCTGCATGAGGTGTGGATGGCGGCACGCTCTGGTGGCTACCACTATCGGTTTGATGGCCAAGCCTGGCAAGACACCAAAGGTGGTGGGGAGTTCTTTGCCCGTTTGAGCCGCGATGCAGCCACTCAAGCGGGCTTGCCGCTACAGTTTTCAGCCTGAGCCCCTTGGGGTACAGGCTGTCCAAACGGTCCAAGGGCTGCGCGCCCTGCATTCAGTTGCGGAAAAGGTCCAGGATACGGTTGCGCTCTTCGGCTGGGGGCGGCGCTTGCGGCGCCGTGGCAGGTGCTGCAGAGCGGTCTTCAAGACCCATGCTCGGGATGCCACTGCTGCGCGCGTACTCTTCGTAGAACCATTCGCCGCCCACATTGACCACGCCAGCAGGTACCGTGGGCTCCATGACGGGAACACCCTTGAGTGCCCGCTCCATGTAGTTGATCCAAACCGGCAGGCTGAGGCCGCCGCCTGTTTCTCGGCTTCCCAGATTGCGCGGTGTGTCGTAGCCAATCCATGTCACTGCGGCAACCGTGGGTTGGTACCCCGCAAACCAAGCGTCTACGGAATCGTTGGTGGTCCCTGTCTTTCCGTAGAGGTCGGGTCGCTTGAGCGTGGCTTGCGCCCGCGCTGCGGTGCCTGAGCGAGTGACCTCCTGCAGCAAGCTGTTCATGACAAAGGCATTGCGGGCATCAATGGCACGGGGCTGCTCGCTGGCTACCGGTGGTGTTGTTTCAGAGATGACCCGGCCCTTGTGGTCGGTGACCTTGGTGATCAGCCAGGGGTTCACGCGGTACCCGCCGTTGGCAAATACGGAGTACGCCGTAGCCATTTGTAGTGGGGTCACCGAGCCAGCACCCAAGGCCATGGTGAGATAGGCCGGATGTTTTTCCGCATCGAAGCCAAAGCGCGAGACCCATTCCTGCGCGGTCTTGGGCCCCACGGCCTGCAAGATACGGATCGAGATCATGTTCTTCGACTTGGCCAGTGCGGTGCGCATGCTCATAGGGCCGTCATATTTGCCATCGTAGTTCTTGGGTTCCCACGGTTGGCCACCCGTCACGCCTGCGTCAAAGAAAAGCGGTGCGTCGTTGATGATCGTAGCCGGCGTGAACCCTTTCTCCAGAGCTGCGGAGTAAATGAACGGTTTAAAGCTAGACCCAGGCTGGCGCCAAGCCTGTGCAGCATGGTTGAACTTGTTCTTGTCGAAGTCAAACCCGCCTACCAGCGCCCGGATGGCCCCGCTGCGCGGGTCGAGCGCCACGAGGGCACCTTCGACTTCGGGAAGCTGTGTAATTTCCCAAGCGTTCTTGGGCGTTTTCACCACCCGGATCACTGCGCCACGGCGGATCTTGATGTTGGGCGGGGCCTTGTCGCTGAGGCCAGACTGCGCTGGCTTCAGGCCATCACCAGTGATTTCCAGCGTGTCACCGCTTGCCCGGGCAGCCACGATCTTGCGTGGCGACGCTTCGAGCACCACGGCGGAAAGTACGTCACCGTTGTCCGGGTGGTTGGCCAGCGCGTCATCAATCGCATCTTCGACTTCCTGGGCTGTCGAAGGCAAAACTACAAATTTTTCAGGGCCACGATATTGTTGGCGCCGTTCATAGTCCATGATCCCTCGGCGTAGTGCTACGTACGCAGCCTCTTGCTCTGCTGCATTGAGCGTCGTGTACACGTTGAGCCCACGCGTGTAGGCCTCGTTGCCGTACTGCGCGAAGATGAGCTGACGCGCCATCTCCGCGACATACTCGGCGTGAACCCGGGTGTTGTCTGGTCCAGTCCGGATCTTGAGTTCTTCTTTTTTGGCGTCTGCCGCCTGATCAGCGGTGATGAACCCGTTTTCCTCCATGCGCTCAATGATGTAAAGCTGCCTGGAGCGAGCACGCTTGGGGTTGCTGATGGGGTTGTACGCAGAAGGAGCTTTGGGCAAGCCCGCAAGCATCGCAGCTTCAGCCACAGACACGGATTTTAGGGGTTTGCCAAAATAGGCTTCGGAAGCCGCAGCAAATCCATATGCGCGATTGCCCAAATAAATCTGATTCATGTAAATCTCAAGAATCTGATCTTTTGTCAGCAAATGTTCGAGTTTGAAGGTTAGTAAGATTTCGTAAATTTTGCGTGTAAATGTTTTCTCCGATGAGAGGTAAACATTCCGAGCCACCTGCATTGTGATAGTCGAGGCACCCTGGCTTTTGACGCGGCCAAGATTGGCTAAAGCTGCGCGAATTACACCTTTGTAGTCAACGCCACCGTGCTGAAAGAAACGCGCGTCTTCAATAGCCAATACCGCGTCCTTCATCACCTTCGGGATCTCACCAATGGGTGTGAGGTTGCGGCGCTCTTCGCCAAATTCACCCAACAGAGCGCCCTCGGCTGAGTACACACGCAAGGGGAGCTTAGGCCGATAGTCGGCAAGATCGGAGATGTCGGGGAGGTTCGGATAGGCCACGGCCAGGGCGACTGCAATGGTCAGTGCCAGTCCCACAGCGGCTGCCGTCGCCAAGCCCACCATCCAGAGGACTGCACGCACCAGCCAACGAAGCCAAGGAGCGCGTGCGGTAGTGGGGGGGGAGTCCTGCTTGCCAGAGGACTTCAATGAAGAGGGCGGCATATCGCTCCGAAAGGGTAAGACAGCCCATTATAAAAATGTCTGCCAGACCCCTCTAAAAATGACATTGCGGTGCTCTCGTTCGTCCCGCATAAGCTGCTCGGGCGCCGCCAAACGGTGTCGCGCAAGACACAAACTTCGTCTGCTTTTGGCAACGCTCAGCAAGTGTTAAGCGGGGAAAAATCTTTGCTGGAGAACTATCTTACTGATAGCATTCATGTGAAGTGTTAAGTTTTGTTGCCTCATTTTGGCAAGTTACAGGGGACCAATCTTGAGCTCAATGGGGTCTTTGTTCAGTCGCCAGTCTCCGCCGCTGCTGGGAATCGACATCAGTTCTTCCAGTGTCAAACTGGTGGAACTTGGGCGCGATAAAGCGGGTGGCCTGGTTTTAGAGCGGTGCGCGATCGAGCCGCTGGAGCGCGGCTGGATCACGGATGGCAACATCGAAAAATTTGACGAAGTTGCAGACGCGTTGCGTCGCCTGGTTAAGAAAAGTGGAACACGCACAAAGAACGTAGCTTTGGCGTTGCCTCCGTCGGCGGTCATCACCAAAAAGATCACGTTGCCGGGGGGGATGACGGAGCAGGAACTCGAGGTTCAAGTCGAGTCGGAGGCCAATCAATACATTCCTTTCTCGCTCGATGAAGTGAGCTTGGACTTCTGCGTCATTGGCCCCAGCAAAAATGCTCCGGGGGACGTCGATGTTCTCATTGCCGCTTCCCGACGTGAAAAGGTCCAAGACCGCCAAGGTTTGGCAGAGGCGGCGGGACTCAAGCCTGTTGTGGTGGACATCGAGTCCCACGCCTCCCGATTGGCTGCGGGGCGTCTCATTGAGGCCTTGCCCAAAAAAGGTGTCGATGCCATGGTCGCCCTCTTTGAGGTAGGCGCGCTGACCACTAGCATGCAGGTGATTCGCAATGAAGAAGTCCTTTACGACCGAGACCAGGCCTTTGGGGGGGCGCAACTTACTCAGCTGATCGTTCGCCAATACGGTTTCTCTGTCGAAGAAGCTGAGAGTAAAAAAAGAAACGGCGATCTTCCGGAGGATTACCAGTCTGCAGTACTGCGCCCCTTTGTGGACAGCATGGCGCAAGAGATTGGTCGTGCCTTGCAGTTTTTCTTCACCAGTACACCTCACAACCGTGTTGATCACATCATGCTTGCTGGGGGCTCTGCACCACTTCCTGGGCTGACAGAGGCGGTTACTCAGCAAACCGGATTTGCGTGCAGTGCGATCAATCCGTTTGATGGTATGGAAATCGGAAGTTCCGTTCGTTTGAAAAAAATGGTGCGTGAGGCGCCGTCGTATCTGACCTCGTGCGGTCTGGCCATGCGGAGGTTCCTGCAGTGATTTTGATCAACTTACTTCCGCATCGGGAAGCCGCGCGTAAGCGTCGTAAAGAAGCCTTTCAGGCAACGATGTTTGCGTCCTTTCTGATTGGCTTGGCGATCGCTGGTGCGGTCTATTGGTGGTTTCAGATGATGATTACCGCCCAGCAAGAGAGAAATGCCTTTCTTCAGACCGAAATTAAGGTTCTTGAAGAACAAATCAAGGAGATTGCCACCATTGAAGACGAAATTGCTGCACTGCGCGCGAGGCAGAAGGCTGTAGAAGACCTTCAGTCTGATCGGAATCTGCCTGTGCACTTGCTCAATGAGCTTGTGCGCCAGATTCCTGAGGGGGCCTATGTGACGAGCATCAAGCAGACCGAGCAGGTTATAGCGATGCAGGGGGTTGCCCAGTCTAACGAACGTGTGTCTGAAATGCTTCGGAACTTGACTGACAACACGCCTTGGCTATCAAAGCCTGAGCTGGTTGAAATTGTGGCAAGCAATATCGCTTTGTCATCCAGAGATCAGCGCCGAGTGTCTACGTTCAATCTGCGCTTCCGATTAATGCGTACAGGTGAGGCCCAAAAATCTAAAGATGCAGCCAGTGTCGCGATTGGAAAATAGATATGGCAAAAAAATCAAAAAAAGACATTGATTTCGTTGCCTTGCAGGAGAGTGTGGCAAGGCAATTTAGAAACCTGGATCCAAAAGACCCTTCTCTATGGCCTATTGCTCCTAAGGTCTTGTTATGTCTGTTCATCGCTATTGCGGTAGCAGCAGTTCTATGGTTTGCAAAAATCAGCGAATATGAGGTGGAGCTTGAGGCCGAAGTTGCTAAAGAACAGACACTTCGACAGGATTACCAGACTAAGCTGACTAAAGCTGTGAGTTTAGAGGCGCTGAAGCGCCAGCGTGAGCAAGTGCAGCAATATGTGATTCAGCTGGAAAAGCAGTTGCCAAGTAAGGCTGAAATGGCTGCATTGCTCTCGGATATAAACCAAGCTGGTCTTGGGCGTAGTCTGCAATTTGACTTGTTTCGTCCTGGTCAAGTGGTGGTTAAAGAATACTATGCTGAACTGCCAATCCAAGTGCGTGTTACGGGTAAATATCATGACATGGGTTCTTTTGCTTCTGATGTTGCGCATCTCTCTAGAATCGTTACCTTGAATGACATTTCTATTAGTCCACTGGGCAAAGATAAAGACGGTTCTCTATTGACCATGGAGGCCACTGCGCGCACCTTCAGATATCTCGACCCAGATGAGATTCAGGCGCAAAAGCAAGCTGCAAAGGGAGAGAAAAAATGATGCGGCCGAGACTCTTTCTCCCCATGATGGTCGCTCTTTTTTTATGCGGATGTAGTTCTTCGGGTGATGATGAGTTGCGTCAATGGATGGCGGAACTAAGAGCGACCACTAAACCGAAGGTCACAGCGCTGACCGAACCCAAGCAGTTTTTGCCCCAGACCTATGCAGTGGAGTCAGGGGTTGAGCCTTTCAATGCGATAAAGTTAACCCAGGCGTTAAGGCGTGAGTCTACCCAGACTGCCTCCAACGCTGCATTGATTGCTCCGGAGATGGCAAGACGTAAGGAGCCCCTAGAGGCTTATCCTTTAGACGTAATGGCAATGGTCGGTAGTCTTGATAAAAAAGGAACACCGACTGCATTACTTAAAGTTGACAAACTACTCTATCAAGTTCGGGTAGGAAATTACATTGGGCAAAACTACGGGCGAATAACAAAAATTACTGAAAACTCAATCCAGTTGCGTGAAATTGTGCAAGATGCCACTGGTGATTGGATTGAACGTACAGCTTCGCTTGATCTGCAAGAGGACAAAAAATGAAACACTCAAAAATTTATTCATCGAAAATTTGTCATGTTGCAGTTGTAGTTACGCTCTTTGTTTTGAATCCTACAAATGGATGGGCACAAGCTGTAGTTCAGTCCATCATGGGAAGCGTGCAGAACGGCGTGGATGTAGTTCGCATTGATTTTTCGGAGCCTCTTAAATCTATCCCCACAGGTTTTTCTATTCAATCGCCTCCGCGTATTGCTTTGGATTTTCCCGATGCGTCCAATGCGACTGGAAAGAATGTTTTTGAAATCAATCAGGGTAACATTAAATCAGTTAATGTTGTACAGGCTGGCGAGAGATCTCGGATTGTCTTGAATCTAAAGCAGTCTACTTCCTATCAGGCGGATCTTCAGGGCAAGTCTTTGTTGATATCTTTGGGTACGGTGCAGGCCGCTGCCGCCCCAACCCAAGCGGTGTCGGCTCCGGTATTCTCTGATTCCACGAATTCTGATGTTCAGACTTTGAAAGATGTCGACTTCAGACGAGGCGCAGATGGGTCTGGGCGCGTAGTGGTAATGCTTCCCTCGAGCCAGGTTGGTGTTGATATCCGTCAGCAAGGGAAGGGCTTAGTAGTGGATTTTCTCAAGTCTTCTTTACCAGAAGGTTTGCGCAGGCGACTGGATGTCGGTGATTTTGGGACGCCAGTACAAGCCATCACTACAGTTCAGCAGGGTGACCGTGTTCGCATGACCATCGATCCAGTTGGGGATTGGGAACATAGCGCCTACCAGAGCGATAGCCAATTCGTCGTTGAAATTCGCCAAAAGAAAGTTGATCTGAATAAACTGACACAAGGCCCTGGGTTTAGTGGGGAAAAATTGTCACTGAACTTTCAGAATATCGAGGTTCGATCTCTGCTGCAGGTTATCGCTGATTTCACTAATTTTAATATTGTGACTTCAGATACGGTTACTGGCTCGCTGACTTTGCGTCTCAAAGATGTGCCTTGGGATCAAGCCCTCCAGATCATCATGGAGGCAAAAGGTCTGGGTATGCGGAAATCAGGGACTGTGTTGTGGATTGCGCCTAAGGACGAAATTGATGACAGAACGAAGAAGGACTACGAGGCTGCTTTGGCTATTCAAAAGTTGGAGCCCTTGAGAACTCAGGCGTTTCAGATGAACTACGCCAAAGCTGTTGATATGGTTGCCCAACTGACTGCTTCAAGCGGGGGCGCGTCAGCAGGTACTTCGAACAGGTTTTTGTCGGAGCGCGGCAGCGCTATTGCAGAGCCCAGAACCAATCAGCTATTTGTAACTGATACCGCGAGTAAATTGGAGGAAGTGCGCCAGTTGCTCTCTACTTTGGATGTTGCCGTTCGGCAAGTGATGATCGAGGCGAGAATTGTCGAAGCCTCTGACACCTTTGGCCGCTCGTTGGGCGTTCGATTGGGCGGGACGGATTTGAGAGCCAACCGGGGCGGTACTGGTGGTTACAACATTGGTGGTGGTAACAGTCTCGCATTTGGTACAAGTTACAGCAACGCGGTAGCCTCATCTGGAGCAGGCGGCGTTACCAATACTACGGGGAATTTTGTGAATCTCCCTGCACAAGCTCAAGGTGGTTTTGATCCAGCAAGTTTCGCGATATCAATTTTCAATTCAGCTGCGAATAGATTTTTGAATTTGGAAATATCTGCGATGGAGGCTGATGGCAAGGGTAAGATCGTTTCTAGCCCTCGGGTTGTAACTGCCGATCAAACCAAGGCCTCCATTGAGCAGGGCACTGAGTTTCCGTATCCTGTAACTGCACCCAATGGCGGCACTGTGATTGCGTTTAAGAAAGCGGTCTTGAAGCTCGAGGTGTTACCTCAGATAACACCTGAGGGCAATATCATTCTGGATCTCGATGTCAATAAGGATAGCCCTGGTGAAATTCTTCAGAACGTACGGGCCATCAACACCAAGCACATCAAAACTCAAGTTTTGGTCGAAAACGGGGGGACGGTAGTTATCGGTGGAATTTTTGAACTTTTTGAAGATGATGCTGAGGCGAAGGTGCCATTCTTGGGTGATATTCCTGGGGTTGGTAACTTGTTTAAAACGAAAACTAAACAGGCCAATAAGCAGGAAATGTTGATCTTTATTACCCCAAAAGTTCTGACCGAGCGTGCTGCAGTTCGGTAGATTTCAACTCAAATGGATCAGTAAATGTCAAAAAATCTAAAATTTTCAACGCTGCTTCTTGCCGCATTACTTTCTGCCTGTGGTGGTGGTGGTGGGAGTCCGGGGCAAACGGATGAAAACTACAAAATCACTTTGCGTGCAGAAAAGACAACTTTGCCTGTAAATGTGGGCAATTACCCCGTTGGTATCGGCGTTTATGCGCCTTTTACGACTGTTTTGTATGTTAATGCTACAAAGGGTGGGGCTCCTATTCCTGGTGGTGAAAATATATTCGGCTGTAATACGGATTACGGTCTGAGTTCTGGGCCCTTGTATTATCTTGATGGTGATAGCGAGCATGAGGGTGAAGATGGAAATCCTCTAGCTTTTCGTAGTATCACACTGGATGCAAACTCTGGTGGGGCCTCATTCCATTTCCATGCTGCAAATCAGGCCGGCACAGCTACTATCACATGTTCGGTTACAGATCCTCGATCTGGACGCGTTGAAAAAGCGAGTTTAAATATTTCCGTTGGATCTGGAGCCGCAACAGGAAAGCCTGCAAGTCTGCGAGTTATTGCTCAGACCCCTGAATATGTGAGGCAGGGATTTTTGGGGGCAAAATCCAATACTAGTGGATTAATAAACCAAGTTGGTATCCAAGCATTCGTGCTTGATGACGGCAATCAACCAACGCCTGATGCTGCTGGCGCCAAGGTTCAAGCAAGAATTATGGCTGGAACGGATGCTGCCATTGGTGCGAGATTGGTCTCTGGGAACCAGTCGGGTAGCATTTTGCAGTTGCCATCGACGGGAGGCGTAGCTCTGTTCAGTTTGCTGAGCGGGGAAGAGACTGGGCCTATATTTATAGAGTTCACAGCAGACCGTTTCGATAACAATGTTGCGAACGGTATTCAAGATCCTATTTCGATCATTGATCAATTCTCTGTCATTGCGGCGGTGACAGCTCCGCTCTCGCTTGCAGACGCAGACCTTGGAACAGTGACCAAAGGCGTCCCATTCACTTCGTTGCTCGCGGCGAGCGGGGGATTGCCGCCCTTCACTTGGTCGGCTACAGGCCTGCCCGCAGGTTTGTCAATCAATGCAAGCACTGGCATGATCAGCGGTACCGTAAGTACCACCGCTGAGGAGCGTGATTACCGCGCCACCGTGACCGTGGTTGATAGGAACAAGATTGTGGACACCGCGGTGTTGAGGCTCAAAGTGGTGGGCGGATTGCCAGAAGATTTTGCGATTGGTGACTGCAATTCCAACACGGTGTGTTCATTGGGTTCTGCCCCTGTTGGTGCAAGCTTTACATATTCCTTTGTAGCATCTGTCAGTGACGTGACGTGGAGCTTCACAAGTCTGCCTTCATGGTTGACCAGTGGCACCACAAGCACAGCTGGAGTCTTGAATGGTGTGCCCAAGGTCGCAAATTGCGGGCAGCATCGATTCTTGGTGACCGCTACGAAGGGGGCTGCGAAAGTAACCCGGACGTTTAGTATCACTGTCGTGAGCGCAGCTACTATTCCGCCCGGAGGAGATCCTCTCGAGTTTATTTGCCCTTAGTCAGAGTAAGCATATTGACGCTCAGAAGGCTTCTTATGATGTCTTCTGAGCGGTGGCAAAGTTAAACCCCAGGTACTTGCAACCCGGGGTTTTTTTATTGTTCTCGCTTGTTTTTCTGGAATATTCTCTGTACCAGAGTACTGTCGGCGTGAGAATTTCAGGCCGCTGTAGTATTAGCACGCATTCTCAATATGGTGTGCGGCGCTGGGTCGATGGATCGTTCGGACGGTAATGCCGACTAAGGCCTTGAACATCGGAGTTGGCGGAGGGGCTCGTCGGAGGTGCCCACCGACTATCGCCCCGCGCATGGGCCAAAATGACGGTGTGCTATTTCAGAGTACAAACTTCAATGAGATGTGCGATTGGAAACGAGCCCTCAAAATATGATGGATTTGCCGCTGTAGTGCATCCCTGCCTTTCCACCAAACCCTAAGAACCTTCCATGTCCCAGATTGGTCAAGCAGTCACCATTGAACTTGCTGAACGCAGCTATCGCATCCTGATCGGCGACGGCCTATTCGCCAATGCTGCTTCGTACGCAGGTCTGCCTCGCGCGAGCTCAGCACTGATTGTGAGTAACACCACGGTGGCCCCACTGTATGTAGACGCTTTGCGCGCTGCGCTTGCGGGGAGCTATTTGCAGATTCATGAACTCCGACTACCGGATGGTGAGGAGCACAAAAATTGGCAGACATTGCAACTCATTTTTGATTCGCTGCTGTCGAACGCTTGTGACCGCAAGACAACGATCTTTGCGCTGGGTGGTGGCGTGGTCGGCGACATGACGGGTTTTGCCGCTGCCAGTTACATGCGAGGAGTGCCCTTTGTACAGGTACCCACCACACTGCTAGCGCAGGTGGATTCTTCCGTGGGTGGCAAGACTGCGATCAACCATCCGTTGGGCAAGAACATGATTGGTGCGTTTTACCAGCCGCAACTGGTGGTGTGTGATCTGGCGGTGCTCGACTCGTTACCCCAGCGAGAGTTCAGTGCCGGTCTTGCGGAAGTCATCAAGTACGGACCGATTTCGGACATGGCTTTCCTGGACTGGCTGGAGCACAACATGGACGCCCTCTTGGCGCATGACCGCAATGCGTTAGCGCATGCCGTACGACGCAGCTGCGAGATCAAGGCTTGGGTTGTTGGCAACGATGAAAAAGAGGCAGGTCTTCGTGCCATCCTTAATTTTGGCCATACCTTCGGTCATGCCATTGAGGCCGGAATGGGCTATGGTGTGTGGTTGCATGGTGAGGGCGTCGGTGCAGGCATGGTGATGGCTGCCGAGCTATCTTGCCGGCTTGGCTTGGTCGATGAAAAATTTGTGGAGCGCCTGAGTATGCTCATTGAGCGTGCAGGGTTGCCTACCAAGGGGCCCGTGCTGAGCGAGGAAGACAACGCTGGCCGTTATCTGGAACTGATGCGTGTCGATAAGAAATCAGAGGCCGGTGAGATTCGGTTTGTGGTGATTGATGGCCCTGGCAAGGCGGCTGTGCGCTCGGCGCCGGACGACTTGGTGCGCGAAGTGATCGATGCCTGCTGTGCCTAGGAGCCTGTCGGACTTGGAAATCGCCGGCTGCAAATCCGGCAAAAACTGTCCTCGCTGGGGCCAATTTTGATGAAACCTACGGTTTTCGCTTTCGGCGCACCAAATCCCATTGAATCCTGGATTTTGTCAAATTTTGCTATAAAAACTATAGCTATTTACGCTTTTCAGATAAGCGCTGGCGGCCATTTTGACTACAAACTCTGACTTGGCGGCGTATGCCTGCCACCCGTCCACGACCAAGGGTCGGCGCTACCCTGAAACACCTGCACCCACGCGGACCGAATACCAGCGTGATCGTGATCGCATCGTGCATTCCACGGCGTTTCGGCGCTTGGTTTACAAGACGCAGGTCTTCCTCAATCACGAAGGAGACCTCTTTCGCACACGCCTGACGCACTCGTTGGAGGTCGCCCAATTGGGGCGCTCCATCGCCCGCTCATTGCACATCAACGAGGATCTGGTCGAGGCGATTTCATTGGCCCATGATCTTGGCCACACCCCGTTTGGGCATGCCGGCCAGGATGCTCTGCATGGATGCATGGCAGAACACGGGGGCTTTGAGCACAACTTGCAGAGTCTGCGGGTTGTGGACAAGCTGGAGGAGCGCTATCCACAGTATGACGGGCTGAATTTGACGTTCGAGACCCGTGAGGGCGTGCTGAAACATTGCTCCAGGCTGCATGCCCAACAGTTGGAACGCGAAGAGCCTGGTGGTGTTGGTGCAAGGTTCTTACGCCGGGAGCAGCCCAGCCTGGAGGCGCAGTTGTGCAACCTCGCTGATGAAATTGCCTACAACGCACACGATATTGACGATGGTGTGCGTTCTGGCCTGATCACACTGGTGCAGTTGCGGGAGGTGCCTCTGTTCGACCAATTTCGTGCAGCGACCTTGGCTGAGTATCCTGATCTTGCGCAGCCGTCGCTGCAGCGGCGCTTGTTGTTTGAAGCGATACGACGCATGCTCAGTGCACAGGTCTATGACGTGATTGACGCCACACGGGCTGCGCTGGCCGGTCATTCACCTACTGATGTGCAGGCCGTGCGACAGTCTCCGCCCCTGGTGATGTTTGGCGATGCGATGCGTGCGCGTTCTTTGGAGCTCAAGCAGTTCCTTTTCAAGAATCTTTACCGCCACCCCCAGGTGATGGAGACCACGGCGCGCGCACAGGAAGTCGTGCGCGATCTGTTTGCGATGTACACAGCCGCCCCGCAAGAGATGAAAGCAGCGTTTGCGGAGCAGGCTTCCACAGACCATGGCCCGCTGCGAGCGAGGGCGGTGGCGGACTTTATCGCTGGCATGACGGATCGATTTGCCGCTCGGGAGCATGAGCGGTTGACGGGGCGGCGGCTTTTTGACTGAACACGGTGGACGTGCAAAGCTGGCAGCCATGGTCTAGGCGACCCGTACCGCCGCCTGTGGCGCAACATACCAAGGGGCGCAATGGCACCAGGAGGCTGGTGGGCTGCTCTGAACGATGGCGCCGGAGTGCCCGGTAAAATTCGCCCGCCTCCTCGCCCCACCTGCCTCTCTTGCGCGCCCTGCGCCCGTTTCATGACTCCCATATCTCCTTCTGCTGCCCAGGCGGCTCCGTCGATGGCTGCTATCTACATCCACGACACGGTTCAATGGTTGGAGCGGGCGGTGATCGGGCTGAATCTGTGCCCATTTGCCAAGGGTGTTCATGTCAAGGGGCAGGTGCACTATGCGGTGGCTCACACCGAAGACTTGGCGCAGGTGCTGGACTTGTTGCGCACAGAACTGTCCACCCTGGTGGAGACTCCCGCCAGCGTGAGAGACACCACCTTGCTGATACTGCCCCACTGCCTTCATGACTTTCTGGATTTCAATGATTTTCTGGGAAG
Source organism: Acidovorax facilis (assembly GCA_964031875.1). GTDB lineage: Bacteria > Pseudomonadota > Gammaproteobacteria > Burkholderiales > Burkholderiaceae_C > Acidovorax > Acidovorax facilis_A. The sequence continues at coordinate 31,438 of CAXIRU010000071.1, forward strand.
CGCCGAAGGGTTGTTGGAGGCCATGGATCTGGATGGCACGCTGCAGATCGCGAGTTTCCATCCCCAGTTCCAGTTTGCGGGCACCGAGGTGGATGATGTGACCAATTGCACCAACCGGTCTCCTTATCCGACGCTGCACCTGCTGCGCGAGGAGAGCATCGACCGCGCCGTGGAGGTTTTCCCGGAGGCAGAAACGATTTTTGAACGGAATATCGAGGTGCTGCAGTCACTCGGCATGCAGGGATGGCAGGCGCTGAATGTGGGGCCCAGTGCCAGCCAACCAGCGCCGATGGATGTACCCAAAGAGGTGGGATGATGAAAAAGAACAAAGACCTTTCTGTCAGCAGTGCGCTACAGCCATCTGTCCCTCGCACCAAAGGGGCAATCCCTGTCACCGATTCTGCGCTGCTGTCCGAACTGCGGCCGGGGCAGTCGATAGAGCTGCTGAAGGAACTGCACATCCTCACGCGCGATGGGCGCCTCAATCAGGACTCGCGGCGCAAACTCAAGCAGGTCTACCACCTGTTCAACTTCATTGAGCCGCTGCTTACGGAACTGGCTGCAACAGGGCAGGGGGCCAGCGAGGAGGGTGCGACGCTTGCAGACCATGGGGCGGGCAAGTCCTATCTGGGGTTCATCCTGTACGACCTGTACTTCAAAGCGCTCGGGCGAGGACACATCTACGGCGTAGAAACACGCGCCGAGCTGGTGGGTAAATCCCGCCTGCTGGCGCACAAGCTGGGTTTTGAGCGCATGTCGTTCCTGAACGTGTCGGTGGCGGAATCCACCGGAGCGGATGAGCTGCCAGCCCGGATTGATGTAGTCACTGCTTTGCATGCCTGTGATACGGCAACCGATGACGCCATCGCTTTCGGGCTTCAGAAACAGGCCCGGGCCATGGTGTTGGTGCCCTGCTGTCAGGCTGAAGTGGCCGCGTGCCTGCGCCAGGGCAAGGCCTTGCAGCTGGCCCGCACGCCGCTGGCCGAGCTGTGGCGCCACCCGCTGCACACGCGGGAGCTGGGCAGCCAGGTGACGAATGTGCTGCGCTGCCTGTATCTCGAAGCCAGCGGCTACCAGGTGACGGTGACGGAACTGGTGGGTTGGGAGCACAGCATGAAAAATGAGCTCATCATCGCCCGCTACACAGGGCAGAAAAAGCGCAGTGCCTCAGAGCGGCTGCGAGCCATTCTGGAAGAGTTCGGCCTCGATAGGGTGCTGGGGGCGCGCTTTGGTTTGAAGCCAGAGACTGCGGATGTTCCCATCGGCGCGAAGGGTGTCCCGCACTGATTGTGTGCGGTAGCTGCTGATCGGGCAGGACAAATCGGGTGCGGACTTATGATCGCGCCACCCCTTGCTTCCACATACATTCATGGCCCGCCTTCCGCGCCTGACACTGCCAGGTCATCTGCACCATGTCATCCAGCGCGGAAACAACCGCCAGTCCATCTTCGTGGACCGCGAAGACTTTGAGGCCATGCTATCGCTGCTGACAGACAACGCGCAGCAGCATGGCGTCGTCGTGCACGCCTATGTACTGATGGACAACCACTTCCACCTGTTGGTCACCCCTGCAACTGTCGACGGTCTTCCGAAGATGATGCAGGCGGTGGGCCGGCGCTATGTGCAGTACTTCAACCGCAGGCATGCGCGGACCGGCACTTTGTGGGAGGGGCGCTACCGGTCCACAGTGCTGCAGCCTGACAAATACCTGCTGTCCTGCATGGCGTACCTGGACCTCAATCCGGTGCGGGCGGGGTTGGTGGTCAATGTGGAGGATTACCCCTGGTCCAGCCACGCCCACTGGCGTGGCGTGCGCAATGATCGCCTGCTAACGCCGCACGCCCTGTACTGGGCGCTGGGCAATACGCCCTTCGCCCGCGAGGCGGCCTATGCAGCGCTGGTACAGGGGGGCATCGGGTCGCTGGAGCAGACGGCCATCACGGCATCGGTCCTGAGTGGGTGGGCCTTGGGTGACGCCGATTTCATTGAAAGTTTGCAGAAACAGACACACCGGCGTGTGGTTCAAGGTCAGGCTGGACGTCCTAAGCGTCGGGGGAGGATGTAGGAAAAATAGGTCTAGGCGCTCATCTGTATTGGATTTTTTGCTATCAAATTCAATATGTCCCCAATAAAATATCAAACCGCTTTGCTTGGTTATTAAAAAGAATCTGACCCTAATTAATCTGCTTGCATCCCATGTTGCATTGCACTAATCTCGGCATCCCTGCGAAAACTATGAGGAGTGCGCCATGACCACGGCTGCCGAGATCCAGCATCTGCAACAACACGGTTTGTATTCATCGGGTAACGAACACGACGCCTGTGGCCTCGGGTTTGTGGCCCACATCAAGGGTATCAAGCGCCACGACATCGTGACGCAAGCCCTGAAGATTCTGGAAAACATCGACCACCGTGGTGCTGTGGGGGCCGACCCCCTGATGGGTGATGGCGCAGGTATCCTCATCCAGATCCCCGACGCGCTGTACCGCGAAGAAATGGCCAAGCAAGGCGTGACCTTGCCAGCGGCGGGCGAATACGGCGTCGGCATGATCTTCCTGCCCAAGGAGCATGCGTCCCGCCTGGCCTGCGAGCAGGAGATGGAGCGCGCCATCAAGGCAGAAGGCCAGGTGCTGCTGGGCTGGCGCGATGTGCCGGTGAATGTGGACATGCCCATGTCGCCCACTGTGCGCAAGAAGGAACCCATCCTGCGCCAGGTCTTCATTGGCCGTGGCAACGATGTGATCGTGCAAGACGCGCTCGAGCGCAAGCTGTACGTGATCCGCAAAACGGCCAGCGCCAACATCCAGGCGCTCAAGCTCAAGCACAGCAAGGAATACTACGTTCCGTCCATGTCCAGCCGCACCGTGGTCTACAAGGGCCTGCTGCTGGCCGATCAGGTGGGCAAGTACTACCTCGACCTGCAAGACGAGCGCTGCGTTTCGGCCATCGGCCTGGTGCACCAGCGCTTCTCGACCAACACCTTCCCTGAATGGCCACTGGCCCACCCGTACCGCTATGTGGCGCACAACGGTGAAATCAACACCGTCAAGGGCAACTACAACTGGATGAAGGCCCGCGAAGGCGTGATGGCCTCGCCCGTGCTAGCGGCCGACCTGCAAAAGCTCTACCCCATCAGCTTTGCTGACCAGTCCGACACGGCCACGTTCGACAACTGCCTCGAATTGCTGACCATGGCCGGTTACCCCATCAGCCAGGCCGTGATGATGATGATCCCAGAGCCCTGGGAGCAGCACACCACCATGGACGAGCGCCGCCGCGCTTTCTATGAATACCACGCTGCCATGCTGGAGCCTTGGGACGGCCCCGCTTCCATCGTGTTCACCGACGGCCGCCAGATCGGCGCCACGCTGGACCGCAACGGCCTGCGCCCCTCGCGCTACTGCATCACCGACGACGATCTGGTCATCATGGGCTCGGAGTCGGGCGTGCTGCCCATCCCTGAAAACAAGATCGTGCGCAAGTGGCGCCTGCAGCCCGGCAAGATGTTCCTGATCGACCTGGAACAAGGCCGCATGATTGACGACGATGAGCTCAAAGCCAACGTCGTCAACACCAAGCCCTACAAGCAGTGGATCGAGAACCTGCGCATCAAGCTCGACAGCATCGAAGCGGGTGCCCAGGCTGCCACGCCCCAGGCTGCTGACCTGCCCCTGCTGGACCGCCAGCAAGCCTTTGGTTACACCCAGGAAGACATCAAGTTCCTGATGGCACCCATGGCAAAAAACGGCGAAGAAGGCATTGGCTCCATGGGCAACGACAGCCCGTTGGCCGTGCTCTCGGGCAAGAACAAGCCGCTGTACAACTACTTCAAGCAGTTGTTCGCCCAGGTGACGAACCCGCCGATCGACCCGATCCGCGAGGCCATCGTGATGTCGCTCAACAGCTTCATCGGCCCCAAGCCCAACCTGCTGGACATCAACCAGGTCAACCCACCGATGCGGCTCGAAGTGAGCCAGCCCGTGCTCGACTTTGCCGACATGGCCAAGCTGCGCGACATCGCGCAGTACACGCAAGGCAAGTTCAAGAGCGCCACCATCGATATCACGTACCCACTGAGCTGGGGCCATGAGGGCGTGGAAGCCAAGCTGGCTTCGCTGTGCGCGCAGGCCGTGGACGCCATCAAGGGCGGTGCCAACATCCTCATCATCAGCGACCGTGCGGTGAGCGCCACGCAAGTGGCCATCCCTGCGTTGCTGGCGCTGTCGGCCATCCACCAGCATCTGGTCGTCACGGGCCTGCGCACCACTGCGGGCTTGGTGGTTGAAACGGGGACTGCGCGCGAAGTGCACCACTTTGCCGTGCTGGCTGGCTACGGTGCCGAGGCCGTGCACCCCTACCTGGCTATGGAAACTCTGGCCAGCATGCACAAGGACCTGGGTGGTGACCTGTCTGCCGACAAGGCCATCTACAACTACGTCAAGGCGATTGGTAAGGGCCTGTCCAAGATCATGTCCAAGATGGGCGTGAGCACCTACATGAGCTATTGCGGCGCTCAGCTGTTCGAGGCCATTGGCCTGAACACGGAAACCGTGGGTAAGTACTTCACCGGCACCGCCAGCCGTGTGGAAGGCATTGGCGTGTTCGAAATCGCCGAAGAAGCCATTCGCATGCACAATGCGGCTTTTGGTGACGACCCCGTGCTCGAAACCATGCTGGACGCAGGCGGAGAATACGCTTGGCGTGCCCGGGGCGAAGACCACATGTGGACGCCTGACGCGATTGCCAAGCTGCAGCACAGCACGCGCGCCAACAACTGGAACACGTACAAGGAATACGCCCAGATCATCAACGACCAGAGCAAGCGCCACATGACGCTGCGCGGCCTGTTTGAGTTCAAGATCGATCCCTCCAAGGCCATCTCGATCGACGAGGTCGAGCCCGCCAAGGAAATCGTCAAGCGCTTCGCCACCGGTGCCATGTCGCTGGGTTCCATTTCTACAGAAGCCCACGCCACCCTGGCCGTTGCTATGAATCGTATTGGCGGCAAGAGCAACACCGGTGAAGGCGGCGAGGACGCTGCGCGTTACCGCAACGAACTCAAGGGCATCCCGATCAAGAAGGGCGATACCCTCAAGAGCGTGATTGGCGCCGAGAATGTCCAGGTGGATCTGCCATTGCTCGACGGCGACTCGCTGCGCAGCCGCATCAAGCAAGTGGCCTCGGGCCGCTTCGGTGTCACGGCCGAGTACCTGTCGTCTGCTGACCAGATCCAGATCAAGATGGCCCAAGGTGCCAAGCCCGGTGAAGGCGGCCAGTTGCCTGGCGGCAAGGTCTCCAACTACATCGGCAAGCTGCGCCACAGCGTGCCCGGTGTGGGCCTGATCTCGCCCCCGCCGCACCATGACATCTACTCCATCGAGGACTTGGCCCAGCTGATCCACGACCTGAAGAACGTGGCGCCGCATGCCGGTATCAGCGTCAAGCTGGTGTCCGAAGTGGGCGTGGGCACCATCGCCGCTGGCGTGGCCAAGTGCAAGAGCGACCACGTGGTGATCGCCGGGCACGACGGCGGCACTGGCGCATCCCCCTGGTCGTCCATCAAGCACGCGGGCGGCCCATGGGAAATCGGTCTGGCTGAAACTCAGCAGACCCTGGTGCTGAACCGCCTGCGCGGCCGCATCCGTGTGCAGGCCGACGGCCAGATGAAGACCGGCCGCGATGTGGCGATTGGTGCGCTGCTGGGTGCGGATGAATTCGGCTTTGCCACCGCACCGCTGGTGGTGGAAGGCTGCATCATGATGCGCAAGTGCCACCTCAACACCTGCCCCGTGGGCGTGGCCACGCAAGACCCTGAGCTGCGCAAGAAGTTCTCGGGCAAGCCCGAGCACGTGGTGAACTATTTCTTCTTCATCGCCGAAGAAGTGCGCCAGATCATGGCCCAGCTCGGTATCAAGAAGTTTGACGACCTGATCGGCCGCACCGACCTGCTCGACATGCGCCAGGGCCTGGAGCACTGGAAGGCACGCGGCCTGGACTTCAGCCGCCTGTTTGCCCAGCCCAATGTGCCTGCCGACGTGCCGCGCTTCCATGTGGATGTGCAAGACCACAACATCGAGCACACACTCGACCGCAAGCTCATCGAGCGCAGCCTGCCTGCCATTGAAAAGGGCGAGCGCGTGCAGTTCATCGAAGTGGCCCGCAACGTGAACCGCTCGGTCGGCGCGATGCTGTCGGGTGCGGTCACCCGCGTGCATCCCGAAGGCCTGCCAGACGACACCATTCGCATCCAGCTGGAAGGCACGGGCGGTCAGTCGTTCGGTGCATTCCTCACACGCGGCATCACGCTGTATCTGATTGGCGATGCCAACGACTACACCGGCAAGGGCCTGTCGGGTGGCCGCGTGGTGGTGCGCCCCAGTATCGACTTCCGCGGCGATGCCGTGCGCAACACCATCGTGGGCAACACCGTGATGTACGGTGCCACCACGGGTGAGGCCTTTTTCAGCGGCGTGGCCGGTGAACGCTTTGCGGTGCGCCTGTCGGGTGCCACCGCAGTGGTGGAAGGCACAGGCGACCACGGCTGTGAATACATGACGGGCGGCACCGTGCTGGTGCTGGGCAAGACCGGTCGCAACTTTGCAGCGGGCATGAGCGGCGGCGTTGCATATGTCTACGACGAAGACGGTCAGTTCGACACGCGCTGCAACATGTCCATGGTCACGCTCGAGCGCATCTTGCCCGCCTCCGAACAAGAGGCCACGGTGCCACGTTCGATCTGGCACAACGGCCAGACCGACGAGGCCCAGCTCAAGAAGCTGCTGGAAGACCACAACCGCTGGACGGGCAGCAAGCGTGCGCGCGAACTGCTGGACAACTGGGCATCGTCGCGCGGCAAGTTCGTCAAGGTCTTCCCGACCGAGTACAAGCGCGCGCTGGCTGAAATTTATGAACGCAAAGTGCTGGAGGAGTCTGCTACACCAGCGGTAGCTGCTACTAAAAAGGAAGCAGTGCCCGCCAAGTAAGGCCCGGCCATTGATTCAGCACCACATTCATAGATAAGGACACCGTCATGGGAAAAACTACTGGCTTCATGGAGTACGAGCGCATCGAAGAAGGCTACAAGCCTGTGCCCGAGCGCTTGAAGCACTACAAGGAATTTGTGATCGGGCTCGACAGCGCCCAGGCCAAGGTGCAAGGCGCGCGCTGCATGGACTGCGGCACGCCGTTTTGCAACAACGGCTGCCCGGTGAACAACATCATTCCTGACTTCAACGATCTGGTGTACCAGCAGGACTGGAAGAGCGCGATCGAGGTGCTGCACAGCACCAACAACTTCCCGGAGTTCACCGGCCGCATCTGCCCCGCACCGTGTGAGGCCGCCTGCGTGCTCAACGTGAACGACGACGCGGTGGGCATCAAGTCCATCGAGCACGCGATCATCGACCGCGCCTGGGAAGAGGGTTGGGTCAAGCCCCGCCCCGCCAAGCACCAGACGGGCAAGAAGGTGGCCGTGGTCGGCTCCGGCCCCGCAGGCCTGGCCGCAGCCCAGCAACTGGCGCGCGCAGGCCACAGCGTCACGCTGTTTGAGAAGAACGACCGTGTGGGCGGCCTGCTGCGCTACGGCATCCCCGACTTCAAGATGGAGAAGTCGCACATCGACCGCCGCGTCAAGCAGCTCGAAGCCGAAGGCGTGGTCATCCGCACCAGCGTGTTCGTGGGCGCTGCCAAGGACGGCTTGGGCAAGGATTCCAAGGTCACCAACTGGGCCAAGGAAACCGTCACCCCTGAGCAGCTGAACAAAGAGTTCGACGCCGTGCTGCTGACCGGTGGCGCCGAGCAATCGCGCGATCTGCCTGTGCCAGGCCGTGACCTCGACGGCATCCACTTCGCCATGGAGTTCCTGCCACAGCAGAACAAGGTCAACGCGGGCGACAAGCTCAAGGGCCAGATCCTCGCCACGGGCAAGCATGTCATCGTGATTGGTGGCGGCGACACCGGCAGCGACTGCGTTGGCACCAGCAACCGCCACGGCGCGGCCAGCGTCACCCAGTTCGAGGTGATGCCCCAGCCCCCCGAGGTGGAAAACCGGCCTCTCACCTGGCCGTACTGGCCGCTGAAGCTGCGCACCAGCTCCAGCCATGAAGAAGGTTGCGTGCGCGAGTTCGCCATCTCCACCAAGGAGTTCACGGGCGAAAAGGGCAAGGTCAAGAGCCTGACCACCGTGCAGGTGGAGTTCAAGGACGGCAAGCTGGTCGAGATCCCTGGCACCGAAAAGCACTACCAGGCCGATCTGGTGCTGTTGGCCATGGGCTTCGTGAGCCCCGTGGCTCCGGTGCTGGACGCCTTTGGTGTGGACAAGGACGCCCGTGGCAATGCCAAGGCCACCACGGAATTTGAGGGCGGTTACGCCACCAATGTACCCAAGGTGTTTGCGGCTGGGGATATTCGCCGTGGCCAGTCGCTGGTGGTCTGGGCCATCCGCGAAGGCCGCCAGGCCGCCCGTGCGGTGGATGAGTTCCTGATGGGTTACTCCGACCTGCCACGTTGATCGGGCTGTGGAGCATGCAATCACAACGGCGCTGCGGCGCCGTTTTTCATGGGGCGTCGGTGTGCGAGGCGACCGGTGTGTGGACCCCATGCGGTGGGGGCTTTGACGCTGCGGGCTCAGTGCCCGGCGACGCCACCGCTTGGGGTGGATGCTCACCCACCGGTCAAGGCTAGGGATGTCCTGCATAACCCTCGCGAGTCGGTGGTAGTGCGGATCGGGATAGGCCGCAAGGCGTCTTTTTGCAGCCAATAGCCCGGCTATTGGCAAGAAAAGCAACGCAGCGGACTGCCCGAGGCCGCGCTATCACAGACCGCAGGGAGCTATGCAGGACATCCCTAGGTGCCCCGCACTGCGCGTGTGCACATCTTTGTTGGCACAATCGGGGGCATTGTCAATCCGGAGTTGCATGGCGTCTGGGTGCCGCTCCCCGAGCGATACAGATGCTTCAAGATGCAAACATACATGTATGTATGTTTGCATCTTCAGCTACCATCGCGGCTTTCTGTGGCTCTGCGAATCACGGTGTGATGATCGAAAGCCCGGAAATCCAATTCTTTTTTGCATGCCTGAACCCTCCATTTTCGCCGAGCTGCGCAATGTCACCTTCTCCTATGGGGACCGCGATATCTTGCGTGACGTTTCGCTGACCGTGCCCCGTGGCAAGGTCACCGCGCTGATGGGCGCCTCGGGCGGCGGCAAGACCACGGTGCTGCGTCTGATTGGTGGCCAGCAACGGGCTGCGCGGGGCGAAGTGCTGTTGGATGGGCAGGATGTGGGCCGCCTCGACGCAGCGGGCATGTACGCCGTTCGCCGCCGTATGGGGATGCTGTTTCAGTTTGGCGCGCTGTTCACCGACCTGAGTGTTTTTGAAAACGTGGCCTTCCCGCTGAGGGAGCACACCGACCTGTCGGAAGCCTTGATTCGCGACGTGGTGCTCATGAAGCTGCATGCGGTGGGCTTGCGCGGGGCCCGCGACCTGATGCCCAGTGAGATTTCTGGCGGGATGGCGCGGCGCGTGGCCCTGGCCCGAGCCATTGCGCTGGACCCCGAGCTGGTCATGTACGACGAGCCTTTTGCGGGGCTGGACCCCATATCCCTGGGGACAGCAGCGCAATTGATTCGCCAGCTCAACGATGCGATGGGCCTGACAAGCATTGTGGTCTCGCACGACCTGGAAGAGACATTTCGCCTGGCAGACCATGTGATCATTTTGGGGGCGGGCGTGGTGGCTGCTCAGGGTACACCGGATGAAGTACGCGCCAGCAGTGACCCTCTGGTGCACCAGTTCGTGAACGCCTTGCCGACGGGGCCTGTGCCCTTCCACTACCCCGGCCCGGACGCAGCCCAGGACTTTGGGCCTGCGGGGGGGCGCGTGCTGTGAGTTGGTACAACCCGTCCGATGTCGGTTTTGCCGTGCGCCAGAAACTGGCAGATATCGGTATGGGTGCGCGGCTTTTTGTGCGGCTTGTGCGTATGGTGGGCCCCACCTTCCTGCGGCCGTCTCTGGTGCGGGATCAAGTGCATTTTCTGGGCAACTACTCACTGGCGATCATCGCGGTGTCCGGCCTGTTTGTGGGGCTGGTGCTGGGGCTGCAGGGGTATTACACATTGCAGCGCTATGGCTCCTCGGAAGCCCTGGGGCTGTTGGTCACGTTGTCTTTGGTACGGGAGCTCGGGCCCGTGGTCACGGCCCTGCTGTTTGCGGGACGGGCGGGCACGTCGCTGACGGCCGAGATCGGCTTGATGCGAGCAGGCGAGCAACTGAGCGCGATGGAAATGATGGCAGTGGACCCGGTCCAGCGCATTTTGGCCCCCCGCTTCTGGGCCGGGGTGATCGCCATGCCCCTGCTGGCGGCAGTGTTCAGTGCGGTGGGTGTGATTGGAGGCTGGAGCGTGGGGGTGCTCATGATTGGTATCGACCCCGGTGCCTTCTGGAGCCAGACGCAGGGCGGCGTTGATGTGTGGAAAGACGTGGGCAACGGCGTGCTTAAAAGCGTGGTGTTCGGTGTGGCCGTCACCTTCGTGGCACTGCTGCAGGGTTTCACTGCCAAGCCCACGCCCGAAGGAGTGTCGCGTGCCACCACGCGCACCGTGGTGATGGCGTGCCTGACCGTGCTGGGGCTCGACTTCATTCTCACGGCCCTGATGTTCAGTATCTGAGCTGGCGATGCTGGCGGTGAAGAGGAATCAAAGAATGCAACGCTCCAAAAACGATCTCTGGGTGGGACTTTTCGTGATGCTGGGAGCCACGGCGCTGGTGTTTCTGGCGCTCCAGTCGGCCAATCTGCTGAGCCTGAACTTCCAGTCCGGCTACCGTATCACGGCGCGCTTTGACAACATCGGCGGGCTCAAGCCCCAGGCTGCGGTACGCAGTGCCGGGGTGGTTGTCGGTCGTGTGGAGTCCATCACGTTCGACGACAAGACCTACCAGGCGCGGGTGACGCTGGCGATGGAAAATCGCTACGCTTTCCCCAAGGACAGTTCTCTCAAGATCCTGACCAGTGGCCTGCTGGGTGAGCAGTACATCGGGATCGAGGCCGGAGCCGATGAAAAGAACCTCGCTGCGGGCGACATGGTCACTTCGACCCAGTCAGCAGTCGTGCTTGAAAACCTCATTGGTCAGTTTCTCTACAGCAAAGCCGAAGACGGCGGTAAGCCCGCAGGGGCAGGTGTCAAGAAATGAAGAACTCTGCAAAAACCACCCTGGCCCTGTTGTTGGCTGGGGGCCTGCTCTCGGGTTGTGCCACCGTGGCCAACCCCGACCCGCGTGATCCGCTGGAGTCCTACAACCGGAGCATGACCAACTTCAATGAGCAGGTCGATGCCATGGTCCTCAAGCCAGTGGCGATTGCTTACCAGGACATCACGCCCGCACCTGTGCGTACCGGCGTCAGCAATTTTTTTGCGAATATTGGTGATATCTGGTCGTTTGTGAACAACGTGCTGCAGTTGCGGGGGGAGGCTGCCGCCTCCACGTTCATGCGCGTCAATGTCAACACCTTCATGGGCCTTGGGGGGGTGCTGGACATTGCCAGCGAGCTGGGCATAGACCGCTACAAACAAGACTTCGGCCTGACGCTGGGTCGCTGGGGCGTGGGAACGGGCCCCTATTTGGTGCTCCCGGTTCTCGGGCCTTCCACCGTGCGTGACACCTTCGCACTGCCGGTGGATATGCAAGGCAATGTGGTGAGCTATGTGGATCCAGTCTCGGCCCGCAACACACTCTACGCCTTGCGGGTGGTGGACACGCGTGCCAACCTCCTTCGCGCGAGTTCGGTGCTGGACAGTGCTGCGCTGGATAAATACAGCTTCACGCGGGATGTGTTTCTGCAGGTACGCAGCCAGGCCGGAGAGCCCCTCAACAGCAAGGGAATGGACGGTCAGAGCGCCAACGATGGCGTGTTGCCGCAAGAGCCCCCCCGTTGAGGTGTTGGTCGGGCGCATTGGCCAGCGGACGGCCTACAGGGCCTGGGCGCCCGTGTTGCACTTGCTTGCAAACCGCAACGCCCCCGACGCATGCAGTGTTGCCGCAGTCACCACAATGGAACGCGGGTACGCCGGATGGCGGCCCATGACTGAACGAGAAAGTAGAGGATTAGGACATGATGAACCGACGTTCCCTGGGGCACCTGGCCCTGCGCGCGGCTGCCGTGGTTGGTCTGGGCCTGCCCCTGGTCGCCCTGGCGGCGGATGAGGCGCCGGACGCGATGATCAAGCGCCTGTCCACCGATGTGCTCAACACCGTGAAGACCGATAAGGCCATTCAAAACGGTGACCTGACCAAGGTGGTTGCGCTGGTAGACAAGACCGTGATGCCCAATGTCAACTTCCGCCGCATGACCGCCGCTGCGGTGGGTCCAGGCTGGCGCCAGGCCACGCCCGAGCAGCAAAAGCGGCTGCAGGACGAATTCAAGATCCTGCTGGTGCGCACCTACGCGGGCGCGTTGGCGCAGGTCAACGATCAGAGCATTCAGGTCAAGCCGCTGCGAGCTGCGCCAGAAGACAAGGATGTGCTGGTGCGCACCGAAATCGTCGGCCGCGGCGATCCCATCCAGCTGGACTACCGCCTCGAAAAGACCCCCGGCGATGGCGCTGGCTGGAAGATCTACAACCTGAATGTGCTCGGTGTCTGGCTGGTGGAAACCTACCGTGGCCAGTTTGCCCAGGAGATCAACGCCAAGGGCATTGACGGCTTGATCGAGACCCTGGCTGCGCGCAACAAGGCCAACTCCACCGCCAAGGGCTGAGCCTTTGCCATGCTGGTTCTTCCTTCCGAGCTGACCCACCGCCAGGCCACGGCCTGCCTTCAGATGCTGGTGCAGGGCCTGCGTGTGCACCGCGAAAATGGCGTGGTGGTGGATGCCAGCGCGATGACGGTCTTTGACAGCTCGGCGCTGGCCGTGCTGCTGGAGTGTCGGCGCGAAGCGCTGTCAGTGGGCAAGACCTTTGCCGTGCAGGGACTGCCCACAGCGCTGCGTGGCATGGCCGGTTTGTATGGTGTGGGCACCTTGCTCACGCCCGTGTCCTGAGGTCGCTTGCCCTCCTGCGCAACGCAGGTCGGGGCGAGGCCGTAAAATCAGGGGCTTCATGCCCGCAGTCTCCTTCCAAGCTATCTCCAAGACCTTTGCTACACCCAAAGGCCCTTTTCAGGCACTGAACCAGGTCAACCTGGACATTGAGGAGGGCGAGTTCTTCGGGCTCCTCGGCCCCAACGGCGCCGGCAAAACCACCCTGATCAGCATCCTGGCGGGCCTGGCGCGTGCCAGCAACGGCCGTGTGCTCGTACACGGCAGCGACGTGCAGACCCATTTTGCCGATGCCCGCCGCAAGCTGGGCGTGGTGCCACAAGAGCTGGTGTTCGACCCCTTCTTCAATGTCCGCGAATCGCTGCGCATCCAGTCGGGCTACTTCGGCGTGAAGAACAACGACGCCTGGATCGACGAGTTGCTGGAGAACCTGGGCCTGGCCGACAAGGCCAACGCCAACATGCGCCAGCTCTCGGGTGGCATGAAGCGTCGCGTGCTGGTGGCGCAGGCTCTGGTGCACAAGCCGCCCATCATCGTGCTGGACGAACCCACGGCGGGTGTGGACGTGGAGCTGCGCCAGACCCTGTGGCATTTTGTGGCGCGCCTGAACAAGGAGGGCCACACGGTACTGCTGACCACGCACTATCTCGAAGAAGCTGAAGCCCTGTGCGGCCGCATCGCCATGCTCAAGTCGGGCCAGATCGTGGCCCTGAACCGCACCAGCGAACTGCTGCAGGCCGCGTCGGGCAGCATTCTGCAGTTCAAGACGGATGCCGCTTTGCCGCCCGCGCTGGCGCAGGTGGCGCGTGTCACCGGCCGCATTGTGCAATTGCCTGCACACGACGCGGCTGAGATCGAAAACCATCTGGCCGCCTTGCGCGTGGCCGGGGTCGAGGTGCAGGACATGGAGATTCGTCGGCCAGATCTGGAGGATGTGTTCCTGCAGGTGATGTCCGGCACGTCGGCATCCAACATCCCAATGTCTGGGGGCGCACGATGACCGGCTGGCAAACCCTGTTTTACAAGGAAGTGCTGCGCTTCTGGAAGGTCAGCTTCCAGACCGTGGCCGCACCCGTGCTCACTGCGGTGCTCTACCTGCTGATCTTCGGCCATGTGCTGGAAGACCATGTCAAGGTCTACGACCGCATCAGCTACACGGCTTTCCTCGTGCCGGGCCTCGTGATGATGAGCGTGTTGCAAAACGCCTTTGCCAACAGCTCATCCAGCCTGATCCAGAGCAAGATCATGGGCAGCCTGGTGTTTGTGCTGCTCACACCGCTGTCGCACTGGGCATGGTTTGTGGCCTATGTGGGCTCGTCCATGGTGCGCGGGCTGGTGGTGGGGCTGGGCGTGTTCATTGTCACGCTGGCATTTGCCCGGCCGGAGTTTGCTGCGCCGCTGTGGATTTTGGCGTTTGCGGTGCTGGGCGCCGGTCTGCTGGCCACGCTGGGGTTGATTGCGGGCCTGTGGGCCGACAAGTTCGACCAGCTGGCCGCCTTCCAGAACTTCGTCGTCGTGCCCATGACCTTCCTCTCGGGCGTGTTCTATTCCATCCAGTCGCTGCCGCCGTTCTGGCAGACCGTGAGCCATCTCAACCCGTTCTTCTACATGATCGACGGCTTTCGCTACGGTTTCTTCGGCCAGAGCGACACCTCGCCCTGGCTCAGCCTGGGCATCGTGGGCGTGGCCTGGCTGGCCGTGAGCGCGCTGGCCGTGCACCTGCTACGCACGGGCTACAAAATCCGTAACTGACATGACTTACGCAAAACAAGGTTCAGGCAAGCGCTTCCCTCCAGGGCGAGGCGGATGTTGCATCCCGATTTGCGTCAGTTCTCACTGACTTCGAGCGCCCCACCATGACCGCTGACCAACTCAAAGACATCATCACCGCAGGCCTGGCCTGCGAACACATCGTGCTCGAAGGCGATGGCCGCCACTGGTACGCGACCATCGTCTCGGCCGAGTTCGAAGGCAAGCGCGCCATCCAGCGCCATCAGCGTGTGTACGCCACGCTGGGCGCGAAAATGCACACCGACGAAGTGCATGCGCTGTCGATGAAGACCTTTACGCCCGCCGAGTGGGCAACGCAGGCGCAGTAACGCACTGCGCCTGATGCTCAGTTATTGATAGCTGCTAGCGCTTGATGGATAAGCGCTAGCGGCCATTTTTATTCAAATTCTGGTTACCTGACATGGACAAACTCCTCATTCGCGGCGGACGCAGCTTGCAAGGCGAGGTGCTGGTCTCTGGCGCCAAGAACGCCGCCTTGCCGGAGTTGTGTGCCGCGCTGCTCACGGCCGAGCCCGTGACCCTGCTCAACGTGCCCCAGCTGCAGGATGTGAGCACCATGCTCAAGCTCATCCGCAACATGGGCGTGGCGGCGGAGCGGGCCGATGACGGCACGGTGCGCATTGACGCCAGTGCGCTCAATACGCCGGAGGCCCCGTACGAACTGGTCAAGACCATGCGCGCTTCGGTGTTGGCGCTGGGCCCGCTGCTGGCGCGCTTTGGCGAGGCGACGGTTTCGCTGCCCGGCGGTTGTGCCATTGGCTCCCGCCCGGTGGACCAGCACATCAAGGGCCTGGCCGCCATGGGCGCCGAGATCGTGGTCGAGCACGGCTACATGATCGCCAAGCTGCCCGCAGGCTGGACGCGCCTGAAGGGCGCGCGCATTACCACCGACATGGTCACGGTGACGGGCACTGAGAACTTCCTCATGGCCGCCGCGCTGGCCGAGGGCGAGACGGTGCTCGAAAACGCCGCGCAAGAGCCCGAGATCTCGGACCTGGCCGAGATGCTGATCGCCATGGGCGCGAAGATCGAAGGCCATGGCACCAGCCGCATCCGCATCCAGGGCGTCGAAAAACTGCATGGCTGCACCCACCGCGTGGTGGCCGACCGCATCGAGGCGGGCACCTTTCTGTGCGCTGTGGCAGCCACGGGCGGTGATGTGGTGCTGCGCCATGGCCGCGCCGACCACCTCGACGCAGTGATCGAAAAGCTGCGTGAGGCCGGTGCCACTGTGCAAGCGGTGGATGGCGGTATCCGCGTGCAAAGTGCGGGCGCTGCCACGCTCAAGGCCCAGGGCTTTCGCACCACCGAATACCCCGGCTTTCCCACCGACATGCAGGCCCAGTTCATGGCGCTCAACTGCATCGCCCAGGGGACGGCCACCGTGACCGAGACGATTTTTGAAAACCGCTTCATGCACGTCAACGAGCTGGTGCGCCTGGGCGCCAAAATCCAGGTGGATGGCAAGGTGGCGGTCATCGAAGGCGTGCCGCGCCTGTCCGGCGCCACCGTGATGGCCACCGACCTGCGCGCGTCCGCCAGCCTCGTCATCGCAGGCCTGGTGGCCGATGGCGAAACCGTGGTGGACCGCATCTACCACCTGGACCGTGGCTATGACTGCATGGAAGCGAAGCTACGCGGCATTGGCGCCGACATTGAACGGATCTCAGCATGAGCAATAACATGATCACCCTGGCGCTCTCCAAGGGCCGGATCTTTGACGAAACCCTACCGCTTTTGGCTGCCGCCGGCATCGAAGTGCTGGAAGACCCCGAAAAGTCGCGCAAGCTCATCCTGCCCACCAACCAGCCCAACGTGCGCGTGGTGCTGGTGCGTGCCACCGATGTGCCCACCTATGTGGAATACGGCGGCGCCGACCTCGGCGTGACGGGCAAGGACACCCTGATCGAACATGGCGGCCAGGGCCTGTACCAGCCGCTGGACCTGCGCATCGCCAAGTGCCGCGTGAGCGTGGCCGTGCGCAACGACTTTGACTACGAGCGTGCTGTCAAACAGGGTTCGCGCCTGAAGGTGGCCACCAAGTACACCAGCATCGCCCGCGACTTCTTTGCGACCAAGGGCGTGCATGTCGACATGGTCAAGCTCTATGGCAGCATGGAGCTGGCGCCTCTTATCGGCCTGGCCGACGCCATCGTCGATCTGGTCTCCACCGGCAACACGCTCAAGGCCAACAACCTCATCGAAGTCGAGCGCATCATGGACATCAGCTCCTACCTGGTCGTGAACCAGGCGGCACTCAAGCTCAAGCAGGCACCGCTGCGCCGCATCATCGACGCGTTTGCCTCGGCCATACCGGCTGAAAAGAACTGACCTCCACCCAACGACTGACACTATGACTTTGGTAGCTGCTCCCGCCCGTCTGTCCACCGCTGCGGCCACTTTTGAGGCTGATTTCGCAGCCCGCCTGCATTGGTCTGCCGACACCGACGCAGCCATCGAGCAGCGCGTGGCCGACATCCTGGCCGACGTGCAAAAGCGCGGCGACGCGGCGGTGCTGGAGTACACCGCCCGCTTCGACGGCCTCAGTGCCCCCAACATGGCCGCGCTGGAGCTGACCCAGGCCGACTTCAAGGCCGCGTTCGACGCCATCCCGCAGGCCCAGCGCGACGCGCTGCAGGCTGCCGCCAAGCGTGTGCGCAGCTACCACGAGGCGCAGAAGAAGGCCTCGGGCGAGAGCTGGAGCTACCGCGACGAAGACGGCACCCTGCTGGGCCAGAAGGTCACGCCGCTCGACCGCGTGGGCATCTACGTGCCCGGCGGCAAGGCCGCCTACCCGTCGAGCCTGTTGATGAACGCCATCCCGGCGCACGTGGCGGGCGTGCAGGAAATCATCATGGTCGTGCCGACGCCCGTGCGCGGCAGCGTAGCCACAGGCGGAACGGGCGAGGGCACCTCCACCAAGGGCGAGCGCAACGAGCTGGTGCTGGCCGCCGCCTATGTGGCGGGCGTCACGCGGGCCTTCACCATCGGTGGAGCACAGGCCGTTGCTGCGCTGGCCTACGGCACGGCCAGCGTGCCCAAGGTGGACAAGATCACCGGCCCCGGCAACGCCTACGTAGCCAGCGCCAAGAAGCGCGTGTTCGGCACCGTCGGCATCGACATGATCGCGGGCCCGAGCGAAATCCTGGTGCTGGCCGACGGCAGCACGCCGCCCGACTGGGTGGCCATGGACCTCTTCAGCCAGGCCGAACACGACGAGCTGGCCCAAAGCATCCTGCTGTGCCCCGACGCCGCCTACCTCGACGCCGTGCAGCGCGAGATCGACCGCCTGCTGCCCACCATGCCGCGCGCCGAGATCATCGCCAAGAGCCTCACTGGCCGGGGCGCACTGATCCTGACGAAGGACATGGAAGAAGCCTGCGCGATCAGCAACCGCATCGCACCGGAACACTTGGAAGTGAGCAGCACCGACCCACACCGCTGGGAGCCGCTGCTGCGCCACGCGGGCGCGATCTTCCTAGGGGCCTACACCTCCGAAAGCCTGGGCGACTACTGCGCAGGCCCCAACCACGTGCTGCCCACCAGCGGCACGGCACGCTTCTCGTCCCCGCTGGGCGTGTACGACTTCCAGAAGCGCAGCAGCATCATCGAAGTGAGCGAAGCTGGTGCCCAGGTGCTGGGCACCATCGCCGCCGAGCTGGCCTACGGCGAGGGCTTGCAGGCCCACGCGCAGGCGGCCGAGATGCGGCTGACCACGCCGGTCAAGCCGCGCTGATCGCGCCCCGGGGAACGGCGCCCTGCGTGGGTGCCGGTGCCTTGGGCTGAGATGCAGCGGTGGGCGCAGGCGGACAGGTCGCTCCTGGCAACGCTCTGTGCGTCGCCCAGTTCAGCCGCGCAGGCCGGTGGCCTTCGGCGCTGACGCGCAATCGCACGGGCCCGGTGAACGAAAGGCGCTGGCCCGCCTCCAGAAAATAATCCTCCAGCAGACCATCACAGGTTACCCAGACGCGGCCCTGTTCGACTTCGAGCAGGGCGATGTCGCCCGCGCGGAAGTCCAGCACCTGGACGGCCTGCAGCGGCGGCAGGGGCTGGCGCTTCCATTGCAGGGTGAGGGGCACCACAGGCTGGGTGGGCAGCGTGGGCGACGGTGGGGTGGGGGTGTGCAGCGTGTTCATGCCTTCACTGTGCGGCCAGCTGCCGTGGGCCACCAGCCACAGGCGCGTGCGATCTGGCCCAGTACAGAACAGCGAACCGGCCCATCTGTACTGTACGCACTGGGCAGTCTCTGTACTGTCTGTCCGTCAAGGTACCCGTACAGAATGCGGCATGGCCACCGATGACGCACCCCCGCTGTACCTTCAAATCGCCGAACAGCTTGCGCAGCTGATTCGCAACGGCACCCTGGCGCGCGGCGAAAAGCTGCCCTCGGTGCGCGAGCTGGCGCGCCAGCACGGCGTGGCGCAGACCACGGTGGTGCAGGCCTACCACTGGCTCGAAGATGCGCGCCTGATCACCGCGCGCCCGCGCTCGGGTTTCTTTGTGGCGGCGCGGCCGGTGAGCCTGCCCGAACCCAGCACGCCGCGCCCCCTGCGCCGCCCGCGCGAGGTGTCGGTGGACTGGCTCGGCCAGCGCATCCTGGGGCGCAAACAGCCGCTGGACATCATTTCGTACAGCAGTGGCACGCCGGGCCCCGAGCTGTTCAACCCCGACCGCGTGCGCCGCGCCGTGGTGCGTGCCGCGCAGCGCCACCGCAATCTGCTGTGCACCTACCCGACCTCGGCGGGGCACGAGGATGCACGCCGTGCGATTGCGCGCTACGCCGTCAGCCTGGGCTGCAGCCTGGACCCCGAGAACATCGTGATCACCGGCGGCTGCATGGACAGCATCGCGCTGTGCCTGCGCACGGTGACGCAGCCGGGCGACGTGGTCGCGCTGGAGTCGCCCACGCATTTTTCGTTTCTGGAGGTGCTGCAGAGCCTGCACCTGCGTGCGCTGGAAATCCCCACCCACCCGCGCAATGGCCTGTCGCTGGATGCCTTGCAGCTGGCGCTGGAGACCCAGCCCGTCAAGGCCGTGATGATCGTCCCCACGCTCAGCAACCCGCTGGGCAGCTGCATGCCCCAGGCCGAGCGCAAGCGCCTGGTGCAGATGGCGGCGCGGCATGGCATGGCGGTGATCGAGGACGCGATCTACAACGATCTGGTCGAGGTGGACGAGATGCGGCGCACCGTCAAGTCGTACGACACCACCGGCCATGTGATGCTGTGTGACTCGTTCTCCAAGACGCTGGCGCCGGGCCTGCGCCTGGGCTGGCTGGAGGCCGGTCGCTGGGCCGACAAGCTGCGCGCTATCAAGGACCTGCAGGCGGGTGGCCAGTCGGCCGTGCTGGAGCTGGCCCTGGCCGACCTCATCACCCAGGCGGGCCACGCCGCCGCCATGCGCCAGCTGCGTGCGGCCGTGGCGGCGCGCATGGATGAGGTGCGCCATGTGATTGCCGCGCACTTCCCGCAGGGTACGCGCGTGAGTGACCCGCCCGGCGGCCTGCTGCTGTGGCTGGAGCTGCCGCGCGCGCTTGATTCCGTGCAACTGCACGAAGCCTGCCTGGCCCGGCAGATTCTGATAGCGCCCGGCACGGTGTTCAGCGCCAGCGGGCGGTTTCGCAACTGCCTGCGCATCGGCGTGGGCGGCGACTGGTCGCCTGCCCATCTGGAGGCGCTGCGCACCGTGGGTGACATGGCGTGCCAGATGCTGCAGGGCGGGGCACAGCGCAAGGCGGCTTGATTGTGGTGTTTTAATCAACACGAAGTTCGTGGTACACGAAGTTCGTGTAATATTCAACCCATGAAAAACATCACCGTGACCATGGACGACACCGTTGCCGAATGGGTGCGCGTGGAAGCCGCCAAGCGCGGCAGCAGCGTTTCGCGCCTGCTCGGTGAGTGGCTGGCCGAAAAGATGCGCCAGGAAGACGCCTACGCCCAGGCCATGCGCGAGGCACTGGGGTTTGAATCCTGGGGCGCGTCCAGCGGGCCCTATGTGCCGCGCGAAACCCTGTTTCTGCGCTGAACGGGCCTGAACGCATGGCCACCGTCCCCATCTTTGTCGATACCGAAATCCTGCTCGCCAGCGTGGACGACCGCGATGCCGAGCGCCAGGCGCGTGCCCGCGAATGGATCGGCTTTTGCTGGCAGACGCGCAGCGGCCGCATCAGTTCGCAGGTGCTCAACGAGCTGTACAACCAGGCCATCCAGCGCTTTGATGGCCCCCACGTGCTGCAGCAGGTGCGCGCCCAGGTGCGCCGCCTGCGCGTGTGGCTGCCGCCGCACCTGGACTCCTACACCGTGGACGGCGCCTGGGATCTGCAGGATCGCTACCGCCTGGGCTACTGGGATGCACTCATCCTCTCGTCCGCCCACCAGCAGGGCTGCCGTTACCTGCTGACCGAGGCACTGCCGCACAACGAGCCGCTGGACGCCGTGCGGCCCATCAACCCTTTCCTTGTCACCCCCAACGAACTGGACACCACCGAATGACTACTCCCGCGTCGTCCCCTCTGCAGGCCCTGGCCCGCATCCGCCCCGACGTGCGCGCCATGCACTCCTATGTGGTGCAGCCGTCCACCGGCATGCTCAAGATGGACGCGATGGAGAACCCGTTCCGCCTGCCCGCACACCTGCAGGCCGCGCTGGGCCAGCGCCTGGGTGCGCTGGCGCTCAACCGCTACCCCGGCGACCGCATTGCCCACCTGAAGGCGGCCCTGGCCCAGTACGCAGGCATGCCCGAGGGCTACGGCATCGTGCTGGGCAACGGGTCAGACGAACTCATCACCCTGCTGGCGCTGGCCTGCGCGCAGCCCGTGGACAAGGATGGAAGGGGCCAGCGCGCCACCATGCTCGCGCCCATGCCGGGTTTTGTGATGTACCCGCTGTCGGCGCAGCTGCAGGGCCTGGACTTTGTCGGCGTGCCGCTCACGCCCGACTTTGAGCTGGATGAACCCGCCATGCTCGCTGCCATTGCCCAGCACCAGCCTGCCATCACCTACATCGCCTACCCCAACAACCCCACGGCCACGCTGTGGGACGAGGGTGCGGTGCAGCGCATCATCGACGCCGCCGGTGCGCAGGGCGGCATCGTGGTCATGGACGAGGCCTACCAGCCCTTTGCCAGCCGCACCTGGATCGACCGCATGCGCGCCGAGCCCGCCCGCAACGCCCATGTGCTGCTCATGCGCACACTGAGCAAGTTTGGTCTGGCGGGGGTGCGCCTGGGCTACCTCATCGGGCCCTCGGCGTTCGTGAGCGAGATCGACAAGGTGCGCCCGCCCTACAACGTGAGCGTGCTCAACTGCGAAGCTGCCCTGTTTGCCCTGGAACATGCCGACGTGTTTGCCGCCCAGGCGGCCGAGATCCGTGCCGAGCGCACCACACTGGTTGCAGCCCTGCGCCAGATGCCTGGCGTCGAAAAGTGCTGGGACAGCGAGGCCAACATGGTGCTGATCCGTGTGGCGGATTCCGCCAAGGTCTACGACGGCATGAAAAACCGCAAGGTGCTCGTCAAGAACGTTTCTACAATGCACCCATTGCTGGCCAACTGCCTGCGCCTGACGGTAGGCAATGCCGAAGACAACGCGCAGATGCTGGCCGCACTCCAAGCCTCCTTATGACTTCCTCCGCACTCGTCCCCTCCGCCCCATTGGCTGACCCATTGGCCGACCCGATGGCCGACCGCATCGCTGAAGTCAGCCGCAACACCGCCGAAACGCGCATCCGTGTGCGCATCAACCTCGACGGCACCGGCCAGGCCAAGCTCTCCACCGGCATCGGCTTCTTCGACCACATGCTCGACCAGATCGCCCGCCACGGGCTGATCGACCTCGATATCGACTGCGAAGGCGACCTGCACATCGATGGCCACCACACCGTGGAAGACGTGGGCATTACGCTGGGCCAGGCCTTTGCGCGAGCCGTGGGCGACAAGAAGGGCATCCGCCGCTACGGCCACGCCTACGTGCCGCTCGATGAGGCGCTGTCGCGCGTGGTGGTTGATTTTTCGGGCCGCCCCGGCCTGCACATGGATGTGAAGTTCACGGCGGGCAGCATCGGCCAGCTCGACACGCAGCTGGTCTACGAGTTCTTCCAGGGCTTCGTCAACCATGCGGGCGTGACGCTGCACATCGACAACCTCAAGGGCTTCAACGCCCACCACCAGTGCGAGACCATGTTCAAGGCATTCGGGCGCACGCTGCGTGCGGCGCTGGAGCGTGATCCGCGCTCTGCCGGTGTCATCCCCTCCACCAAGGGCTCGTTGTGAAATTTTGGGTCAAATCAGGCGCTGGCGCTTGATCGATAAGCGCTAGCAGCTATGAATATGGAAGCAAAAACAGTGGCGGTCGTGGACTACGGCATGGGCAATCTGCGCTCGGTGTCGCAGGCCGTGCAAGCCGCCGCCGAGGGCACGGGCTGGACCGTGGTTGTCACCCAGCGCCCCGAAGACGTGCGCGCCGCCCAGCGCATCGTGCTGCCAGGGCAGGGCGCCATGCCCGACTGCATGCGCGAGCTGCGCGAGTCCGGGCTGCAGGAATCGGTGCTCGAAGCCGCCGCCACCAAACCGATGTTTGGCGTGTGCGTGGGCATGCAGATGCTGCTGGACCACAGCGCCGAAGGCGACACACCCGGCCTGGGCCTGATCCCCGGCGACGTCCTCAAATTTGACCTGGCAGGCCGCACCCAGGCCGACGGCAGCCGCTTCAAGGTGCCGCAGATGGGCTGGAACCAGGTGTGCCAGGTGCCCCACGCCCACCACGGCGGTGGCGTGCACCCGGTGTGGGCCGGTGTGCCCGACAACAGCTACTTCTACTTCGTGCACAGTTTTTACGCTGTGCTGCAAAATCCTGCCCACTGCGCGGGGCAAACGGACTACGGCGGTTTGTTTGCTGCTGCCATTGCACGCGATAATATTTTTGCGACGCAATTCCATCCGGAGAAAAGCGCGGAGCACGGCTTGGCCCTGTACCGCAATTTTCTGCACTGGAATCCCTGATTCTTTTTTAGCCACCCTTCCCCCTCAACCACCCCGTTCGGGCCGCGCCGAGATTGGGCCGATTTTCCCGAACCCCCACCACCATGCTGCTCATTCCCGCCATCGACCTCAAAGACGGCCACTGCGTACGCCTCAAGCAAGGCGATATGGACCAATCCACCACCTTTGGCGAAGACCCCGCCGCCATGGCACGCAAATGGGTGGATGCAGGCGCGCGCCGCCTGCACCTGGTGGACCTCAACGGTGCGTTTGCGGGCGTGCCCAAGAACTATGGCGCCATCAAGTCCATCCTCAAAGAAGTGGGTGACGATATCCCCGTGCAGCTGGGCGGCGGCATCCGCGACCTGGACACCATCGAGAAGTACATCGACGGCGGCCTTCGCTACGTGATCATCGGCACCGCAGCCGTGAAGAACCCGGGGTTCCTCAAAGACGCCTGCAGTGCCTTTGGCGGCCACATCATCGTGGGGCTCGACGCCAAGGATGGCAAGGTGGCCACCGACGGCTGGAGCAAGCTCACCGGCCATGAGGTCGTGGACCTGGCCAAGAAGTTCGAGGACTGGGGCGTCGAATCCATCATCTACACCGACATCGGCCGCGACGGCATGCTCTCGGGCATCAACATCGACGCCACGGTGAAGCTGGCCCAGGCTTTGAGCATTCCGGTGATCGCCTCGGGCGGCCTGTCGAACATGGCCGATATCGAGCAGCTGTGCGCCGTGGAAGACGAAGGCGTAGAGGGTGTGATCTGCGGCCGCGCCATCTACAGCGGCGACCTGGACTTTGCTGCGGCCCAGGCGCGCGCCGACGAACTGAACGGCTGAAGCAGACAAGCCCCTGAGCGGTTCGCCGCTTTCCACGAGGGGACGACGCCAGTGGCCTGGCGAAGCCAGTTCCACGGCGTCTGCTGGCCCCGGCAGCGCCTCACCAACGAATCGCTGACTGACATGCTCGCAAAACGAATCATCCCCTGCCTGGACGTCACCGGAGGCCGCGTGGTCAAGGGCGTCAATTTTGTCGAACTGCGCGACGCAGGCGACCCGGTCGAAATTGCTGCGCGCTACAACGCGCAGGGCGCCGACGAGCTCACCTTTCTGGACATCACCGCCACCAGCGATGGCCGTGATCTGATCCTGCACATCATCGAAGCCGTGGCCAGCCAGGTGTTCATTCCGCTCACCGTGGGCGGCGGCGTGCGCACCGTGGACGATGTGCGCAGGCTGCTCAATGCGGGCGCCGACAAGACCAGCTTCAACTCGGCCGCGATTGCCAACCCTGACGTCATCAACGCCGTGTCTGCCAAGTACGGGGCGCAGTGCATCGTGGTGGCCATCGACGCCAAGCGCCGCTCGGGCGAAGATGCCCTGCGCCTAGGCGCCAACGGCCAGCCCGTGGGCGCAGGCTGGGACGTGTACAGCCACGGCGGGCGCAAGAACACCGGCCTGGACGCCGTCGCCTGGGCCACCGAGATGGCGCAGCGCGGCGCGGGCGAAATCCTGCTGACCAGCATGGACCGCGACGGCACCAAGGCGGGCTTTGACCTGGAGCTGACCCGCGCGGTGAGCGATGCGGTCAGCGTGCCCGTGATCGCCTCGGGCGGGGTGGGTAACCTGGACCACCTGGCCGACGGCATCCAGACCGGCGGTGCCGACGCGGTGCTGGCGGCCAGCATCTTCCACTACGGCGAATACACCGTGGGCCAGGCCAAGGCCCGTATGGCCGAGCGCGGCATTCCGGTGCGCCTCTAATGGTGCGGCTCGCGGGCGCGTGGCGGGCGCTGGCGGTGGCCTTCGCGGCCACGGCGCTGCCCGCTGCGGCGCAACAGGTGCCGCCCCCTTCCTATGCGAGTTTTTCCGAGCGCCTGCCGTGCGTGCACCGCGTTGGCCGCTGCTTTGATGCCACCATCGGCGGCAAGCCGGTGGAGGCGATTGCCGACAAGGCCGAATTCGAAAAGCTCAAGGCCCTGCTCCAGACGCTGAACAGCAATGTCCGTGACGTGTATTGGATCGTGCGCGAACCCGTGTTGGGCACACAGGCGCTGGATGTGGAAACCCGCGCCAACAGGCTGGGCCTGCCAGTGGTGGGCGACGAGCTGGAAGAGCCTGACGTCACCGTCTATGCCCTCGACGGCCAGGACCTGGAGAGCGAGCCCGAGCTGGTCGCGCAGCAAAGCGTGCGCGTGAACGGCCAGCCGGTGGTGACCCAGCAAGAAACACTGACGCAGGACTTTCTGCCCCCGGGCCGCTATGCATTTGCCATCAAGTACCTGGGTCGCAAGAACTGGGATCGCAAGTGGGTGTTTTTGACCGTGGCGAAGTAGATTTTTGATGAAAAATGGCTCAGGTGCCTGTCAATAAAGCATTGGTTGCTATCGTTTTTGTAGTGTGATTCCCGGGCTGCGCAGCGCTGAAATAGGTTGCAAGCTGCCCGATGAAGCGTCTGATATTTCATTGTGCTCTCATTTTGATAGCTATGGACGCTTGATGAATAAGCGCTAGGGGTCGAAATGGCCTCCAGGCCGTTCGCCTGGCAGGCAGGCTGCTCATCCAAATCACCGACAATCCCGCCCATGAACTGGCTCAACGAAGTGAAATGGGACGCGCAGGGCCTGGTGCCCGTGATTGCGCAAGAGCAGGGCACGGGCGACGTGCTGATGTTTGCGTGGATGAACCGTGAGGCCCTGGCGAAAACCGCCGAGCTGGGCCGCGCCGTGTACTTCAGCCGCTCGCGCAAAAAGCTGTGGTTCAAGGGCGAAGAGTCGGGCCACGTCCAGACCGTGCATGAGATCCGCCTGGACTGCGACAACGATGTGGTGCTGCTCAAGATCACCCAGCTCGGCCACGAACCCGGCATCGCCTGCCACACGGGCCGCCACAGCTGTTTCTTCAGCGTGCTCAAGGACGGGGCATGGAAGGCGGTCGATCCGGTCTTGAAAGACCCGGAATCCATCTACAAGTAATGGCAATGGACGACAAGACCATGAGTTCCAACGATTCCCTCGCACGCCTTGCCGATGTGATTGAAAGCCGCAAGCCTGCCAACGGCGGCGACCCGGAAAAGAGCTATGTCTCGCGCCTGCTGCACAAGGGCCCTGACGCTTTTCTCAAAAAGATTGGCGAGGAGGCCACCGAAGTGGTGATGGCAGCGAAGGATGTGGACCATGGGGCAGACAAGTCCAAGCTGGTCTATGAGGTTGCTGACCTGTGGTTTCATTCCATGGTGGCCCTGGCCCACTACGGCCTGTCGCCTTCGGATGTCTTGACCGAACTGGAGCGCCGCGAGGGCACCAGCGGTATTGAAGAGAAAGCCTTGCGCAAGGCTGTTGCGCGGTCCACCGAGGAAGGTTCTTCATGAGCGATATCGTCGATGTGCAGAGCAATAACCAAAAGGCTGAAGGCCTCAAGGCCGTGGGCTGGGTCAGCTACATCCTGCACCTGATCGTGGCCGTGGGCGCGGTCATCCCGGGCGCGCAGCCCGGTGCGGCCTTGCTGCTGATTGCGCTGGTGATTGATCTGGTGAAGAAGGGGGACGCCGAAGGCACCTGGCAGGCCAGCCATTTTTCGTGGCGCATCCACACGGTGATCTGGGCGGGGTGCTCTACATCGTCACGGCACCGCTGTGGCTGCTGTTCTTGCTGCCGGGTTGGATCGCCTGGGGCTTGATATCGTTGTGGTTCCTCTATCGCATCGTGCGCGGCATGGTGGCCATGAACAAGAGCCAGGCGGTGGATGCCTGAAGCCGCCGGATCGCCCCTGCCGCGCCTGAACCTGGCCCTGCAAGGCGGTGGCTCCCACGGCGCACTCACCTGGGGGGTGCTGGATGCCTTGCTGGAGGACGGCCAGTGGCACCTGGATGGCGTGAGTGGCACCAGTGCTGGAGCCATGAATGCCGTGGCCTTGGCCCATGGCTTTGCCAAAGCTGCGCAGGAGCACAACGACCCGCATGAAGCGCACCGTGCCGGTTGCGCCCAGGCGCGTGAAACACTCAGCCGGCTGTGGGAAGGCGTGGGCACGTTGGGCAGCCTGATGTGGGGCTCGCCGCTGTCGGCCGCCAACCCGATGATGGGCCTGATGCGCCAGTGGCTGTCGCCCTACCAGACCAATCCGCTCGACATCAACCCGCTGCGCCGCCTGCTGGAGCGCGAGGTGGACTTCGACCTGCTGTGCAACACGCGCCGCAGCATTGCGGCAGCAGGTGTGCCCAAGGTGTTTGTGTGTGCCACCAATGTGCGCACCGGGCGTGGCGAAATCTTCTCTGGCCCCCGGCTGAGCGCGGATGCCGTGATGGCGTCGGCCTGCTTGCCGCTGCTGTTCAAGGCCGTGGAGATCGATGGCGAGCACTACTGGGACGGTGGTTACTCGGGCAACCCGGCGCTGCACCCGCTCATCTACCAGACTGAGACCTCCGACATTCTGCTGGTGCAGATCAATCCTATCGAACACCTGGAACTGCCGCATTCGGGCCCCGAAATCATGGAGCGCATGAACGAAGTCACCTTCAACGCCAGCTTGCTGGCTGAGATGCGTGCCATCGAGTTCGTACGCCGCCTTCTGGCCGAAGGCAAGCTCGATGCGCGCCGCTACAAAAGCGTGCGCATGCACCGCATCGACGGCGGCGCCGTATTGGCGCCCTTTGGCGCAGACAGCAAGAGCCGCGCCGACCTGCCCTTTGTGCGCAAGCTGTTCGATCTGGGTCGCACGGCTGGGCAGGCGTGGCTGCAGGCGCACCGCAATGACGTGGGTGTGCGGCCCACCATTAAGATCGCTGACAATGCTTGAAGCCCCCTGTGTCGCCTTCGGCGCCTTCCCCCTCAGGGGGGCGCCACCCGTGGCTTGGCGGAGCCAGTTCTACGGTGGCGCTGGCCTGGGGCGCGCCGGTTGCAATGGCTTGGGGGCTGAGCAGCGCCCGGTGAACTGTTAACTTCGTACCGACATTTTTCTCATGCACGATCCGAACTGCCTTTTCTGCAAAATCATCGCAGGCCAGATTCCTTCGAAGAAGGTCTATGAAGACGAAGAAATTTTTGCATTCCATGACATTCACCCCTGGGCGCCCGTGCACTTCCTGATGGTGCCCAAGCTGCATATCCCTTCGATGGCACAGGTCACCGCTGAACACGCGGGGGTGCTTGGGCGCATGATGGCGCTCGCGCCGAAGCTGGCGCTGGAGCAGGGGTGCAACCCGTATCCGGAGGGTGGCTTTCGCGTCGTGGTAAACACAGGGGTTGAAGGGGGGCAGGAAATCCACCACCTCCATATCCATGTGATGGGCGGCCCCCGTCCGTGGCTCAAAGGCTGAACCAGGCTGACGGGGAGTGCCGGTAGATTCCCGCAGTTCTGTCTGGGCTGTGAACTCCCGTCACGGCCCCCGTCTAAAATGATTGCAATTTGTTAGGAGATATTCCATGGGCTCTTTTTCCATCTGGCACTGGCTGATCGTGCTACTCATCGTCGTGATGGTGTTCGGCACCAAGAAGCTCAAGAACATGGGCTCCGATCTCGGAGGCGCCGTCAAGGGCTTCAAGGATGGCATGAAGGATGGTTCCACCCCCGACAACGCTGCCACCCCTCCCGCTGGCCAGGTGGCCAACAGCCAGGCTGCCGACAAGACCACCATCGATGTCGAAGCCAAGCAAAAGAGCTGAGCGGGCTGCTCCCGCTGGCACTTGCTCGCTTTGCGCTTGATCCATGATTGATATTGGCCTGTCCAAGATGGCGCTGATCGGCGCGGTGGCTCTCATCGTCATCGGGCCTGAGAAGCTCCC
Source organism: Acidovorax facilis (assembly GCA_964031875.1). Lineage (GTDB taxonomy): Bacteria > Pseudomonadota > Gammaproteobacteria > Burkholderiales > Burkholderiaceae_C > Acidovorax > Acidovorax facilis_A. Next base: position 61,028 of record CAXIRU010000071.1, read on the forward strand.
CCGTGTGGCCCGCACGGTGGGCACCTTGCTGGGCAAGGCCCAGCGCTACGTGTCCGATGTAAAGGCCGAGGTCAACCGGTCCATGGAGCTCGACGAGCTCAAGAAAATGAAGGACACGGTGGAGAACGCTGCACGCGATGTGCACAACTCCATCCAGACCAGTGCCAGTGAGTTCGAAAAGGACTGGGCCGAGGCCACCGACACCGACAGCTCGGCATGGCAGGACCAGAGCGCCGTCGTGCCAGCCTACAAACACCCTGGCAAGAACTGGCGCCTCAAGCGGGGCGCGGTGCCCCAGTGGTACAAGGCCCGAAGCGGTGTGCGCACCAAGGCGCAGTCCGGCGCGGCCCGCGTGGCGCGTTTCCGTCCCCGTAAATTCCACTGATGCAGCAGCCACCAGCGCCTTGCGCGCTGCAGGGGCGGCCCTGACGCCCACGAAAACCCAACATGTCCGAAACCCCTTCCAAAGAAGACGAGCTGGCCGGTACCGAGCAGCCGTTTGTGCAGCACCTGATGGAGCTGCGCGACCGGCTGGTCAAGGCCATGCTTGCCATCGCAGTTGCAGCGGCGATCCTGTTCTTCTTTCCCGGCCCTGGCGCGCTCTATGACTTTCTGGCAGCGCCGCTGGTGGCGCACCTGCCCAAGGGCGCTACGCTGATCGCCACATCAGTGATCTCGCCCTTCATGGTGCCGCTCAAGATCCTGCTGATGTCGGCCTTTTTGCTGGCACTGCCCTTTGTGCTGTGGCAGGTGTGGGCCTTTGTGGCGCCAGGCCTGTATTCGCACGAGAAGAAGCTGGTGCTGCCACTCGTGATCTCCAGCACGCTGCTGTTCTTCATTGGGGTGGCGTTTTGCTACTACCTGGTGTTTGGCCAGGTGTTTGCCTTTATCCAGAGCTTCGCGCCCAAGAGCATCACGGCTGCGCCAGACATCGAGGCTTACCTGAGCTTTGTGCTGTCGATGTTCCTGGCGTTCGGCCTGTCCTTCGAGGTACCGATTGCCGTGGTGGTGCTGGCCCGCATGGGCGTCGTGAGCGTGCAGAAGCTGCGGGAGTTTCGCGGCTATTTCATCGTGATCGCCTTTGTGATCGCTGCCATCGTGACGCCGCCCGATGTGGTGTCGCAGCTGTCTCTGGCCATCCCCATGTGCCTGCTGTACGAGGTGGGCATCTGGGCGGCGCAGATCTTCATCAAGCACACCAAAGCCCCGGAAGAGGGCAGCGAGCCTGCCTCCAACGCCTGACGGTTGAATTTGGGGTCAAAATGGCCTCTGGCGCTTGCTAGGCAAGCGCTAAAAGCAATATTTTTAATAGCGTTTGGGTCGCATCAGCGACCATGTCGCGATGTTCTGCGCGCAGCCCCTAAAAACTGGCGCGTGCCCAATACCAGTGCCACCGCAGAACCGGCTTTGCTGGGCCGCTGGAGGCGTCTCCCTTTGGGGAAAGACGCGCAGCGCGGCTCATCAGCGGGCTTACCGTCTCACATTGCGTTGAGGCTTGGGGCGCACACCGGGGGTGATGCTCAGCTCCACCATCTTGTCGCCACGCTGCACGTTGAACGGTGCAGCAGTGCCGGGCTTGAGCCCGGCCACGGCGGTCAGCAGTTCGGACACGTTGCCCACGTTCCTGCCCTCCACCCGCACGATCACATCGCCGGGCCGCATGCCTGCCTGGGCGGCGGGGCCGTCCTGCAGCACGCCGGTAATGATCACGCCCTCGGTGGCTTTGACGCCGAAGGTTTCTGCCAGCTCGGGCGAGAGTTCGTTGGGCTCCACGCCAATCCAGCCGCGTGTGACCTGGCCGTCCTGGACGATGCCATCCAGCACCATGCGGGCGGTCGACACGGGGATCGCAAAGCCGATGCCCATGCTGCCGCCCGAGCGGGAGTAGATGGCGGTGTTGATGCCCATGAGGTTGCCGTTCACGTCCACCAGTGCGCCGCCCGAATTGCCGGGGTTGATGGCCGCATCGGTTTGGATGAAGTTTTCGAAGGTGTTGATGCCCAACTGCGTGCGGCCCAGCGCGCTCACGATGCCGCTGGTCACCGTCTGGCCCACGCCAAACGGGTTGCCGATGGCCAGCACCTGGTCGCCCACGGCGAGCACGTCCGAATTGCCCAGCACGATGACGGGCAGCTTGTCGAGTTCGATCCTGAGGATGGCCAGATCGGTGTCGGGGTCGGTGCCGATCACGCGGGCGCGGGCGCGGCGGCTGTCGGTCAGCGTCACTTCGATCTCGTCGGCGCCTTCCACCACGTGGTTGTTGGTCAGGATGTAGCCGTCGGGGCTCACGATCACCCCGCTGCCCAGCCCGGCCTGCGCCTGGGCACCCTGGTCGCCAAAGAAGAACTGGAACCAGGGGTCGTTGCTGCGCGGATGGCGCACGGCCTTGCTGGTGTTGATGCTGACCACCGCCGGTGCCGCCTGGCGTGCCGCAGCGCTGAAACTGCCTGCGGCAGGTTGTGCATTGGCCGGGGCAGGGGGGGCTTCGAGCAGGGCAATGCCCGCGCCGGAGCGGGTGGTGGCGCCCCGGCCCAGCCAGCTCGGCTGAAGGGTGGCGACAACGAAGTAGGCCGCAACGAACACCGTGACGGCCTGCGAGAACAACAGCCAGATGCGTTTCATGAAATTCTGTACAGGTGATGGGCTGGAGGAGGGGCGGCGGGCGGGGTATGCATGCCACGGCTGCCTCTGGGAGAAAAGCATTGTCTCCCATGTGTGGGCGCGGGCCACGCGCGACAATAGCTGCATGAGCATTTCCCGCACCGAACTTTTGCAGGCGTTTGACGGCCTGCTGCAACCCGAGCGTTTCAAGGACTACGGCCCCAACGGCTTGCAGGTGGAGGGCAAGGCTGAGATCGGCCGCATTGTCAGCGGCGTGACGGCCAGCCGCGCCTTGATCGAGGCGGCCATTGCCGCGCAAGCCGATGCCATCTTTGTGCACCATGGCCTGTTCTGGCGCGGGCAGGATGGCCGGGTGACGGGTTGGATGAAGCAGCGTTTGCAGCTGCTGCTGGCCCACGACATCAACCTGTTTGCCTACCACCTGCCCCTGGATGCCCACCCGGAGCTTGGCAACAACGCCCAGCTGGGTCGGGTGCTGGGCCTGGTGGCCGACGCGCGGTTTGGCGATAACGACCTGGGATTTGTCGGGCCGGCGGCTTTTGCCCACGGTCAGGCACTGGCAGACCATGTGGCGCAGGCCTTGGGTCGCGCCGTCAGGTGGGTCGCGCCCGATGGCGCTGCTGCTCAGCGGCCAGTTCGCCGCGTGGCCTGGTGCACGGGCGGCGCGCAGGGCTACTTTGAGGCGGCGATTGCGGCCGGGGCTGACGTGTTCATTACCGGTGAAATTTCGGAGCCCCAGGCGCATCTGGCCCGGGAGATGGGCGTGGGCTTCATCGCTGCAGGGCACCACGCGACCGAGCGCTTCGGTGCGCCTGCGGTGGCAGCGCAGGTGGCAGGGCAGTTCGGGCTGGGCCACCAGTTCATCGAGATTGACAACCCTGCCTGACCGCGGGTGCCATGACTTCATTTGCTATAAAAATAATAGCTATTGGCGCTTTTCAGTAAAGCGCTAAGGCCATTTTCTGCCTGAAATCAAACTTCTATGAAGCCCCTTGCCATCACCCAGGGTGACCCCGCAGGCATCGGCCCGGAAATCGTGGCCAAGGCGTTTCGCGATGCGTCGGCCGATTTGGTTGGCTGCTTTGTGGTGGGCGATGTCGCCACCCTGCGGCGCGCAGCGCAGGCCATCGTGCGCCCTGGTGTGCCCATGGTGCCCGTGGCTCAGATCGCTGCGCCCGCCGATGCGTTGGAGGTGCCGCCCCGCTGTGTTCCAGTGTTGCAGTTGCCGGGCATGCCGGGCCCGCAGCAGTGGGGGCAGATCAGCGCCGCTGCAGGGCGTGCCGCGGCAGACAGCGTGATCTGGGCTGTGCGCGCAGCGCTGCGGGGCGAGGTGACCGGGCTGGTCACGGCGCCTTTGCACAAGGAAGCACTGTCAGCCGCAGGCGTGGCGTTTCCGGGTCACACCGAGCTGCTGCAGGCCGAGGCCGCCGCACACCAGGGGGTAGCGCTGGCGCAAATGCCCGTGCGCATGATGTTGGCCAGCGACGAGCTGCGCACGGTGCTGGTCAGTATCCACATGTCGCTGCGCGATGCCATTGCAGCGGTAACGGTGGACAACGTCTTGCAGACGTTGCTGATCACGCACGCCGCCTTGGTGCGCAGCTTGGGGCGGACGCCGCGCATCGCCGTGGCGGGGCTCAATCCCCATGCGGGCGAGGGTGGGTTGTTTGGTCGCGAGGAGGTGGAGGTCATCGCGCCAGCCATCGTCGCAGCGCGCGCGCAGGGGCTGGATGTGCAGGGGCCCTTTGCGCCCGACACGGTGTTCATGCGCGCGCGCAGCACGCCCCAGCGCGCTGGAGAGTTCGACGTGGTCATTGCGATGTACCACGACCAGGGGCTTATCCCGGTGAAGTACCTGGGTGTGGACAAAGGGGTGAATGTGACCCTGGGCCTGCCGCTGGTGCGCACAAGTCCCGACCATGGCACCGCCTTCGACATCGCAGGGCAGGGCGTGGCCGATGCTGCGAGCCTGATCGAAGCCGTGCGCATGGCACGGGCGTTGGCTGGGTGAAGCCGGTGATCGGCATCGGCCGGTATTCAAGTGCGAAGCGCTGCGAAATCAATACCGGACAATAGAGGATTACCGAGGGGGCGGGGTTTGATCGGGTCGGGCTCCGGGCCACCGGCCGCTGCGCACCCGGCGCCCCGCAGCGCTGGTTGCGCCCATCCTGCGCGGCAAGGCTGTGCTGGATGGAGCGCAGGGTCTCCAGGGAAGACTATTTTTTCAGGCTGTCTCTGATCTCGCGCAACAGAACGATGTCTTCGGCGGGCGCGGGCGGAGCCTCTGGCGCGGGCGCGGGTGCTTCGCGCTTGAGGCGGTTGATCTGCTTGATCATCATGAAGATGATGAACGCCAGGATGATGAAGTTGACGGCCACGGTCAGAAAGCTGCCATAGGCGAACACCGGCACGCCCGCCTTCTTGAGGGCATCCAGCGTCATGGCCGTGCCCGGGGGAACGGAGCCCAGCACCACGAAGAGGTTGGAGAAGTCGAGCTTGCCGAACACCAGTCCGACCACTGGCATGATCAGGTCGGACACCACCGAGTCCACGATCTTTCCGAACGCCCCCCCAATGATTACGCCGACGGCAAGGTCAATCACGTTACCCTTGACTGCAAACTCCCTGAATTCCTGCATCATCCCCATGGTGTGCTCCTTGTTTGAGTGGTGATGCCAGAGTATCACCCGGCTCCGCGCTGGGCGGGACAGTCCACCACTTTGAAATAACCATTTTCACTCCGCTACAATTCGCGGTTGACCCAACAATAGCGATGTTTACCGAGGATCCCCATGAGTGACACACCAGTCGACACCAGTAAAAGGACGTGGCTGATTGCGTCCGGATGTGCCGGTGCCGCTGGCGGAGTGGCAGTTGCAGTGCCTTTCGTCAGTAGTTTCCAGCCTTCGGAAAAAGCCAGAGCGGCCGGTGCCGCGGTGGAGGTGGACATCTCCGCCCTGCAGCCCGGCGAAAAACTGACCGTCGAATGGCGCGGCAAGCCCGTCTGGATTCTCAAGCGCACGCCCCAGCAGTTGGAGTCTCTCGCTCAAACGGAAACGCAGCTCGCCGATCCCAAGTCGGATCGCAAGACGTACCCCACCCCCGAGTACGCCAAGAACCAGCACCGTTCGATCAAGCCTGAAGTGTTTGTGGGTGTGGGCATTTGCACCCACCTTGGCTGCTCGCCCGGAGACAAATTTCAGACCGGCCCACAGCCCTCGCTGCCAGACGACTGGCACGGTGGCTTTCTGTGTGCCTGCCACGGTTCTACATTCGACGTCGCTGGTCGGGTCTTCAAGAACAAGCCGGCGCCTGACAATCTGGAGGTGCCGCCGCACATGTACCTGTCCGACACGCTGCTGTTGATCGGCGAAGACAAGAAGGCCTGAGGTAAATCGATATGGCTGAATTCAAGGAAATCTCCCCCAACGCCTCGGCTGGCGCCAAGGTCACGAACTGGTTCGAGAACCGCTTCCCGACCGCTTTCGATGCCTACAAGGTGCACATGTCGGAGTACTACGCTCCGAAGAACTTCAACTTCTGGTACATCTTCGGCTCGCTGGCGCTGGTCGTGCTGGTGATCCAGATCGTGACCGGCATCTTCCTGGTCATGCACTACAAGCCCGATGCCAACCTGGCGTTCGCCTCGGTCGAATACATCATGCGCGATGTGCCCTGGGGCTGGCTGATCCGCTACATGCACTCTACAGGCGCCTCGGCCTTCTTCGTGGTGGTGTATCTGCATATGTTCCGTGGACTCATCTACGGCAGCTACCGCAAGCCGCGCGAACTGGTCTGGATCTTCGGTTGCGCCATCTTCCTGTGCCTGATGGCCGAAGCCTTCATGGGCTATCTGTTGCCCTGGGGGCAGATGTCGTACTGGGGCGCCCAGGTGATCGTGAACCTGTTTGCTGCCATTCCCTTCATCGGCCCTGATCTGGCCTTGCTGATCCGTGGCGACTTCGTGGTGGGTGATGCCACGCTGAACCGCTTCTTCAGCTTCCACGTGATCGCCGTGCCGCTGGTGCTGCTCGGCTTGGTGGTGGCCCACTTGCTGGCGCTGCACGACGTGGGCTCCAACAACCCCGATGGTGTGGAAATCAAGGGACCCAAGGCGCCCAAGGATGCGAATGGCAAGCCGCTCGATGGCGTGCCGTTCCACCCCTACTACACGGTGCACGACATCTTTGCGCTGAGCATGTTCCTGATGGCGTTCACGGCCGTGGTGTTCTTTGCGCCTGAGTTTGGTGGCTACTTCCTGGAGTACAACAATTTCATTCCGGCCGATCCGTTGGTGACGCCGCTGCACATTGCCCCAGTCTGGTACTTCACGCCTTTCTACTCGATGCTGCGTGCCATCACGACCGAAATGATGTACGTGCTGGTGTTGTGTGTGCTGGCGGGGGCTGCCTTTGGGGTGTTCAAGGCCAAGTTGCCCGGCTTCATCAAGGCTGGCATTGCCGGTGCAGCCGTTGTTGCAGTGGTGCTGATGCTTTCGATCGATGCCAAGTTCTGGGGTGTGGTGGTGATGGGTGGTGCTGTGATCATCCTCTTCTTCCTGCCTTGGTTGGACCACAGCCCGGTGAAGTCGATCCGTTACCGTCCTGACTGGCACAAGTACCTGTACGGTGTGTTCGTGATCATTTTCCTGATCCTGGGCTACCTGGGTGTGCAACCTCCTTCTCCCATCGGCGAGCGTGTGTCGCAAGTGGGTACGCTGTTCTACTTCGGCTTTTTCCTGCTGATGCCCTGGTGGAGCCGCATCGGCGAGGCCAAGGCTGTGCCTAACCGCGTGACCTTTGTGGCGCACTGAGCCCCAGGAGATAACAACAATGAAGAAAATCATCCTCACGCTGGTAGCAGCCTTGGGTCTGGCTGCTGGCTCCGCACTCGCTGCGGGCGGTGGTATCCCGCTGGACAAGGCTCCCGCCAAGACGAACGATTTGGCCTCGCTGCAAAATGGCGCCAAGGTGTTTGTCAATTACTGCCTGAATTGCCATTCAGCGGCGTTCATGCGGTTCAATCGCCTGAAGGACATCGGTTTGACCGATCAGCAGATCAAGGACAACCTGCTGTTCACGACGGACAAGGTCGGTGAAACCATGAAGGCGGCGATTGATCCCAAGCAGGCCAAGGCGTGGTTCGGTGCCAATCCTCCTGACCTCACTGTGATCGCCCGTTCGCGGGCCGGTGCGGGTGGCTCGGGTGCAGACTATCTCTACACCTACCTGCGCACTTACTACCGCGATGAAACCAAGCCGACAGGCTGGAATAACCTCGTGTTCCCCAATGTGGGCATGCCCCACGTGTTGTGGGAACTGCAGGGTGATCGTCGCCCGGTGTTTGAAGAGCACGAAAGCCACGGCCACAAGACCCAGGTCTTCAAGGGCTGGGAACAGGTTCGGCCGGGTCTGATGACGCCCCTGCAATACGACCAGACCGTGGGTGACTTGGTCAACTACATGCAGTGGATGGCTGAGCCAGCGCAAAACACCCGCAAGCGCGTGGGTGTCTGGGTGCTGATTTTCCTGGGCGTTTTCACAGTAATCGCCTGGAGGCTCAATGCGGCCTTCTGGAAAGATGTGAAGTAACACGCGCAGCAGCGATATCCATCGAAAGCACCCTTCGGGGTGCCTATGGTTTTTTTGCAGAGTGGGCGCTTTTGGCGTCCCACTCTTTTGATTTTTAGGAGCCTCCCACCATGATGGTGCTTTACTCGGGTACGACCTGTCCCTTTTCCCACCGCTGCCGTTTTGTCCTGTTCGAAAAGGGCATGGACTTCGAGATCCGCGATGTGGACCTGTACAACAAGCCCGAAGACATCAGCGTGATGAATCCATACGGCCAGGTTCCAATCCTGGTGGAGCGGGATCTGATCCTGTACGAATCGAACATCATCAACGAGTACATTGACGAGCGGTTCCCCCATCCCCAACTGATGCCTGGCGACCCTGTGGACCGTGCGCGCGTGCGCTTGTTTCTGCTCAACTTCGAGAAGGAGTTGTTCGTGCACGTGAACATCCTGGAGTCGCGGGCTACCAAGGGGAACGAAAAGGCCCTGGAGAAGGCGCGGGCTCACATCCGTGATCGCCTTACGCAGCTGGCACCTGTGTTCCTCAAGAACAAGTACATGCTGGGCGACAACTTCTCCATGCTCGATGTAGCCATTGCGCCGCTGCTGTGGCGCCTCGACTACTATGGCATCGACCTTAGCAAGAATGCAGCACCGCTGCTCAAGTACGCAGAGCGCATCTTCTCGCGCCCCGCCTACATTGAGGCGTTGACTCCATCCGAGAAGGTCATGCGCAAGTAACTTGCGCCCTGTTCTGTCACCTTACCCACGGCAGCTGCCTTTCACCTTCATGACTGCACAGGAATCCACATCCACACGCCCGTACCTCATTCGTGCCCTGTACGAGTGGTGCACCGACAACGGGCTCACTCCCTATGTGGCGGTGCGTGTTGATGATTCTGTGCAGGTGCCGCGTGAATATGTGAAGGATGGTGAGATTGTTCTGAACATCAGTTTTGATGCGACGAGTGCCCTGCAATTGGGCAACGATTTCATTGAATTCAAAGCCCGGTTTGGGGGTAAACCGCGTGAGATCCTGGTGCCGGTGGGGCGGGTAATTGCTATCTATGCCCGCGAAAATGGCCAAGGCATGGCGTTTCCACCTCCGGTGGATGTGCTTGCCAGTGGTTCTGCCGTTGCTGGAGTCATGGCACCAGTGTCGGCAGAAGCGGTGCCTTCCGGCGATACTTTGAAGGCAGGGACCGCGCCAGCTCCAGAGGACCGCGTGGTTCAGTTGGTGGCCGCGGACGATGGCAAAAAGGATCCCGACGAAGGTGGTGATGCGCCGCGCCCGCCGCCGGCGGCTGGTGGTGCACGACCGTCGCTCAAGCGGGTCAAATAGCAGGCTTTTGTTTTTGGGCTGCTTTTTCCGCGATAAAATGCAGTCTTCGCCGGTTTAGCTCAGTTGGTAGAGCACCCGCCTTGTAAGCGGTAGGTCGTCAGTTCGATTCCGACAACCGGCACCATTCTTTGTCTATCTTTCCCGCATTCCCTGTTCCTGGCGTTGGCTGTCAGGTTTGAACTTTCAGGCGAATCGCGTTAACCTCCCACCCCCGGCTGCGCAAATGCGCCTGCAGAGCAGGCAGCAATTGGCGTATTTTTGCCGCTGCGGCATTGCTTTTGACCAGCAAGCACCAGGAGTCTCCGTCGATGGGGCCGGCCTGGATCGCTGGGCGCAGTGCTGCAGGAATCAGCATTTCAATGGCCTTGAGCCGATCACTGGAGTCGCGTGTCAGCGCTGTTAGCTTGGCCAGCGTAGGAGAGTCCTCGCTGGCTTGCTGCAGGGTGACGGCGTAGTGGCGGCGGTTCATGGTGTGCGTCTTCGGGCGTGGAGAAATCGTAGTGCATCTGATTATCACGGACGCCAGGCTGGCGCGCAGCCGGGCCATTCACCTGTCGGGCACCCGACTGATTCTGGCAGGGCTCTTGCTGTCGTTGTGCCTCATGTTGGTGGCTGCGACGCTGTATCACTGGGTGTTCCTGAAGGGTGCCCGCGAAGGTTGGCCCATCGTGGGGTCGCTGGTGCGGCTGGTCGTCAAGGATGAGTTTGCCGAGCGAGACCGCTTCATGCGCGCCAATTTGGATGCCATGGCCCGCCGTGTTGGCGAGATGCAGGCGCGCATGGTGCAGCTCGAGTCCCTGGGAGATCGCGTGCTGGGCCTGGCGGGCATGGCGCCTGCCGATATCCCGAAGTCCGATGGGCGTGGGGGGGTACTGGTCAGCGCGCGCAACCTCTCCATGGAGGAGTTACAGTCCACCCTCGACGAGCTGGAGCGACTGACCAACCAGCGTGTGGACTTGATGACTGTGCTCGAATCGCGTTTGTTCGATCAGCACATCCGTAAAAAAATGATCCCCACTCACGCACCGGTCGCCGGGCGGGCTCCGGGCTCGGCGTTTGGCTGGCGCGTGGATCCGATCACGGGCCAGTCGGCCTTGCACACCGGTCTGGATTTCCAGGCAGACATCGGTACGCCAATCCTGGCGGCTGCGGGGGGGGTGGTGGTTACCCAGGAGTACCACCCCGCCTACGGCAACATGGTCGAAGTGGACCATGGCAACCAACTGGTTACCCGATATGCCCACGCGTCACGCACATTGGTCAAGCAGGGGGATATCGTGCGCCGTGGTCAGAAGATTGCCGAAGTGGGGACTACGGGACGTTCCACGGGCCCTCACCTGCACTTTGAGGTGCTGGTGCAAGGGGTTTTTCAGGACCCTCAGAAGTTTCTCAGTGCAGGCGGCACGGCTGCGGGCGCGCAGGTTGCGGCGATAGCGCCGAATGCATCGGCCGGGCAGGCGGCCGCACCTGCAGCAGGCAGGTAAAATCGCGGGTCCGGTGTTCAGGGCCCGGAATTGCAGGCTTGCAATTCCGGGCGATGGACCCACCTGAACTCAATTCATCTTAGGGATTTCGGTCGCTTGGCGCGCTGCTTGCAGCGGGGCAGGCGGTCCTGTTCGCATGGCCACCAACTTCCTCACCAAACTATTCGGCAGCCGCAACGACCGGCTCCTCAAGCAGTACCGCAAGACGGTGACCCGCATCAACGCGATGGAGCCCGACTACGAGAAGCTGTCGGACGAGCAGCTCAAGGCCAAGACGCAGGAGTTCAAGGAGCGCGTGTCCAAGGGGGAGTCACTGGACAACATCCTGCCCGAGGCTTTTGCGGTGGTGCGTGAGGGCTCCAAGCGCATCATGAAGATGCGGCACTTCGATGTGCAGCTGCTCGGAGGCATGGCGCTGCACTTCGGCAAGATTTCCGAAATGCGGACCGGTGAAGGCAAGACCCTCACCGCCACGTTGCCCGTATACCTCAACGCCCTATCGGGCAAGGGCGTGCATGTGGTGACGGTGAACGACTACCTTGCCAACCGCGATGCGCAGTGGATGGGGCGGCTTTACAACTTCCTGGGCCTGACGGTGGGGATCAACCTGCCTAACATGCCGCGCGAGCAAAAGCAGGAGGCCTACCGTGCCGACATCACCTACGGCACCAACAACGAATACGGCTTCGATTACCTGCGCGACAACATGGTCTATGAAGCGCGGGATCGCGTTCAGCAAGGCCTGAACTTCGCCATCGTGGACGAAGTGGACTCGATCCTGATCGACGAGGCCCGTACGCCGCTGATCATCAGCGGTCAGGCCGAAGACCACACGGCGATGTACATCGCCATGAACAAGGTGGTGCCGCTTCTGGTGCGCCAGGAAGGCGAAGCCGACCCACGCACGGGCGAAGGCGTGACCAAGCCTGGCGACTTCACGCTGGACGAGAAGACGCACCAGGTGTTCCTGACAGAGCAGGGCCATGAAAGTGCCGAGCGCATTCTGGCCAGTCAGGGCCTGATTGCCGAGGGGGCTTCGGTCTACGACCCAGCCAATATCACGCTGATGCACCACCTGTATGCAGCGCTGCGTGCCAATCACCTGTACCACCGGGATCAGCACTATGTGGTGCAAAACGGTGAAATCGTCATCGTGGATGAATTCACTGGCCGCCTGATGTCGGGCCGCCGCTGGAGTGAAGGCCTGCACCAGGCTGTCGAAGCCAAAGAAGGCGTGAACATCCAGGCCGAAAACCAGACGCTGGCTTCCATCACCTTCCAGAACTACTTCCGCCTGTACAACAAGCTTGCCGGCATGACCGGTACGGCCGATACCGAGGCGTACGAGTTCCAGGAAATCTACGGCTTGGAAACCGTGGTCATTCCGCCCAACCGCCCCAGCCGCCGCGACGACCAACTGGACCGCGTCTACAAAACCACGCGCGAGAAATACGAAGCCGCCATCAAGGACATCCGTGAATGCCATGAGCGCGGTCAGCCCGTGCTGGTGGGCACCACGTCGATCGAGAACTCTGAAATCATCGACCAGCTGCTGAACAAGGAAGGCCTGCCGCACCAGGTGCTGAATGCCAAGCAGCATGCCCGTGAGGCTGACATCGTGGCCCAGGCCGGCCGAGCAGGCATGATCACCATCGCCACCAACATGGCTGGCCGTGGTACCGACATTGTGCTGGGCGGCAATATCGAAAAAGATGTGGCTGCGATCGAAGCCGACGAGACCCTGTCGGAAGCCGATCGCACTGCCAAGGTGGCCGGGCTGCGCGAGCAGTGGAAGATCGACCATGAGAAGGTCAAGGAGCTGGGCGGCCTGCGCATCATTGCGACCGAGCGCCATGAATCCCGTCGTATCGACAACCAGCTGCGCGGCCGTTCAGGCCGCCAGGGCGATCCGGGCTCGTCGCGTTTCTACCTGAGCCTGGACGATTCGCTGATGCGCATCTTTGCAGGCGACCGCGTCAGGGCCATCATGGACCGCCTCAAGATGCCCGATGGCGAAGCCATCGAAGCTGGCATCGTGACGCGCAGCATCGAGTCGGCCCAGCGCAAGGTGGAAGCCCGCAACTTCGACATCCGCAAGCAGCTGCTGGAATACGACGATGTGTCCAACGACCAGCGCAAGGTGATTTACCAGCAGCGCAACGACATACTGAATGCCGCCGACCTGTCGGATGTGATCGCCGCCATGCGCGAAGATTGCATGACCGACCTGGTGCGCCAGTATGTGCCCGCCGAGTCTGTGGAAGAGCAGTGGGACATCGCCACCCTGGAAAAAGTGCTGAACGATGAGTGGCAGGTGTCCATGGCGTTGCAGCAGGTGGTCCAGGGCGCCAGCGCCATCACCGACGATGAAATCCTGGAGAAGGTGCTGGCTGCAGCCCATGCCTCGTTTGATGCCAAGGTGGCGCAGGTGGGGCGCGAAAACTTCACGCAGTTCGAGCGCATGGTGCTGCTGCAGAGTTTTGACTCCAACTGGCGCGACCATCTCTCTGCGCTGGACTATCTGCGCCAGGGCATCCACCTGCGCGGCTATGCGCAAAAGCAGCCCAAGCAGGAATACAAGCGCGAGGCCTTCGAGTTGTTCCGCCAGCTGATCGATCAGGTGAAGAACGAAGTCACCAAGATTCTCATGACGGTGCAGGTGCAGTCGCCCGAACAGTTGGACCAGGCTGCCCAGGAAATGGAAAGCCGTGGCGAAAGCATTGCCAACGTGACCTACACCGCGCCCACCGAAACGGGCGAGGTGGAGAGCACGGTCGATGCCCAGACGGTGGGCCAGGCCCTTCCGGAAGGTATCCGCGTGGGGCGCAACGATCCCTGCCCTTGTGGCAGCGGCAAGAAGTACAAGCAGTGCCACGGCAAGCTGGCTTGATTTCCTGATCCACATAACACGGGCTTCGGCCCGTGTTTTCATTGGCGCGCCACGGTTTTCCGGATAATCGGCCGCAGTTTTTTAGAAGGACCCTCATGCCCGTCAATCTCGTTGCCCCTGTTGCTGCCGATCTGCGCCCGATTGCCGGAGTGCGCATCGGCGTGACCGAAGCCGGTGTCCGCAAGGCCAACCGCAAGGACCTGACCGTGTTCTTGCTGGATGAAGGCGCCAGCGTGGCTGGCGTGTTCACCCAGAACCGCTTTTGTGCGGCCCCCGTGCAGGTCAGCCGTGAACACCTGAGCAGTGGGCAACCGATTCGTGCCATGGTCATCAATACCGGCAATGCCAATGCCGGCACGGGGGCTGATGGCCTGGCGCGGGCGCGTGCAACCTGCGTTGCCCTTGCCCGCCAGCTCAGCGTGGCGCCCGAGCAGATCCTGCCCTTCTCGACCGGTGTGATCATGGAGCCATTGCCCAGCGATCGCATCGCGGCAGGCCTGCCTGCTGCCATTGCCGACGCGCAGCCTGGGCATTGGGCCCGTGCCGCAGAAGGCATCATGACCACGGACACCTTGCCCAAGGCTTTCTCAGCACAGGTGCAGATTGGGGGCGCGACGGTGTCCATCACCGGTATCAGCAAGGGCGCAGGCATGATCCGGCCGAACATGGCCACGATGCTCGGGTTCATGGCCACGGACGCCTGCGTGGCCCCTGGCGTGATGCAGCAGCTGGTCCGCGAACTGGCCGATGGCTCCTTCAACCGCGTCACCATCGATGGCGATACTTCTACCAACGATTCGTTTGTGGTGGTGGCCACCAACAAGGCCGCGCATGCGCCCATCACCTCTTTGGGCAGTTCCGAGGGCCAGGCTCTCAAGGCCGCCATGCTGGCGGTGTCGCAAAAGCTCGCCCAGGCCATCGTGCGCGACGGTGAGGGCGCGACCAAGTTCATTTCCGTGCAGGTGGAAGGCGGCAAGACCAGCGAAGAGTGCCGCAAGGTGGCCTATGCCATCGCACACTCTCCCTTGGTCAAGACAGCATTCTTTGCCAGCGACCCGAACCTGGGCCGTATCCTGGCGGCAGTAGGCTATGCGGGTATCGAAGACCTGGACCAGACAGGCATCGACCTGTATCTGGACGATGTGCACGTTGCCGTCCAGGGGGGGCGTAACCCCACCTACCGCGAGGAAGACGGCCAGCGCGTGATGAAGCAAAGCGAGATCACGGTGCGTGTGCTGCTGGGCCGTGGCGATGCCTCCGAGACCGTCTGGACCTGCGACCTCAGCCACGAATACGTCACCATCAATGCGGACTATCGCTCGTAAGATAGCTCCTAATTTGATAGCTGTTAGCGCTTGAAAGATAAGCGCTAGGCCCTGAAATGAATCAAAAATTCGAACATCTGATCGAGCGGGCCGAGCAACTGATCGCCCGCATCGAGTCTGTGCTGCCCCAGCCACTGGGGGCGCCGGACTGGTCCTCGTCCATTGCCTGGCGCTACCGCAAGCGCAGCAGTGGCCACGGATCGCTGGAGCCTGTGCGCCATGTGGCATCCATGCAACTGGCGGATCTCCAGGAAATCGATGCGCAAAAGGAAAAGATCCAGCGCAACACCGAGCAGTTTGTGCTGGGCAAGCCTGCGAACAACGTGCTGCTGACCGGGGCACGCGGCACCGGCAAGTCATCGCTCATCAAGGCCTGCCTCAATGCGTATGCTGCCCAGGGCCTGCGCCTGATCGAGGTGGACAAGGCCGACTTGGTGGACCTGCCCGACATCGTGGACGTGGTGGCTGAACGGCCAGAGAAATTCATCGTCTTTTGCGACGACTTGAGCTTTGAGGATGGTGAACCCGGCTACAAGGCGCTCAAGTCGATCCTCGATGGATCGGTGGCCGCTGCCACGCCCAATGTTCTGATCTACGCCACCAGCAACCGGCGCCACCTGTTGCCGGAATACATGGCCGAAAACCTGACCTACACCCACACCGCGGATGGTGAAGTCCACCCGGGCGAAGTGGTAGAGGAAAAGATTTCGCTGTCAGAGCGGTTCGGCCTGTGGGTGAGTTTCTACCCATTCAGCCAGGAGGAGTACCTGACCATCGTTGCCCAGTGGCTGGCCTCTTTCGGTGTTTCTGCAGAAGCGATCGCTGCTGCAAGGCCCGAGGCACTGGTCTGGGCGCTGGAGCGCGGTTCGCGCAGTGGCCGCGTGGCGTACCAGTTTGCGCGTGACTATGCGGGGCGCCACGATGGCTGATGCCGTAGCCTCATTCGCAGCACCTGGCACCCCCTCCACGGCCACAGCGCGAAAGCATACCGAGGTGGCTGTCGGTATCCTCCTGCGAGCCGACGGCTCCATGCTGCTGTCTACCCGTCCGCCGGGAAAACCTTATGCCGGTTATTGGGAATTTCCCGGCGGCAAGCTCGAAGCGGGTGAGACCGTGGAGCAGGCGCTACGCCGGGAGCTTATCGAGGAGCTGGGCGTAACCATTGGCGCTGCCAGTGTCTGGAAGGTCACGGAACACGATTACCCCCACGCCCTGGTGCGCCTGCACTGGTGCAAGGTCTGGGAATGGTCGGGCGATTTTGAAATGCGCGAAGGCCAGGCGATGGCGTGGCAGCAGATGCCGCTCACGGTGTCACCGGTATTGCCTGGTGCCTACCCGGTGCTGGAGTGGCTCGCTGCGGAGCGCGGGCTGGAGTATTCGCCCGAGTAGCTTTGTAGTCTTTGGATTGCTATAAAATTTATAGCTACTAGCGCTTTCCTGATAAGTGCTACTGCCCAATTTCTATCCAACTCTGTAGCGCTGCAACTGGTTTCAGTGCTGTAGGCGCGGGTCGCCGTATACCTCGTCGGCAGGCGGGGCTTCTGCGGGCATGCGAAACCCCTCGCTGGCCCAGGCGCCCAGGTCGATCTGCTTGCACCGCTCGCCGCAGAACGGGCGGTAGACATTGGTGGGGCCGTACACGCTCTCACCGCCGCAGCTAGGGCAGGTAACGATGCGTGTTTGCGGTTGGGAGGGCGTGGTTTCGGCCATGCTTGATGTTGTCGGTCTCGGTGTACTGGCCTGCGGCTCGGTTGGGCCTTGCTTCTGGCTGCTTACGCGCAAAGGGTCAGTTCAAAAGCTGCATCTTCATTGCAGGCATGCAGCCGTCCGTCGCCTTCCAACCGCATGAGCCGCACCGAGACAATGAGGCGATTGCCGCTGATCTCGGGAATCAGGTTCAAGGCTGGATCCATGCGCAGGCGCAGCAGCTGGAACGTACGGCCCTGCGGCAGGTTCTGCTGAAACTGGCCCCGCTCTGCAGCCACCTTCTGGGGCACGCCAGAGTCGCGTAGCAGCTTGAGCAGCACATAAATGGACTCGGCCAGCGGCGCCAGGGTGGACGCCCACTCTTCCAGGGCGTGTTGGCGCACGCTGGGTGCGTGGTGCTGCCACGCGTAATAGGCCGGCAGGTCGAATCCACAGGTGCCCCCGGGAATGCCCACCCGGCTGCGGATGCTCATCAGCCAGTCGTTTTCGGTGAGGGCGTGGCCGGATTTGCCAGATTGGGTGTTGAGCGCAGTGAAGCATCGATCCAGCTGGGCAATGACTGCATCCAGGGCCGCTTCAGAGATAGACGGATTACCGCGATAGCCGTCGAGCTGGTGCTTGTGTTTTTCGATGTCCTTGAGCACATCCGACTTGAGGTCGGCCCGTGCGGCCACATCCATGATCTCGAAGATGGTGACCAGCGCAAAGTGGTGGTCGAGCGCGTGGGAGCGGGGAATCAACTCTCCCAAGCGGCGGAACAACTGCTCAAGCCGCAGATAGGTTCTGAGACGCTCGTTAAAGGGATATTCGTAAAGGATCACGCTGGCGGGTTCCTGGGGGCTCAGGGAGTATTCTGACGCCGGTGGCGCACGGCATGGGGTGAAAGCACAAACGGTTTCGTTCGCATCATAGCCCGAACAGCGTGGCCACCTGGCGGGTCTGCAGGCGCAGATCCTCCAATGAGCAGTTGCCATCGTTGGCAATCACGGCATCTGCCACGGCCCGGCGTGCCGGACGGCTGGCCTGCGAGTCGATGATGCCTTGCACCACCTCCCGCGTGAGCCCGCTACGCAGCATGACCCGCTGGATCTGCGTTTCGGCAGAGCAATCCACCACCACCACCGCATCCAGCCTGCGAGCCCACCGGTCGGATTCTGCCAACAGCGGGATATCAAACACGATCAGGCCATGGCCCAGATCCTCAGCCTGCTGTGCCATCCGGTTGCTGTGGTGTGTGACCAGCGGGTGGATGATCCCTTCGAGCTGCGCACGAGCCTCGGGGCGGGTGAAAACCAGAGTGCGCATGCGGGCACGATCCAGAGCGCCGGATACCTCCACGAACTCCGCGCCAAAAGTTGCCCGGATTGCATCCATGGCGGCACCGTGGGGGCCGGTCATGTCGCGGGCCAACTGGTCTGCATCGATCAGGCTGGCACCCAGGGAAGAAAACATGTTCCCCACCGTGCTCTTGCCGCTGCCGATACCCCCGGTCAAGCCAAGGCGCAGGGGCCGCCTGTGCAGATTCGTCATCTACAAGCCCAGAAGATTCAAGACGGCATCCAGAATGGCATTGGGGCCAAACACCATGGCTGTAAATCCAGCACCGACCAGAAACGGACCGAACGGGATGTAGCCGCCTTCCCGCAAGCTGCTGAAGATCTTCATCGCAATACCGACGATGGCACCAATGACCGAAGACATCAGAATGATGGGGATCAGTGCCTGCCAGCCAAACCAGGCGCCCAGCGCTGCAAAGAGCTTGAAATCCCCATAGCCCATACCTTCCTTGCCCGTGGCGAGCTTGAATCCCCAGTAAACCAGCCAGAGCGAAAGGTACCCCGCCGCCGCGCCGAGCACAGACGCATGCAGGGGCACTTCAGTCCACTGGACTGCGGAAGCGAGCAGACCAGCCCACAGCAGCGGCAAAGTGATGTCATCGGGCAGCAGGGTCGTGTCCCAGTCGATGAACGCCAGGGCAACCAAGGCGGCAGAGAACCCGCACCAAGCAAACCCGGTGGCGGTCATGCCCCAGCGCTGAATACACAGGTAAAAAAGGGCCCCCGTTGCTATTTCGATCAGGGGGTAGCGTACCGAGATACGAACCTTGCAGGCCGAGCAGCGCCCGCGCAGAAAGAGGTAACTCAGAACAGGAATGTTCTCGTACCACTGCACCATGTGCCCGCACGACGGGCAGCGGGAGCGGGGGACCATCAGGTTGAACTGCTCCCGCTCGGGTGCGACTGAAGTGACGCCCTCTGATACCTCCTGCGCCTGCGCCGCCCGGATTTCCTCGGCCCACTGGCGTTCCATCATTTTGGGAAGCCGGTAAATGACCACGTTGAGAAAACTACCGATCAGCAGCCCTAATATTCCGCCCAAGCTTGCATTCCACCAAACCGGAATCTCCATTACACAACTTGACCGAGTTTGAAGATCGGGAGGTACATGGAGACGACGATGCCCCCAATCAGCGTACCCAGGAAAACAATGATGATGGGTTCCATCAGGCTGGACAAGCCAGCCACCATTTCATCCACCTCAGCCTCATAGAAATCTGCAGCCTTGCCCAACATGTGATCAATCGAACCGGATTCTTCTCCGATGGCGCACATCTGAAGCACCATGGAAGGAAAGATATTGGCATTGCCCATGGCTGCGGTCAGGCTGGTACCGGTCGAGACTTCCTGCTGAATCTTTTCTGTCGCCATGGCATATACCGAATTACCCGAAGCGCCGCCTACGGAATCCAGCGCCTCCACCAGCGGAACGCCGGCAGCGAACATTGTGGACAGCGTGCGGGTCCAGCGTGCAACGCAGGATTTGTCGATCAGCGCCCCAAAAATCGGAATTTTCAGCAGTACGCGGTCCATGAACATTTGCATTTTTTCATTTCTTTTCCATGCTTGCATGAAAAAGAAGAACCCTCCACCGATCACTCCGAATATCAACCACCACCACTTCACAAAAACTTCACTGATGCCCATCACGAACAAGGTAGGCGCAGGCAAGTCAGCGCCAAACGACGAAAAGACTTCCTTGAATGCAGGTATCACAAAGATCATGATGATCGTCACGACTACAAACGCAACAATGATCACGGAAATTGGATACATCAGGGCAGATCTGATCTTCGACTTGATGGCTTCCGTTTTCTCCATGTAGGTAGCCAAACGGTCGAGCAAGGCTTCCAAGATACCAGCCGCTTCACCTGCTTCCACAAGGTTGCAGTAGAGGCTGTCAAAATACATGGGGTGCTTGCGGAATGCAGAATTGAGTGAAGTACCCGTTTCGACATCGGCGCGAATATCGTTCAGCAGTTTGGTAACACTCGCGTTGGTATTGCCGCGACCCACAATGTCAAAAGACTGCAGAAGTGGGACACCTGCCTTCATCATGGTTGCGAGCTGGCGTGTGAACAGCGCAATATCTTTGGGCTTGATCTTCTTGCCAGAGCGCATCCGGCGCTTTTTGATTTTTGTGGGAAAAACACCCTGGCGGCGGAGTGTGGCCTGCACCTGGTTTTCACCAGACGCGCGTACTTCTCCACGCACTATCTTGCCGTGGCGATCTTTGCCTTCCCACTCGAAAACAAAATCCTTGATGTCCCGTGATGCTGCGGTTGCCATGCTCGACCCTCTAGTCGTTATTCGTTGGTGACGGCCAGCACTTCTTCCAGCGAAGTGAAGCCTAGTCTTGCCTTGTGCAGGCCGGATTCGCGGAGCGAGCGCACACCTTCTGCTCTCGCCTGTTCGGCGATCTCGAGCGCACTCCCATCGCGCAAAATGATACGTTGGATGTCCTCAGATATCGGCATAACCTGGTAAATACCAACCCGGCCCTTGTATCCATTGTTGCAAGCCGAGCATCCTACTGGGCGGTAAGTCACCCAGCTTCCGTCAATATCTTCTTCTTTGTACCCAGCCTCGATCAAAGATTCATGGGGTATGTCGGCGGGGACCTTGCACACTGGGCATAACCGGCGGGCCAAACGTTGCGCTGTAATGAGAATAACGCTGGACGCAATATTGAACGGGGCGATTCCCATATTGCGCATGCGGGTCAGCGTAGTGGGGGCGTCATTGGTGTGAAGTGTTGACAACACCAAATGCCCCGTTTGTGCGGCCTTGATGGAAATGTCTGCAGTTTCCAGATCACGGATTTCACCCACCATGATGATGTCAGGATCTTGTCGCAGGAAAGATTTCAATGCTACAGCAAAAGTTAAACCAGCCTTTTCATTTACATTGACCTGGTTAACACCTGGCAGATTAATTTCCGAGGGGTCTTCCGCTGTGGCGATATTGACGCCTGGTTTGTTCAGCAGATTCAAGCAGGTGTACAGGGAAACAGTTTTCCCCGAGCCCGTAGGACCGGTGACAAGAATCATCCCATAGGGCCGCCCGATCGCTTCGAGCAGGCGCTCCTTTTCCTGCGGCTCATAGCCCAACGCATCGATCCCCAGCTTGGCACTGCTGGGGTCCAAAATACGAATAACGATTTTTTCTCCAAACAAGGTAGGAAGGGTACTCACCCGGAAATCGATGACCCTGTCCGGCCCCACCTTGAGCTTCATTCGCCCATCTTGAGGAACCCGTTTTTCTGAAATGTCCAAGCGAGAAATCACCTTGATGCGTGATGCAAGCTTGTCTTTGATCGCTATTGGTGGGGATGCAATTTCCCGAAGCTCACCATCAATCCGAAACCTGACACGGTATTGATGCTCGTACGGTTCAAAGTGCAAATCTGATGCACGCATGTTAAATGCGTCCAGCAGCATCTTGTGCAGGAACTTTACGATAGGGGCATCTTCTACGTCCGCTGCCCCGGTATCATTGTTTTCAGGTGCTTCCTCAATAGGGGCATCATCAAAATCAAAATCACCCCCACTGCTCGTCAGCGCCTCCATAGATTCGCTGGTGGATTTGGTGGTTGCTTCTACCAAGCGGCTGAGTTTGTCATACTCCGCAATAATCCAGTCCACACCCATCTGGGTCGTGAACTTAATCTTTTCAGCAGCTTCTTGATCTGTGGGGTCGGCCGTTGCGACAATCAGGCGATTATTGCGTTTGCTGAGAACTACAACCCGATATGCTTGGCATATCTTGCCATCGAGCAGCTCCTTCGGAAGCCGCATCGGATCAATCGCATCTAAATCCAGTAAGGGGGCGCCAAAAACGGCCGATACGGTATGTGCCAGGTCGGCGGCTGACACCGCGCCAGAACCCGTCAGTTCGGCGATAAAACTGGTTCGGCTAGTTTGTGATTTTTTGTAAATGTCCTCTGCTGCCCTTTGGGTCAGCTTGCCAGCAGACATCAGGGCCCTGCCCAATCCGGGGAGGGCCACTGCAGAGGCTTCTTTGAGGGCAGTATCGACGGCGGCCATGTAACCGGTAATGTGTTAGGTGTGGAAAAGAAACCATCCTATCATCACCGATCATTGAAGCGCTGTACAGTTAGAGGAGATTGGCAACAGCACCACAAAAACGGCGCTATTGATGAAAATCCAGTTGTATTTATGGTCGGGGTGAGAGGATTCGAACCTCCGGCCTCTACGTCCCGAACGTAGCGCTCTACCAGGCTAAGCTACACCCCGAGTGCCGCGGTTGCACTCAAAAGTTGAGGCAATGAATGATTCAGTTGCGCCGCGCAAGCAACTGTGCTGCTAATTCTAACAAGGCGGCTGAATATGCATTGGCGGGTAATTGCTCGGCAGCTGTTATGGCTCGGCGGGCTTCTTCAAAGGCTGCAGCGCGGGTCACCTCCAGGGCGCCCGTCTCGCGGACGATCCGCACGATGTCGGCAAGTTGGTCGGTCGAGCCTTGTTCGATCGCTTGGCGTACGATTTGCGACTGATTTTCGGTGCCGCGTTGCATGGCGGCGATCAAAGGCAGCGTGGACTTGCCTTCGCGCAGGTCATCACCCAGGTTTTTCCCCATCTCGGCCGCGTCTCCGTCGTAGTCGAGGACGTCGTCAATGATTTGGAAGGCCGTGCCCAGTGCCTGCCCGTAGGTTGCACATGCTTCTTCTACTTCGGGGGGGCTCTCGGCAAGTACTGCGCCAAGTCGGGCGCTGGCCTCAAAAAGTTTGGCCGTCTTGGAGCGAATGACGCGCAGATAGCCCGCTTCGTCGAGCGATGCATCGTGCATGTTCATCAGTTGGAGCACTTCGCCCTCGGCAATCACATTGGTGGCTTCCGAGAGTATTTCCATGATGCGCATGCTGCCTGCCTCAACCATCATCTGGAAAGAGCGTGTGTGCAGAAAGTCGCCGACGAGTACGCTGGCGGGGTTGCCAAAGGTTTCGTTCGCCGTGGGGCGTCCCCGGCGCAGGGTGGATGCGTCAACGACATCGTCGTGAAGCAGCGTGGCGGTGTGTATCAGCTCCACAACAGCAGCCAGGCTGTATCGATGCGCTCCCCGATAGCCCAGAGCGCCGCACACCAAAAGCAGCAACGCGGGGCGCAGACGCTTGCCGCCTGCAGCAATGATGTACTGTGATATCTGGGCCACCAGGGGGACGCTGGACGTCAAGCGCTGACCGATAACCTTGTCGACCTCGTGCATGTCTTGTGCAACGAGAAGGAGAGGGGATGCTGCGGGGGCGGTGTGGTCAGTCAAGATGATGGTCACAGAAAGAGACCGGATTATAGGAACCCGCGAAGGGTCTTCGTTGCGGTCACCGCGGGCTCTGTGCTGGGGCGAGGCGAGGGGTGGTGTATTGTTTTGGGATGCGCTATACTCTTTGGCTCTGCGGAAATTCGTCTGCAGAACTCATATCAAGAGGTCAACATGTACGCGGTCATAAAAACCGGCGGCAAGCAGTATCGCGTTGCTTCCGGCGAAAAAATTAAAGTAGAACAGATTGC